>WTGF01000046.1 GCA_011525385.1 Chloroflexota bacterium | reverse complement strand
TGGGGTAGAATTTCAACAGCGACCTATCAGGTCGCCCGAAAATCACCGAAATAAAATCAGGCTTTTGCGGTGACCTGACCACCGATGAAAAGATCTCCTGGCCTCCGCGATGCCTCGGGGGGATGGGGTAGAAAAGCGATGCCTCCACATGCTCATTGCTTGCTCGGAACTACTGAGGTAAACCATTGACAAGCGCCCTCAAATACTTGTTGCGGCTATCCCTTGTACTCTCTGCCACCATCATCCTGCTCGAGATTGCATTTCAGCTTGCTTTTCTCCACTTGCCGGGGGATCTGATAGGGCGTATGCCGCAATATCGCGAGCGATCTGGATTTCGTTTAGTGACGGAACACGGGGCGAGAGAATCTCCTGCCGGCGAAGTTGTCGAGATACGCGTCGATCAGTATTCTGGCGACCTGTTCCGTCTAACCTGCCTCTCAACCGATCACGCGCAATTTTTTGAACCTTACACGGTCACATTCACGCGCGACCGTCACGGCTTCCGCAATCAGGAACCCTGGCCGGACGATCTTGATTTGGTCGTCCTTGGAGATTCCTTCACGGCCGCGGAAGCGATACAGAACCCCTTCTGGACCGGGCTTTCCGACTCGATGCTTTCATTGGCATTCCCCGGTAGTGGCACGATCGAACAAAGTCTCTTGCTCAACGCATACGGATTATCGCTTCAGCCCGATACGGTCGTCCTGGCCTACTTCGCGGGCAACGATCTCTCCGACAATCGAGTTTTCCAGGAAATGCGGCGTCAAGGCAAGACAATTGCCGACCGAGTGCGCCAAAATCGCTCTCCCCTGGAGTATCTGGTGACCGTTCACCTCGCATTGTATGTCCGCGATACGATTCACAAAGCAAACATTAAGGACTGCCATTATCCGCAAATTGCCGATACCGGAGAGGCGACTCCCGTCGCGTTTTTCGACAAGATACTCCCGATTCTCGCCTTGGACGCCGACGCCTTGCGTGACAGCGACATGTTCCAAACCACCCTGACCGCAATAGTTGATATGGCGCAAAATCTGGACGCGGGGGGAACCCGCTTTGTCATGATGTATATCCCGCAGAAGGCCGAACTGTACTGGCCATACCTGAACGCCGACAGCAAAGGGGCGATCGCGTCCTTCGTTGCCGGGCCTGCTTCCACGCTTGCTGCAGAAATGATCGACAAAAATATTTCCGCGCAGCGCGATCTCTGGTTGTCAGTCGCCCTGGAACAACAGATCGAGTTCCTGGATTTGACACCGGCTTTGCGCCAGGCGATAGAAAACGGGCAATCGCCCTATTTCTTTGCCGATACGCACTGGAATCAATTGGGACACGATCTTGCCCGTCAGGAACTGCAGAAATTCCTGAATTAGTGTAGGCTTGAAAGTTGTTGTCGCCGCTTACGGAACGGTTTGTTCTGGTGGTGATCTTATACCTCAACGCGTAGCGGGAGAACTAATCACTTGAAAAAACTCTGGAAAATCGCCTGGGAGCGCTTCAGTCTCAATTCCAGCATCGTCGCCGACGGCAATGGACGATTCATCGCGACGCTGTTCTACTTCACAATCTTCTTGCCCTTTGGGCTTCTGTCCGCGCTGTTCATGGATCCCCTGCGCCTCCGCAATGCGGAAGTATCCTGGCAGTTGCGCGAACCGGTCCCGTCTGATCTTGAATCGGCCAAAGAGCAAGGCTGAGTATGTATATTCTGGGCATATCAGCCTTTTATCACGATTCCGCCGCCGCGCTCATCAAAAATGGCGAGTTGCTAGCCGCCGCCATGGAAGAACGCTTCACGCGGGTCAAACATGACAATGGCTTTCCCCAACTTGCCGCGGAATTCTGCCTCGAACAGGCGCGGATTACGCCTGATGAACTTGACTACGTGGTCTTTTACGAAAAGCCCCTGGTGAAGTTTGAACGTATATTGCAGACAGCCTTGAACACCTTTCCCCGTTCATCCGGCCTCTGGCGGGAGTCCATGCTCGCTTGGTTGACGGATAAACTCTGGGTGCGCAGCCACCTGGCCCGCGGGATCGGCGTTCCCAACGACAAAATACTCTTTTGCGATCACCATATGAGCCACGCCGCCAGCGCATTTTTCGCCTGCCCGTACCAGCAAGCCGCGATTCTGACCGTGGACGGCGTCGGAGAATGGACGACAACTACCTTGGGCGTCGGCAAAAGCTCCCTCGGCGAGGCTGATGCCATGTCGCCGACCATCGACCTTTTTGAAGAGCAGCGCTTCCCGCATTCTTTAGGTCTGCTCTATTCCACATTTACTGCCTGGCTCGGCTTCCGCGTCAATAACGGCGAATACAAAGTCATGGGTATGAGCCCTTATGGCGAGGCGCGATATTTGGACAAAGTTTATAAGCTTGTCGCGGCTGACCGGACAACGGGATCATTTCGCCTCGATATGTCCTATTTCGACTTTCATCGCTCCACCACGCGCAGTTATAGTGATAAATTTCTCGATCTGTTTGGGGAAAAGCGCGACCCCGACAGTGAATTCTTTACCGCCAGCACACAGCCCCATCGTGTGGACGAAAAACTGGCCATGCAAACGAATCAATATTATGCCGATGTCGCCGCTAGCGTGCAGCAAGTCACCGAAGATACGCTCATTAACATCGCCACCTATCTGCACAATAAGACCGGCATGAAAAAGCTGGTGATGGCCGGCGGCGTCGCCCTCAATACCAAGGCCAACTGGCGCATCCTGAAAGAAACCCCCTTTGAAGAACTCTGGATTCAGCCGGCGGCGGGTGACGATGGCGGCGCTTTGGGCGCGGCCCTGTGGGCCTGGCATATCGTCCTTGGCAAACCGCGCCAATG
Source organism: Chloroflexota bacterium (assembly GCA_011525385.1). Lineage (GTDB taxonomy): Bacteria > Chloroflexota > Anaerolineae > Aggregatilineales > Phototrophicaceae > UBA6055. The sequence goes on along the minus strand of WTGF01000046.1, from coordinate 11,797 downwards.
GGTGCAATCACACGCCTATTTCGGCAAGGGTTATGACGACGCCGATTGCAGATCATTCCTCGAGGCGGCCGGCTTGCGCTATGAATCCTTTGACGACGAATGCAAGTTGACCGAAACTATCGTCGACGCGCTGACCCGGCAGCAGGTTATTGGGTTCCACCAGGGCCGATTCGAATGGGGTCCGCGCGCTCTGGGGAATCGCAGTATTCTAGCCGATCCCCGCGGCGAAGAAATGAAAGAAATCGTCAATACCAAGATCAAATTTCGCGAACCCTTTCGGCCCTTCGCCCCGGTTATACTCCGCGAGCGCTCGCCGGAATACTTTGACTATCCCCAGGTCGCCGAGCACGATACGCCTCGCTATATGTTGATGGTCGCTCCCATTAAATCGGACAAACAGTCGGAAATCCATGCCGTCAACCACGAAGGCACGGGACGGCTGCAATCCATTGACCGTGATACCAACCCGCGCTACTATGATGTCGTCAAGCAGTTTGGCGACGCCACTGGCGTGCCCGTTGTTCTCAATACGTCCTTTAACCTGCGGGGCGAGCCCATCGTCAACACGCCCCAAGAAGCTTTCAACACCTTCCGCAATAGTGATATTGATATGTTGGTCCTTGGATCGCATGTGCTGCGGAAGCCCCTTTGATTCCATTGGAGAACGGCAAGGAGACAGAATGACTTCCAAAGCCAAAACAGGCAAGAATACGCCGAGCGCAGTTCAGGATTTCTTCATGCGCCTGGGCGTACTCGGCGAGTTGCTTGCCTTTTTGTGGAAACGCAAATTGTATTGGATGTTGCCACTGGTGATCACGCTCTTGGTCTTCGCTCTCGTGATCATGTTTGGCAGCGCAAGCCCCGCCGGCGTTTTCATATACTCCCTGTTCTAGGTGATACCAAGTTACTTATGCAAGAGATCGCAATACTCGGCGACTAAACTCCCCTCCCCAATGCATTGGGGAGGGGCCGGGGGAGGGGTTAGACAAGCGGTATTTGGAATTCTCATTACTTACCTGATACTGCCTAATTTGCTTCCCTTTGCCATCCCGTGAATCTATCGAGAGCGAGATGATGCCATGGATCTAAAGACGATCGTACTGATAGCCCTTTTGGCCCTGATCGCTTGGCTTGCTTGGACTGTCCACCGCCGCTCAACCGGACAGCAACCGATTTATGGCGGCGCCCCGGCCGCCATCTTCAACTTTCTTTCCGGACTCTGCTTCGTGGCCATCCTGCCCACCGTCTGCGCATCTGTCCTGGTCCTCCATCCCGACATGCTGGAAGTAGCCGGCATCACCCTCAGCCCCATCATCGTTATCCTCGTGGGTCTGGCATTATTGAGCCTCATCTTCTCGATCCTCTTCGCCCTCTTCGAGCGCCGCCCCCTGGAGCGCGCCCAACAAGAAACAGCCCTGCGCGACCCCCAAGGCTGGACCGAACAAGATGCGAAGTCTTCCGGCTTATAAGTCTTGTCGGCTAGCGCCTTGTTTGAAGCTGACTTAGGACGACCTTGGCTCCCCTCCCTGATGCTTCGGGGTTTCCGCCCCCCGTTGAGCGCTGAGGACATGACAGGTTTGAATATCGCGCATATCTCAAGGCCAACCCCTCCCCCCAGTCCCCTTCCCGAAGCATCGGAGAGGGGGAGCGCGCCACAAGAAGATGGTATTATATGTTCATTTTCGTGAATTTCAGCAAGTTAAATCCCAAATCCAATGTAGAGTCACCCTTCCCCGATGATTCGGGGAAGGGCCGGGGATGGGGTAGAAAAAAACCTGTCATGTCCTCAGCCGTTGAGCGGAGAACCGAAGGGCGCTGGACCGGGGGAGGGGTAAAAAACGCGCATCAACATGACCCAGTACCGGACAAGCCCTATAGCCGCGAACGTGTCTGATGACCTAAATATCCAGGTTGCGCACCTGCTTGGCATGCGTCTGGATGAAACGCCGGCGCGGCGGCACGCTAGCGCCCATCAGCATGTCGAATACCTTGTCCGCGTCCGCCGCGTCTTCAATCGTCACCTGCAGCAGCGTCCGCGTCTCGGGATCCATCGTGGTCTCCCATAGCTGATCCGGATTCATCTCGCCCAGACCCTTATAGCGCTGAATGCTCACCTTGTCCTTATTCTTGAAGACCTTGATCGACCGCTCCAACAGTTGCGCGTCATCCAGTCCGGCTTGAGGATAAACGTATTGCATCTTTCTGCCGTTTTTCAATAAATAAATCGGCGGCTGCGCAATATAGAGATGCCCCTGCTGGATGATCTGCGGCATGTGCCGAAAGAAGAAAGTCAAAAGCAAGGTGCGGATGTGGCTGCCATCGACATCCGCGTCCGTCATGATGATCACCCGGCCATAGCGCAGCTTCTCGATCGTCATCTCGTCGTGGATGCCGGTGCCCAATGCCGATATCAAAGACTTGATCTCGTTGTTGTCCAGCATCTTGTCGATGCGCGCCCGTTCTGTATTCAGTATCTTGCCGCGCAGCGGCAAAATCGCTTGAAAATGGCGATCCCTGCCCTGCTTGGCGCTGCCGCCGGCCGAGTCACCCTCGACCAGGTAGATTTCGGCGCTTTCGCCGCGCTGCGAGCAATCAGCCAATTTGCCCGGCAACGTGCTGCTCTCCAGCAAGCTGGGACCGCTGCGAACCAAATCCCGCGCTTTCTTGGCCGCCTCGCGCGCGCGTTTGCTGGTCATACACTTGTCAACGATTCGACGCGCTTCGCGGCTATTCGTCTCCATAAACTCGTTTAGCGACTCGGTTACGACTTGCGAAACCGCGCCCTGCACCTCCGGATTCAGAAGCTTGACCTTTGTCTGGCTCTCGAATTGCGGATCCGGATGCTTGACGCTGACTATCGCGGTTAGCCCTTCCAGCGTGTCATTGCCGGAAAAGTTTCCGTCCTTTTCTTTCAGCAACCCCGCTTTCCTGGCGTATCGGTTGATCACGCCCGTTACTGCCGACCGCAAGCCGGTGACATGCGTGCCTCCGTCCGGCGTATTGATGGTGTTGGTAAAAGCCAACTCTGTTGTGATTGCTACGTCCGAGTATTGCATCGCTACTTCGACGCCGATCTTGTAGGACGCGTCATTGCGATCCACGAATTCAATGTCCCGCTCCGCATGAATGATATTGTGGATGGCGCGGCGGCTGCGATTCAAGTAACGCACGAAGGAACGCAAGCCGCCGTCAAAATAGTAGGTGACCTCGCGCGGAATCGGCTTGGCTCGTTCATCGCGCAGTACAATCGTCACTTGCCGAGTCACAAAAGCCATTTCCCGAAAACGTGTCATCAAAGTATGGAAGTTGAATGCGTTCTCTTCCATGACCGTGAAGTCCGGTACAAATGAAATCACAGTACCCGTATCCTCGCCGTCGCGGAGCCTTCGTACCTTTTTGACGCGGCTTGTGGTCAAGCCTTCCTCATAGGTCTGCCGCCATACATGGCCATCGCGATATATCGTGGCCGTCAATTCAGCGGACAGGGCGTTCACAGCCGACACGCCGACGCCATGCAAGCCGCCGCTGACAGTGTAAACCTCGTTGTCGAACTTTCCGCCCGCGCCTATCACCGTCATGACCACCTCGAGCGCAGGCTTGCCGCTTTCGTGCATATCGACCGGAATGCCGACGCCGTTATCCCGGATCGTCGCCCCGCCGTTCTCGTGCAAACTCACTTCGATTCGATCGCAGCGCCCGGCCAAGGCTTCGTCAATTGAGTTGTCGACGACCTCATAGATCAAGTGATGTAGCGCGCTCGCATCGGTGCCCCCGACATACATGCCCGGGCGTCGGCGTACGTGCTCTCGCGGACTCAGCTGCTGGATGTTCTTCGCGGTATAGCCATTCTGCTGCTCTTCTACTATTGCCTTGTCTTTCGCCATGGTGTCTCCTGACAGCCAAACACTAACCGACGAGGCCATTCATAGGCCCCGATTTTCACCGAAAAATGCCAACAAGAATACTGACAATTTTCCGAATAAAGGACGATGATCCTCTTCATTAATTATACTAGACTGTAGAAGAAGAGACAACGGGCGGAGCCAGCAATTTGAGGCTACTGTATCCTTTTTAGTTGAAACACTTCGTAGCCAGTCTTTGACATGAGATCCTTAACCCGAAATGCCAGGTAGCGGCGACTCGGTGAGTCGCCCGGATCATTCAGTTTCTGCTCGTCGGGCGAGCAATTTGAGCCCTACAGCATTGACAGCTTTGGGGACCACTCCTACAATTTTGCCAATTGCCTCTGTAGCTCAGTGGACAGAGCACCGGTCTTCTAAACCGTTGGTCGCAGGTTCGAGTCCTGCCAGGGGCGTTCCACAACCCTTCAAGCGATACGCTTGACCAATCTAAGTAGTACCAAGTTAGTCATGTAAAATCCTTTTCTCAAAGGCGAGTCACCCCTCCCCAAAGCTTTGGGGAGGGGCCGGGGGAGGGGTTAGAAAAGCGGCATTCGAAGTTCTCATTACTTTCTTGGTGCCACTTACGCGATGATGTCGCTGAATAACTGCTGGATTTCGCCGGAAAGACCTGTCTTTGATGACTTGGCCCATTTCTCCAGTGACCGGTAGTGCGTAACTGCCTCGGCCCGACGCCCCAAATGCACGTACAGTCTCAACAGCTTCTTGTGAATCGCTTCATTCGCGTAGTCCGTATCAAGCGCCCGCGTCAAGGTATGCAGCGCCAATTCGTGCTTCCCGTCCTGCGCCCAATACGCCGCGGTGTTTTCAAGCGCCTCGATATAAGCAATCTGGAATGCCTCGCGCCGCTCCAGAATCCATTGGTCATTATGCCCCTGCAAAAACGGACCGCGATACAAATTGGCAACTTGCTGCCAAACTTCAAAGGGATCATCGGGCTCGCCGTATCGCCCAACCATGAGCGCTTCAATGAATTCGAATGCGTCAAAGTAAAATGGTACTCCCGGGTCAATGCGGTAATAGGTCCCGTCGTGCATCAGCGCGTCGATTCCCAGCGCCTTGTGCAACCGTCGTTTGGTAACATGGAAAACGTTGACAGCTTGATCAATATCCAGCCCCGGCCAAAATGTCTCGCAAATCTCGTTACGCGTCACTACGGGGCGATCCAGCGTGAAAAACAACAGCAAACGCGGTAAATGCCCTTCCCATCGGTCAACCAGATGATCGCCCAGGAAAACATATCCCGGGCCCAGCGATAGCACTTTGAGCTCCGCGCCTTCGCTATTTCGATTCTGATAGAAATCCTCACGAACGAGATGGTCATCCCGCAAGATAACAGCGTGCCCCTTCGCAATCATCGACAGCCACGGCATACGAGGCAAGGTGCGTGTATTGATTACGAGCTTGCACCTCTCCGGCAAAAAATGGGACAGGCGTTCAATAAGACGCTGAACGTCATCGGCGCGGTCGGCGCGGTCAAACTCATCCAATATCAGATAATACTCGCCTTCGTGCAATTCGCTCAATTCACTTACAAAAGCGCGCAAGACTTCGTCAAGGTATTTGTAGGGATTCTTTAGAACCTTGCTTTGCAACAAATTGATATAACGGCCGAAAGTCGCGTGCTGGCTCGACATGCCGTCTGTGAAACTAGTCATAAAATTGAGCAAGTTAATGTCGTCTAGATCGAATGAATAGTAGAAACTGCGGATATCGGGATCGCCTACTAGACTGGCAAGTAAGACGTTCCGTAACCGATTTGTAGGATGTAAAAGGACTATTTTCGCATCTGCTGCATATCTGTTGAAAACTTCAAGCGCGGGCTGAACCCTGCCTTGTATGCTCATGATACGCGATCTCGTTTATCGAATTTGGTTTGTTATTGTTATAGTGTATCACAAACAATAATATGCTAACAGGTGACGATAAAGGAAAAACATACTCCGCTCTACCTGTCTATAAGCGCTGCCTAACCCCAAGAATAATGCCGCATCTCCAAAACCGCATCGCTTGCTCTCCCCGCAAAAATAAGACCGAACACTGCTACATTTTCCAAACTGTTGCGAAAATCACATCTCCCTATGTAGTGAAATGTAATAATCCAAGCGCAAGTCAAACCGTAGGATGCTGTTGAAAACCGTGATCTGCGACCAGGCACTGTCACTGGCGCATAAAAGCAAAAGACCATAATGACTCAGAACGCTCTTCCCTGATGCCTCGGGATACTTCCCCCGGGAGCCGGCGGAAGAGCGGACATGTTTGAATTAACACCCTGCGATTGCGACGGGTCAGCTGGCTGACCCCTACAACGTCCATTAATGCCGAAATTCCTAGGGGCGACCGACGGGCAGTGTCGACGCGCCCTACCAGGTCACCCAAAACAGTCCCCTCTGTTCTCTCAGTGAGTCCAGGTAAGTCATGCAACAATTCGCAAAATCGTTGTAGGGGCGAGCCTTGGCTCGCCCACCGTTCCAGCTAGGTTTTGCGGGCCACCCGACGGGTCGCCCCTACCACCGACTATTATTCTGGAGTTGCATTACTTTTTGGATCTGCTTCTCCGTGGCCAAGAAAATTTCTCAGTAATACCAATAAAATAATCCGAAAAACTCTCATTTGTATCGAAAGTTCTGGATCTATTCCAAATCCCGCTTTTAGCGCTCCCCCTCTCCATTGCAATGGAGAGGGGGCCGGGGGGGAGAGGTTGTAGTGGATAGATCACTTTTTCGCATGACTAACTTGGACTAGCCTCCGCGCCTCTTTTTTAATAAACCGCGATCTGCGGTAGCCGAGCAGGTTTATTATTTTGTGTGAGCGCGGTAGCCCAAAATCGCCGGTTACGCGCCGAGCGGCTGTGGTGAATTGTATTTGCTAGCGCTTACCCCTGGGGCTGGATTGCCGCCGAAGACGACAATCTATCCGCCCGCTTCCGCCTCCAGTTGCACCAGTTCTCGCCTCAAGGTTTTTCCAACCGCGGTCTTGGGCAATTCCTCAATGAACGCAATCCGTCGTGGAATCTCGTACTGCGCCAGTTTGTCCTCAAGGAATTCGATGATATCCTCCGCTGTGGCATCCTGATCCTGTTTCAAAACGATCCAGGCTTTTAACGCTTCTTGTCCCGTTCTCTCCGGATGAGGGATGGCGGCAACGCCCACTTCCAACACCGCGGGATGAGCGCTTATAGCCTTCTCCACCGTTGTTGGATAGACGTTGAAGCCGCCTATCAGCGCCATGTCCTTTTTCCGATCGACGATATAGAAATAGCCGTCTTCGTCCATCCGCGCGATATCCCCCGTATACAGCCAGCGCTTGCCGTCCTTCTCTCTCAGCACGTTTTGTGTCTCTTCCAGCATGCCGTGATAGCCAACCATCACATTGGGTCCGGCCATCACCAACTCTCCCACCTCACCAACCGGCACATCACTCTCCCCGTCTTCGAGGCTGACAATGCGCATGTCCATTTCCGGCAGCGGCAAGCCAATCGATCCGGGGCGGTTTTCCTTATAGATCGGGTTGACGTGGGTTGCGGTCGGCGCCTCGCTCATGCCAAAACCTTCCAGCACCGAACCGCCCGAAAGTCGCTCGAATTCCTCTTTCGTCGCCAGCGGCAAAGGCGCGGATCCGCTCAAGCACAAGTGCAGCGAACTCAGATCCACTTCCCCGCTTTTAACCCGGGGATGGTTGTTGATCGCATTGTAAAGAGCTGGAACACCGGGAAACAACGTCGTGCGAAAAGTCTCGATATTGCCCAGCACATCGTCGATATCACGCGGATTCGGCACCAGTACGATCTTGCAGCCCCTGTAGACGCTTGTGCTGACAACAACGACCAATCCATATACGTGGAAAAACGGTATCCCGCCGAGAAAGATCTCGTCCTCGCTTGAGGTATCTAATAGATCCAATATGCCTTCCGCTTGCAGCATGTTTGCCACCAAAGCGCGATGCTTGGACATGGCGGCTTTGGGTACGCCGGTGGTCCCGCCGGTGTATTGGAAAATCGCCAGGTCCTCGGGCCCAACCGCAACCGCCGCCCTTTTGCCGTCATAATCTCGCAAGAGATCCTGGAACCAGTGGTCGCCGCTTTCCAACTTGGCCAAAAAATGACCGTCCTTCTTTTCCCTGGCGATGGTGAACAAAAACTTCGCCAAAGGCGGCAGGTACTCCTTGACATTGGCGACGATGACTGTCCGTACTTTTGTGCGCGGCTGAACTTGTTTCACCAGACCATAAAAGAGCGTCATCGTCAGTACAAATTCGGCGTCGCAATCATTGATCTGATGAGCCATCTTGTCCGCGGGATAGGTCGGATTTGTCGCGGCAACTACGCCGCCTGCCTTCAGAATCGCATAAAAACTGATCACAAAGGCCACCGAGTTCGGCATCACGATAGCGACGCGATCGCTCTTCTTGAGTCCCTGATCGACCAGGGCCGCCGCCAAAGCATCCGAGGCGCGGTCAAGTTCCGCATACGTAAAGTTCTTGCTGACGCGCCCGATCACGGGCAAAGCCGCCGGCGTGATCAAGGCCGTGTTCTGCGGGATTCTCGCGCTCGTATCTTTTAAGAACTGGTGCAATGGAACTTCGGGGAATTCAAGCGCTGTCGGCATACCCACATCATAGTTCTCGGTCCATGGACGTTCCGCATAAGTGACCATCAAAACTCGCTCCGATTTCATATCCGCCTAAGTATGCGCCGTAGTATAACATAGCTGCAAATCAAAGGTAAAATCGCCCCATGCAGGGGGGCCTAATATCATGCGAAGAGGATATGTTCGAAGCCATGCGCCGCGATAACAACCGTCCAACGTGAAAATTGTCGGGGCGACCGGCGGTCAGTGTCGGCGGTCAGTGTCTACGCGACCTACGCGACCTATCAACTCGCTCGAAACAGTCCCCTCTGTCCCCTCTGTGCCCTCGGTCTCCTCGGTGGTTAAAATCCTCCGCGCCCGCGCGGCCAAAAAACATCGAATCCCATCTCCAACTACCTCGAAACCCGTAGGGGCGAGCCTTGGCTCGCCCACCGCTCCGGCCAGGTGTTTCGGGCGACCCTTGTGTCGCCCGCCAAAAATCTCTGTGGTCTCTGCGCCTCTTTTCTAATAAACCGCGATCTGCGGTAGCCGAACCGGTCTATTATTTTGTGTGAGCGCGGTAGCCCAAATCCGCCGATTACGCGCCGAGCGGCTGTGGCATAAGCCCCTCTCCCTTTATGATTCTGCCCCCCGAGAACGGGGGGACTGAGGGGGGACCAGGGGTTTGGGGTGAGGGTTGTAGTGGTCCCAAATTACCGCCATTTGGCGCGCTATCCATCACCTGATGGCGCCAGCCAAGCCGACCAAGCCGCCGGCAACCGCGCGACCCGCCCGGCGCTGTCCAGACAGACCAGCTTCAGCCTCGCCTTGAACAGGCGCTCTCCGCTAAGCGCGTCAACGATCTCGCAAGCGAAGCTGACAGTGCGGCTCCTGTAGTCGGCAATCCAGGTGCGCACGGTTATTTCTTGATCATACCGCGCAGCCATGAGATACTTCGCTTCCAGTTCCCCGGCCGCCAGGAAGTGACCAGCGCGCTCCACCGCCGCGTAACTGAATCCCTGTTCTCGAATATACGCGCTGCGCCCCTCTTCAAACCACACCAAATAGGCGGCATGATGCACGATGCCCATCTTGTCCGTTTCGGCGTAACGGACGTGGAAACTGATCTCGCTTACAAAACGGTCGGCGGGCGCCATCAATGCCCCTGTACAATTTCTTCAGACCGCATAGTCTACTGCTTGATGCCCGCGACATACAAGGATTGAATGCTGGCTTATTTGTGCGACACTAGAAGAACCCGGAGAAAAAAGAGGGACTGTGATGTTTCGATTGACTTTGATTGTATTGGCCATTCTGCTGGCTGTTTCCATCGGCGCCGCAACTTGGGCGCAAAATATGGAGAATCCTTACGCGGGGGCGCCGCAATCGCGGACGGACGACGGCGCCTTTGTCCTGGGGGATGAGCGCGCGCGCATGCGCTTCATCGAGTTCTCCGATTTTCTTTGCGGTCATTGCCAAAACTACGAGCCGGTAATCAGGGAATTCATCCGGAAATACGTTTTGAGCGGGGAGGCGCAATACGAATACCGCATGTTCCCGGTCGTTGATCCCCTCTTGTCTCCGCTTAGCGCGTCCCTTGCGGAATGCGCCCATACCCTGTCTCCGGGTTCATTTTGGCCCGCGCGCGACCTGTTGTTCGACATCGCTGCTGACGATGGATTCACCCCAGAGTCGACGCTTCGCGTCGCCGAACAGCTCGACCTCGACCACGCCCAGCTCGTCGATTGCGCCTCAGAGGCGAACCAATATCAAATCGATCAACGCTACGGGCTGGATCTGGGCGTGCAAGGTACGCCGTCTCTATTTGTACAATACGATGACGCGGCGCCGGTAGCCATCACCCATGCCCTGTCGGAACATTTCCCCGCCCTCGTTGACGCGCTACGCCCACAGACTTCAGACGCCCTCAAGATTGAAGACGGGCGTTACGCGGGCCTCAGCACCTTCCGCGGCGCCGACGGCGCCTTCGTCCTGGGCGCGCCGGACGCGCCCCTGACCATCGTCGCCTTCGAAGATTTCCTCTGCCCGCATTGCCAGTCCTACGTCGAGACCGTACACAGCTTTATAGAGTCGCATGTTCGGACGGGCATGGCGCAATTCGAGTTTCGCCTCTTCCCCGTGGTCGACCCGCAATACTCTGTGGGGACCGCTCGAATCGCGGAATGCGTCGGCCACCTGGATATCAGAAAGTTCTGGGACGCGCATGATTTACTCTTCGAGATGGCGAAAGAACGTGAACTCGGTGCGGACAGCGCCGACCAAGTCGCCGAATCACTCGCTCTTGACGCCGCGGCCCTGGCAAACTGCATGGAGCGTTCAATTCAGTTTCTCATCGATACCAGACTGGGACAGACCCAAGGCGTTTCTGGCACGCCGGCTATCCGCGCGGGGCGAACCGGCGGCAAACCCGATGTCATTTTCGCGGGAGGGCAAGCCCTGGATCGGGGCGGAGCGCCTTTGGATCTGCTGGTCGCCCTGGCCGATGGATCGCCGGGGGTCACCATCGGCCCGCCCGAACCCGCCGTTCTGGATCCCACCATGTTGCCGGATATCAGCTTGCTCACGGGAGACCCCTGCGGCCCCCCCTGCTGGCAAAACATCAGGCCCGGTGTAACGGACATGCGCGACGCCTTGGCGATCTTGAACGGGCTTGATTCGATCAGGATCACGGGAGCATCCGATACGGGTATTGTCTTCAGCTACGGAGACGGCGCCCCTTGCTGCCAAGTCGCTAGTGACGACGAGGGCCTGGTAGCCGGAATGGTGCTGCAACTGGCGCCACAGGCGCTCGTCGGAGAGCTGATCCAGGTATTAGGCGAACCACAATACGTGACGGGCATGCCCTTTAGCGAAAAAGAATACCTGCTCGTTCTCATTTATCCGGAAATTTCCGCCTTTCTCTACGCCGCGGTCTCGGGCCCCAACGGCGTCCTGGACGAGCTCTCTCCAGTAGTCACGGCCATATATGCTACGGACGAGCAAATGCATCAAGTGATCAGCACATCGCCGCTCGACAATTGGAAAGGCTACCTCAGCTACAGCCAGTACATGGACGGAGAATTCGACAACAATCCCAGCAACTAAGTAAAACCAGGTTAATCATGCAAATTCTGCGGGACATTCCAACATCAACAACGAGTCACCCTTCCCTGATGATTCGGGATACTTCCCCCGTGAGGCGCTGAGGACATGACAGTTTTTTTCTACCCCGTCCCCGGCCCTTCCCCAATGCTTTGGGGAAGGGTGACTCTACATTGGATTTGGGATTTAACTTGCTGAAATTCACGA
>WTGF01000049.1 GCA_011525385.1 Chloroflexota bacterium | reverse complement strand
GTATAGATACAGTATGTATACCCCCCCCCCCCGTATACATACTGTATCTATACTGTTACCCAAAACGAGGGCAAATTGATGGCATTTTCCCAGCATTTGAGGACGAATTGCGCTTCTTTTATCCAGCGCGCCTTGAGATCAACTGCCCGTCGAAACCCGCCGTCGGGGTTATGCAGACGCTAGTGATGGACTACACTTCTGCCGGTTCTTCCGAACCTTATGGAGATCGAAGATGATTGAGCGACCCAATATCGTATTATTCCTGACCGACGACCACGGCGCTTGGGCCAACGGCTGCTACGGCAATCCCGAAGTGCATACGCCGACTATCGACGCGCTGGCGGCGGCGGGTACGCGTTTCGCGCGGGCTTATACCCCGACGCCGGTCTGCTCGCCGGCGCGCGCTTGCCTCTTGACCGGCAAGACCGCTTCGCAGGTGGGCATACATGACTGGCTGGAAGAGGCTATTCCCGAGATCGGCGAGCGGGATTGGCTGGGCGGGACAAGGACTCTTTTCGAATACCTGGGGGCCGCGGGCTATCACACCGGTTTGAGCGGCAAATGGCACCTGGGTCAATCGCATTTGACGCCGAAAGGCGCGGACTATTATTTCGGATTGCCGGGCTGGCAGGGCGCGCACAACGGCGCCTATACCTACGTGCGCAATGGCGACATGGTCGAACTGACCGGAAACAAGTCGCGCTTCATAACCGATCACGCCATCGAATTCCTGGATACGGTTCCCGAAGACAAGCCGTTTTTCCTCAACATCGGCTACATCGCCACGCACTCCCCCTATCGACAGGGTACCCACGATCCGCTGCAGACGGCGCGCTATCAAGATTGCCCCTTCGCCGAGATCCCGCCTTGGGACCCGCATCCCTGGGTCAAGAACGAAGGCGGCGGCAACGAACTCAGCGAAGGTGACCTGCGCGACCGCTACATCGGTTATTACGCGTCGGTGACCGAGATCGACGACAATATCGCCCGCATTGTTGCTGCGCTGAAAGTGCGGGGACACTGGGAAAACACGGTGATCATCTACACCTCCGATCACGGCTGCGCAATGGGGCATAACGGCTTTTTCGGCAAAGGAAACAGCACCCGTCCGCTCAACATGTACGAGGTTTCGCTGCAAGTGCCCCTTATCGTCTCGGGCGCCGGCGTCCGCGCGGGGGTATTGGAAAACTATGTCGACCACTACGACAGTTTCCATACGATCTGCGAGCTTGCCGGCGTCAAGGCGCCGCTATCCGAGGTCAATACCGGCCGATCCTATGCCCCGCTATTGCGAGGGGAAATGATCAACTGGGATAATACCCGCTTCGGCGAATACGGCGATCTGCGCATGATCCGCGATGAACGCTGGAAGCTGGTCTATCGTTATCCGGCCGGACCTCAGGACCTGTTTGATCTGGAGGCCGATCCGCTGGAACGGCACAATCTCTACCATGCCTGCCCAGAGATCGCGGCTGAATTAAAGCGGCAAATGGACGACTTTTACGCCGAGCGCGAAGTTGCCGCGCTATCCGGCTTGCGGGTCAAGCAGCAGCCGGCGCACAATGGGCGCAGCGAAGCCTGGCGCGACGGGGTGCGAGAGGCGAGGGGGCTGCAAATCTACTAGACGATGTGAAGCCGGACCGGCTGGGCGAGCTTCTCGTATTCAGCCAGCCCGCCCTGTTTCCCGGATCTCATGGCCGCTCAAGCGAGACCGCCAGCGAGATCCTGTCGTCGAAGCCGAATTTCTCCAGGCTGACGACCACCTGGCCGCTCATGGGCGTGATGAACGCCAAAGGCAGTCGATCCGGTACGCCCATCGTGCTGTAGGACATCACTTCCATGCCGTCGACCGTGGCGACGACAAAGAGATCTTCGACGCCCCCCGATAGCACCTCCAGATTGAGAATTAGCAATTCGTCTGCTTCAGCGTGGAAGATGACCAGATCGCGAATGGCTTTGTCGCTAAGGGTGATGATGACTTCGCCATCTTCGAGCGCGCGCGCTGGATTCTGGCTCACGGTTATGCTGCCGCTGCCAGTGGCCAGCTCGTCAAATGCCGAAACTGCCAGGATGTAAGTATCGTCGCGATCGAAGATCAAATTGCTGACTTCCGCGTCAAAGCCGGGACCGCTGTCGTCGTCGAAGGCCAATTCGAAGCCATCGGACGAGAGCACCTGCAAAACGGTGTCCAGATTTCCGTTGCTGTCGACGGTGAGCGTCAGGCTGTCGCCTGTTCTCACCGGCAATTCATAATATGCCGCCGGCATAGCGGCGCTGAGCGAGAAGGGTATGGCATTGACGTCGTCGATTCTCACGACGCTTACCGGATCAATGCTCAGGACGAAATCGCCTTCGATGCCCGCTGCATCCGCGAGGGGGGGAGACGGGAAGATCTCCAAAACATAGCTGCCGCTGTAGGGCATCTTCAGCGGACCGATAACCGCTGACTTGCGCCCGCGGCTGTCGTCATTAAAGGCGATCTCACTCTCGTCGCGATCGAATAGGGCAGCCGCGGGGTCAAAATCGTCGGATCGAACCGCAATTCTCATGTATCGACCACCCTCGCCGTCGAACCTGATCTCGGCGCGGCCATCGGCCAGGCTGCCTTCTATCACATCTCCCGCTCCCATTGACACGATAGCTGCCGGGACCGGGGCTTCTTCGCTGGTTGCGCTTAAAACGACCGTCGGCTGATTGCCGGTTTCGCGCATAGCGGTGATCAGATAATCGCCCGGGGCGTCCCCGGCGCCCGTCACCAGTTCCAGCCGAACCATGCCCGCCGCGTCCGCTGTTTTACTGCTCGTGTAGACGGACTTGCCAGCGAAGGTCACATCAAAGTTAACCCGCTCGCCCGGCGTCAAATTGCTCACCAGAATCACATGGCTCGACCCAAGCGCCGCGGATTGCGGTTCAATCGTGGCGATGGCGTCGCTCCCGCCTTCGTCGGCGTCAAAGGTGATTTCGAGCGCCGCGCTTGCCAACAGGATTTCACCCGTTTCATCACGGATTTCGACCGTATATAAGCCGATGTCATCTTCGGGCGTGCTGCTGATTCTCAAGTTGAACGCGCCTGCCGCATCAGCAGTGCGCCCGGTAGCGTATTCCTCGGCGCCATCCGGATCGAGGATGTTCAACCTGTAGTCCTGGCCCGGCTGCAATCCGCTGACCTCAATCAGGTGCTCCGAACCGATGGCTGCGCTCGGCGGCGTGACAGAGACGACGGCGGCTGAGGCCAATTCGGTATCCGCGACCTCTCCAATCGTCAAAGTGGCGGTCGCCACTTCGTCCCCCTCCGCGAAAATTTCGATATCGTAGCGGCCTTCTTCCATGTCGTCGGGACCCGCAAAGATCAGGTTGACCTCACCGTCCCTTGAGGCGCGCGCCATGACGGTGTCAATCAGCACGCCATCGGCCGACTTGACTTGGGC
The DNA here is from genome assembly GCA_011525385.1 of Chloroflexota bacterium. Classification (GTDB taxonomy): domain Bacteria; phylum Chloroflexota; class Anaerolineae; order Aggregatilineales; family Phototrophicaceae; genus UBA6055. Next base: position 78,136 of record WTGF01000049.1, on the reverse strand, counting down.
GCTAACGCTGTCGAAGGCCGAGAGCCCACTGACGCTGATTTCGACCGAGCTCCCCGCTTCAATTACGGGTGGCATGACGATAACTGCAACTTCCCGCTCGGGTGGCGCGTCGATGGTGAATTCGCCTTCGGCAATCGTTTCGCCTTCCGAGTCGTAAATAGCGATCGCTTGCTGACCGGGACTATCGCCTTCTTCCGCGAAGACTTCAATCTCGATGATGCCGTCCTGGTCGCTGTTGCGCGCGCGGCGATAGGCAACCTGCTGCGATTCGCTGGCGGTAATCTCTATTGTATAACGCGTTTGAGCGTCGAGTTCGGCGATCTTGATCGTGTGCAATGTGCCGATAGGACCGGAGGATGGTGTCACGGTGACCTCGCCCGGCAGTTCTTTGACCGCTTCTTTCGCCGTCAGTTCGAAGTCCGCGCTGGCGAGCGCTTCGCCGTCTTGTACCACCTGAACAGTGTAAATGCCAGGAAGATCTCCTTCGGTACTACCGACCGGGAAAGTGATGACGCCTTGATCATCGCTCGTTTCCTCGCTGCTGAAAACGACCTCGCCCTCAAAGAGGAACTCTATCGAGTAAACAGCGCTCGGCTGCAATCCTTCGACTAGAATCGTTAGCAGCGCGCTTTCGACTTGGCCCGAGTCCGGCGTGATTGTCACGGTCGGCGCATCTTGTGCCGGCGCGGTTAAGGCGAACGCGATGAAAAGCAGAGACACGATAACGAGTCGCAGACCCGAAATCGGCCGATGCCGCGGGGTCAGGCGCGTTTCAAACAGCGAGATGGAAGATGGCATTTCAAAACCCTTCGCCCGGACCATGCGGACAGCAAACCAAACCGTAGCGCCATTTTATTCAGTGGCTATGAACAATTATAGGGTGAGCGGCCGCCTGAGTCTTGAATCAGGATGAGCAAATAACGGACTGGGCGAAGACAATGCGTCATTTCCTAATCATATTCCGCAACGGTATAATTGACGTATGAACGAGACTATTGGCGGTAATCACAACTGGAACATCGTAGGACACGAGTGGGCGGTGGAGTTTCTGCGGCGTGGCCTGCTGAATGGGCGCAGCCGTCATGCTTATTTGTTCACAGGCAGTTCCTCCGTGGGCAAGATGACCCTGGCTCAGACCTTCGCTATGGCGCTCAATTGTGAATCGGAAGATATCGCGGGACGTCCTTGCGGCAACTGCCGATCCTGCCGCGGTATTGTCAGTGGTAGCGATCCTGATCTAATCCTCGCGCGCGCGGATGAAAGCGGTCGCTTGAAAATCGACGCGGTTCGTGATGTGATGCGCCTATTGGCGCTGAAGCCTTATGCCTCGCGCTATCGCGTGGCGATGCTCGACGACTTTGACCAGGTGCTGCCACAAGCGCAGGACGCTCTGCTCAAGACCTTGGAAGAACCGGCGGAACATGCGGTTCTTTTGCTACTGGCGGGATCAACGGAAGGCATTCTTTCGACCATCCGCAGCCGTACACAGATCATACCTTTGCGTCCCTTGTCATTGGAGCTTGTTAAGGATCATTTGATCAGACGCGGCGCGGAAGCGGACCGCGCGGAGCTGATCGCTCGGCTGAGCAGCGGGCGCATCGGCTGGGCGCTGGCCGCGCTGGACGATGAAACGCTTCTTGAATCCAGAGCGACATTCCTGGATCTTCTGCGGGACGTTCTACGCGGCGGCCGCGTGGATCGCCTGAAGATTGCCGAGCAGCTCAGTCGCAAACTGGCGCGGGACAAAGGTCAGTTGCGCACGACCCTGGACATATGGCAAACGTATTGGCGCGACTTGCTGCTAGAGTGTTACGAGACGCCGGTGAAGCCCTGCAACAGCGACCGCAAGGATGAGATACGCGCGCTGGCGATGCGAGCGAATCCGGCGCAAGCATTGGACGCGCTCAATGCCACGCGACGGGCCGCGCGCGCCCTGGAAACCAATGCCAATGTCAGGCTGGCGCTGGATGTCTTGTTTCTGGAGTATCCGGGTTTGGATTAAGCCCGGTCAGTCGATGGGTATCCAACTGGCCGGTTTCTTCGCCGCTTCCAAGACCGAATCGGGCACTAGAACGATCTTGCCGAAGCCGGGGTTCTTTTCCATCTTTTCGTGCGCTACCCGCGCTTTGCTGAGGGGCAGCGTCTCGTCAATGGCGGGCTGATACTTGTCTTTCGCGAAATCAAGGAGAATTGATTCGAAATCCCTGGTCCGCAGCGAGTCGTAGGAACCCAGGATGCTGAGGTTCTTCAAGTAGACGTCCATTAAATTGATTCGAGAGTCGCGGACTTTTGCAGGCGCTGCCAGGACCAGTCTCCCCTTGTAGTCGAGCATATCGATGGATTGCGCCAGCCCATCCGTATCCGAGCTATGCAGGACAAGCGTCGCGCCCAGTTCGCCGGTGGCTACCTTAACTTGCCGCACGAGATCGCTGCCGGCGTCATCCAGGACGATATTCGCGCCGATCTCTCGCAATTGCGCCGCGCTCTCGCTGCCGCTGATAGCGATAACTTGCGATCCTTTGGCGCTGGCGATTTGCACAGCGGCGATACCGAGCGGGCTTGCCGCGCCCTGGATCACCGCGCGATCGGCCTTCTTGATCTTGCCATTGCCGACCAGCGCTGTCCAGGCATTGGCAAAGGAAGCGCCAGCAGCAACCGCGACTTGAAAGTCTAAGGAGTCGGGCATTTTGACCAAATGATCGGCTGGCACGGCGCAGTACTCCGCGTAACTGCCGTCGCGTTCACGCCCCAGCCCCTCGAAGCAGGCAGCGACGCGGTCGCCCGGCTCCCATCCGCTGACATCTTCCCCGAGTCCCGCGATTTCTCCCGCGAGATCATTTCCCAGGATATGCGGCAAGGGCTTGCGGATGATGAAGCGTCCATCTCGAAAGAGCAGATCACCGGGATTGGCGGATGTGGCGTGAATTCTAACCAGCGCTTCGTCGGGGGCGGGTATCGGCATCGGGCATCGTTCGTATTTGAGCACGCGCGGTTTGCCGATTCGGGCGATGCGCGCCGCCATCATCGATTCGCCAAGCTCTGTCATGGGGAAGCCTCTGGAGCCATTTGAAGATTTAGCAACAGTCTAAACGACGGCGCCAAGGCTGTAAACAGCTTATGAGAGGCCGAAGCGTTTGGCATTGCGCGCCCGCGCTTTGGCGATTTCGGACGCGCGGTCGCGGGGCGGGGCGCTCGTTTGCAAGCTGTTGAGCAGCGCCGCGGTCGCGCCGGCAATCTCGGTGACTGCGCGTTCAAAGGCCGCTTTGTTGGCCGCCGCGGGCTTGCGGAAGCCGCTGACCTTGCGCACGTATTGCCGGGCGGCGGCTTCGATATCGTCGGCCGTACTGGGCGGATCGTAATTGTAAAGCGTTCTTATATTGCGGCACATTGCAGTTTCCTCGAAACTTTGTCCACTGTTCAAATATTCTAGCACGTCCTTAAAGCTCAATCGCGGTGAAGGCGGCCTTTCAGGTTGCGATATGCGGCGGGCATATACTCGCTGATGTCGTCCAACTCAAGAAAGGCGCGCAGAAGTTCGAAATCGTCCGGGCGATCGGCAAAGTGCTTTGCTTTCCAAAGGATAAAGGGATGCACTTGCAGGCGGGCGCTGCGGAACTCTTCGATCACCAGACGCGCTGTCACGCCGCCGCGTTCGACGAAGTTCTGTCGCTCAAATTCACGGTAGAGCGGATCGTAGTCGAAACGAACGCGGCGATGCGCCACCAGCTCCCAGCCCTTTGTATCTCCGTCGAGGATCATGTAGCTGGCGCTGAATTCACCATCGAGCGGGACGCCGACGGAACCTGGATTGAAGATCTGCCAGCAGTCGACGCTCCGTTCCATGGGGATATGGCTATGCGCACAGATGACTGTACCTTCTCGCACGTCGCGAAGCCATCCCGCGATTTCGTCCCTAGCTGTGCCGGGGAAGATTGCCTGCCAGGGATTGTCGGGCAGGCCGTGGAACACACGCAGAGGCGGCGCATCGACAAAGCGCAGGGAAAGCGAATCGGGCAGGCAGCTAAGCGCTTTGAGCCAGTCGCTGCCCAGCTGCTCGCGCAGGATCGGCGGCAAGCTGAAACTCGCCCAGTGATCTGGCGCGCGAATGGTATTGTAGTCGAGCGCGTAAAAGGCGTTGTTGCCACGGATGAGCGCCCAGCGCCGCTGAAAGACCAGCTCCAGCACTTGGCGCGAAAAGGGTCCCCAATTGACGCTGTCGCCGGCCACGACGACCTGATCGACTTTGAACTGGCGCATGTCGTCGATGACGGCTTGCAGAGCGGGCAGGTTGCCATGAATATCGGCCAGCGCCGCGAGTCGGGTCATATCAATCTCTCCTTCGGTCGAGAATGATACAAGCTCGCTTTATCTTTTCATCACTAGGCTTGGTAACCGTGGGGATGGCGGCGATGCCAGTTCCAGGCTGTTTGGATGATCGTCTCGAGGCTGTTGTATTGCGTTTCCCAACCGAGTTCGCGCCCGATTTTGTCGCTGTCGGCGACCAGCACGGGCAGGTCGCCGGCGCGGCGCGGCGCTTCGTTCACGGGGATGGTCTGTCCGGTAACTTGTCGCGCGCTCTCGATGACCTCGCGCACGGAATAACCGCTGCCGCTGCCCAGGTTATAGACAGTGCTGGCGCCGTCTCGCAAGGCCTCCAGCGCCAGGATATGCGCTCGCGCCAGATCAAGCACATGTACGTAGTCGCGGACGCAGGTGCCGTCGGGCGTATCGTAGTCGGTCCCGTAAATATCGATGGCGTCGCGCTGCCCCAGGGCCACTTGCAGCACCAACGGTATGAGATGCGACTCCGGATCGTGCGCCTCGCCGATATGTCCGTCGGGATGGGCGCCGCAGGCGTTAAAATAGCGCAGGCAACAATATTTGATGCCGTAAAGTCGGTCCATCCAGGCCAGTAGTCGCTCGGCCATATACTTCGTTTCGCCGTAGACGCTGCCGGGGGCAAGCGCTTCCTCTTCGCCAATAGGGATGCGCGCGGGATTGTCAAAGAGATTGGCGGTTGACGAGAGGATGAAGCGCTTGACGTCGTGCAGGCTAGCGCACTCCAATACATTGACGATGGTGTAAAGGTTGTCGCGCAAGTACAAGAAGGGTTTCTGCATGCTTTCGCTGACCAGGATTTGCGAAGCAAAATGCAGGATCCCCTCAAACCGATGCGAAGAGAAGGCAATTTGCAGCGCCTCGACATCGTGAAGGTCGCCCACGATCAATTTGGCATCCGGGTGAACGGCCTGTCGATTGCCTGTGCTCAGATTGTCGTATACCACAACGTCGTAACCAAGTTCGATCAACATCTGCACGACGTGGCTGCCAATGTAACCGGCGCCGCCGGTCACCAAGACTTGCACCATACTTTGCCTCCCTGCTGCGGCGCAACAGCCGCTATTATAGCGACTCGTCACCCGCAAACAAAACCGCGCTGCGACAGCGAGCGGCGGCGCTGCATTGACAAGCGCCGCCGCTATAGGTCTAATCGTGATCGCGACGTCTTTGCGGCTGGATACGTAAGGCAGATATGGGCGACAAGCGTTCGAGTTGGAGCAAAGCCGAGAAAGCGGCGTTGATCAAGCTGTTGCGGATGGCCTTGATTCTATTGCTGGCGCTTGCGGTTGCCGGCACCATAGCGGCGCTGCTGAGTTCCTCCGTGGGCGCGCATTGAAGCAAACGCGCCGCGAATCAAAGTAAAGAACTCCCTATGGGTGAGCAAAAATTCCACCTGACTGCCGGCGTTGGCAAACAGCGACTTGACCTCTTTGTGTTGGAGCATCTGGAGGGCTTGTCGCGCGCGCAGGCGCAAAAGCTGATCCGCGCCGGTCGCGTGCTGGTGAATGGCCGGGCCGAGAAATCGGGCTTCCGTTTCAAAGGCGGCGAGCGCGTGGCGATCAGCCTGCCCCTCAGCGAAGAGGTCTCGGTCGAACCGGAAGACATCGAACTGGAGATCGTCTATGAAGATGAGCATCTGGCGGTGATCAACAAAGCGGCGGGCATGGTTATGCACCCAGGCGCGGGCAACAGGGGCGGCACGCTGGTCAACGCGCTGCTGGCGCGCTATCCGGAACTGGCCGAGATGATGGATGATCCCGAAACGGGGGATCGTCTGGGCATCGCGCATCGCCTCGACCGCGGCACCAGCGGACTGATAGTGGCCGCGCGCAAGAAAACGATCTTGATGGCGCTGATGCGCCAGTTCCAGGAACGGAGCGTGGACAAGCTCTACCTGGCGCTATTGGAAAAGCGGCCGGAAAGCGACAAGGGACTGGTGGATGCGCCCATCGCCCGCGATCCGCGTCAGCGCAAGCGCATGGCGGTGCGGCGGGATGGCAAGCCCGCCCAGACCGAATTCGAGGTGCTGGATGATGATTTTCAGGGCAACCGCGCGCTGGTGCGGCTCAAGTTGCTGACCGGGCGGACGCATCAGATCCGCGTGCACATGGCTTTTATCGGCTGTCCTGTGGTGGGAGACGCGGTATACGGCTATCGCAAGCAGCGTGTGAAGTTGAAGCGGCAGTTTTTGCATGCGGGGGAACTGGCTTTTGATCATCCGGCGAGCGGGGAGCGGATGCGCTTTGAGTCTGAGTTGCCACGGGGCTTGGCGAACCTGATGAAGAAGTTGCGCTAGGGATTCACTCCTCCGCAAGGTAGTTCAATACCGCTTGCTTGAGTTGTTCTGAGTACTTATAGATATCGAGTATGCTGTCGATCTCGACCCGCCCTTTATGTTCTCCATGAAAAAGGCTCAGGTACATTTTCGCTGGCTTGAAATGCAAGCGGCAAATCGGTTGGCGATTGTCGTTGTCGAGCAGAATATTGCAGTAGGGGCGCACGCTGCGCATAATGATCCTTGACGGGTCAATGATGTCGCGCAGAATCGCTTTCACCACATAGAAACCATCCATCTCGTCCTGCGCCGTTTCGCTGCCGGAGAGCGCTCTGCTGGCGGCCCTATCTTCTTCATTGTGGGCAGCGGCCCCGTTTTGGCTAAAGCCCGCGGATCCAATGGGGGACGTCATCCGATTTGCGATCTTGGCGTTGATGAATTCACGAAAAGAATCCTTGAAGATTTCCCTAAACTCATCAAGTACGGACGCTCGTAGCCGTCCGGAATAAACTTGCCTGGTGAAGTGTCGGACAATTTCAGTTGAAGGTTCGTGGAATTCGGCCTCAATCAGAAGACTGATTTCGCGCTTGTATTTCAATTGATTGGCTGTGGAAAGAATTTGATCCATATTGAAGATTGATTTGGTGAATTCTTTAAGCGCCGCTACTTGTCGCGCGTCGAAATTCAGCATATCGACAATAAGGAAAGGCTTCTCGTCCATTTGGTTTGGCTTCTCGAGATCAGTATGAAATTGATACTGAATGCCATTGGTCAGAATGCCGAAGCGCGCGTCCGTCGCGCTGAAGTAGCGAAAAAGTTGCGAGGCATGATCCCGGCTAAGATCAGATGTCGCGGACTTGGCTTCAATGAGCATGATCGGCTTGCCGTCTCGCACGATCGCATAATCTACTTTTTCTCCCTTCTTGCTGCCGATGTCCGCCGTGTACTCCGGCACAACCTCGGTCGGGTCAAATATGTTGTAGCCAAGCGCCTGGATGAAAGGCATAACAAAGGCGTTTTTGGTGGCTTCTTCGCTTTTGATGTGGACGAGCTGTCGTGGGGTTTTCGTCGAAATTTGCAGCATTCTGTCGATAAAGTCCATTGATGAACTCCTGATGAGAAGATGAGTTTTCCATAAGGCGGAATGTGTTAATGATTTCAGATTGCAAGATACTTATGATAACCTTATATTTCTATTATTCAATATTATGATATAACATATCTCTTAATGAGTTCTCTCCGCTTTCCTCCACCGCCGGCAAGACAAGCGTCGGACCCAGCGTCAGCGACAGTTTAGGCGCATACTGTGATTGGCTCATGGTCTTCTGGCGCTGGGTGAGCGTGTGTGGCGGTTTTGCTTGATTCTGTGGTTTTGCTGAGTTCAAGTCAGCGCGGGGCTTGATTTGGATAACTCGCGCATTCTGTTGATGAGGTCCATGTTTCGGCTCCTGAAGGGAGAGTGGATAAAATCGCCGCGTTGAATAATTACGGCTCCGAGATATAACTAAATATTTATGTTACCGAATGCGCATTAGATTGCAAAGCACAGACTTTTGTCAATTTTTACAAAATTGATTGGCTAGATTTGTGCAATTGCGCTAAATAATTGCGCTAATGAGCCAGTGTTTGCGGGTGTGTGTCAGTGGGAGCGGGGGGATGGGGTGGAGGAGTGGTGGAGGGGGATTCACCACAGAGGCGCGGAGGGGTATGTTAACCACAAAGACACAAAGGTCACGAAGGATTTGCTGGAGGGGTGCGAGATGGGGACGCGGGGCTAATCCCTAATCATCCGAATCATACTTTGCAACTGCCGCCTTTATCTCGCTGGCGTATTTGTAAATGTCGTCGACTGAGTCAATAGGAACCCGTTCCTCGCTGCTGCCGTCAAATAAACTTAGATACTTGGTCGACCTGTTGAAATGAAGCCTACAGATGGGCTGACGATTGTTGTCGTCGAGTAGGATGCCGCAATATGATCGCACGTCTCGTATGAACACTCTCGATACATCGATAGTTTCGCGTAGGATTGACTTGACTACGTAGTACCCATCCAGCTCTTCCTCGGTGGTTTCGATACCATCTGACCGTTCTACAACCTCCTCGTCAACCGTACTCTCATCACTTGTCTCATCGCTATTGCTTGCAGTCGAATCAATAGCGGTCTGCAAGCGATCGGCAATCTGATCGTTTAGGAATTCGCGAAGCGCCTGCTTTGTAATCTCAGTGAATTCGGCAATAACATTAGCCATCAAGCGGCCTGAATAGACCCTACTGGCAAAGTGCCTGACGAAGTCTTCTGATGGCTGGTGGTACTCGCTTTCCAACAAGAGTTTGATTTCCCGCTTGTACTTTAGTTCGTTGGCGCTGGACAGGATGCGATCTACGTCAAATGCTGATTTCGTGAATTTCTTGAGTTGTGCAACAGAGCGCGGGTCAAAGTTGAGAATGTCAATAATGAGGAAAGGCTTCTCATCCATGTGATTGGCTTTTTCCAAGTCGGAGTGAAAGCGATATTGAAGGCCATTTGAAAGTATGCCAATTCGTGCTTCCGTCACATTAAAATAGCGAAACAGTTGCGATGCGTGCTCGTCATTCAAATCCGAGGTAGCTGACTTTACTTCTATCAGAATAATAGGTTTTCCATCTTGCATTATTGCGTAGTCAACCTTTTCATGCTTCTTTGTACCGACGTCGGCAGTAAACTCTGGAACAACCTCGATAGGATTGAATACGTTGTATCCCAGCGCTTGTATGAAGGGCATAACAAAGGCGTTTTTGGTCGCTTCTTCGGTTTTGATAAATTCCAGTTGGCGGGGCGCTTGGCTTGATATCTCACGGATTCTGTCAATTAAGTCCATTTAGCTATTCCTTTAGATTAAATCGAACATAATCTTTCGGAATTATAATGTATCTTAACTTTTCTCGCAGTGGTGAATCTTGTCGATGTCGCGATTTTCACCGTGACGACGGGAAACTATTATTTGTGGTTCTCTGAGCCCTTTGCGGTGAGTCTTTGAACCCCGCAGTATAGTTCACCAATAGTCGGCTTAAGACATGCGATGGGGAAGCCGCGCTAGGGGGATTCACCACAGCCGCTCGACGGCAACGAAAAGATTTACCACGCTCACACAAGATAATGATCGTTTTTGTCACATGAGCGTCGTGGTTTAATGGAAAGTGAGGTGCAGAAGCAGACTAACGCTTGGCTTGGTCGAGTAGCTGTTGCCGCATAGGGCCGCCTTGCTGGACGTCGTCACACAAATCTTTTATCGGCAGGTCTTCATTGGTTACAGGATGAGCGAATCTCCAGAACCTGAGACCGGTTCTGCCTGTCTTTCTGTCTGGATTGATTGAGTGAATCGCCTGCATCATGGCGTCAACGAAACTCATGATTTCGTTTTCAAATCTTATTTGCACCGGTTTTCGGTGCCAATTCATAATGTCATCGACCAGTAACGTCGCCTCAAATCGTTTACCCTTGTACTCGGAGACCACCGGTATTTCAAAAACATCTTCCGGCACACCCGCTAACGGAGTTGGAGTCGACGATTCCGATTTTTTCTCGGTTAACAGTTCTGGCGATTCCTTCTCAAGTTCATCATGCCGTCGTAGCCGCCGAGCGATTTCTTGATCTACCATGTCATCCCAAGCACGTTTGACCAGCGGTCGAAACTCCTGAATGACGGTCTGCCAAATGGCTCCCGAATGCACCTGCTTAGCGAAGTGCTTGACAAAATCGTCCGACGGCTGAATGAACTCCTTTTCTACCAGGTTGCTGATTTTAATTTCGCGCAACGTTTGTTCCGGAGCGAAACGCGATTTGCTAAATCCTTCAAGGACATTTATACGCAATGCGTCGAGCTTAAGGACGTCAATTGTCAGAAAGGGCTCTTCATCCATGATATTTTGCTTTACGCTGTCGGTGTAAAAGCGGAACTCGACGCCATTTGTCAAAATGCCGACACGAGCCTTGTCCGCATTGAAGTACTCAAAGAGTTGCTTCCAGTGCTTAGCGCTCAGGTTTTCGCCCGCCTTCTTCGCTTCCAAGAATATGATTGGCTCACCATCTCGCAGAACTGCGTAGTCGACAGCATCCATATTAAGAATGGAGTACTCGGGATAGACTTCGCTGAGATCTTGGGTGTTGTAGCCGAGAGCGCGGATGAATGGCAATACGGACACATGTACTGTCGCCGTCTCGTTATTCTTCATTTGTGGCAACTGGCTTTTCACCTGTTTACCAATCTTTGCCAATTCGTCGTACAAACTCATCTAGCGCTTACCTATTTCTATGCCTAATCTGGCGCAAGTATAGCACATCCACCCTCCAGCGGCTTTCCTCTGTGCCCTCTGCGCCTCTGTGGTGAATCCCCTGTATCCCAGCGCTGAAATCCGCTATACTCCCCACCATGCAAACCGCCACCTACCAACCCACAGCCTTCCACCTGATGACCAAGCCGCGAGGCGCCATCTGCAACCTCGATTGCAAGTACTGCTATTTCCTTTCCAAAGAACGGCTCTATCCCAACAGCGAATTCCGCATGTCGGATAACCTGCTCGAGGAATACATCCGCCAGTACATCGACGCCCAGGGTGTGGATGACATCAACTTCGCCTGGCAGGGCGGCGAACCGACCCTGATGGGCGTCGAGTTCTTTCGCCAGGCTGCCCGCTATCAGCAGAAGCACAAGCGGCCGGGCATGCGTATTACTAACGCCCTGCAGACCAATGCCGTGACCCTCGACGATGAATGGTGCCAGTTCTTCGCTGAAAATGACTTCCTGCTCGGCGTCAGCCTCGACGGGCCGGCGGACGTGCACGATTTCTACCGGGTCGACAAAGGCGGCAAGCCGACCTTCCATCGCGTGATGGCTGGCATCGAATTGCTGCAAAAACACGGCGCTGAATACAACATTTTGACCACCGTGCACGCCGCCAACGAAGGGCAGGGCGAGCGGGTTTACAAGTTCTTGCGCGACGAAGTCGGCGCCAGATTCATGCAGTTCATCCCCATCGTCGAGCGCGACAACGAGACCGGCTATCAAGAAGGCGACCAGGTCACGGACCGCTCGATCAGCGCTGCCGGATACGGCCAGTTCCTGATCGACATGTACGAGCAATGGGTTCGGCGGGATGTCGGGCGCGTCTTCGTGCAGATCTTCGATATCGCGCTGGCGGCCTGGACGGGCGCGCCGCCCGGCCTCTGCATCTTCGACGAGACCTGTGGGCTGGCGCTGGCAATGGAACATAACGGCGATGTTTATTCTTGCGATCACTATGTCGAGCCGGATTACAAGCTGGGCAATATCATGGATATCCCGCTCAATGAAATCGTCGTTATGGAAGAGCAGCGCGCATTCGGTTTGGCCAAGCGCGATACTTTGCCGCAGTACTGCCTCGACTGCGAGGTCAAGTTCGTCTGCAACGGCGGCTGTCCCAAGAATCGCTTCATCAATACCCCCGACGGCGAAAGCGGCTTGAACTACCTTTGCGCCGGTTATCGCGCCTTCTTTAATCATGTACGCCCCACAATGAACTTCATGGCGCGCGAGCTGTCGCAAAGGCGTCCGCCGGCCAATGTCATGATGAGGATGGCGCGTCACGATGCCGAGATGGGGGCGGCCTTCGCCAAAGCCGGGCGCAATGATCCCTGCCCTTGCGGCAGCGGGCTGAAGTTCAAGCGCTGTCATGGCCGGCGGCGGAAATAGCTGACGACGACGAGGAATAATTTCAGTTACAATGGAGGAGACAAAGCGTAGGAGATAAGCTCATGGAAGAGCCGACAAAGAATCTGCAAGTGCCGGCCTCGATTTATGAGCGCGCGGAAGCAATCGCTAGCAAGAGGGCTTGTTCGGCGGAATCTGTAATGTTGGACGCGCTGTCGCTTTATTTTTGCGAACTGCCAGCAACGGAGTTGGAGCCGGAAGCGCTACAGGCTCTGGCAGACGAGCAACTCTGGGCGCTGGTGCATCGACGGCTCACGCCGAAACAAGACGCTCGCCTGCGTGACTTGCTTGATCTTGGCAATCAGGGGCGGATTCACAGCCAAGATGAGGGAGAATTGGCGCAGTTGGTAGCAATGGTGGATCAACAGATGGTGCTGCGCTCGAAGGCGCTTGTCTTGCTGCAGCGGCGGGGACATGATATCGATCTGTACTTCGACTCCGTGGTATAGCGGATGGCGCGCGTAGCCGGTGACATCCGTCAGCAGGTCTACGAACGCGCCAGGGGACAGTGCGAGTATTGTCAGACGCAGCAGAAACTCGTCGTGATCATGCAAATCGACCATATCATTCCGCTGGCGGCCGGTGGCGCAACAGCGTTGGATAATCTCTGTCTTTCTTGTGTGAGTTGCAATAACAGCAAGCGCGACTTTCAGTTTGGGATTGACCCGGCTACCGGCTTGGGTGCGCGCCTCTTTCACCCGCGTCGACAACGCTGGACGTCGCATTTCCGCTGGAGCGGCGATGGTCTGCGCATAATTGGCTTAACCGCGACTGGGCGCGCGACAGTCAACCGATTGAAGATGAACAGCACGGCAATGGTCGTATCGCGCGGCGAATGGGTTACGATGGACAAACACCTGCCAATTCGTGGAAGCTGATTCTGCGAGGCGCAACGATCCCTGCCCTTGCGGCAGCGGGCAGAAGTTCAAGCGCTGCCATGGACGGCGAGGGGTTTAGCCAGCAAGGGCACTGCAAACTGGCGTCGAGACGAGTGCCGGTTACTCCACGCTCCTGATCAGCCGACGAATGACGTGGTTGAGGATATCAGCGTGTTCGGTCTTGGAATAGATGAGCAGCAACAGGACAAGTTGACCCGATCGATCTTGGTATATCACCCGAAAACCGCCGCTTTTTCCGCGCCCGGCGGATCGGTTAGGAAGACGGGCTTTATAAGTTGTGTAGCCAGTTCCGGACAGACGCGCGCCTGGCCGTTCGCCCTGTTGCAGTTCGTCTCTTAACAGGCTCAGTTCTGCACGCAGGGATCTGTATTTACGAATGAGGCGTCGCGATTCTTTGTCGAATTGGCTGGTGGACTTAACCAGCGTCTTCATCTTCAGCTAGAATCTCATCGAGTTCGCGCAGGAGTTCTTCTACGGGCCGCGTCTGCCCAGTCTCCGCTTCGTGGAGGGCCAGGCGCAGCATTTCCACAAGCTCTTTCGTTGTCGGCTCGTCGTCATCTATCGACGCATCAAAGTCAATATCCGGTTCCATCACTTTGGGGACCCGCTTGCGATCCGCTGGACTCATCGTACAGTCCTTCCCCTTGACACTCACAATAAAGATACCACAATGCCAGTACAGAAACCATAAGTCCTGGAGGGCTATCACATGGGGAAGCAAGTCATCTCGACAAAAAACGCGCCGGCCGCGGTCGGCGCCTATTCGCAAGGCATCATCGCCAATGGATTCCTCTTCACCGCCGGGCAAGTCCCCCTGATCCCCGGCACCTCGAACCTGGCTGAGGGCGGTATCGAGGCGCAGACACGCCAGGTCATGAACAACATCAAAGGCGTCCTGGAAGCCAGCGGCAGCAGCATGTCCAGCGTGGTCAAGACCACTGTCTTCCTGGCGGATATCAACGACTTCGGCGCCTTCAACGCGGTCTACAGCGAGTACTTCCCGCAGGATCCGCCGGCGCGGACGACGGTGCAGGCCGGCGCTTTGCCCATCGGCGCCTTGATTGAGGTCGAGGCGATCGCGGTCTTGGAATCGTAGGCTACAGGCGCCCCAATCACTCTGATATACTTGCTTCTATTGATCTGAACAGCTAGAAACTGGCGGAAATATCTCAATGATCGATGTCAATCAACTGCGAAAAGGCGCTACCTTTACCCAAAATGGCAACCTCTACCGCGTGATGGAATATCGCCATCACAAACCGGGGCGCGGCAAGGCGACCATCCGTGTGACGGTGCGGGACTTGCGCTCCGGCTCGACCACGGAAATGACATTTAACTCCGGCGAGCGCGTGGAAGATATCCGCGTGGAAGCCAGCAATGTGGAATACCTCTACGCCGATGACGATTTTGTCACCTTCATGAACACCGAGACATACGAGCAGCCACAGTTGAACCGCGCGATTTTCGGTGATGATCTCAAATACATCAAGGACAGCATGGCCATTAAACTCTTGAGTTTTGAGGGCGAGATCATTGATTACGAATTGCCCAAGACGATGGAATACGAGGTGGTTGAGGTTGAAGCGGCTGTGGCGGGCGATACGGCCAACAGCCCGACGAAAAAGGTCAAGCTGGAAAGCGGCTTCGAGGTCAATGCGCCGATGTTTATCAACGTGGGCGATGTGGTCAAGGTCAACATTGAAGAAGAGGCATACGTCACGCGCGTCAGCAAGTAGCTCCGATGCCATTTACGGAGACAAGCCCGGCACGATGACGCGGAACAGCAGATAGATATCCAGCGCGAACAGGCACATCATCGTGACTGAGGTCAACCAGCGCGACGGCTCCCATCGGGAGAATATTCGCGCGCGCCAGGCATCAATCCCGGCGACCAGGCTCAACGCGATCGGTATCAGCGCTGGAAAAAGATAGCGCCCCTGCCACTGCAGGAATTCGAGGTTGTAGTAGAAACACGCCAAGAGCACAATGAGGATCGCCGCAGTGAAGATGATTCTGATATGTCGGCACGCGATCATGTCGCTGTTTTCGGAAGCGGGCGATGAACGTGCCGCTAGCAAACTTCCCGACAGTCCGGCTAGCGTCAAGAGCGCGAATCCCCGGTAGATCCAGCCCCCGAGCACGCTGTCCAGCGGCAACGCCATCCAGCCGAATTGTCCCCAGAAACTCTTGAAGGTCACAGCGATGAGTTGCCGCGTGTAGTTGATCCATCCATGCTTATCGACATAATCCATCGTTCTCGGTTGGTCGGCCACCACGGCGTCATGCGCCCCCAGACCCAGAAAATCAGGGAAACCGTAGGCGCCGATATTGCGCAGCCACCATCCGCCTCCGATGACCAAGGCGACAAGCAAAATGGCTGCAATCCGTCCCGCCAGTACCGAGATCGGTTTTTCCTGCTTGGTCCAAGCCAGGAATATCGCTAGGGGGAAAAGCGGAATCAGGAAATAGATCGTGACCTTGCACAGGATCGCCAGGCCGGCAATCAGCCCGAATTGCCAGATCGGGACCTCATTCCCTTTTAGATAACGGATCATCCACAGCAGCCCAAAAGCAACGAGGGCTTCCGCCAGCGCGTCGTTGTTGACTGCGCTCATCATCGCCAGGTGCTGCGGGAGGAAGGCGACAAGCGCCATCGCGCCGAGCGCAACCTGTGGTTGCCCGGGCAATATGCGCTTGCCTATTCCGTAGGTGAGTGCGACCGTTGTGGCGCCCAAAACGACCGAAAACAAGCGAAGCGCGACGAGGCTGCCATTGCTGAGCCTAAAGACCAGCGATGCCAGCAGGTAATAAAGCGGCGGGTGATGATCTTCGTATTGGATCGTGTAAAGACGCTCAAGCGATTCCGGCGCAAATCTGGCTGACGTCAAAACTTGCAGGTAGTCGCCCTGCCAATCGCCGATCTCGATGCGCGGGCAGCAGCCTTCTTCCGCCACTTGTCGAACATAGTTGTAATGCGCCGGCTCGTCAGGCGCTTGCCAGGCTGGTGTGTATACGGCGAAGAGCGCGCCGGCTATCAGATAACCCGCGAGGATGGTAAGGAATAGCGCGACTTCGGGGCGGGAGGGAGTCATCACAAGGTCGTCCGACAATAGCTTTGGCACTCCGTATCATGGCATAAACTTGGGTTTTTTACACGCCAACTTGTCGGCGGCAATGCGTATCAGCTTATACATTTTGGGTTATACTAGGGCAAATTAATCGCGGTAGACTCGAGGCGGCAATGAGAACAAACGGGATGAATGTCGTAACCATCGGTGGCGGTCTCGGCGCGGTCCAGGTGATGCAAGGCTTGAAAAGCCACACCGACCAGTTGACCGGCATCATTGCTGTAACCGACACGGGACGCAGCACCGGCATCGTCCGTGAATTCGCGCAGATCCCGGCGCCCGGGGATATTCGCAATGCGCTCGCCACGCTCAGCGCCGATGATGACTCGCTGCTGTCGCGGGTCATGCAGCATCGGATTGTGGCGCCCGGCGACCCCAAGCTTGACGGTATGGCCTTTGGCAACCTCTTCATCGCCGCGCTGGCGCAAATGTCGGACAGTTTTGTTAAGGCGATTCAACAGATCAGCGATTTCCTCGACGTTCAAGCCGACATCTTCCCGGTTACCGAAGAGAATACCCATATCTGCGCCGAGTTGATGGACGGCACCATCGTCGAAGAAGAGTTTAACGTGCGCCAGTTGGACAAGGCGGCCATCAAGCGCATCTTCGTGCAAAACCCCGAGGCGACGGTCTATCCGCCCTGTATTGACGCACTGCATAAAGCCGACTTGATTACTATCGGACCAGGCAGTCTGTTTACAACTGTGATCGCCTGCCTGGCCTTTAAGGAAATCGCGCAGGCGATTCGTGATTCTTCGGCGCTAAAGGTTTATGTCTGCAATACCACGACCCAGCCTGGTCAAACCGATGGCTATACGCTCTCCGATCATGTCCAGCAGGTCATTTCCTATCTCGGCATCGGCGTTCTTGATTATGTGGTGCTCAACTCGTCGGAACCGAGCCCGGAACTGATGGAATTATACGCGCGAGAACGGGTCGATGTGCTGCTGCCGACACCGCACGAAGTGCACAATATCTTGACGATGAATGTGACGCCGGTAATGGCCGATGTCGCCGATACGCGCTCCGGCAAGCGCGCGCTCTGGCAGAAGCAGGATACCATCCGCCACAATCCGGAACTGATCGCGGCTATCTTGCTGGACTTGATGAGCGAGCGAATGGCGGTCAAACCGGCAGGTTAAGAAGTCTCTTCGGGCAATTGCAGCAACAGTTCTTCATCCGGTGCATTGAGTTCATTGCTTTCCAGCACTGTGTCAATTCGGTCGAATTTACGATCTAAAGCCCGTGTTCTTGTCACAGTCAGTTGGTTGAATTTGTTATGCAAGGTCGTGAAGTTCTTACCCATTCCATCCATCAACTCGCCGTATTTTACCCATTCAAATTGAATTTCTTTCACGACCGAGACAATCTCGCGCGAGCGGCGCTCCATGTTGAAGTTCTGCGCCGCCTGTCGAATGACTGATAAAACAATGAATAGTGTTAACGGCGAACAGAGAATCACTTTCTGGCGCAAGGCGCTGTCGATGATGGTTTGATCCTGCTCGTGGATGAAGCGGTAAACTTGCTCGTTTGGGATAAATATCAACACGCAATCCAAAGTCTCCGCCGCGATATAATCTCGCTTTTTGATTTCAACAATTCGCTGGTTTACATCGTGCAAGAACTTCTGGCTGTATTGCTTTTTATCCGTTTCAGTCTGGGCTTCAATGTAACGCAGGTAGTTATCGAGCGGGAATTTGGCATCCATGTTCAAAGATTTGTTGTTTGGCAGCAAAAAAGTAAAATCGGGCCGCGTGCCAGAATCAATTTCGGTCTGCTTTATATAATTGACGCCTTCGACCAGACCCATGAACTTAAGCATGTCTTCCGCCATACGCTCGCCCCATTGTCCGCGCGCGCGATTGTCCGCCAGGGCCTTTTGTAGCGATGTCGTTGTGGAAGTCAGGCTCTTTAGTTGTTCGTCAAGCGCGCTGTATTGCGCCTTGCGATCTGTTTGAAGTTCCTGTACTAGCCGCTCCACCTTGCCCAGCTTGACATCCATATCCGTTAATCGCTGATCAATCAATTCTTTCTTGCTATCGAGTTCTTTGTTATGTTCCTTTGTTTGCGTTTCGGATTTTTCCGTCAATTGATTCAAGTAGCTCTGATTCGATTCCTTCAAGCTCTCCGTCGATTTGTCCAGGACCTCGGCGACTTTTGTCTGGCTCTTCTCCAGTTCAGTAGGCACCGTCTTCAGCGTATCTGACATCTGCTGGAGCTGCGTGTCGATCAACTCCTTTTTGGATTCAAGTTCGCTGCTGTGCCGTTTTGTTTGGTCGGAGAATTTGTCGTTGGCCAGGTTCAAGAACCGCTCTTGATTCTTGTTCAGGGCTTCCGACGACAAGCTGTCGAAAGTCTTTTTCATTTCATCGGAGAGTCGTTCAAAGGTATTGCGGACGTTCTTGCCATAGAACCTGTAAGTCAGCATAGCGAAGATAAATCCACAGACTAAGCCCAAGCCCAAACCAAGCGCGACGCTCAGCCCATGCAAACCGTCTATCAGCGCAGAAAAACTATCCATCGGTATCCTTCTTTATCTGTCCAGACTCATTCAGCATATCCGTATTGGACTGGCTGTCAACACAATGTTAAGCTCTCCCAAAACACGACTGCCTTTGCGCGCATAATCCCTCATGCTATAATACGCCCCGTTGCGTGTTTTGCCGAGACAATCATCTGCCCGCAACCAATTTGCAGTGGAGAGAAAGGGCGTCACTTGACTTCGCTTGTTCTGACCGTCAGAGAGACCCTCCGCTACCGCGGCGCCATCGGGCAGTGGAGTTGGGTCTTGCATCGCCTGACCGGCGTCGGTGTTGTGCTTTTCCTGGCGCTGCACGTGATCGATACCTCCTGGGCGGTCTTTTATCCCGCTTTATATGTCAAAGCGATCGCCGCCTATCAATCGCCGATTTTTACACTCGGCGAGTTTGGCTTGGTTTTTGCGGTGGTTTATCACGCCTTTAACGGGGTTCGCATCGTCATCTTCGATTACCGGCCCGAGCTTTGGCGCTATCAGTCGGGGGCGGCCGTCGCCGTCCTGATCGTGACCTTGCTGGTGCTGGCGCCGGTATTCCTGGGCATGGCCGGGCATGTGCTGGACTTCTACTTCGCGGAACACGCCATCGCCAGCGACAAGCTGCTTGACGTTGTGGTATTCTCCATCATCGAACAATTGCCCTTTATCGCTGGATTCGTCGCCGCTTTGGCGGCCGCGATCGTGCTGGCGGCGCTCTACGGCATGATCCGCGATGGCGGCTCAACCGTAGCTGGGAAATATCCGGAGGCTAGCCCGGTCGAGCGCTTCTGGTGGGCTTTCATGCGCCTCAGCGGCATTTTGATCCTGCCCCTGGTCTTCGGGCATCTGGCTTTGATGCACGTCGTGCAAGGCGTCTTTGATATCACGGCGGCTCAACAAGTGGCGGGTACGCTGCAAGAAAACGGCAGCATCGGCCCTGTGCCGACCGCGGTAGAATTCGTCTACCACCGTTGGACCTACACGGCTTGGGGCGTTTTCGTCTGGCGCGTTTATGATCTGTTCTTGCTGGTCTTGGTGACCTTGCATGGCTTCAATGGTTTGCGCTATGTTCTGACCGACTACACCAGCTTCCACCCCTTTGCCCGACGAATATCTGCGGCGCTTTGCACGGTGATTGCGGCGGTGCTGTTGGCTGTTGGCGCGGCGGCGCTCTTTGTGCCGATCGAGAAAGACATTATAGGCGAAGCGCTGGCGGCGACAGCGGAGATCTACGAATTGCGCGGCGAGGAAGTGCCTGCGGAACTGGAAGCCTATCTGGCGGGGCCGAAGAATAATGACTGAACTTGACGGGAAAGTGACTGTGCCGGCTGCGAGCGCGGCGCGGCGCGTCCCGCGCGGGAGCCATGGATGAAAGTTCATAAACACGAAGCGATTATTGTGGGGGCGGGCGGCGCTGGTTTGATGGCGGCGCTCTATGCCAGCAAAGCGGGCGCGGATGTCGCTGTGGTCAGCAAGCTTTACCCCACCCGCAGCCACACCGGCGCGGCGCAAGGCGGCATTGGCGCGGCGCTGGGCAACCTCGACGAGGACAAGCCCATTTATCACACTTACGATACCGTCAAAGGCGGCGATTACTTGACCGATCAAGCAGCGGCGAAGATTCTGGCGGAGAATGCCGTCGATGCCGTGATTGAACTGGAGCACATGGGTCTGCCCTTTGACCGCACTTCGGAAAAGCGCATCAGCCAGCGTCGCTTCGGCGGGCATACGCGCAACTTCGGCGAAGAACTGGTGCGCCGCGCTTGCCACGCGGCCGACCGCACTGGTCACATGATCCTGCAGACGCTTTATCAGCAATGTATCAAGAACGAGGTCCACTTTTTCGATGAGTTTCAGGTTGTCGACATGATCGTGGTCGATGGCGCGGTCGCTGGTGTCATCGCCATCGAGTTGGGCACGGGCGAGTTTCACATTTTCCATGGCAAGGCCAGTTTCTTTGCCTCGGGCGGCTGGGGGCGCTGCTGGTCGGTTACCAGCAACGCGCACGCGCTGACCGGCGACGGCGCCGCTATCGCTCTGCGTCGCGGGGTGCCGCTGGAGGACATGGAATTCTTCCAGTTCCATCCCACTGGCATTTATCGCATGGGCATTTTGATCACGGAAGGCGTCCGCGGGGAGGGCGGTGTCTTGATCAACAGCGTCGGCGAACGCTTCATGGAGCGTTACGCTCCCAGCGCCAAAGACCTGGCCAGCCGCGATGTCGTCAGCCGCGCTATCTACCTGGAGACGCGCGAAGGACGCAGCATCAAGAATCGCGGCTATGTGCACCTGGATATCCGTCCGGGCACGGTCAACCGTTATTTCGCGGAAGAAGGGCGGGACCGGGGCGACTTCATTGACGACGCCACTGTAGAACGCAAGCTGCCCGACATCCTAGACTTTTGCCGAACTTATCTTGGCGTCGACCCGGTCAAGGAACCGATGCCGGTACAGCCAACCGCGCACTATGCCATGGGTGGCATTCCCACCAATGTCGATGCCGAAGTCGTCATTGACGCGGCTGGTACGGTGATGCCGGGCTTGTACGCGGCCGGCGAGACTGCCTGCGTGAGCGTACACGGCGCTAACCGGCTGGGCACCAATTCCCTGGTTGATCTGGTCGTCTTCGGTCGGCGCGGCGGCATGCGCATGGCGGAATTCGTCAAAGGCGCCGATTGGAAGGCGCTGCCAACTGACCCCGAAGCCGAGATCCGCGCTGAATTCGACCGCATCCGCAATTCAACCGGCAAGTCCCGCTCGGGTGAATTGCGCGCCAAAATGCAAGAAACCATGATGGAGAATATCGGTGTCTTCCGCACGCGGGAAACCATGCAAAAAGGCATCGAAGACCTGGCGGAATTGCGGGAACGCTTCTACACCGATATTCAGATTGACGACAAAGGGCGCGTCTTCAACACCGACCTGATGGAAGCCTGGGAATTGGGCGCATTGCTCGATCTGGCCGACGTGACCGCGCGGACAGCCATTGAACGGGAGGAGAGCCGCGGCTGCCATAGCCGTGAGGACTTCAAGGAACGCGACGACGAAAACTGGCTGGTGCATTCTCTGATCTCCCACGATGGGGCGCTGGCGGACCCGAGTTATACGGTCAGCTTTGACAAGCCGGTCGATCTATCGCTCTGGGAAGAAGAAATCGCCCAGGGTGTGCCCGAGGACAAGCAGAAATTCCGTCCCAAGGCGCGTGTTTATTAGGCGACCCCCTGCGAATATCAACAAGGCATATAGGGATAAATGAACGATGGATGTAACCTTCAAAATCAGACGGCAGACCCCCGGGGCGCCCTTCATGCGAAAAATATCTTTATGTCTGATCCCTTCGCTGGCAAATCTAGAGTAGACCGATATGATGGACAAACCGATCGTGAGAATCATCGTTGGGCAAGTTCGATTATGTGGCATGCTTGTTCGGCTCATTTATTTGTATGTTCTTTACATCATTTTGCTCATTCAAAAATTCCTCCTCAAGGCAGCGGGGGCGGCGCTTGTGGAATCCGTGAAAATAGGATATTGCATCAAATCCTTGTCAAAAGAATACCGCGTCATTTTCGCGGCTTGTATCGCGCTCTTAATCTATCTCCTGGCGCTAAACTTGCTAATCCGCATGTAGACTGGACGTGAACGAATGGACGTAACCTTCAAAATCAGACGGCAGAACCCGGAAGTTCCTGGCAGGGAAAAGCCTTATTGGCAAGAGTTTGTCCTCTCCGATGTCGATCCGGCCGATCGCGTCCTGGAGATGCTGCATCGCATCAAATGGGAACAAGACGGTTCCCTGTCGCTGCGGCGCTCCTGCGCGCACGGCGTCTGCGGCTCTGATGCCATGCGCATCAACGGTGTCAATCGCCTGGCTTGCAAGATGCTCGTTCAAGATGTCGGGGAACGCGTGCAAGTTGAGCCGATTCTGGGATTGCCTGTGATCAAAGATCTGATCGTCGATATGGAACCCTTCTTCGACCATTACAAGCGCGTCATGCCCTTCTTCGTCAATGAGGATCCGGTGCCGGAGGACGGACGCGAACGGCTGCAGACGCAGGAAGATCGCGAACTCTTCGACGATTCCACCAAGTGCATCCTCTGCGCTTGCTGTACGACTTCCTGCCCCAGCTTTTGGGCCAACGGACATTACGTCGGTCCGGCTGCGATCGTCGGGGCGCACCGCTTCATATTTGATACCCGCGATCAAGCCGGGAAAGAGCGCCTTGACGTCCTCAGTGAGCCTGACGGCGTTTGGCGCTGCCGCACCATTTTTAACTGTACGCCCGCCTGTCCACGCGATATTGAGGTCACTCGGGCCATCGGCGAGGTCAAGTTGGCAATCCGCAAAGGCAGAACCGACGGCATTATTCGACCAAATGAGGTACAATAATTTGGTAATTACCATAATATCTGGTAGACTCTAGGAAATTCTCACCGTTCATATAGTTCGTTATTTGGAGGTCAGTATGAAAGTCAACGATTTCCCGAAGAGAAAGTCAGTTTTCTGGTCACGGTTGCTTGGCTTGCTGATCGCCTTCGCCATCATAATCGTGATGGTGGTCGGTGGCGTCAAAAACCTCATGGCCGAGCTTTCCGCGGTCCATGAAGAATTGACTGCGAGTCAGCGTGAGCTCGCTCTGACACAGAGTGAACTCGCTCAAACTCAAGCGGCGCTGGAGAATGAATCGCGCGCATTGCAGCAGAGCGCGCAACAGCTCGACGCCGCCTACAACAAAATCCGCGCCTTGTACAACGAGCGAGATCAAATAAAGGCCAGATGGGGCAACTCCCTGCGCGCCTTGCAGCAGCGCAATCAGCAGCTTGTGGTGACCGACAAAGAGTTGCGCGAAGCTCAGAAAGAGCTAGAGCGGCTCCAGCAAGCGCCCCAAGTGAGCATGATTGTGACCTCCGAGCGACAGTTTAACCTGAGCCAGCGGGAACTGTTCGCCGCTTCAAAGACGCGCATGGCTGTCGCGAGTGAGGCCGGCGTCATGTTCTACGAAGGCAAAGAGGCGCTGCACGAAAAGGAACAGCATGTTTCCTACGCCGAGCGGACGCAGGTGATTATCACGCAGACATTGCCCGGGCATGATGTGCTGACATGTCTCAATAATCCGAATCTAGGTTGCGGCACGATCGTCGCGGCGGGCGTTCAGGCCTCGCAGATGCAAGCCTATTCCTATGAGTCGCAGTACAGCGCAATGGAAACGCTCTTGGTGGATGGCCGGCGCGGACGCCACCCCGGTAGGCGCCGCTAGGTCGTCGCTGCGGCTTTTGAGTGTAGATTAAACGCTTACCGCATTAAGAGGCGGAGGGCTCCGATTGGGGTCTTCCGCGTTATCCGATTTGTATAGCCTGAATTATCCGGTTCGTGGATTTCTTGGCGGGCGACCCAATGGGTCGCCCCTTCCTATTCTAGGTGTGAAGCCCTTTCTAAGCCGACTGAGAACTTGATCGGCAAGGGCTGACAATTCGGCTGGCCGACTGGTATCCAGGAGTTCATATGAATCCACAACGCACAGCCATCATTGGCGCCGGGACGATGGGCTTGGGAATCGCCGAATGCTTCGCCGTAGCGGGCTTGGATGTCATGCTCGTTGACGCAAGTCCAGAGTTATCCGAGTTGGCCTTAAAGCGACTCGCTAACCGTGTGCGGGCGCATGTAGACGCGGGTTTGCTTGAGCCATCCGCCCTGGACAGGGCAGCCGCCGTGAAAACGGCAAAGAACCTGGCAACTGCGGTCGCCGATGTCGACCTGGTTCTGGAAGCGGTGCCGGAAAACATCGACATCAAGCGCGAGGTACTATCCGCCTGCGACAGGGGCACGCCCCTCGATGCCATCATCGCGACAAATACTTCATCGCTGCCCATAGATGACCTCGCAGCTTTCGTCAACCGCGATGAGCGCTTCCTGGGCATGCATTGGTTTAATCCGCCTGAGTGGACGCCGGCGGTGGAAATCATTCCCTCGTCGCGAACCGATGTGGCGGTTGTCGAGCGGCTGCGCGAGTTTCTGCTGAAGATCGGCAAACGTCCGGCGGCGGTCGAAAGCGCTCCCGGCTTTGTAGCCAATCGCATTCAGTTTGCGCTCTTCCGCGAAGCGGTCGCCTGCGTTGCCGAGGGCTTGGCGACACCGGGGGAATTGGATGAATTGCTCCGCGGCAGTTTCGGTTTCCGCTTGCCGTTTTACGGTCCCTTCCAGATTGCGGACATGGCTGGATTGGACGTTTATGAAAGTATCTTCTCCGTGTTGGCAGAAGGCTTGGGATCTGATTGGGAAGCGCCCGAACTGCTGAAAAGGATCGTCGCCGAAGGCCGGCATGGCGCCAAAAGCTTGGGCGGCTTCTACGAATACAGCCCGGCGGAACGAGACATGCTGCTGCTGGAGCGCGACAGACGTTACGCGGCGCTTAACCAGTTGCTGGGTGAACTGCCGCCACAGAACTTCGCGCCGCGAGGAACTGGTGATGATCAAGATTAAGCGAGTGGCGGTGATCGGCGCGGGCACGATGGGACGACAGATTTCCTTGCAAATCGCGCGAAACGGCATTTCGGTCGTCGTGTTTGACATCGACGATTCCGTTTTGGCGGATGCCAAGGCGGCTCAAGAGCGAATCGTCGCCGAGTGGATCGCTTCCGGTGTCGAAGCGGAGAACGCGCGCAGCGCGATTCTGGGTAACTTGCGCTATGAAGCGGATCTTTCCCTCGCCACCCGCGATGCCGATCTGGCGATTGAAGCGGTGCCGGAGCAGCTTGAACTCAAACGGAGGGTGTTCAAGCAAATCGACGGTCTGGCCCGCGAAGGCGCGATCATCGCCAGCAACAGTTCGTCGATCCGCATCAGCGCCTTGGAAGACGCTACCGAGCGCCCGGAACAGGTGGCGAATTTGCATTTTTATCTGACGGTTTGGGATAGCCCGATGGTGGAAATCGGCGGCGGCAGTTCTACGCGCGACGATGTGCTGGATGCCCTGTCCGCATTCGCGCGCGCAATTGGCGTCTTGCCACTGCGGGTGAGGGGGGAAAGCACGGGCTTCATTTTCAATCGTGTCTGGCGGGCGATCAAAAAAGAGGTGATGAAAGTGGCTGATAGCGGCATCGCGGCGGTGGAAGATATCGACCGCGCCTGGATGATCAAATTTGGACGCGAGCAGCCGCCCCCCTTCGCGCAGATGGATCGCATCGGCCTCGACGTCATCTACGATATCGAAATGCGCTATGCCGAAGAATCTGGCGATCGAGACGACCTGCCCCGACCGATTTTGACAGAAAAAGTAGCGCGCGGCGATCTGGGTGTGAAAACCGGTCGCGGCTTCTACAACTATCCGAACCCAGCTTATGCGGCTGAGGATTTCCTGGAGCCGGATGCTTCCGAATAACTCGCCCTCTTGCTTAATAAACCTGACAAACTCCATCTACAATCACGTCGAAACCTGTATGACTTGCCCGGTACTCAATTCCGGTGATCTAAATGGACGCAAATGCGCGTTCGACAGCAAGAAAATAACACCATTTGACGACCCAAACTACAACATACAGACAAGCCTTGTAGGAGCGACCTGTCAGGTCGCCCGAAAATGCGCATCATAGAATCTACGGGCGACTCCAGCGCGAGCTGCCTGGATTATTCTGCGTGATCGCCGGCTGTCCTCTCGCCGGTTACGCGCCGTGCGGCTTTAATCGCTTTACTAAAACGCGACTATATAGTCGCCGCCTCCGCCCGATACCATGCTACCCTGATCCCAATCCCGCGCCTTAACAACTTCATAGACCTTGCCGGCAATCGGCCAAACTGCCGAAAAAACATTTCTTCCGGCGGCAAACTGGCAATGAAGCCCTCTTTTTGCCCTCGCTGCCCCCGGTGTTGAAGGGCTCTGTCGGCGGGCTGCGTCTGCGCGCCCTACGCGCCACTCGGTGCTTAGGATTTTCTGTTGTAACCGAAAAGGATACACTGCCATCCCCGCGGCCGCGCACTTGACACGGCCAAAGCGCCGTCGTAGAATACTTGACGCTACCGCTCCCGGGAAAACTCCTTGAGCAAGCTCTGCCGCCATGCTATACTGCATCGGCTATGCCACCATAGCTCAATTGGCAGAGCACCTGTTTTGTAAACAGGTTGTTCTGGGTTCGAGTCCCAGTGGTGGCTCTGGCTTAACAAGCAAATCTTATGCGGGTCGGTGCCCGAGTGGCTAAA
The DNA here is from genome assembly GCA_011525385.1 of Chloroflexota bacterium. Lineage (GTDB taxonomy): Bacteria > Chloroflexota > Anaerolineae > Aggregatilineales > Phototrophicaceae > UBA6055. Next base: position 51,061 of record WTGF01000049.1, on the reverse strand, counting down.
GGGGGCGGACTGTAAATTCGCTGGCGAGAGCCTACACTGGTTCGAATCCAGTCCGGCCCACTATCGTTGCAAATCGCTTTGCCAATATCGACGAAGCGTACATTGTTCAGCCAACTCGCGGTTGCACGCCTCCGTAGCTCAGGGGTAGAGCGCTCCCTTGGTAAGGGCGAGGTCATGAGTTCAAATCTCATCGGAGGCTCTTGCGGACAAGAAGGGGCAGCGGCAAATAGTGGCGAGAATTGTAGGGGCGACCAATCTGGTCGCCCGAAAATCGCCTCAACTGCTTGATGAGGGGCTGAGGATGGGAGATAAGACATGGCGAAGAAGGGACAGCGCATTGTCGTAAAGATGCGCAGCACCGAGAGCGGTCACATCTATATCACCGAGAAGAGCCGTCGTAATACCCAGGGGCGTCTTGAATTGCGCAAGTATGATCCCTATTTGCGCCGGCATGTGGTCTATCGGGAAACCAAGTAGCTTTTGGCTGCGTATTAATGTATAGTCGGTTGGATTAGAAAGCGAATTATAGGGGTATAGCTCAGTTGGTAGAGCGACGGTCTCCAAAACCGTAGGTCGAGAGTTCGAGTCTTTCTGCCCCTGACGAGATCCTTAAACACCGTCCACCGAGACGGTGTTTATTCATCGGCAATCGCCGAAAAGAGTTTGCGAGGAGGCCGGAACCATGGCAGCGGACAAGAGCGAGGGCGCGATCACCGAACGGAAGGGTACCGCGACCCCGGGTCGCCGGACGCGCAAGATCAAGAAGGGCAAGCCAGAGCCGCAGGGCAATACCATGACCCGCCCGCTCTACCAGATGGTGGACTATTTTGTGAATGTCCGGTCGGAGTTGAACAAAGTTGCCTGGCCCAACCGCGAAGATACGCGGCGCCTGACCATACTTTGCATTAACGTCACGATTGCCTCCGCCATATTTCTGGGCATTTTGGCTGTGATCTGGTCCGAATTCATGCGCATCGGGCTTAACCCGGGTTATGCCTGGATGCTGCTGGCGGTGATTGTGGCCATGGTGGGCTTCGCCTTGCTTATGATCCGCCGTGGCTCGATTTAGGCACTTGACTGCGGCTTGGGTCAGGTCAATACCAACCGTAGGGCGGGGGAGAAATCCTTCGCCGATCGCAGGCAGGGAGTCCAGCCCATAGTTCCAACGGGCAGCAGGCTTATTGAAGAAGAGAATTATGAGCGAACAACCGAAAGACATACAGCAAGCGACCGACTACGATCCCGATCCGGTCTATATGGATGATGCGACGGGGCCGGAAGAAGACGTCGAAGGACTGAACATCGTACTTGACGATGGGGCCGACGAGGACGATTCCAAGCGTAGCTGGTTTTTCATCCACTGCTATTCCGGTTATGAAAAGAAAGTCGAACACGCCTTGCGCCAGCGCATTGACAGCATGGGCATGCAAGATCAGATCTACGATGTGCTGATCCCCACTGAAGATGAAATCGAGGTCAAGGACGGCAAGCGCCGCACCGTGGAGAAACGCGTCTTCCCCGGTTATGTCATGGTACAGATGCGCTGGAATAAGGAAGAAGCTGAGTTGGACAAGGACGCCTGGTACACGGTGCGCAATACGCCGGGCGTGGTTGGCTTTGTCGGGGGCGAGAACCAGCCGACGCCGCTGCGCGACGAAGAGGTCAAGCGAATCATGGATCGGATGGATTCCGAAGACATGGTGGTCAAGGTCGATTACAAGATCGGCGAGCGCGTGCGCATCGTCGGGGGGCCATTCAATGATTTTCCCGGCACGGTGGCGTCGATCGATTCCGGTCGCGAGAAAGTGCGCGTCATGGTTGATTTCTTCGGTCGCGAAACCGCTGTTGTGCTCAGCTTTATGGAAGTGGAACGCATGTAAGGCAGCCGCCGTAACAGGCAGAACCTGAAAGAGAATGAGGTAACGGACATGGCAAAAAAGGTCAAGGCAATCGTCAAGCTACAGATTCCCGCTGGCAAAGCGAACCCCGCGCCGCCAATTGGACCGGCGCTGGCGCAGCACGGCATCAACTTGATGCAGTTCTGCAAGGAATACAACGGACGTACCTCCAACCGGATGGGCGATATCGTGCCGGCGGAGATCACGGTCTTTGCGGATGGTTCTTTCAAGTTCGCGCTGAAGAGCCCGCCCACGTCCTTCTTGATCAAGAAGGCGGCCGGCTTGGAAAAAGCGGCCTCCAACCCTGCCACCGAGACCGTCGCTGTCTTGAACCGCGACCAGGTGCGGGAAATCGCACAGGTCAAGATGACCGATATGAACGCCATTGATATCGAAGGCGCCATGCGCCAGGTCGAAGGCACCGCGCGACAGATGGGTATCAAGGTCGCCGAATGACGGCGGCAGCACAGTGCTATTAGTCCGACAACGAGTTTGCGATTCATTTTTTGTAATTGTGGGAGGGCAAACGCCCGCTAACCACGAGGAGCGGAGATCATGGGCAAGAGATACAAAACAGCGACGGCGGCATTCGATCGGCAGAGGAATTATCCGATGGAAGAAGCCCTGCGCATCGTCAAGAGCAACGCCACTGCCAAGTTTGACGAAACAATCGAAATCCATTTTCGCCTGGGCATTGATCCGCGACACAGCGATCAGCAAGTGCGTACTACGGTCATGCTGCCGCATGGCACGGGCAAGAGCGTACGAATCCTGGCTTTTGTGGATGAAAGCGAGGCGGATGCGACCCTGGCGGCGGGCGCGGATATCATTGGAACGGATGAAGTGATCAACCAGATACGCAACGACGGCTGGCTGGAATTTGATGCCACCATCGCCACGCCGCCCATGATGCGCAAGGTCGGTCAAATCGCGCGTATTTTGGGTCCGCGCGGTTTGATGCCCAATCCCAAAGCGGGAACAGTCGTGCCAGCCGATGACTTGCCGCGCGTGATCAACGAGCTAAAGGCGGGACGGGTCGAGTTCCGTAATGACAAAACCGGCAATTTGCACGTGCCCGTTGGCAAAGCCAGCTTCTCGCACGAACAACTGCAGGAGAACTTGCAAGCCGTGGTGGATACGGTCCGCAATGCCAAGCCGGAATCGCAAAAAGGATCCTATGTGCGTCGCGTTGTGCTAACTTCAACGATGGGACCTGGCGTCCGCGTCGACGGAACTATCTAGGCAAGGCAGGCCAGGGCCAATGGCGCGTTGTCGCATTCGACGCCAATCAATAAGGGCGAGCCGCGGGCTCGCCCTTATTGATTGCGCCGGCTCCTAATGAAGCGTTTTAGGCTTTGAGGCGCTCGAAGTATTGCTTGCGGAATTTGGCGACTTTTGGCGCGATGATGTAGGTGCAATAGCCCTGTGTGGGATTGTTGGCGAAGTAGTTCTGGTGGTAGTTCTCGGCAACCCAGAATGTACTCGCCGGCGTGACCTCGGTCACAAATTGCCTCGGATAAAGCTTCTCCGCTTCCAAGCGCTTGATGGTATCCTCAGCGATTTGGCGTTGCTCTTCCGAGTGGTGCCAGATGCCAGAGCGGTACTGCGGTCCGCGGTCGTTTCCTTGTCGGTTTAGCGTGGTGGGATCGTGAATGGTGAAAAAGATGTTCAGCACCTCTTGGAAACTAATGATCTCGTTGTCGAAACTGACATTGACGACCTCGGCATGGCCAGTGGTCTTGGCGCAGACCTGCTCGTAAGTTGGGTTGTTGACGTGGCCGCCCATGTAACCGGATATCGCCGATTCAACGCCGGTCAACTGACTGTAGACAGCTTCCACGCACCAAAAGCAGCCGCCGCCCAAGGTCGCTACTTCCTTGCCCATGGTTCTTTTCCTTCCGTCCCGTTGGTCTTGCTTACAGTATGGACGCCGTTTCTTGCTGAATTCCTACGACAGCGTTAAATCTTCGTCAGAGCCGCTCGGCGGCGAAAAGTCCCAGGAATGTCCCGTCCACGTACATGGAGCCTGCTTGTCGGTTCAACGTCGCGGTTTATATAAACAGTACATCGCCGCTCTGATGAATGGTCCGGGTCAAGCCGGCCCATTCCGTCAGCGTTAGCGTCTCGGCGCGGCGCTGCGGATCAATGCCAGCCGCGCGTAGCAGTTCGCTTGTCCGCGCCGACTTAATACCTAGTCCACCCGACAGCGCGTTCTTAAGTTGTTTGCGTTTCATGCTGAAGCCGGCTTTGACCACGCGAAAGAATATTTTGGTGGAAGGTACGACAACGGGGGCGCTCTGATGCGTTTCGATCCGCACGATGGCGCTGTGAATGTTGGGGCGCGGCCAAAAGACTGCCGGGCTCAACTTGCCGACAATCTGCGGGGCGCCGTAATACTGAAGCGCGACCGCAAGCAGGTTCATCGCGCCAGCGCCCGCGACGATTCGTTCCGCTACCTCGTATTGCATCGTCAGTACCATTCGCCGCGGCGGCAAATCGGCTTCGAGGAAGTGCCAGAGAATGGCGCTGCTGATATAGTAGGGCACGTTGGCGACCACGATATATTCCTGATTCCCCATCAACGTGTTGATGTCGGTCTTAAGCACGTCATCGAAAACGAGATAGACATTGGATACATCGTCGAAGCGGTCTTCAAGTACAGGTTGCAGCCGTTGGTCTACTTCGATCGCGAAGACCTCGCGGCAGCGTTCCGCCAATTTCGCTGTGAGAGAGCCGGTACCTGCCCCGACTTCCACCACTGCGTCAGCGGCTGTCAGGTCTGCGGAATCGACGATCTTGTCCAAGGCCTGCGGGTCGTGCATGAAGTTCTGCCCCAGGCTCTTTTTGGGGAAGAGATCGTAGCTTTCGAGAAGTATTTTGGGATTGGAAACCATCGCGCCTCGCTCTAAGGCGTTATACTAGCGCGCCGATCAGTAAACTTCAGCCGCTCGGCAGCGGCGAGAATGTGACAAGAATGTCGCGCTCGCACAACATAATAAACCTTCTCCTTGCATGAGCAAGGGGGTTTATTGAAAGAGTGCCTGGGCTTTGGGTAGGGGAAGCCGGACAACCCGGCGAAGGCCGCGCCTATCCTCCCTCCAGCGCCATACCGACGAAATAAGTGGGACTGCCTAGCAGACGATGGATGGGGCACTTGCTGGCGATATCGTAAAGGCGTTCCCGCTGCTTGTCGTCCAGATCGCCGTGAAATGTCAAAGCCTTGCGCACCTCATGTACATAGAGGTCTTCGCCGTCGTGCATGGGATAGTCCGAGCCTTTGAATCGCTCGTAATCAACTTTTACGTCGACGACCTGTAGGTCCCAGCCCTTGCGCTCGGCGTACATTTTACACGTGATTGCCATGCACGAGCCTAGCGCGCCCAGCATCATTTCACCGGGCGTAGGAGCCGTATCGCCGCCGCCATCTTCGACCGGTTCGTCGATATGCCATTCGTGATCTCGTACTTTGATTGTGGTTCGGGTATCACCCCGCAGCGTGATTTCAACGGGCATGCCTCGCTCCTTTAATCGTTCGACTGGAACGGCGTAAAGAACCTCGACCTCAGTCCTGTTTTTTGGGAAACAGCAGAGAGATTTCCAGTTCAAAGCCAGGCAGAATCTCCTCGCCGCTTAACTTGTCGCCCACACCGAGAAACTCGGAGCGTAATTGACCGGTTTCGTCTTGGCGCCACACTTCGACGCCTTCTTGCTTGGGCAATACCAGCCAAACTATGGTCGTGCCGCGCCGTAGATAAACTTCCGCTTTTCGGCGTACTTTGGCAAGCGTGTCAAAGGGCGGACGAATCTCCACCGCCAGGTCCGGCATCACCGATACATAATTGTCTGTTGGCGGCTGTGGCAGCCGGTCGTAGCGCAGAAAAGCCACATCGGGACCCAGCAATGTGTGCCGATCATGTTCCGAATAATATCCCGAATCGGTCGTTACTTCTCCTAGTGGGTGGAGTTTGCTGTATTGCCACAAGTAGCCGGCAATCTCTACTGCCAGCAGTCCGTGTCTTCTACCAGGGGGCACCATAGTGAACAGTTCTCCATCGATGAGTTCGAAGCGGACATTTTCGTTGTCGGGATCATGCGCCAATCTCCAGACATCATCCACATCAAACAAGCGCTCTTGAGTGACCATCGCAAGTTACACCTTTCGCTTGCCGGAGTATATCACATGGGCGCGGGAAGTGTCATTGAAGGCGGAGTTGCGGCTTATTAGATTGAATATCCAGTCGGTGGGACCGCCAGAACGAACATCACCGATAGCGCGGCGATCAGCAGAGGCAACAGGAGCACCACTGCCAGGATGCGCTTTTCGTCTTTCAGGTGCATATAGAACCAGATAACCAGGCTTGACTTGACAATCGCGATCCCCAAGAGCAGGATGGCCTTGATCGCGGTAAGCGCAGCCGCCGCGCTGGGCGCATCGTGGATCGCGCTTTTGAGGAATTCGGCGCTGAGGACTTCGATTACGGTCAGGATGGCCAATCCGCCAAAGACGACAGTGTAAACGCCGCCTTCCACGGTGATGTCGCGACCGAGCAGCCTGACCGTGTTGCTGTGATGTCCGTGATCGTCCTGTGTCATTTCCTGAGAAGCTTCTGCCATCGTCACGCTCCTAAAGCAGCCGTTCGGCGGTTCATCAGACCAGATAAATCAAGGTGAAGAGCATAATCCAGACCACATCGACAAAGTGCCAGTACAGGCCGAACATTTCAATGCCGATCGGGTCCTGATCGTAACGCCCCTTGGCGCCGCGCCGCATCACCTCCAGCGCCCAAAGTACGCCGACAAATACGTGCGCGCCATGGAAGAAGGTCGGGGCATAAAAACGCATCCCAAAAGTCTGCCACTGCGACTCGATGTCGTAGCCCAGCGTGATGCCCAGGTGCGCCAGTTCGCTGTATTCGATGTATTGACCGGCCAGGAAGACCGCCCCGCCCAGAGCTGTCGCGCCGATCCAGCGCAGCATGCCCTGGCGATTGCCCGCCTGCATAGCCCGCAAGCCCATCACCATGAAGAAGCTGCTGGCGAGCAAGACGAAGGTATTGGCGGTAACCAAGCCTACGCCGAGCTTTGAATGCGCCAGTTCCACGACATCCGGCTCGTTGATGCGGAAAAGTACATAGCCGACGATCATCATCGAGAAGATGACAATTTCGGATGCCAGGTAGAGCCACATGCCGAGCTTCATATTCTCGTTATGTTCTTCGGCGCTCAGGTGGCCGTGATCGTCGTGGGCGGGGGCGCTCAGTTGACTAGCGGTCATTTCTGCCATGCTCTGTCACTCACCTTATTTTTCGTAACCAATGGCGCGCGGAATCGCGCGGATCACGCCCGCGACGCCGCCGGCGATTTTGCCCATTTCGCGGACGGGAAGAATCTGCGTGCGGTCGCCATCTGTTGGATCAACTTCTTGCGCCTGCTTGACACCGCGATGCGCCAGATAAAAGAATACCGCGATCCCGCCCGCTGCCAGCGCCAAGGAGATGAAGATGACGAAAATAAACCCGAGCAGCACTGTGAACTGGCTGGTGCCTTCAATGACCTGGTTTGAAAAATGATCGGGCGGCAAGAGCAAGCCCAGGATGTCTTGTATGGGAACGACAAAGTCGCCAAATCCGTTGGCGGCGGCATCGGCGTTGGGTTCTGTGGCTGTCTGCAAGCGCAGGCCATGCGGGAAAAGCGCGAAGGCGAACAATATGATAGTGCTGACCACCGAAATCGTTAGCACAAGGAAGAGTTGGCCGGCGTAAAAGGCCATGGTCTGCCACAAGCAAGACAAGCTCATCAAGACCGCGCCCAGAGTGCCGGGGATGCCGGCAATAGCGCCCAGAAAGAAGCGCCAGCCGCCGAAGATCGCCAGCCAGATCAAGAACCAGACGACATTGATGATCCAACGAATCAGCAGCAGCCCCAGGTTCAAATAGGGGAATTGCATGGGCTTGGGCGCGTCGTTGATGATCTGCCAGGCCAGGTCCCAAAGCCACTTGCCCAGCCGAAAGACAGGTCCGCTGGTCCGCAGCGCGAATTCGTTTTCCGGCGCCTTTTCTTCGTCTTCGTGGGCGCCGTCGCCATGTTCGCTCATCTTGGGGTCGAAGGCGCCAACACCCCACATGAACGCGAACATGGACGCAAATGCCGCCAAGACCAGCCCGACTTGCGCGCCTTCGCTGGTATCTGCATTCATCCAGACCGGATCCATGTCTTGTAGACTGCGAATGCCATAGACAATCGCCAGCGACAAGACGAATACAGCGATCATGTAAGGTATGGCCCGCGCGAGACCGGGTTTGTCCATGAATTGCTACTCCCTAAGTACCGATTGCCTGTCCTAACCGCATGTCTTTCTTTCGATCACCTGTTCCGGCGAGACTATTAGCGAATCCAATAGAGCACCACGTAAAAGAGCATCCAGGCGAAGGTGACGAAATACCACAACTTGGCCGCGCCTTCCACCGCCCAGGAATCGTGTTCATTGCTACTGTATTTGCCCAGGTTTGCTCCTTGATAAACGCGACACATGATCGCGAGGATTGCCAAGGCATGCGCAAAGTGAAATCCTGTCATCAAGCGAAACGTATTGCCATATTGTGTTGCCATCGCAGCGTCGGACACGTTCAGAAATTCATAGACGATGATCGCCATGAACAGGGCGCCCAGCCCAATCGCCAGCCGCCACTTGACAAGGAACGCGGTGGCAAACCCACGTCGCAGCACTTTCAGCGCCTGTACGACTAGCGCTGAACTTATGAGCAAGGCCAAGGTGGCGACGCTGGGCAAGATCAGATCAAAAGGCGGGACGCCGGCTGGCGGCCACTGCGAATAGTTAAAGCGCAGTTGCCAGTTGACTACGATCAAAGCGACGAAGGCCATGATCCAACTGACCTGGAAGATGTTCATGCCGAGCCGGTTATTCTTCAGGCGAATTGCAGCAGCTCGCTGATCGCTTGTTTTTTGTTTCTCAGCCCGCTCGATGGTGGTCGTCATGCTCAACTCTACAGACTCCGCAACGTGCGCGGTTCGCACAAGCGCCAAATCGCGCCTAGTCGGCGCCGGGAGGCGCTGGTTCGCGCCGGTCAAATGCCAGATCGATCGCTTCAATATAAGCCGATGCCGCTTTGGTGCCATAACCATAGGGATCTTCGTAAGGAATAGGATCGTCATGGAAGTTGGTTGGCGGTGGTGGCGAGGTCGTGGCCCATTCCAGGGTCAAGGCGCGCCAGGGATTGGCGCCGGCGATCGGCCCATGGAAGTAGCTGCGCACAATGTTGTAAAGGACGATAAAGGTCGAGAATCCCAAGACAAATGCCGCAAAGCTGATCAGCCTGTTAAAGTCGGTGAAGGCGGGATCGTAGACGGCGACGCGGCGCGGCATGCCCAGCATGCCGACGATATGCATTGGGAAAAACGTGATCAGGAAGCCCAAATAGGTGAAGACGAAATGGATCCTGCCCAGCGTTTCATCCATCATGCGGCCCGTGATCTTGGGGAACCAATGATAAAGCGCCGCGTAGATGGCGAAGACGCTGCCGCCGAACAGCACAAAGTGGAAGTGGCTGACGACGAAGTAGGTATCGTGAACGTGAATATCAAAGGGCAGCGCCGCCAGCATGACGCCGGTGATGCCGCCGATGACAAACATCGACATAAAGCCGAGCGCGAAGAGCATGGCGCTGGTGAAGCGGATCTTGCCGCCCCAGATGGTGCCCAGCCAACTGAACATCTTGATGCCGGTGGGCACGGCGATGATCATGGTGGTGATCATAAAAGGAATGCGCAGCTCCGGTTGCAAGCTGGTGAACATGTGGTGCGCCCATACGGTGAAGCCGACAATCGCGATGGCCATACTGGAAAGCCCGACCATGCGATAACCGAAAACGGGCTTGCGACTGTGGATCGAAAGCACCTCGGAAAGCACGCCCATGCCCGGCAAGACCATGATGTACACGGCCGGATGGCTGTAAAACCAGAATATATTCTGCCAGAGCAGGACGTCCCCGCCGCCGGAAGCGTCAAAAAAAGTGGTGCCCGTCATGCGATCGAGCAGCAGCAGCGTCAAGGCGCCCGCCAGGAAGGGCGTCGCCATCACGGCGATGATGCTTGTCGCCAGCACTGCCCAACAGAGCAGCGGCATGCGCCAGATGGTCATCTCCGGCGGGCGCATGTTAAGAATGGTGACGATGAAGTTGATCGAACCCAGAATCGACGACAGCCCGAGCAAGTGCGCGCCCAGCGCCCAAAGTGTTTGACCGTCGCCGCTGAAAAGCGTCGAAAGTGGCGGGTAGGAGGTCCAGCCAGCTTCGGCGGGACTGACGAAGTAACCCAGCAGCATGACGACGCCCGCCGGCGGAATCAGCCAGAAAGCGAAGGCATTCAGCCAGGGGAAGGCCATGTCTTTTGCGCCGAGCTGCAGGGGCACGACGAAATTGCCGTAAGCCGCCCACATGGGAATGATGAAGAGGAAGATCATGATGGTGCCGTGCATGGTGAAGAGGCTGTTATAGGCCGCGCCCGATACCATAAAGTCCAGTTCGGGCGTCCATAGTTCAAGCCGAATCCCCATTGCCAGCGCGCCGCCGATGATAAAGAAGAGCAAGGAAGTGACGCCGTATTGTACGCCGATGATCTTGTGATCAACGCTCCAGCGCAGGTATTCGCTTAACGCGGGGCGCCTAACCGCTTCGATCTCTTGTCTTGCTTGTCCTCCCCCGAGGGGTACGGCAATTGTCGCCATTGTTTCGCCTCTTTACTCAGCGTCAGATATGCTGTTTTGCTGCATTTTCCGCTACCGTTCTCATCCCGGCGCTATGCGGAACCGTTTTCTGTATTCGATTCTCCCGCTTCTTCGACCGCTCCTGTGTCCGATGTCCCGTCGTCTAATGTGGCGGCGGCGTCCATTCCAAATGTGATATCGACCTCCATCGCGAACACGGTCATGATCGCGTCGGGAATGGCGGTGACGCTGTTTTCCATATCGCAGTCGGATTGTTCACCCTGCGTACAGAGGTAAGCCACGATTGAATAGAGCTGTTCGGGGGTCATCACGTTGAGGGGGTCAACCACGTCCGGTCCAAAAGCCGCCATCTGCTGGTCATAACCCGGCACCCTGAACGCGCCCGAATTCCAGATCGACATGGCGATGTATTCTTCCGCTGATTGGCCCGGCACGCGTTCCCCGGCCCGATCGGCGATCCCGTTCAGAGGAGGACCGGTGAGACCTGTCCATCCCAGGCTGTCGAGCACATGACAACTGTTGCAGATATAGTTCTGGATTTCTATTTCTCCGCGTAGCACGGGATCGGCCGGCGGATTGAGAATCGCGTGAATCGCCGGCTCAAAGAATTGTTCGAGGTACTGCGCCTCGTCTTCGTATACGATTACCGCTCCGCGCATGCGCCCATGGCCATCGCCGCACAGTTCGGCGCAGACGATGGGATACTCGGCCGGGTACTCAACTCCCTCGATGCGGACCGGCGTGAAGCGCAGTTCGGTGGGCCGCCCCCCTTGCCTGGGATCGCCCGGCAGCAAATCCTGCTTGACGCGCATCGCCGGCACCCAATAGGAATGGATGACGTCTTGCGTCTGCAAAACCAGATCGACGTTCTGACCAATGTAAGTATGTAAATTGGCGCCGCTATTGATGATGATTGGATCGCCATTCGGCGTCAGGCGTCCGGTCTCGTAGGTATGCGTCCAGGCATAGCGCGCGCCTGTCACATTGATCGGAATGGAGGCGCCATTAACCATATTGACGTTGGCTTTGGGCGCGGAGTTCTGGCTCCAGACGTTGAAGCTAATGACCGCCAGAAAGACGACCACCAGCGCCGGGATAACTGTCCAGACGATTTCCAGCACCATGTTTCCGTGATAAGTAGGACCGTCACTCGAATCGCCGCCGCGCGCGCGGAACGCGATCACCGAGATCAGCAACATGCCCTGGATCAAGAAGAATACGATGCCGCCAACAATCATCAAGATGAAGAAGAGCTCGTCCACGCTCTTGGATTCTGCCGAGGCTTGCGGTGGAAAAATGCCGGGAATGAATGTGGTAAACCAGTTGATGCCGACGACGCTAACCAGCAGATAAACAGCGGCAACGACAATCGTTGTCGGGCTTATCGATGGTCTGTTTCCATAGTTGTTAGACATAGCGGGTTTCCACCTGATTTTCACAACTCGGATCACGCGCCGACGCGCCTTCCAAGAGTCGCCGATATCAACCTTTGCGAGCGAACCGCGACAGAGGTCACAAAGGTCTTCCTGGATCGGTCGCAAGCGCTTGTTTAATTTTTCACAATTCTACCGAAAAGGTCGCCGCATTACAAGCATGTTCAGCGCAGGTTGTCTCGCACCCGCTGGCGGCTGCGTCCTGCGCTTTGTGTGTCGCCTAAGTTGAGTTGCATCGGCAGCGGACGCCTGGGCGAGCGCGCGTATCGCGGCCCCGACGCCATTATAGCTTGAGCATGATAAGGGGGATCGTGTATCATTGAGCTGTGATGCAAAACCCTGACCGAAAAGTTATCCTGTCGTCAGCCAGGGCGCAATCTGCCCTTGCGAAGTTGATCAATCTGGTTCTGCTTTTGCTAAGTGCGGTTACGACGTTTTTCTGCTTTTTTGCCATACAGGAACTGTTGCTTACGGCTGCTGCACACCTCATCTATCATGGCATGGACAGTTCAGTGCGCCAGCGCTATGCGCTGATAACCGTGCGTAACGTCTGGCTGATCGGCGGCGGCGCGCTTTTGGTCGGCCTGACCATTGGCGGCTTCGATTACTTTTTCAAGCGGCTGGCGCAAGCGCGGACGCGCAAACGGCTGCTGTTGATCTTGCTGGTGGAAATCGGCATTATCACATTGAGCCGGGTCGTCGCGGGATGAAGCGCTTAGCGCTCAAAACGCCCCGAAGAAGTAGTATTCCAAAATATTGCGCGTGAGTGGCGCGGCGATGGCCGAGCCTTCGCCGGAATTTTCCACCATAGTGACAATGGCGATCTGCGGATCTTTGGCCGGGGCATAGGCGATGAACCAACTGTGCGGCAGTTCGTCGTCGCCGGCGGCTTGCGCCGTGCCTGTTTTCCCGCATACGCCCACATCCAGCAGCGGGGAATAGAGAAACTGGTGCGCTGCCGTCCCCCCGTAGTCGCTGATGACGCCGCATAAGCCTTTTTGTACGATGGCCAGGTTATCGGGCGAAACGCGCGTATCGTTCATGACATCGCGCTTGGCGACCAACGTGCGCTGGTCAAGGATGCCTCGCTCGCGCACCAACAGCGGGCGCAAAAGGTATCCGCCGTTGGCAAGGGCGGCATACAAGCGAACCATCTGCAAGGGCGTTATCTGTACTTCGCCTTGGCCGATTGACAAGTTGACTGCAAAAGCGTAAGACCACGGCAAACCAGCAGTTTGCAAAACATTGTCGGGCGAGGGAATGCTGCCGCCCAATTCCGATATCGCATTGATACCGGTGAGTTGGCCCAAGCCGAACTTGGCCGCGAAGGCGGGCAGCAAATTCGGATCCTCCGCGTTGAGACGGAAGCCAACTTCATAAAAGAAGGGATTGCAGCTGTGGGTGATGCCCGTCTGCGCCGACATGCTGCCATGGCCGCCAGGCAACCAATCGTAACGTGTATCGAAGCCGTGGGTCCAACTGCCGGTGCAATAATAACGGGTCGATTCATCGTAGACGCCGCTCTCTAGCGCGGCGATCGCGCTTAGTCCTTTCATGACTGAGCCGGTCGGATAGAGGCCTTGCGTCGCCCGGTTGATTTGAGGCTTTCGTTCGTCCTCCGCTAGTTTTTCCAGCACTTTGTTCGCTGTTTCCCGCCCGACAACGGGGAATGGATTCATGGCATTCCCATCAAAGGACGGGTAGCTGACCATGGCCAGAATCTCGCCATTGTTGACGTCCATGACAACAACCGCCGCTCCATAGGAGATCCTGCCCCAAGCGTTGGTGCGGTAGGCTTCGTCGAGTACGCGGACGATATTTTCTTGCAGCTTGGAGTCGAGCGTGAGCCAGATGCTTTGGGGCACTTGTGAACCAACTTCGCTCAACAAGCGCAGGCGAACCCCGCTTGGCGATACCAGGGACAGCTTGCCACCCGGGCGCCCAGCCAGGGTATCATTCCAACTTGCTTCGATGGCCGCTTTTCCGATGATGGTCCCGGCGTTATATCCGATCGCTTCGAGCTCCGGGATTTGAGCGGTATCCGGATAGCCGACATGACCCAGGATATGGGGCATCAGCGTTCCGTTAACATAGCGTCGGGTGGCTTCTTGCTCGAATTCGGCCTTGCAGGAGTTTTCGATTTTGTCGCCGTGTCGGATGTAAACCTGCGGCTCCAGGATGCCGGCGTCAACCAGCCAGTCTGCGCCCGATCTCTGGTCAAACAATTCAGTAAACTCGCTGACGGGCTTGTTCTGGGCTTCCGCCAGCAGTTGGAAGCATGCGCTTCTGTCGGGGATTTCGGCATTGTTGACAAATATGCGGACCATGCGACCGTATTGGTCGGCCAGCGATTCGCCGTTACGGTCGTAGATGTTGGCGCGGCCGGGTATCTGCGGTTGAAACACCAGACGCGCGCCGTTGCCCATCTCGGTAAAGATGTCGGCGGGCGACCAGGCGACGCGCCATTGATTTACGCTTGGGTCGACGACGAGGTGCAGTCGGCGATTGGGGTCGACAAAGGAACCGAGGATGCGCGTGTGCAAGGTCATCTGATACTGGAAAACGAGAACGTGCCCGTCAGTGGCGAAGAGCGCTTCCGCTTTATATTCAAGTCGCTGAAAACTCATCGTGGACTGGGCCTGCTGGTACGCCAGGCGGAAGTCGGCGAGAGGCGTGGCCTCTTGCAGGCGCTGTGTTAGCAGGCGGTGCATTTGATTGAAGTTCTGTTCTTGCCAGGCGGTCAGGAAGGAATTGGCAATCTTGGCTGCGGATTCGAGATCGGGCGCAACAGTAGGGCCCGCCCGTACGGTGGGCAGGGGCGCGGCAGAGTCCTCGACCTGAGGTCGACATCCGACCAAGACAACTATGACTAACAGGCTGCAAAAAGCCAGTCGATGCACGGTACTCTGCTCGTTGATTGATCAACCTGCGGACAATGGTATACCCGAATGACGATTCGCGCTATGATAGGTCAACGCTCCCCCTAGCGATCAAGATGCTCCCAGTTGTCTGTTCGAATCGTCACTTTCTGTGGCTGGCCGTCGCTAATGAACTCCGCGATATTCCGCCCATCTTGCCCTTCAAACCGTCTTGAGATCGGAAAGCGATCAGGATTCACCCAAAGTTCATAGGTCCAGCCGTAGCGCATTGCGTCGAAGTATCCGACGCTTTCACCCATCACTCGCGCCTCGCATGCGCCACCGGCAATCGGGCATCCTGCCAGGTCCTCGCGCCGTCCAAAGAGGATGCGCTCGGCCGAAACGCGCTCTCGCGACTCTAAGTGGACATAATAGAAATCCCAGGCGAGATCGTGTACTTGCCAAGTTTGCCCTTCGGGATTAAAGACTTCCAGCACTGTATGCTGCGCCAGGTAACCCGGCACCGGGCTGTAAAGAAACACCAGTCTGCTTTCGATGCCCAACTCGCGCAGGATTGTCAACATGGCGGTTGACCTGCCATCGCATAAGAGATGGGGCCGTTCGTCGCTCCGCCCCTGTGAGTATTCAAACATCAATGCGATGGCGTCTCCATAATCCGCATCGTAGTCATTCTGCAAGTCCGGGATGCTGTTCGCCTGGATAAAGCGATGCGTCTCGTCAATTGCGTCTGTCGGGCTAAGATTCTGATCGTAGATCTGCCGGGCGATGCCCGACATATCGGCGTATTGTTTGGGTAGGATGCTTAGCCGGCGGACCCGACGCAAATGGAACTCTTCGCTCCATTCGCTGCCCCTGCTGTCGAAGTTGCCGGTCGCATCAACATTGACGACCGCGACTTTCCAATAAAAACTGCCCAGATCTACGCTGTAACTGTCAATCGCCTCGGTAACGGACACGCGTGACTCTTCGCTCCATATTTCACGATAGGGAAGTTCTGCTGACCAGATGCGCAATGCATAGAACTGATTCTCGTTAAGCCCGGCATCCCAGCGCCATTCCAATTCAATGTTGGAGTTGACAAATTCGCTGCCGTCGGCTGGCGAAACGAGCGCGGGTGCGGATTGCGAAAGGGGCGAGCCGCGCTGCGGCAGATAAAACCCCCGATTTTGATTTGGCAATGCCGACCCCAAGATAAAGCCACCGATACCAGTGAACATGGAGAGCAAGATGATAATGGCGACGAGCTTTGCTTTCACTGCGATTTCAACCTCTATTCATTTCAACTCACTATTGTAAGCTTGTTGAATCTTCAGGTTCTTTGAAATCTGTACCAACTTGAAGCTACGCCTATCGCCGTATCTGTGCCTTGCCGGTGCCAGACTAAATTCAATTTCGGCGTGAAGAGGCGCTCCACCTCGGCCGGCGCCCAGCCCACCGTCGAATCGGGACGCGGATGACTGGCATAAAGCATGAAAGCGCCGCCGACCTTGAGCATTTGCGGGATCGCCTTTGCATATCCGGGCGCGGCCTCCTTGTCGATGCAGTGACCGCATCCGATGTCGATGACGAGATCGTAGGGCGCGCGTAAGCTTGTCAGTGTATCGAGTTTGGTGACATCGTGGCGGAACAGACGACAAGTTTCGGCGGGAAACTGCTGCAGTTTGTCTCGGGCGAGGTCAATCGCACCCTGCACGAAATCGATGCCGTCGGCTCGCCAGCCTCTCCTGAGCAGATCACGCATGACCGTGCCTGTGCCGCAGCCCAGGTCCAGCGCTTTGCCCGGCGGCAACTCCGACAAGATCTCAAAGATCTCCGGCGGCGTGATTCCGCTGTCCCAGGGCATGTCGCCCGCCGCATAGCGTTCGCTGAAATTCCGTCGCTGTTCCGCGTTCAATAGCTGGCGTCCCGCCTTAGGTGATAGGCACCATGTGAATGACGGTGACGCCGGCGCCGCCTTCGTTGTTTTGTCCCTGTGTCACTTTGCTGACCAGGCTGTGTTCGCGCAGGTATTGTCGTACCGCTTGACGCAGGCGGCCGGTGCCTTTGCCGTGGATGATCCTGCCGAAGGGCAGCCCCGACGTGTAGGCAGCGTCGACATAACGGTCGAGGATTTCCAGCGCTTCTTCCACGCGTTTGCCGCGGATATCCAGTTCCATGCCCGGCGACTCGACCGCTGGCGGCACGGTGTTGATCGGCTGGTATTCGCGTACGTGACCGCGTTCTTTAGCCCGTATCTCGCTGCGGCTGCGCTTGCGCATGTCGGTGAATTTTGCGCGCACACGCAAGGATCCAACCTGCACCTGCGCGCCCTTGTCATCAAGCTCTCCGATGACACCCTCTGCATTGAGCGTGTCGAGAAAGACCGTGTCGCCAATTCGGGGCAGCCAGTCGGTGTCGTCGAGTCGCTGCGCTTCTTCGGCGCCGTCAAGCGGGGCCTGGGTCCATTTCGCCATCTTTTCGGCGGCGGCTTGCAGCGCGATAATCGTTTGAGCGGGCATCCCGGCGGCGCGCAACTCATTGCGCATCTTGCGCAACTCCTTGTTGAAGTCCGCCAGGTCTTCTTCGGCATGACGGCGCGCGGCGCGAATGACATCGCGGCGCTCGTCCTCGATCTTGTCCAGGCGTACTTGCAAGTCGTCGCGCTGCCCGGCGAGTTCGTTCCTCAGCCGGTTAACCTCGTCGTGCTGGATGCGAATGTCGGCGCGACTGCGCTGGATCTCGTTGAGAAGATCATCGGCGGCCAGTTCTTCGGTCGCGACCATGCCCCGCGCATCTTCAATGATTTCTTTGTTCAGTCCGAGGCGTTCGGCGATTGCCAGCGCGTTGGAGCGACCGGGCAAGCCCACGATCAGGCGGTAGGTGGGACGCAGCGTCTCCAGGTCGAATTCGACGCTGGCGTTTCGCACGCCTGAAGTTTCAACACCGTAGACCTTTAGCTCGGGGTGATGTGTGGTCACAAGCGTCGTAACGCCTTTGCTCTTCAAGCGGTTGAGCAGCGCCCGCGCCAGCGCCGAGCCTTCGGTAGGGTCGGTGCCGGCCCCAACTTCGTCCAGGATGACCAGCGAGCGTCCGTCGCAGTGGTGCAGGATGTCGATGATATTGGTCATGTGCGAGGAGAAGGTTGAGAGCGATTGTTCGATGCTCTGTTCATCGCCTATATCGGCGTATATACCCCGGAAAACGGACAAGTTCGCTTCGTCGGACGGGATGTGCAAGCCACACTGCGCCATCAGAACCATCAATCCGGCGGTCTTTAAAGCGACAGTCTTGCCGCCCGTGTTGGGTCCGGTAATCACCATAACCCAAGTATCGTCGTCAAAGCTGAGATCAAGCGGCACTACCTGTCCCTTGAGCAAGGGGTGGCGCGCGCCCTTCAGTTGTATTGTCGAGCCGGGGTGATTTGTTCCCGGCGGTCGCCCTTCAATCGCATCCATCGCGACCATCTTGGGCTGGATGCAGTTATGCTCCAGCGCGTAGCGCGCCTTGGCGAAGGTCAGGTCGAGATAGCCCAGCAACTGCACGGTGCGTACGATGCCTTCGCTTTCGCCGGCGACCTCTTCGGTCAGATCGCTGAGTATGCGGCGGATCTCTTTTTCTTCGTCGATCTGCAGTTCGCGCCATTTGTTGTTGAGTTCAACGGTATCCAGCGGCTCGATAAACAGCGTAGCGCCAGACGACGACGAGTCGTGAACGATGCCTTTGATCTTGCCCTTGTGCTCGGCTTTGATGGGTATCACATAGCGGCCGTGGCGCATCGTGACCAGGGCTTCTTGCAGCTTGTCATGGTTGGCTCGGTTGCTGACGATGCGATTCAGCTTGTTTTGCAAGCGCTCGAAGGCGATCTTCAAGTCGCGGCGAATGATCGCCAGTCTGGCGCTGGCGGTGTCCTTGATTTCGGCGTTGTCGTCGATGGACTTCTCGATAGACAACTGGAGTTCGCTGCACTCTTCCAGTTCGTTCGCCAGGTCGGAAAGCAGGGGAAAGCTCGCTTTCAGACGCCCCAGGGTACGCCTAAGCGTACTTGCGCGGCGCAAGGTATAGCGGATATCGAGCAGGATGCTCGGTTCAATGATGGCGCCACGCTGAGAGCGAATGACCGGATCGCGAACATCGCGGGCGCCCTGTACCGTGATATTGGACTTTTCTTCGAGCAGGGCAAGGGCTTCAGCAGTTTCCCGCTGCCACAATTGCACCTCTTCGATCTCAGTGGAGGGATGCAGTTCGATGGCGAACTCCTCGCCGGCGCCGAAGGTCGTATAACGCGAGAGCTCTTGCAGGATCTTGTGCAGTTCCAGGGTTGCGATGGTTTTCTCGGTTATCATTTCTTCTGTATTCGAATTAGCAAGGGCGATATTGGGGCCTTCGGCCAAGACGAGGCGAATGCCATTGTAGGGCAGGGCTGGCGCGATGTCAATAAAAGCAAATCTTGAGAATACATGAGCGAATAGCAGTCATGACGACGGCTTATGGAGCGATGCCTTGTTTTGCAGGAGGTCAAGCGCCTCGATCAGATACTTCGTTTCGTCGTAGCGCGGCGCTGGTCCATAGCTCAGGCTCATGGGAAAGTTCGGGTCTTTCGCTAGCCCCGGATGCACGACGATCTCGACCGTACCCGGCAATGAGGCGACGCGATCGGCGAATTCAGCCGGCGAACGCGAGATCCAGCCTTGTATGCCTGTCATGTAGTCGGGCATGAAGAACGCGTAGCGCTGCGATTGCGCTTGCTTGCGGGGCAAGATGGCATGTGGCGAGATCGTCGCGCGGAAGCTGTGCCCGCGAACCCAGTCCACCTGATATACCGCGGCCAATTCGTGCACGATTTCGCGCAGGATGGGCAGCGAATGAAAATGATGGTGGGTTGAAATATGCTGGGGATGCACGCCGGCATCGACGAGGCGCCGCAATTGCGCGTCCAATTCATTGCGGATCCAGCGGATGGTGTCTTTGCTGAAAAACAAACCGCGCAGGTACAGGCTGAACTTGTCGCGGAAACTGTGGTCGTCCTTGAGCAGATGCGAGTGGTGGGGACCGCGTCGGTCCACCGGGTTGCCGTCGGTCAGGGTTAGGTGCACGCCGACGTCAAGTTCGGGACAGTCGCTGAAGCGTTCCAGCGCGTGCCGGTAACCCGGGAAATTGGTCATCACGCTGGCCGCGCTGATATAACCTCGTTTATGTAAGTCGTATGTGGCTTGATTGATGCCTTCGGACATGCCGCAGTCGTCGGCGGTGACGATCAGCCGCTGCATGGCGCGTGACCGTGCCTTTCTTGCCAGGTAGCCGCGAATTCATCGAGAACCGCTCGCTGCGCTGCTGTCAAATGGACAAATGGCCGCGCCTGCTTGATCTGTTGAAGAGCGTCCTGCGGCGTCAGTCCGGTCGAGATCAAATAGGCGGCGACCATGGTTGGCGCGCGTCCCACGCCTACGCCGCAATGGATGTAGACTTTGCCGCCGCGAGCGATTTCGTCGCTGGCGAAGGCGACGCCGCGGGACAAGTCGGGGACTGTGGGAGGCGTATTGTCAATTGTCGGGAGGTGCAAGTGCCGTTCCCCGGCAATGCCCGCGTCGACATCACTGAACCGCTGCTCGCGCATGTTGATGATGGCGCTGATGCCGCGCCGCCGCATTTTTCGATATCCACGGCTGCTATGCTGCCCGCCAAGATAAAGTTGCGGCCTCACTTCGCTCAACTGCCAGAGCGGCGCGCCGCTCATTTTTCGCCAGGTTTGATCGACGATGCGCAGCAGAATTGGCAAGGGTCCCGTTTTTGTCAGGCTGATGACTCTTGTGAGTGGATGCGGGGGCTTGGCAGCGGATTTCATGGAGCGCATTGTATCACATTTGCTTGGCGCTTTTGGCGAGCGCGCCGTCTTTGTGTTAAGTTACAGGACACGCTTAGGGAAGGACATCAGATGAACCCGATACTGAGCCTGGCCCAGTATGCCGAGCCGCTCTTGAATTCGCCCTACATACTGCGCACGCGCCGCAATCACGGTCTGGAGCATGCCACAATTCACATTTTGAGCCGCGCTAACTACAAGCTGTCGGGGCGCAGCAGCGATCAGGGATTCATCATCTTCGGCAATGTCCCCAGCGATCGCGTCGAAAATGCCGTTAACGAAGCGCTGCAGCGCATGCAGTCGGGCGAACACAAGCTGGCTGTGCATCCCAATTGCGGCACGAATTTGGTGACGGCTGGATTCACGGCGACGGTAGTAGCCTGGCTCGGTTTTGCTGGCGGCGGGTGGCGGCGGGGATGGGAACGCTTCCCGACGATGATGGTGATCATGATGGCGGTCTTGCTCTTTTCCAAACCGCTGGGCATGAGCTTGCAGCGACATATCACCACCGAAGGCGACCCGGGCGATCTGCGCCTGCTCAGTGTCAAGCGCGAGACATTGCGCGTGCCATTCACCGGGCAACAGTTGATGATCCATCGCGTGTTGACGCAGCAGAGCTAAGCGGATAATGAGCGCGACGCCGCGATTCTATATCTTCCATGGGGACGACAGCATCAGCCGTCAGGGGGCGCTGGCAAAAATGCGCGCCGCCATGGGCGATGATGTGGCACTGAACTGCAGCGAGTTCGACGGGCGCGAGACCCCAGTTCCAGAGGTCGTGGCGGCGGCTAAATCCTTGCCGTTCCTGGCTGACAAGCGACTGGTGATCGCCCGCGGGCTGATCAGCCACATCACGCGCAAAGGCGCCGGGCAGGCGGGCAAGCAAGCGACCAAGCGCTTGATTGATGAGTTGGCAAATCTGCCCGAATTCGCGCGGCTGGTCCTGGTAGAAGACGAATTGCTCTCGGACAAGAACGCGGTGCTGAAAGCCGCCAGGGATTCGGGAACCGGGTACATTGGCGCCTTCAAAGCACCGCAAGACTTGACCGCTTGGATTATGCGGCGCGCCCGGACGGAATATGGCGCCGGGATTAGTCCGGGGGCTGCTGCTGCCATCGCATCGGTTGTCAATGAAGATCTGCTGCGCGCCGATAGCGAATTGCACAAGCTGGTTTGCTATGTTGATGGCGAGCGCGACATCGGCGAGGAAGATGTCGCCGCGCTGACGCCTTATGTGCCGGAAGCCAACGTTTTTGAGATGGTGGATGCCTTGGCAAACGGCGACGGGGAGCGAGCCCTGCGCTTAATCTATCTATCCCTGCATGATAATCCCAAAGATCCCGGTTTCAGCTTGTATGGCATGATCGTGCGGCAATTCCGCTTGCTGGTCATGGCGAAGGATCACCTGGATGCGGGTGGATCGTCACAAGCGCAGTCTATGGGGCGAGCCTTGGGAACGCATCCATTTGTCGCGAGCAAATTGGCGACCCAATCGCGGGCCTTCACTTTAGAGCAATTGGAAAGCATACTGAAGCACTTGCAGCGCTTTGATCAAGACATGAAGACGGGCAGGATTCAACCGCGGCTGGCGTTGGATCTGCTCGTTTCGGGCCTGGCGCGACAATAAGCGCCGGGTCACGTAAATGAAAAGGGAAGAACTGACATGGCGCAAGAAGAGTTGGCGCAGGGCGCTGTTACAGAAGACAAAGAGGATAGGGACGACATGATGGACTTAGCTACGAGTGAAGTTGCGGAAGCGAGTCTGACGCAGGTTGACGTCAATGACCTGGTGGCTGATCTTGTGAGCTGGCGCGAAACCCTGGCGGATATGCTGGAGCAGATGCCGAGGGAGGCCTTTGAGCGCTTGTTCTTGCGGCTGCTGGGCGAAGACGGCATGGGAGAGATCGACCTGACCGGCGCCAACGATGTGATCGAGGGCATGGGTACGGTCGGCGGGGGCGGTTTCTTCTCCTTCCGTGTCTCCTTCAAGTGCATCCGCGGGAGCGGGCGCATCAGCTCGGGCGAGATCGACGACTTCCGCCGCGAGGTCATGGTCGGCCGCGCCGACCGCGGCTTGCTGATCACCACGGGCAAGTTCACGCAGGAAGCGGAATTGAAAGCGGCCAGCGATCGCGCGCCGGAGATCAGGCTGATCGACGGCGACGAGTTCATCGACAAGTTGAAGGAACTGAAGCTGGGCTTGGTGACGGAGCAGGTCGTTGTCGAGCGCGTGGTCATCGACGAGGCTTGGTTTGCCGGGCTTTAACGAGAATGCCCCCTGGATGCAGGTTAATCGCACCAATATTAATATACGTCAAATATCACGTAAAGTTGGCAAAATGTAGAGGCGGCTGGCGGTCAGTGTCTACGCGCCTGACCCCCATATGGTTCATTCATGGTGGAAATTGTAGGGGCGACCAATCTGGTCGCCCGCCGATGACGCAACGGATTGCGATATGGTATGACGGGCGACATGCTTTTGACGACTAATTCGAAACTACCGAGAGGCAACAGTCAAGCGACGAAAGAAGACTTGGCAAACCTGAAAGCCGATCTGATTAAATGGTTTATCGGCACGCAAATTGCGCTCGCCGCTTTGATTATCTACCTCTTACAATGAAACCGGCTTAACCTCCCATTTGGTTGTTCAGAGAGAAATACATGGGGTAGTAGTTGCGCGCGGCGGAGCGGGCTGTGGTCATGCGCATTGTGATTGATGAAGAATGGTTCGAAAGTTTGTAGAGTAACGGAAGGTTCAAACGAATGACTCATGTTTCCATTCCTTCAAAAGACGAGATGACGACTCCGACCGTTCAAGCATTACATAATCTAGGCGGTTCTGGCACGAATTGGGAAATATTTGAAGAGGTCGTCGAGATTCTCGGTATAACCGAGGAACAGCTTCAAAAACCGCTCAAAAATGGTAGTCAGTCCCAAGTATATTATCAATTAGGCTGGGTGAGAACTTGGCTGAAACATTATGGCTTGTTGGAGAACACATCACGAGGCCTGTGGGCGCTGACAGAGAAAGGTCAGGCCACGACGGAAGTAGATCTAGCTGACATGAAAAAGACCGTTGATGCGAAGTTGGCAGCGGAAAAAGCGGCAAACGCTGTTGACTTGTCTGGAGCAGAGGACGATATTGCCAATCTCCCCTTTATAGCGGAAACCGAAAATGAAGAATCTGGGTGGCGAGATAAGATAAACGAACTGTTGCTTCAAATGAGTCCATCCGCATTTGAACGACTTTGCCAGCGCCTTTTGCGTGAAAGCGGATTCACCCAAGTTGACGTCACGGGGCGGAGTGGCGACGGCGGCATTGATGGCGTCGGTGTTCTTCGACTCGCGGGCTTCCTATCGATTCGCGTGCTTTTCCAGTGCAAGCGATACAAAGGTTCTATTGGTGCTGGTGTCGTACGTGACTTCCGAGGGGCTATGGTCGGACGGACCGACAAAGGGCTGATTGTCACTACCGGCAATTTCACGCCTGCCGCCCAACGTGAAGCCACGCGCGACGGCGCGCCAGAAATCGATCTTGTCGATGGCGAGCAAGTGATTGGCAAACTGAAAGAACTATCACTTGGAGTAGAGACAGAAGAAGTTGTCGTTGAGCGCGTCACCATCGACCCCGACTTCTTCGCAAACATCTAGCCCTCACTTCAACCGCCACGGCAAGCCAGCCACCAGTAGAATCACCTCATCCGCGCGCTCGGCGACCCGCTGATTGGCCCGCCCCAGCATATCCCGAAACAAGACGCCCAGCCGGCTCGGCGGAACCACGCCCATGCCTACCTCGTTGCTGACCACCAGCCAGGTCGCCTCCGAGCGCTCATACACGTCGAGCAGGGAGTCAACTTCGCGCAAGATCGCTTCGTTGGCGTCGTCTTGACTTGTCGACTCCGGCAAGTCCAGCAGCAGATTGCTCGTCAGCAAGGTGAGGCAATCGAGCAGCAGCGTGTCGTGCGGAATCGCGCAATCTCTTATGCGCTGCGGGACTTGACGCGGCGCTTCCAGGCTCAGCCAACCCGCCGGACGACGCGCCCGGTGCTCGGCGATGCGCGCCGCCATGTCGTCGTCTCGGGCTTGGGCGGTGGCGACGAATAGGACGCGCCCGCCCTGATCCCGCGCCCAGCCCTCGGCGTAATGACTCTTGCCGCCCCGCGCCCCGCCCAGCAGAAAGATCAACTGCTTAGGCATAGATGATTCCCATCCCCAAAAGGCAAGCCAATTCGCTCACTTCGCAGATCGCGCCATAGACATCGCCGCTGATGCCGCCGCCCAGGCGCGTATTCGCCCAGCGCCCGACAGCCAGCGCGATCAGCAGTGTCAGCAGCCACAGAACATAGGCTTCAAAGTGGATTACCACGATGCCGACAATAGCCGAGCTGACCAGCAACTGCCTCACTCCCAGACCCTGGCGGAAGACGGCGCCGATACCCGTTTCGCGGGCGTAGGGGAAGTGGTAAGCGGCCAGGACCATCGCCCAACGACCAAAAAGCGGCGGCAGGATCAGCAAAGCGGGGTCAAGGGCGCCTATCGCCAGCCATTTTGTCAGGAGCAGCAAGACCAGCCCGACGACCGCCCAACTTCCCAGACGTGGATCTCGCATGATCGCGAGGCGCTTTTGTGGTTCGCCGTGGCCCAGCAAACCATCGCAACTATCGGCGAAGCCATCCAGGTGCAAGCCGCCGCTGAGCACAACCCAGCAAATCAAGACCAGGGCGGCGGTCAGTTCGCGATCGAAGGGTGAAATCACTGCAACGGCAAGCAGGCATGCGCCTATGAACAGACCGACCAAGGGAAACCAGGCGAAAGTTTTGCCCGCATCCCGGCCGGACGGCGAGCCCATTGGCAGTATTGTGAGAAAGGAAAACGCGCCCCGTATTTCGTCAATCATCCTGCTCTTTTCGATTCCGCCATGCTACGGTCATATACAGCCGCAGGTTGGGAAACGGCGGGTTTGTCGCTCCCAAACAGGGGAATCAGTTTATAGCAAGACCCTTAGCAGGCATAGACATTTTCGGATGGTCAAGGCGGGCGAATCGGGTGATCTACTCGAGAAGCTGATACACTTACGGTCAATCCAATCTACCGGGAGCGTTTCATTATGCCTGTGGTCATTTCGTTTTTGCGCGGTATAAATGTCGGCGGGCACAAGAAAATCAAGATGGCCGACTTGCGCGGGCTTTACACGTCGCTGGGGCTGCGCGATCCGCGCACGATCCTGCAAAGCGGCAACGCGATTTTCCAAACGGATGAGACGGACCTTTCCCTTGTGCAAGCGGAGATTGAAGAGGGCATTCGCGATCAGTTCGGCTTTGATGTGCGGGTGATGTTGCGGGGGACGGCGGATTTCAGATCGATTATTGATCGCCATCCTTTCACCGATGAGCAAGCGAGCGAAACGAAAAAAATGGTGGTCGTCTTCCTTAGCGATTGCCCGCGCCTTGAGGACGTCGACAAGTTGCGCGCGAGCAACCCGGGGCGGGAATTCATTCATGCCGACGGCAGCCAGCTATTTGTCTTTTACACCGACGGTCAAGCCAGATCTAAACTGGACAACAACCGCATCGAAAGGGCCCTAGGCCTGGGATCTACCGCTCGCAACTGGAATACCTGTCAGAGGCTGCTGAAGCTCTTGGAGGAATACGAGCCTTAGCCGATTTGCCGGGCGTAGCGCTGGGCATTCTCCCGCAGGCGCTTCCAGTCTCGGTCGGCGACGGCATCGTTATTGATCAGTGAAGAACCGACTCCCACGGCGAATGCGCCGAGATCGATAAACTCGCGTATATTGTCGGCATTGACGCCCCCGGTCGGCATCAGGCGCAAGTGGGGCAGGGGGGCCTTGACATCCTTGATATAGCGCACCCCCAGGTGATTGGCCGGGAATACCTTGACCACGCTCGCGCCCCATTCCCAGGCTTGCTGGA
Organism: Chloroflexota bacterium; assembly: GCA_011525385.1. GTDB lineage: Bacteria > Chloroflexota > Anaerolineae > Aggregatilineales > Phototrophicaceae > UBA6055. The sequence goes on along the minus strand of WTGF01000049.1, from coordinate 24,339 downwards.
TTTCAGTCGGGCTGAAGGCGCCGGGCATGGCCGGGAGTCCGCGCTCCGCGCAAGCCGCGATGACGTCGCGCTTGCTAACCGGTGACACCACAAATTGCGCGCCGGCATCGGCGACCGCGCGTACCTGGTCGGACGTGGTTACGGAACCGGCGCCGATGGCGACCCTTTCGTCGACTGACTTGCGCATGGCGGCTATGGTCGGGACCGCGTCCGGATTGGTCAAGGTAAATTCGATGGCGCGTATGCCGCCTTCGACCAGCGCCTCGGTGATATGCCGCGCTGTCGAAAGATCGTCCAGGCGGACGATGGCGACGATCTTGTGCTTGTCCATCAACTCGAGAACATTCATCGGCTAGCTCCGTTACTTGGCCAGGCAGGTCAATTATAGCGCGACAGCGGACCTCGCTTGATAATGATCTTGCCCACATTGAGGCCGGCCTAAGCCGCTCAATCGTCAGAGAAAAAGAAGTCCGGATCGAAACCTTGCGGTAAATTGGCGAGGCCGAGTTCCCGGCCCGATGGCAGCATTGGCGCCTTTGTAAGGGTCTCGGAATCGCCGGTATCCTGTATAGCATCGTCAGCATCGCCCCGGTTGACGATGGGCGGCCCTGTGCTGGCGTAATTGTCAGCCCGAAGCGAATGAAGCCAATCCGCTGTCACGATAGCGCTGGCTCCCAAACCCAAAAACAGTGCGCCAGCGTTAAAAACGAAGCCGACCACGGGCAAGGAAGTAAGTACCGCTAGCGCGATGACCCCTGTCGCGAGCGAAATGACCCGCATGCGGTTTGGCGATTCTTGACCGAAAACAAAGCGTAGAATCAGGCGGCCGGCGCCCATGGCGATGACGGCCCGCGCCACAAAAATCGCGGTGAAGTAGAATACGCCGATGACCCCGAAGTCAATCAACGCCAGTAAGCTTGCGGCCACGATCAAGACGCCCTCAAGTTGTAAAAGCGCCAGGATCAGTATGATGATTGCCGTCAGCAACAGCAGCATCAAGGCAATCGGAAAAGACAGGATGAACAAGAGCATCCCGATGACAAAGCTCGAGAAGGGGCGCCAGCGCACAGCAGTCAAAGGCGACTGGAAGGGGTTGGAGGCTAGCGCCAGACCCAGCAATCCAACAGTGAACAGAACTGCGATTTCCCGCAGAAAGCGATCCAGGAAGTGCTTCAAGGCGCCTTCGTCCGGCACGGTCTGGATGATCGCCGGCCTCGTCGAATTGTATTGAACTTCGCCTGTGACATTGCCCAGAAACTTTCCTTCCACTGGACCGGAATAGCTCAGGTCCCCGTCGATTCTCCCATTCCGGTCAATGGTCAAGCCGGGTACGGCCGCTTTCAGTTCGATGTCCAGCGGCAAGAGCAAGGTCTCCAAGTCCGAGGCATCGGATTCGGGGTTGCCAACACTTGCGTAGACGTCTCCCTTGATCGTATTGTTGAGCGCGAAGGCGGATCCCCAGTAGCTCACTTCGCCGTCAATCCTGCCATTGACAATAAATTGATAACCGATACCGATGACTTGATGCGGAATATGCGCCCCCGCGGCTACCTGAGACGATAAGGCGGCGAAGATGAGTTGACCCCTGATTGGCTGCGCACGCGTTCCCAGCACATTTATGGTTAAGCCGACATAGTGCAGGTCGCGCTGGATCGTGCCAGTCACATCCAGCTCCAAACCCGCGAGGTAGACATTTTGGCTGATCTCGCCCGAGATGCTGGCGCGTAGTGCAATACCGATGAGATTGCCTTCGACGCGTCCCTCTATTTGTAGATTCTGGCAAAACGTGAAGAGCGACCCTTCGACGACCCGGTCGGCGGCGATCCTGCAATTCTCGCCTTGTATCATTTCTCGGGCCTGGACGACGCCGGTTGTCAGCAGGCAAAGGAGCGTGGCTGCCATGAACAAGCGGAATGCCTTGCGCATGGTTCTCCGTTTCGGTAGGGTAGACCTTATGTGTCATTATAGCGTAGTCCTATGATTTACTCAGGCTCGCCTATCTCGCCAAATGGCTGATTCAGGGGCAAAACGTCCTGGCGCGCGGGATCCGGAAATTATGCCTTTCAGATTGACAACATCGCGACAGTTGAAGCGAATTTCCACGCTTTGTCTTGCTGCAATCGTCGTCGCGCTCATTGTATTGGCTTATCTGTTCACATCTCCCGTTGCGGACGTCAAATTACCTCGTACTGACCTGCGGCTGGCGGTCTGGATGGGCGTGACTTGGTCGATGGACGAACATGCGCCGGAGGACATACGCGACCTGGCAGATGAGCTGCTCGCTCGAAAACTTGACGATGCCTATATCTATGTCAGCTATTTGAGGGCGGATGACAGTTTCAACTTGACGTATGGACAAGCCAAGACCTTCGTCTCCCAGATCAAACGACAAGCGCCGGGTTTGCGTCTGCTGGCTTGGATTGGCGTTCCGGTTTCGATTAAGCGAGCCGACGGCACGACCAGCGCGGACAGATTGGCTTCGGCTCGAATCCGCGAACGGATCGCCCTGTTCTCGCGATTTATCGTTGAAGAGCTCGGTTTCGATGGCCTTCACTTGAATGCTGAAATGATCGCCAATGGCGATCCCATGTATCTGCAAACCCTGGAACAGATCCGCGGATATCTGCCCGCGGAGGCATTTCTTTCTGTGACCGCTCATCCTTTGCGCATGACGAAATCTGTGACTGCCCTGCCTTATCCGACCCTTGCCCATCATTGGTCGCAAGACTATCTCAAACAGGTCGCGCAAAGGTCAGATCAGATCGTACTCATGGCTTATGACTCTGGTTTGCTTTTCCCCCGAGACTATCTTAATTGGGTGACGTATCAGACCGCGGCAAGCCAAAAAGCGCTTCAAGACGTCGCCGCCGAACTGCTCGTCGGTCTTCCGACTTCGGAAGAATGGACGCCATCGCATCAAACAGGAGCGGAAACGATTCGCATCGCCTTGAATGGTTTGCGCGCCGGTATTTCGCACCGTCTTGATGGCATCGCGATTTATCCCTTTTGGGAGACGGATGCCAAGGAGTGGCAATTGATTGATACTAGCCTGGGAAGATGAAATCAATCGCTCTCAATTGGCCTGCGCATCGCCCCTCTTTTTTAATAAACCGCGTCGCTCATGCGACGAGAACGCTTATTATCTTGTGTGAGCGCGGCAGACCTTCTCGCTGCCGCCGAGCGGCTGTGGCTTATGCCGACGGATCGTAGTCAGGATGCATTGGCGTCCAGATGGGATAAAAGTCCTCCCAGGGCGGCGTCTCGTTCGCCGGACGCAAGGCGACGATCCGACCGCCGGTCATGCTGATGTAAATCCATCCGTAGGAATTGACCGCCACCGCCAGCGGCTGCTGCGGATAAATGCCCCAGCCTAGCTCGCTTAAGGTGATGTACTGACGCCAGAAGTATCCCTCGCCGTCGTAAGGCACGTAGGCTTGCCTGGTGCTTTCAATGCGAAAGGGCAAGACCAGCGTCGCGCCCAAGAGCTGATCGCCGTCGTCAAAGTTGAGCATCACTACTTTGTAACCGACGAAGTCGATCTGCGTCGGTTCGCCACTCAGGACAACGATGAGCGTATCGGCGGTCCCGGTCAAGGTGTCATAGGGATATGCCGCCAATGAGCTCGGCCGCGCGCCCGCGCCGAACAGAACGCGCGGAGGCGCGCTTGACGCGCAGTCAAATTGATCAGACGCCAGGTTGACGGTAGCAGCGCCCAGGCAATAGGGGAAGCCGTACCATGCGCCCGTTTCCACTTGATTGACTTCGTCGACTGCTCCCCTTTGGTAGGTTCGTGGCGCGCTGTCCAGGCTCCACAGCTTGCCGCGATAAAACTCGACATCCGCCGGATGCCGAAAGCCGCTAGCGATGACCTGCCTGTCCGCCCCGTCGAGGGTCATACTGAGAATAGCGCCACGTTCCGGCTCGTCAAATTCGCAATTGTCGCAGGGCGCGCCGACAGGGACATATAGACGCTCGTCTTCGCCAACGACCAATCCGCCAACGGGAAAACCCGAGCCGACCGGGAGATCGCTTACGATCGTGTCAACTGATCCGCCGGCCGAGATACGATAGATCTTGGAGCCGCCCGATACATACAGGTCGCCTTCATGATATGCCAAGCCGTTGGGCATGTTCAGCCCTTCAGCGAAAGTTCGCATGGTATCGGGCAACTGATCACCGTCGGCATCTTCAATGATCATGACCTCTCCGGCCAATGGGCGCGTAGCGAAAAGCGAGCCATCAGGCGCGGCCTCCAATGCCGTGAACGAGAATGGCTCTATGTCCGGATCGTCAACCACGCCCTCTACGCACCAGCGCAGATAATCGACAAAAAGCGCGCCAGTGATCACATGCGGACGTTCCGAACACTTGCCAAGCTCCGGCTGCTGCGCTTGGATGGAACTAAACGAATGCGAAAACGCTAGGCTTAGCGCGAGCGCCGCCGCAGCCACTCGGTGGCAGCGAGAAGATCTGCCGCACTCACACAAAATAATAAGCCTTCTTGTAGCATGAGCGACGTGGTCTATTAAAAGCGAGGACCGTGTCAATAGCGCAGCGAAAGGCATGTCAAACCACCATCCATCTTTCGGAACTCGCTCATGTCGAGGGCGACAACGTCGTCGTAATATTCTCGCGCCGCAGCGAAGGCATTCGGGCAGCCATCGGCGACAAAAAGCCTGTCCTTGATCGGCATGACATCGGCTGCGAAACCCTCTTCCGGCGGCAAGGTGATGACCCGGGCCCAGGACAGGTCAAATTCGCTTTGCAGCGCCGGGTCATGTATCAAAACATTTGGCGCTAGTTCGGTCAGTCCACTTTTGAGATGTAGTACACCGGAGAACGGCACCGCGTCGACGCGGATATCGCGTTTCACCGTTTTGAATGCCCGCCGCAATGCCTTTACACCCGCTTGATTGCTGCGCTTGGACAGGCCGACCAATACGCGGTCGGCGCAGATTAAAACATCCCCGCCGTCAAGTCGCGCCTCGGGCGGCGGAACGATGACGCGCAAGTGCGCGAGATACGGCTCCAGCGATCCGCCTTCATTTTCTCGCGTCGGCTCCCCGGAACGGCAGCGGAAGGCCAGATCATGGAAGATCACGAAGGGATCTTCAACGAAATGACCGTCCGGGAAGCGATCATCGGCGGGCAAAACGGTGGCGTCGAGTCCGCAGTCTCGCAGGGCTTTTAAATAGGTCTCGAATTGGCTCAGCGCCAGGTCATAGTCCGGTACGCCCAGATGGGCGGAGAGCGTCACGCCGGAGGCGAAATTCGGCGCCGGATAGCGGGCCAGCGCCCGAGTGAAGGGAGGTAGTAGATGGCGCTCAGGATTCATGTTGATCAAATGTCGCCGATAATAGCGCTATCAAGCGCACGCAAGGTATGTGGCAACTCACCATGCTATAACTGCCCTTCCCATTTTATTGGCGGTTCGGGAGATTCATAAACCATATCGCTTGTCCAGTGATGCAGCACTTTTCGGGCTTCCTCTGGTACCGTGGACTTTACGAACGTGAAGGCGTTATGCCCTTGGATGATTTCCCAGCCGTCAGCATTTGACAAAACTGACCTGCTTATAGAGTGCGCGGGCGCATAGCCCCCAATCGCTTGCCAATCATAATGCCAGGCTACAACAGAATAGCCGCTGTAGAGAAAGAGCTGTCCTTTCCGAAAGCATCCGGCAACCACGCCGTTTAGAGCAGCGTTTACGTATTCGTCTTCGCTGGGAAACATTTCTTTGCCCATGCGACTTGAAAGGTAATCCATCATCAGCCTCTGGTAGAAATCCTGATAATCTGCGCGCGCTCGCCAATTTACAATGGTGTTTGTACTCACGTTGAGCGCATCGGCGATTTCCTGCACGTTCTTGTCACCGTTTAAGTGCATGAGGCAGGCTGTGGCTTGCTTCTTTGAAATCATTGCATCATCCTATCGATTGTTTTGCTTTACCCAATTATATTTGGTTATACCCAATATAGCAAGGTTTATTTTCAGATTGTTTAGTTTGATAATTGATGTATCAACGCTCCCGTATGCTGCTAGGCGTTGCCCCGTTTAACTTTGAGCATTTCACCGTTACAATGATTCAAACAGAGAGACTGCACAATGCTGACAAACCCCAAATATGAACTGGATGTCGAGGAACACCGCGACCAGTTGATTCCCCTGCTGAAGGTGATCCTGGAGTCTCCAAAGCGCCTCAGTTCGCGCGAGCATCAGCAATTGATGCGCCGCTATCCAAAGCCAGCCGGCGAGGGATTTTACAGCCTCGCCAATTTGCTCGACGCCTGGCGCGTTTTTGCCGGGCAAGAGGGCGTACCGGCCTACGACGAGGGCCTGCTGCACAAACTACGGCGCAAGCCCGTGCGCACCTTGTCCGGCGTCACGCCGGTGACGGTGCTGACCAAGCCTTTTCCCTGCCCGGGCACTTGCGTATTCTGTCCCAACGACGTCCGCATGCCCAAGAGCTATCTCGCCGATGAACCAGGCGCTCAACGCGCGGAAAAAAACGCCTTTGACCCCTATCTGCAGACCTATATGCGCTTGCAAACCTATCACAACCTGGGGCATTCGACCGACAAGATAGAGATCATTGTTTTGGGAGGCACCTGGTCATTTTATCCGGAAACTTATCAGATCTGGTTCGTCAAGCGCATCTTTGACGCCATGCGTGACTTCGGCAAAGGCATAGATGGCCGCGCGGAAGTCTTGGCGGCTTTGCGGCAAAGGTCGATGTTCAGCGGCGAACAAATCAGCAACGTCGTCATTCAGGGCGTGGATATGCCGGCCTCTTACAACCAGGTTGTGCAGAATATCTACGCCGATGAGATGTATCGCTCCCGTGGATTGGTGGACGAGATCATATCCGGGCAGCGCGAAAGATCAGCCGTCGATGAATATGCGACTTGGAAAGAACTGGAGGGGGCTCAGCGCGAAAACGAGACTGCTTCGTGCCGTTCCGTCGGACTGGTGATAGAGACGAGGCCGGATCATATCAGCGCGGACGAGGTAATCCGTATCCGTCGATTGGGCTGCACAAAAGTTCAGATCGGTTTCCAGAGCCTGGACGATCGCGTTCTGGAGATGAACAAACGCGGCCATGATGTTGCTGCCACGCGGCGGGCGGTCGAACTGCTGCGCAAAGCCGGTTTCAAGATCCACGCCCATTGGATGCCGAATCTCTACGGTTCGTCCCCGGACGCTGACCGCGCGGACTTCGAGAAAATGTTTGACGATGAGGATTTTCGCCCGGATGAACTCAAAATCTATCCCTGCTCGCTGATTGAAAGCGCCGAATTGATGCAGCGATATCAGACAGGTGATTGGCGACCCTATGGCCATGACGAATTGCTCGAATTGCTGGTCGATTGTTTTGAACTGACGCCGGAATACTGCCGACTGACGCGGGTCATCCGTGATATTCCCGGCACGGATATCGTCGATGGCAACAAGGTGACCAATTTCCGCCAGTTGGTCGAGCGAGAACTGGCGCGTCGAGGCGGTCAAAGCAATGACATTCGCGCGCGGGAGATTCGCCGGGATCCTGTGACAGACGGCGACTTGCGCTTGGATGTCAGCGAATACAGCTCGGGCATTGGCGACGAAATCTTCTTGCAGTATATAACCGAAGAGCGGAAGATCGCCGCCTTCTTGCGCTTGTCCCTCCCCGATGTCGGGGCAGCGCCGCTTCTGGAAGAATTGAGCGGTTGCGCCATGATCCGCGAAGTGCATGTCTATGGCTTGTCGCTGGGCTTCGGTACGGCGATGGCGGGGCGGGCGCAGCATCTGGGCTTGGGCAGTCGATTGATCGAAAAGGCGGCAGAAATCGCTGGGGAACGCGGATATGCTCGCCTGGCTGTCATCTCCGCCATCGGCACGCGCGACTATTATCGGGCCCGCGGCTTCCAGGACGGCGAACTTTATCAGATCCGCGATCTTGCCAATTGAACAAAGCAAAATCTGTTCAATCGGCTAGAATGATTCTTTGATTGACGGCGGTTCCACAGCCGCATTGTGTCGCGCCATCGAGAACACCAGATGAGAACGATCGACGTCATCCAGGGCAGCAGCAACCGCAATCAAAGCTTGCGCTTTTTGATGCTGGTGATCATTGTGGGCACCTTTCCATTTTACTGTTTGGGCGTCATCATCATTGGCAGCGCGCCGGCGGACAACGTGCAAGCGATAGCCTCGCCAACCGAACGCAGCAACGCGACATTCACGCCCTTGGGCGGTGATCAGGTAGCCTGGTCGAATGCCACCGCCAGTCCAGTACGCATTCCTTCTATCACCCCACTCAGCATTTTGCAGCCCACTCCGCGCCAGTTCATACCTCCGACGGCGGCGTCGACCGATTCCGTCGCGGCGCCGACACTCATCAGCGCCGCGCCGACGGTCGTCGAGGCATCGCCTACCCGACCGACCGCGACCGACGGCCCGGCGGATTCTGACGGTGACGGCTTGCCCGATAGCGCGGACAACTGTCCTGAAGAATTTGGTTATGCGGACAATGGGGGCTGCCCCTATCCCGATGACCCGGACCGGGACGGTATCCGCGCTGATGCCGATCTTTGCCCGAATGAGTTCGCTCCCGATACTCCCAGGGGCTGTCGCGATTTTGACGATGATGGTCTGGACACATCACAAGACGATTGCCCCGAAGCGGCAGGTCCCTCCTCCAACCGAGGCTGTCCCTTGGACGATGCAGTAGCAGGCGGTTAATCCGGTTATCCATTTTGCTGTGGATGATATTGTTTGTAGCTTGGTGATCACCCATATCGAAGCCGCGAATCACCCGCTTGTCGAAAACTTCGCGCCAGCGTCAACATGCGGTATGATTAACTTGATCGAGAAAATGAGTCCAAGGAAACGCCAATGACGCTGCTTGAGAAAGCCAATGCAATGCAAGATCAATTGGTCGCGTGGCGGCGCGAGATCCACATGCACCCCGAGCTCGGTTTTGAAGAAATGCGCACATCGCGATTGGTAGCGGATTCGCTGCGCGAGATGGGCATCGAGGTTGAGGTCGGCGTCGCTGAGACGGGCGTGGTGGCGCGCATCGGCGAAGGGCGTCCGGCTGTCGGCATCCGTGCCGATATGGACGCTTTGCCCATCCAGGAAGCCAACGATGTACCCTACAAATCGCAAAGTCCCGGCTTGATGCACGCCTGCGGCCACGACGCTCATACCTCGATCTTGCTGGGCGTTGCAAAACTGCTAAATGACCTGCCCGAAAAACCCGCTGGAGAGATACGCCTTTTGTTCCAACCGAGCGAAGAGAAATGGCGAGACGAAGACGGCCATAGCGGCGGCAGCCTCATGGTCGAAGAAAAGGCGCTCGATGGTTTGGACGCGGTGATCGCTTGTCATGTCTCCAGCGATACGCCCGTGGGCGAGGTGCAGGTGACGGACGGGTTTTCGCTGGCGGCGCCCGATACCTTTGATGCGATCATCTATGGCGAAGGCACGCATGGCGCCGCGCCTCACAACGGCCTGGATCCGATCTGGCTGGCGGCGCAGGTGGTGAACGCGCTGCAGGCGATCCGATCACGGCGGCGCGACCCTACCGAGCGTTCGGTGGTAACAATCGGCGCGATTCACGCCGGCGTGGCGCATAACGTCATCCCCAACGAGCTGGTCATGCGCGGCACGATTCGGACTTTTGAGCAAGAAGCGCGCGAGGAGATTCATCGCCTGGTAGAGGAAGCCTTTGCCTTGGCGCGTCACTTTGGCGGCGACTATGAACTGAGCATCTCGACCGGTTATCCGGCGCTTTACAATGATCCGGCTGTTGCAGAACTTATCCGCGACGTTGGCAAGGACCTGGTGGGCGATGAAATGTCGGGGAAGGGCGCGCCGATCATGGCGGGCGAGGATTTCGCCTTTATGACACAGCAAGCGCCGGGCGCGATGATGCGTCTGGGCGCCAAGCTAGACGAGCTAAACCGTCCCCATCACAGTCCCATATTCGACATCCACGAAGGCTGTTTGCCGGTCGGCGTCGGCGTATTGGCGGAAAGCGCCCTGCGTCTTTTGCGTCAGCACGGCAAGTAGACTTTTCATATACTCGGTAAACACTGTTAAACTTCGCGTATGCTTTCACAGGCCAGCTTGACGTCGGTCTCAAGACGCATTAATTCGAGGCGCGTTGACAGATTCCTGCTTCAAACCTGACCGCAGGTTTTAGCTATGAACGATCGGCGCGCGAACAAGTGTCTACGCAGGGCGTAGCAGGGTCACACACCGCAATGATTCTCAGTCGATCATTCTTTTCCTGGCTACTGGCGCTACTTGCACTGATTCCTCTGGGTCTGATTTCATTTGCTGGCTTCTTCAGTCGCATGAAGATTGATGACTTCTGTGTTGTCGCCTTGGCACAGCGACACGACGCCTGGGGAACCATGCTTTATTATGTCAATACCTGGAGCGGCAGTTATACGCGGTTCTTTCTAATTGGTATGCTCGGCCCGCTGGATCATATGGCGACCGCTATCGCGCCGCTTCTGATCGTCGCGCTGTGGTTCTGCGGCCTGAGTTGGCTGATCTACGAGGCACTGAATTGCCTGGGCATAGCGACTTCGCGCCGGGTGACTGCGGTCGCCCTATCGGCCTTGACTATCTCCGCGGCCATCTACGCGTTCCCGTCGGAACGAGCGATATACTGGTACGTTGCAAATACGGCCTACGCTTTACCCTTCGCGCCGCTGAGCGCCTTTCTGGCGCTGTCCATTCGCTTTGCGCGCCAAGGGTCCTTTTCGGGCAAGGCTTTGCTGGCAGGAGCGACGATCTGTTTCCTGAGCGCGGGACTGGCCGAAGCCTTTGCCGTATTCCAATTCTGTTTTCTTTCGCTCTGTTTGCTGCTGGCAGCCGTGTCACTACGCGGTTCTGCACGCTATTCGCTCGTTCTCATGCTGGGAATTGGTTGGTTAACGAGTTTCGGTAGCTTGGTCCTGCAGTTGCTCTCGCCAGGGGTAGTTAATCGCAGCCTGGAAGTGGCCCGGGACAGCCGACTTCCGCCAGTTCGTTCGCTACCCGACTTGCTGACCGGAACCATAGAAAATACCTTCGCCTTCTTGTCTGATCCGGAGATCACGGCCGGGTTTCTGTTGCTGACGGCTGTCGGAGTGTTTTGCGCGTTGACAAAGCTTGATTTTCCTGCGTTGAAACCGGAGGAGCGCCCTGCGCGCCTTTATGCGCCGCTGCTGTGGCTGGGCTTAGCTGTTCAGTTGCTGTGCCTGCCCATCCTCTGGGCTTATGTCAGTGACGATCCCCAGTTCCTGGGCCGCTTTAGCATCCGTTACATGCCGTTCGTTATGTTCAATATTCTTTCGATATTTGCTTATTCTTTGCTTTTGTGGGGACGAATACCTGTAAATGCAAAGTTGATGGAGTATGGACCTGGGCTTCGAACGACGTGCAACTTTCTGCTTGTCATTGTTTCTACCTTGCTTGCCTTGGAGATAAGTGCCGTGCGGATATATGCCTGGTTCTATCTGCTCGGCACGATTGGGCTATTTCTGGCTTCCTTCGTTTGGGAGTCGCCAGCGGATGTGCCGTTCTTGTCCTTGCGGCGCGGGGTTTTCGTTTTGGCTCTATGTCTGATAGTCACCTGGTTATGCCAGGCATCGGTGGCGGCTACATTGCTGTTCGCGCGCGGCGAAGTCTTTATTCGCACGATGACCGCAGGACCGTACCTGCTGATGATATCGGGCCTCGTTTGGGGCGCCTTTTTGGGATACTGGCTCAAAGGACTTTTACAAGATTCGGGATCGACGCGAATCTGGGAAACTGTAACGAAGCTCGGTCTGGTTGCGGTAATTCTGGTATTGGGTTTCGCTATGGTTCGCGACCAGGTTGCATTGGTCGAACTGTATCAAGCTCATGCCAGACAATGGGACGCGAACCACACACAGATCCTATCAATGCGTGCTAGCGGGGAATATCCAATCATAGTTGATCCGATGCCCCGCAGCTTCGGCAACTACATGAGTGAGCGGGACGCCATCTGCTACTACGGCGTACCTGTATTTGTCAATGAAGAGCGGTAACTTAGGTTTCGTTCGTTTGCATGATCTGAATCAAATTGCCGCAGGTGTCGTTGAAGATGGCAATCGTCACTTGTCCCGCATCGGTAGGCTCCATAAAGAATTCCACCCCAAGCTCTTTCAGGCGATCGACTTCGGACTGAATATCGTCGACACTGAACATGTGCGCCGGGATGCCCTGCTCGAATATCGCCTGTTGAAAGGTGCTGGAGGCGGGATTGTCGTTGGGTTCCAGCAGCAGTTCAACCCCGTCGGGGCTCTCTGGCGAAACGACCGTTAGCCAGCGAAAGGCGCCGACCGGTATGTCGTGTTTTGGCTGAAAACCCAATATTTCCGTATAAAATTTGAGAGCCTTGTCCTGGTTATCGACGAGAACGCCGGTGATTTCTATGCGCATATTGAATTGCCCTTCTATAGTTTGCAATGATAGTCTGTGCGATGGCGCACAGGCGTATGCTGCCACCAAATACCGTTTCGCGCAAGGCCGCGCTGTGCAGGAGAACGAGACCGCAGTTCGCCAGGCATGCTGTCATGAAAGGCGGCTCTTGCGGTCCTGGATACGCTCGCGATAGTATGCGAGCAGATCACGATCTTGCCCGTCGTCCCAAACCATGGGCACGCGGCTGACGTCCAGCGTTTTGTCGCGCGTGCTCTCGGCCTGTCGCAAGCCGATTTCCGCGCCATAAAAGATAATTGGCGGATTGGGCAAGCGCATTTGGACGGCGACGGCGCGCTTCAACGGATCGCTTTTGTTCTTTGCGACAAACGAGAAGCGATCCATGTCATGGCTATCGAGAAAACTGGGCATGACAAAATCGCCCTCAAAGTAGCTTTGGTGGTTTTTGACGAAAGCATTGAATTGGACTTCATCCCAGGTTTTCCAAGCGAAAGTCTTGCGCAGGGCATCGTTTAGCGAGAAGTCGAGACATCCATCGAGCCGACCTTGATAAAGGCGCAGTCGGTCGGGCGCGTCAATGATCTCGCCCAGGAGCAGACAGTCTTCTTTTGCGCTTTTGACCCGCGGCCGAAAATGCGCCCAGAAGTTGGGTCCGGCGCCATTGGCATAGTCAAGCCGGAAGCCATCGACATTGAAGTCGCGCAGGCAACGGACGGCATTGCCAATCATCCATTCCCTCGCCGCCGGATGCTCGAGATTGACCTCCGGCATCGTCTCGACGTTGAAGAAGCAACGATAGCCGTGATTGTAACGCTCGTCGAAATCGAACCAGTCGCGGTAAGCGCTGCCCGTATCGCTCCGCGCGTCAAGGAATAAGGGATGCTGATCGGAGATGTGATTGCAGACCAGATCAAGCAGAACGCGGATGCCGCGCCGGTGCGCGCCCTCAACGACCGCGCGCAATGCTTCATCGCCCCCCAGACGCGGCTCGACACGGTTGTAATCCGCTATATCGTAACCATGGCAGCTAGGGCTCTTCCAGGTAGGGCTTAGCCAGAGACAGTTGATGCCGAGATCGGCGAGATAGTCGAGCTTGTCTCGTACACCCCAGAGCGTACCCCCGCAGAAATCTTTCAGATCGGCAGTCTGCAGCCAATCTCTGCCCTTGCCCGGGTGAAAACGGTCGAGAAAGATCTGATATAGGATGGCGTCATGCACCCATTTTGGCGTGCACTGGCGATCGACGTGGTAAGTGAAGATCGTCGCGTTTCCTTGCGCTTCAGGTTCATAAACCGAATCCTCCGGCAGACTCTTGAAGAAACGCATGGTCGCGTGCCGTAAGCGCTCTTCGGCATCGGGGTAGTCAGCATAGATTTCCTCTCCCTGGTCAGACCAAGCGCTGATCGCGTAGTTCACAGTGGTCTGATCGGGCTGGGCAGGTATGATCGCTTTCCAGTGACAAAGATAGTCCCAAACGAGCGTATCCCATTCGGTTCTAACACGCTCGAATTCTACAAGTCCAGTGCTGCTGGACCTACCGTGACTGCCCAAAGGAACGCCACCGTCGACCGTGTAATATAGGGAGACGCGTTGGATGTGAAAGTCTCCCGAGGTGACGACGTGAACTGTCACATTGTCTTCCGGCGTCGGGTCTTCCGGCGCGATGCGGTGAAGGTGCTGGATGCCGTGGCGGCCGGCGCGATGGTAAGTTAGTTTGAGTTCGTCATTAATCAATTTGCCAAAAACGAAATCCATCGCTATTGCTCCCGGCATGTGACTGGCGATAGCGCCTATGATAACCGTGGAATCCGATATTGCACGAGGGCGCCGCAGCAAATTGAGCCCAAATGACCGACGGCGCGTCGGCGCGGATTATGCTATAATTCACACAAAAGGAATAACAGTTTCATTGGTGGCGAGAATGATCATGAATCTCAGTCAGGAAGCTAAGAATCTGATCGCGATGACTGCCCTGGTAGGCGCTGTGGCGCTTGCCTTGAATGACGTAGCGCTGGACGGGAATGATCGTAATCTGCTTTCCTGGTCGGTTGGCCTGTTTTTTGTTTCCATCTTTTTCTGGCTGTGGATGCGCCGCGACGCGCTGGCGGAACAACGCGACGAGGCGGTCAAGGCGGCGGAGGAAAGCGCCAGCCGAGCAGAAGAGTTGGCGAGGCGCACGCAAGAAAAGTCGCAAACGGAACGTCAATCGGACCAGGCAACAGCGCCTGTCGACACCCTTGAAGCCGATGACTTGACTAAAATAAACGGGATCGGCAAGATTTTCCGTGATATCTTGTACGATGCGGGCATCAAGACTTTCGATCAGCTTTCTAATAGTTCGCGCGAGGGTCTCATCGGCGTTATCGTTGCGGCGGGAAAAGTGCCCCCGCCCGGTCTCGAGACCTGGCCGCAACAGGCAGTGTACGCGTCAAAGGGTGATTGGGAGGGCTTGCGCGCGTATGTGAACGCGTCTTAGTCCGGGCCGTCGCGGCCGTCGCCATAGTCATGCGGCGATCGCGCGCTCACACTGTATATCTGTCAAGATCTCTCTTGTTTAAGCCATAGAAGCAACTCAGTCTGAGGACAGGGCATGCCCAAAGTTGCTCATATCATCCGCCGTCGTCATGCCCGCAAGCATCGCAAGAGATCCCAGGACAGACGGGCCGCATTTTGGCTTGCCTTGATCGTGGGACTGCCAGCGCTGATCTGTCTGTTGCCCTTGGTTGCTGCGCTGGCGCTGGCCATGTGGCTTTATGCGCAAGCCGCGAGCAGCTTCCCGTCAACGGAAGCGCTTACGACCCTCGACCCCGAAAGAAGTGTAACGCGTTTCTTTGATCGAAGCGGCGAGACCCTTATCTATACTGTGCAGGATCCACTCGGGGAAGAGCGGGGCCATGTGACACTGGAGGGGATTCCCAGTTTCATCGGCAATCTTACCCTGGTTGCGGAAAATCAAGGCCGCGCGATCAACGCCGCTTCTGATCCCGCGCAAAGCTTGTTACAAGTATGGCGCTATATGCTGGGTGTGCCGGTCCTCAAGGAAACGGGCATCCTTGATCGCTTGGCGCAAAACATCTTCTTGCCCAATGCGCGTTCGAGCGGCCTGGACGATTCCTTGCTGGAGCTGGCGCTGACAGCCGAGAGCAAAAGGCGCTACTCCGCGGATGAACTCTTGGAACTGCATCTCAATACGAATTACTACGGCAATGACGCCTTCGGTATTGAAGCGGCTGCCCGGGTTTATCTGGGTAAATCCGCGGCGGAACTTGATTTGGCGGATGCGGCGCTTCTGGCGGCAATACCTCCGTCGCCGGGGCAGAATCCGATTGATGATGAACGGGAGGCGCGGCAGCGGGCTGCGGATCTGCTGCTGGACGCACTGAACTTGGGATTTATCGACCGGGCGACCTATGACGGGGCGTCGAAAGCGAGCGCCCGGACGACGATAGAAAAGATCAATCGACTTCCTGAAATTGCACCTGAGTTTAACCTGTATGCCCGGCGGCAGGCGCAAATCATTCTCGACAATTTGGGTTACGATGGGGCGCGGCTTTTGGCGCGTGGCGGCTTGCGTATCACGAGTTCGCTTGATCTGGATCTCTACTTGCAGTCCGAGTGCCTGGCGCGCGCGCACTTGCAGCGGTTGCGCCAGGGCTCCAGCGCGGTGGAGACGCGGCGGGGCCAGGACGCGGAATGTATCGCGGCGCGTGAACTCTTGCCTTTCGCGCCCGTAGACTCTGCTCCGGACAAGGTCACGACAGTGATACTGGACGTTGAAAGCGGCGTAATCCTGAGTATGTCGGGCAATGCTCAACAGGCGACGCGCCAGCCAGGGGTGGTTCTTCAGCCTTTCGTATATATCGAAGGCTTCCTGCGTCGACTGTATACCCCGGCAACCATGGTATACGATATTCCACAGGTGTATCCCGGAGGGGCGGATGGGCTCATTTACACCCCAGCCAACCCTGATGGACAGTTTCAAGGTCCCATGAACCTACGCGACGCCATGTCCGCTGCGTTGCTGCCCCCTGCTGTTCAAGTCGCCAATAGCCGCGGAATGGGGCAAGTCATTCGCACTGCCCATAGACTGGGATTCAATAGCCTGGACGAAAACCGTATCAACCTCGATATCCTCGAGCGCGGCGGGGCGGTCTCTGTTCTGGATACGGGTTATGCCTACAGCGTGCTGTCGGCAATGGGTGTGATGCGCGGCCTGCCGACCGAGCCTGCTGGCGCCGGTTACCGGGGGCAAGATCCTGTCGCTATCTTGAGAATCGCAGATGCCCAGGACAACGTGCTTTGGCAATTTGAGGGCCCGCAGGAGCGATCGAACGCGACTCCCGTGATCGAACCGAGCCTGGCATATTTGGTCAATGATGTCCTGGCCGATGAAGAGTCCCGACAGCGCATTCTGGATCGGGCGGACGAAGCGCTGCAAGTTGCGAGGCCCGCCGCTGTTATTGACGGTTTGAGCGCCGACCGGCGTGACAGTTGGACAGTTGGGTACAGTCCACAAATTGTGGTGGCTGTGAATGTCGCGCGTGAAGATGGAACCTCGATGGGTTTAGAGCACTACGATCGCGCCGGTTCAGCGCCAATTTGGCGAGCGCTGTTGGATTATGTGACCGATAGAGACGATCTACCGGCGAGGGATTGGCCCAGGCCCGCAGATATTGAAGAGTTTCTTGTTTGCGAGATTTCGGGTCAACTGCCTCCCGCGACCGACCATTGCCCGACGCGTCGGGAAATCGTTCCGGCCGGCACATCCTTAGGTCGTGATACATTGTGGCAAACTGTCGAGATCAACAGCCTGACGGGGCAATTGGCGACGGTAACAACAGCGGAAAATCAAAAGCGCGCGGCGGTTTATTTCCTGCCGCCCGATGACATCATCGACTGGTGGATCGCAGACGGCAGGCCCTTGCCGCCAAGCGCCTTTGGGGGAGACGAAGTTAATGCCGAGGCGCCAGTCGTCCAGTTGCTTCAACCTCCGGATTTTGCTTACGTCGGCGGGCTCGTGGAAATTGCCGGGAGTATCAACGCAGAGAGCGCGCTCCACTACGTGCTGGAGTACGGCGCTGGCGTCAACCCGCAAGAATGGATTGAGATCATCGGAGTAAGCGCGCCAGCGACTTCCGTAGATCTGAGGAGCGCCTGGGATACAACCGAGCTGCACGGCGTCTATACTTTGAAACTGACCGCGCTCATGGATGATGGCAGAGCCTTTACCGATACCAGGCAGGTAACGCTAGACAATACGCCGCCGACTGTAGAGCTGCGGATGAGTGACGGCGCGCCTGAGCTAAAGTATCCGTCGGAGCGCGTCATTTCCTTGCTGGCGGATGCCAGCGACAATTTGGCGATCGAGCGCGTCGAGTTCTATCAAGATGCCGAATTGCTGGGTGTCGACCGCGATTGGCCTTACGGCGTCGAATACGAAATCCTTGGCGCGGGCAGCTTGAATTTCGTCGCGCTGGCCTTCGACCAAGTTGGGAACAGCGCCGATTCGGTCTTTCTTGCCAGAGTAGAAGAGGGTTAGGGGACTTCTTCGCTCGCGGCTGCGGCTAGTTCTTTCTGGTAAGAGTATTCGGTTCATGTCAGAAGATCGTTCAAGAGGAATAAGACATCAGCCGCCCCGCCGATTTGAGTGCTTGCTACTCTTGTTTGCGCTCCTTCCGCTTGGACTGTTCGCTTATCTCGGCCAATTCAGTCGGTTGATGTCCGATGACTATTGCGCGATCGCCGTCGGTCGGGAGATGGGCGCCTGGCAAGGTACGCTCTACTGGTTCAACAACTGGGCCGGGAGCTACGCCAATTTCTTCCTCAAGAGCGTTATTGCCCCGCTTGATGAATTGCTGCCACGGTATACACCTATAGCCATAATCATCATTTGGACGCTGGGCGCTTTCTGGCTGGCGAGCTTAGTGTTGAAGGGATTGGGATTCCGCCCGCGACGGCTCGGGGCGATAGTAATCGCTTGCGCTTTGGTAACAGCCAGCTTAAACGCATTCTATTCCCCACAGTCCTATTACTGGTTTGCCGCGAGCACACACTACGCTCTACCGCTGGCTCTGCTTACGGTATACCTGGCGCTATGCGCGCATGTGCTGCTACGGAGCGCCGATGCGCGGGTGGTTCGCTACGCGTTCGCCGGCGCTCTTCTGTGCTTTTGCACAGCGGGCGCCTCGGAAATCTTCGTCGCATTCCAACTGACGGTGATGTCGCTTTTTCTGTTGCCGATCGTCGTGTTCTGGCGGAGGGGAGAGATGCGGCGGCTTGCCATTGTTGTGGGCGCTGGATGGATTGCGACACTCGTCGGATTCCTGCTTCAGGTGATGTCCCCCGGGCTGGCCGCGCGGGCAGCCGTAGACGCCGCCCGATTTGGTCACGCGATTCGAGACGCGTCAGATCTGTTGGCGGCAACACTAGGCCAAACCTTCCAACTAGTCGGACATCCCCCCGCTTTTGCCGGCTTCATGTTGCTTTTCTGCATTTCCTTTCTTGTCCTTCGTTTTAGTCATCGACCGCAACCGGAGACAAGCGAGTTAAGATCTACCCGGCTGGCAATACGCGAGCTCTGGATCGGGCTCGTTTTCCAGTTGCTTTGGATACCTTTGCTTTGGACTCACGTGAGCGACGATCTCCGCTTTTACGGGCGCTTCAGCGCCACTTATCTGTTGGTCGTCGCCCTCAATTTGATCTTGATTATCGGCTTCTTGGTCGCAATTCAGCAACGTGACCGCCTGGATCGATGGTTGAGCGAAGCGCCGACCGCCAACCTGATGGTCATCAGCCTGGTGCTATTTATCGTGGCGCTGCTTTTCGCCCTGACTCAGGTGCGCAGCATTCACTATCGAGCGGCAAGTTTCCTGTTCACGAGCGCAATCAGCCTCCTTTATGTTGGGACCGGGCAACTAGATACGGCTACCAAAATATCGCAGATCCGACGACTTCTTTGCTCCTCGCTTTTTGCGCTGGTCATTGCGCTGGTTTCGTTGGCAGCTATTGTATTCACGGCGCTGATTGGGCGCGGGTTCGTGGATGCGCGCATTTTGGCGCCGGCAGCGTACGCACTGGTTTTTCCGGGATTGCTCTGGGGTGCGCTGTACGGGATCGCGCTGGGCCAGATCGCGGGGTTGGCGAATACTGGCTCGATATTGCCCGTCCGTTTTTGCTTGACGCTCGCCGTATTGATCACGCTTGGTATCGTGATCGGCAACGCGCGTTTGATCCCCAGCTTTCAGCAATACGCGCGTGAATGGGATGCGCGGCATCAGCAGATCCTGTCGCTGCGAGATGCTGGCCATCCTTCGATAGCGGTTGCGCCTCTTGAGTTTGATTTGGCAGACTATGTTGGCGTGACCACGCTGGGCCGAGATCCTTCCAATCGCTGCGCCTTAGGCTACTATGACCTGGCTGCTATTGAGGTAATCGAGCCTTAGCGCGTGGCCAAGCGCCCGGTCAGCCCTGCTTTACACCTGAAGTTTTGGTACTATTGCCTGGCTGTTTCCTCTGGTATCGGATGCTGAATGGCGACACTTCGATCCCTGCAGTTGCGAATAGAATGTAGTTACGCATGGGCAACGCAAAGCTGGATGCCAGCTATGCTCGTGATCCTGGTGACCTTTGCTCTCGCGACGCGATTATTGGACGATTATCCGATATTGCCCGACGGTTTGCGTTCGATTGCCACGGCGGGTGGTCTCGAAGCCGAGTCGGATCTATCGTCGGTGTTTGAGAAACTGACAGACGTCAGTCAACAGCATGTGCCGGGATACTTCCTGGCGCTTTTTGTCTGGGGGAAAATCGCCGGGTGGGATCCGCTGCTCTTGCGGACGCTTTCCGTCTTTTTCGGCATCTTGAGCCTGGCGCTCATTTTTCGTTTGGGAAGAGATTTCGTTTCGCGGGAAGCCGGGTTTTTCTCGATTGTGATGCTGGCGTCTTTGTCGTTTTACAACCTCTGGTACTTGCCGGTTCGCATGTATACCCTGTTTGTGGCGACCGGACTCTGGCTCATCTGGATTTACTTGCGCATTGTCGTACTTAACAGAACATCGCCTGGACATTATGCGTTGTTGTTCCTGGCCAGCATCGCGTTTTTGTATTCGCAGATATTCAGTCTGGCGGTGGGTCTGGGTCTGGCGTTCCATCATCTCTTTTTTGTAGCCAAGTCACGTCATTGGCTATTTGTTGCGGGGGCGGGAGCGCTCGCTGGCGTCTTGTTCCTGCCTTGGTTGAGCACGCTTTTGACAGGTACGGCCGAAATTGTAGGCGGAGAGTTCGGAGACATCCGCGTGCTCAGCCCGGTCGAGACAGCCACTACGATTCTAAGCCTGTCCATGAATGCCAGCATACTCTTTCTTGGATTGCTGGCGCTTTCGGTCAGGCAAGTATTGAACAGAGACCGGGCGTCTCTGGCGTTGTGGACGATCTTGATAATGGCTATCGCGTTTTATGTGGCCGTCAATCGGGCTACCGGCGCGATAGATCTCCATCGGTCGCGCTATTTCGTAGTGCTCTTCCCCTTAATTATTTTGCTGCTCAACGTCGGGCTGGCGCAATTGAGCCGGTGGAAGCTGGTCTCCTTGGGCATTTTGCTATTCTGGATTGCCAGCGGGCTTTTGTACCAGCGTCGCGTCGGCGCCGACATTTTCGTGCGGTCCTATAATACGATTCCTGTCCAACTGGTCGAGCGGCATCTGCGTGAAGATTTGCAGCCGGGAGATTTACTGGCTGGCTGGTCGGGCGGGCTCAGTTTTGCATATCGCACTCCCTACGGCGGCGTCATCGATTATTACTTTGCTGATGATGCGATAGACATAGAAATTCAACATACCTATGTATTGCAACAGCTTGACGACGCAGAAATCAGCGCGACATTGGCCGAACGATTTGCCGGATACAGACGTATCTGGTTGACCTATGAATTGGACAATACCGCTCGATTCCATAAGCTCTATCAGGACGCGCTGGCGCTTGCTCATGCGCGCTGCTTCCGTGACAGGACGCTGGCACAGGTTTCCATCGAGCTTTATCAGCGCTCGGGCTGCGACTAGCGCTTTCGAGGCTGGGAAGACCTTTTGATGAAATCAAAACACCATCCTGAACAGCCCTTGCGAAGAATGACCAGGTGCTACGATCGTCTCGTCCACAGTTGGTTGACGGCAGCGGCAATCCTTTTTGCCGTCTTCGCCTTTGCTGTCTGTTTGCTCGACGATTATCCCATTTACGTGGACGGCCTCTTTTCCATGGCGACCGCCGGTTACTTTGACCAGGCCGCGGGCATAGACGGTGTGCTGGATCGATTGATGGTCAAGAGTCAGCAGCATGTGCCAGGCTACTTCCTGGTACTGCATGTTTGGGGAAAACTTGTCAACTGGTCCCCCCTTGCTCTTAAGTTGCTTTCGGTGTTTTTCGGCATCACAAGCCTGGCGCTGATTTATCGGCTGGGCCGGAGCTTGATCGGCCGGGAAGCGGGCTTTTTGGCCGCGGTGATGCTGGCCTCTTTGGCCTTTTACAATATCTGGTACCTGCCGATTCGCATGTACACCATGTTTGTCGCGGCGGCGCTATTGCTCTTGTGGCTCTATTTTCGCGCGCTGCACAGCCGCCAGGCGACTCGTGCCGAGCTTGCGGCGCTGTGCCTCGCCTGTGTCTTGTTCGTCTATACGCACATTTTCAGCTTGGCCATGCTTTGCGCGATCGGCGTGCATCATATCTTTTTTGTGGCAAAGACGCGCAATTGGTTCCTTATTTCTGGCGCCTTCTTGGTCGCCGGGCTGGCGTTCTTGCCCTGGCTCGGCATCTTGATACAAGGCACGGCTTACGCAACAGGCCGGGCAGAGCAAGCGATCAGCGCGCTCAGTTCTCTCGATTTACTGTGGGCGATCACCAGCCTTGGCATTAATGCCAGCCACTTGTTCCTACTGCCTTTCGCGCTAGTCGCCGCGCGCGCCTTGAAACGGGATCGAACCGCCATCGCCCTGTGGGTGATTCTATTGGTTACGATGGCTTTCTATATACTCGTAAATTACGCCTTGGGAGTCATTGACTACCCGCGAACACGCTATGCCGTGATTGTCTTCCCCTTGATGATTCTGCTGATATTGAAGGGGCTTGAGGCACTCCCGCGCAAAAGGACGCTGCTGCTTGGCATTCTTCTGTTTTGGCTGGCGAGCGGTTTGCTCTTCCAGCGACGGGTCGGCGCTGGTCAGTTCGTTCGTTCCTACAATACGCTGCCGATACACCTGGTGGAGCGCCATTTGAGGGACGATTTCTTGGAGGGCGACTTGCTGACAGGCTGGAGCGACGGCTTGAACTTGTATTTTGAATCCGTTGTCTACAGTGGCGTCGCGGACTTCTACTTCGCGAAACACGGCGTCGATGTGGCGATAGAACATACCTATGAACTTGGCAAAAGCGATGACGATTCAATCGCAGCTATGCTCCGCGGCAAGCTGAACGGACATCAGCGTGTTTGGCTCGTCTATGAATTGGACGAGTCCGAACGATACGAAACGTTGTGGCAAGGTGCTTTGCATTCACAATTTGAAAGATGTCGAAGGGACGACGACATACAGAATGTAAGTATCGCGCTGTACCAAAGATCCAGTTGCGATTGACAGGCCCCCGTTATTTGAGCACAAGATTAAACATAAGAAATTCATATTATTTTTGGCAAAGTCCTTCTATCGTTGCCAAGTCCGTTGACTTGCTTGTTCAGTTATGCTAAATTACCGCTGATTATCTGGCACTCTTTGCTATCGAGTGCTAAAGTTTCTCAAATATCGACACTTGCAACGATAGTTGTAGAGAGGAAAAGACAATGCCTGTGAATATCCGCCCGCTCGGCGACCGCGTTCTGGTTGAGCCCGTCGAATCAGAAGAAACATTCGCTGGTGGCGCGTTTGTTCTGCCGGAAACCGCAAAGGAAAAGCCGCAACAGGGTTTGATCCGCGCAGCGGGACCCGGCAAGTACGACGAGGACGGCGACAAGCGCATCCCCATGGACGTCAAGGAAGGCGATCGTGTGCTCTTCGCCAAGTATGCCGGCACCGAGGTCAAGCTTGATGGCACCAAGATGCTCATCATGAAAGAATCCGATATCCTCGGAATCGTGGAAATCTAATCGGATTTCTGTCCGTCGAACAAATTCTCATCCACAGTTAACAGAGTCAATTCTGGAGGAATCAATGGCAAAGCAACTCGTATTTAAGGAAGATGCCCGTCGCAAGCTGCAAGCCGGCGTCGATAAGGTCTCCAACGCTGTCAGCACGACGCTCGGCCCCAAGGGACGCAACGTGGCTCTGGACAAGAAGTTCGGCGCGCCGACGGTCACCCATGACGGCGTCACGGTCGCCAAAGAAATCGAACTTGAAGATCCCTACGAAAACATGGGCGCGCAATTGCTGAAGGAAGCGGCGACCAAGACCAATGACATCGCCGGTGACGGCACCACCACCGCAACAGTCCTGGCGCAGGCTATCGTCAGCGAAGGATTGAAAAACGTGGCGGCCGGCGCCAACCCGATGCTCTTGAAGCGCGGCATCATCCACGCTGCCGATGTCGTTTCCCGCAACATCCTGGAGCAGGCAACGCCGATCGACACCAAAGACGAAATCGCCAACGTCGCCAGCGTTTCCGCACAAGACAAGGAAATCGGCAATCTGATCGCCGAGGTCATGGACAAGGTCGGCAAAGATGGCGTCGTCACCGTCGAGGAAAGCCGCGGCCTGGAATTCGAAACCGAATACGTCGAGGGCATGCAGTTCGATCGCGGGTATATCAGCCCCTACTTTGTCACCAACAGCGAAAGCATGGAATCCGATATCGAAGAGCCCTATATCCTGATCCACGACAAGAAGGTCAGCGCGGCGCAGGATATCATCCCGATCCTGG
>WTGF01000093.1 GCA_011525385.1 Chloroflexota bacterium | reverse complement strand
TCGCCATCACCACCATCTGGTGGACGGTCAACGGCAATATGATCATCTATCTGGCGGGCTTGCAGGATATCCCGGAGGACTTGTACGAGGCAGCCAAGATCGATGGGGCGGGCCGCTGGCAAGAGGTGCGCTATGTTACCATCCCTATGCTCATGCCGGTCAACGCCTTCGTCATTCCGCTGACGGTCATCGCTTGCTGGCGCGTCTTCGGCCAGGTTTTTGTCATGACACGCGGCGGACCGCAAGGCAGCACCTTCACCATTGCCCAATACATTTATGAAACCGCCTTCGTGAAGTTTGACATGGGTGTGGCATCGGCGGCTGGCGTCATCCTGATGCTGATTACGCTGAGTTTCACCGTTGTGCAACTGCGCGCGATGAAGGTTATCTGACATGAGCGAATCCTGGCGCAAAGACAGCGTCTACCAAGACGGCTCGCTTAACTACGGGCGCTTGGCGCTCTATGCCATCATGATCTTCGTCGCCATCATCTGGGGCGCGCCTTTCATCTGG
Source organism: Chloroflexota bacterium (assembly GCA_011525385.1). Classification (GTDB taxonomy): domain Bacteria; phylum Chloroflexota; class Anaerolineae; order Aggregatilineales; family Phototrophicaceae; genus UBA6055. The sequence goes on along the minus strand of WTGF01000093.1, from coordinate 14,505 downwards.
ATGTTCGTCACCTCGATCAAGCCGGACAACGAGGTCTTTAGCTATCCGCCCACCTGGTGGCCGGATGAGCCGACGCTAGAATTTTACACGCGGCTCTTCGACTCTTTCCCTATGTTGCAGTGGTTCCGCAACAGCCTCATCGTCGCGACCATCACCACCGTGCTGACACTGGCCACGAATATCCTGGCCGCTTATCCGTTGGCGCGCATGCGCTTCCGCGGGCGCAGGATCGTCCTGCTCATCATCTTGTCAACATTCTTGCTGCCGGGCGAGATTCTGCTGGTGCCGCTCTTCCTGGGCATGATCAAATTCAAGCTGGCCAATACTTATTTCAGCATCGCTGTGCCGGCGGCGGCCAACGCTTTTGGCGTCTTCTTGATGACGCAATTCTTCCTGACCATCCCGGTCGAACTGGAAGAAGCCGGGCGATTAGACGGCTGCAGCCGCCTGGGCTTGCTCTTGCGCATCTTCATACCGCTCAGCAAACCGGTCATCGCCACCGTCGCCATCTTCACTTTCGTCCGCAGTTGGAACGACTTCTTCTGGCCCCTCATCATCAGCAACACGGACGCCACCCGCACCGTCCCGGTCGGCTTGGCGGTCTTCGTCGGGCGCGGGCTGTCGATGCGTTTCGGCGTCATCATGGCGTCGGCGGCCGCCGCCACCATACCAGCGGTGATCTTCTTCTTGCTGCTGCAGCGCTACTTCGTCCGCGGCATTTCGACCACGGGCTTGCAAGGTTGATTTCTCAATTCACCACAGCCGCTCGGCGCGTAACCGGCGGATTTGGGCTACCGCGCTCACACAAAATAATAGACCTGCTCGGCTACCGCAAATCGCGGTTTATTAAAAAAGAGGCACAGAGGGCACAGAGAATTAGAACCAAGTTATCTTTGCAAATGAGGTTTGTTTGGGCGTTTCGGCGAAACGCCCAATAAACATGGCTAGAAAGGCGGGCGTCTCAGCGGGTCGCGTAGACACTGACCGTCAGACGCCCCTACCACCAAAGGCACAGAGAAAGAGGACCGGGCTGATGCCCGTTGAAGCAACTGTCGAAGCGTTTTCGTTTCACGGCTGGGACGGCGTCCGCCTAAGCAACGGCATTATCGACGCCGTCTGCGTCCCGGAAATCGGCGGCCGCTTGATGCAGTTCAGCCTCGGCCCGCACAGTTATCTCTTCATGAATCCCGAGTTGCTGGGCAAACGCTTCACCTTCGAAGAGCACGCCGGCGATGGCCAACTCGTCAATTGGAAGAACTACGGCGGCGCCAAGACCTGGCCCGCGCCGCAAGGCTGGGATGGCGAAGGGCAATGGCCCGGCCCGCCCGATCCTGTTCTCGATTCGGGGCGATACGAATACGAAACGAATCAAGACGATGGGCGCGCCTCGGTCCTGATGACGAGCCCGCCTGATGAGCGCTCGGGACTGCGGCTTCGCCGCGAGCTCAGCCTCGCACAGGAGAGCTCGCGCCTGACGCTCGATTTGTCATTCGAGAACATTTCTGAATCGACGATTCGCTGGTCAATCTGGGATGTGGCGCAGATGACATGCAGCACAGTTGATGGCGGACTCAACGACGACTGCTGGCTGTATGTGCCGACCGATCCCGCGCGCGAACGACCTTACGAGATCATGTTTGGCGACGACAATCCACAGTATCAGCTGGATGCGGAAAGCGGGTTGCTGGCGGTGCAGTATTGTGGCATCGTGGGCAAGATCGGCGTGCACAGCCCGGCCGGTTGGATCGCCTTCGCCGACCGACGGGCTGGCTTCGTCCTTTGCATGCAATTTCCATACGACCCGGCTGCCGAGTACCCCGACAAGGGCGCGACGGTGGAATGCTGGACCGAATCGCCCGGCGCGCCTTCGCCGATACCGATACGCTCGCCGGGATACATTCTGGAGGCGGAGGTGCTCAGCCCGCTGTTCACGCTGGAACCCGGCAATGTCGCGAGCCAACGCGTGACTTGGTCGGCGGCCTACTGCCCGGCGCCGATCGTAGGCGTGACCGATTTGGGCTGCGTACATCAGCCGCTGACGGTCGATGTCACGGACGGTTGGGCGCGTATCGGGGGCGTTTTCGGCTGCTTTCTGGCTGGGCGCGCGCAAGTCGAATGCCTTGATGAAGCAGGCGACGTCCTCGGCCGGTTGGATCTGGGATCCATATCACCATTGCGCGCGCTGCAACTTGACGCCGTCGCCAAAGTCGAAGAAGGAACCGTTTTGGTACGAATAAATGTCCTGGATGCCGACGGTAAATACACGGGCACACTTGCTAGCAGTGTTGTACTGTATTGAAACGTAGGGGCGAGCCTTGGCTCGCCCGCGAAATCGCTATCATCCCTACAATTCTCAACTGACGGAGACGAAATATGACCGAACAGTGGACGCCCGAACAAGCCAATCAATGGTATGCCTCGATTGACCCCATCCGCGGCTGCAATTACCTGCCGCGCACGGCGGTCAATTCAACCGAGATGTGGCAAGCCGAGAGCTTTGATCCCGACACCATCGCCGAGGAATTGGCCTGGGCGGAGGCGGCTGGCTTCAACGCCGTGCGCGTTTTCCATCAGTTCCTCGTCTGGCAGGACGATCCCGACGGCTTGAAAGGGCGCATCGATCAGTTTCTGGATATCGCGGACGGCAATGGCATCAAAGCGATGTTCATCCTCTTCGATGATTGCGCCTTCGCCGGCAAGGAACCGTATCTCGGGGTACAGGATGATCCTATTCCCTACACGCACAACAGCGGATGGACGCCCAGCCCCGGATTAAAGCGGGTGGACGACCGCTCCGTCTGGCCGGAACTCAAGGACTATGTCGTTGATGTCGTCGGCAGCTTCGCCCATGACGAACGCGTGCAAATTTGGGATCTGTATAACGAACCCGGCAATAGCGAACTGGGTGAGACAAGCCTGCCCTTGGTGGAAGCGGCTTTCGCCTGGGCGCGCGAAGCCGGCGCGCGGCAGCCGCTTACCACGTCGATCTTCCGCTTGCATGACGAATACGAGATGGAGGAACGCATACTGGAATTGTCGGATGTGACGTCTTTTCATCATTATGGCGAAACCGGCGTCGAAGCGGTTATTCAGCGCTGTCAGGCTTACGGCCGTCCCGTGCTCTGCACCGAATGGCTGCGGCGGGTGGTCGGCCAGACAGTTGAGCTGATCTTGCCGATCTTCGCGCGCGAGCGCATCGGCTGGTACAACTGGGGTCTGGTGGCCGGGCGCACGCAGACCTATCTCGATTGGCGCCGCGAATTGAATACACCCGACAGCAAGACCTGGCAGCATGATATTTTCCACGCTGACGGCAGTCCCTATGATCAGGCGGAGATTGAGTTTATCCGCGCCTTCGCGTTTACGGAGTAGCACTTTAGCCCCCGACGCCAATCGATAAAGACAAGAATGCAATTGCCCTCTTGAATCCATGTTTGCTCCAGACACATGTTCCCAGGGCTGGTTGCGCTTGCTTGGAAATCGAGCGTGTAGATCATCAGCGAGAGCGAACGCGAACGCCAGCCGCCGATAACCTTGGCAACAGCCTTTTTGCGCCGCAATGTCTTAACCGATATAATGCAATGTAGGTTGGACGCGTAATGATGCCACAATGGGCGGCAGCCATGCAGAGCATCTTAGGCTTCCATACGCAATTGCGATTGCCAAATTCATTTTGAGAAGGAGACACCTAATGAAGGTTTCAAAACGTATTTGCATGCTTCTTGTCCTGCTGTTCCTCCTAAGCATGGGCTTCGCCGCGCAAGCGCAGGATACGACGATCTCGTTCCTGGCGCCGCCCTGGGGTGTTCCGCCCAACGAAGACGCGCTCAACGCCTTCATGGAAGAATCGGGCATCACCGTCGAGATTCAGTCCGTGCAGATGGCCGATCTCTACAGCCGCGTCCAGGTATCGGCGGCGGCAGGCGAAGCGCCGGCGGACGTGATCTTCATCACGGAAGAGGGACCGTCCAACGTGGTCGCCACTGGCAACATGCGACCCTTGAACGACCTGATCGATATGGGTGATTTGGACACGGACGACTTCGAGAAGCTCGATTTCTGGACGGTGGACGGCGATGTCTATGCCATCCCAACCTACCTGCAGTTGGTCATGATGGACTACAACGCGGCCAGGCTGGCCGAAGCCGGTTTCGACGCCCCGCCCACCACCTGGGACGAATTGCACTCGCAGTCCATGGCCATCAAGGCAGCCGGCGTTGACGATTACCCGATCGCCTTCGGCGCGATCTCCTGGTCTTGGTGGCTGATGGCGCTGAGTATGGGCGACCCCATGTTTGACGGGGACCTCAACCCGGTCTTCGCCGACGAAGGCAGCAAGGGCCGCGAGGCAATGGCTATGCTGAAGACCTTTTTCGATCACGAGTTGATCAGCCCCGAAATCCTGGCCGGCAGCATCAACCAGCATGGTCTCTTCTGGAGCGGCGTCGGCGTCTTCCATCAAGCCTGGCAGGGCTCGCTGGCAGTGGCGAACAATCCGGAGCGCTCGCAGCAGGCGCCGGACAGCAAGTATCTGGTCCTGCCGGAAGTGGGCAACACCTGGAGCTTCCCGGCCGGCATCGGCATCTCGGTTGACAGCGAGAACGTCGAAGCGGCTTGGGAATTCATCAAGTGGTATGTCAGCGAAGGCACGCAGACGGACATCTACAACGCATTCGGTCTCTATCCCTCGCGCGTGTCAGTCGCCGCCGCGCTGAACGATGAAGGCGTGATCCAAGGCTACGAAGAGATTGTCGAACAAAGCATGCACACCAACGAGCTGCCGCGTTTCGCGCTCTGGTGGGGTCCCTGGGCAGCCAGCGTCAGCGAGGTCATCAAGGAAGCCATGCAGACCGGCATGGCCTCGGATGATGTCATTGATGCGTTGGCTGAAGAGTGGAACGAACTCAAGGAAGAGTACGAGTAGATTAGCATCCATACGACAATTCGTAGGGGCGAGCCTCGGCTCGCCCACCGCGCCGCAAGCAACGCCATCTGCACGGCAATTCGCAGGGGCGAGTCTTGGCTCGCCCGCAGCGCAAAGATATAGCGGCTAATTTGGCGACGTAGGGGCTGCGCTCGGGCCGCGCATCCCTAAATGCATCAACAACCGTAGGGGCGACCCTTGGGTCGCCCAAAAGCGCCAACATAATGGCAACGACTGTTCGACCCTTTGACTTTCGCCAACCGACGCGTCTGTCCGGCTACGACTATCGACAGCCGGGCGCGTACTTCGTCACACTTTGTACTTACGGCAGGCGCAATCTGTTTGGCAGGATATCCAGCGACGAGATGGTCCTGAGCAGCTTGGGCAAACTCGTCGAAATGGAATGGAAACGAATCGCTCTATCGCGAAAGCACGTCGAATTGGATCTATTCGTCGTGATGCCCAATCATCTTCACGGGGTCGTAGTAATCGAAGGGTCCGCAATGAACACAAGCCATGTCGCAGCAGCGGAAGGGCGCACGGGCGCGATGCAGGCTGGTTCGTTGGGCGCGATCATCAGTCAATTCAAGGCGGGAGTCACCAGGCGCGCCAGGTATTCGCCAGTCTTTCGCGACGCCAAGATATGGCAGCGAAATTACTATGATCGTATCGTGCGCAGCGAAGAGTCGTTGAATCAGATTCGGCAATACATCATGGCGAATCCGGCACGATGGCGTGAAGACAGTTTGTATGTCGAATAGAGACTTTGCGAAAGAGGAAATGTGGGCGACCCAAGGGTCGCCCCTACGACAATCCATTATGCAGGAAATCTGTGGCAAAGTCGCAAATGCATTTGGCGAGGAGACCCAAGCTAAAGTGATGTGGACGCAACAATGAGCGCAAGAAACATCTTCTCATCCGACTCGCGCTATGTCATTATCGTCCTGGCGCCGATCGTGCTATTGATCGCGCTTTTCATCTATTACCCCGCGGTCGACACCTTCCGCACCAGCACGACCAATTACAACCTGCGCGTACGCCGACCGCCAAAAGATGTCGGGCTCAACAACTATGTCAAATTGCTGGAAGACGACGAATTCTGGGAGGTGACCGGGCGCAGCTTCAAAGTCGTCATCATCACGCTGCCGCTGGAGATGGCGGTCGCTTTCGGCATCGCGATGCTGCTGAACCAGCGCTTTCCCGGGCGCGCTATCGTGCGCACGTTGACCTTCTTGCCCTGGATGCTGCCGGGGGTGGTCAACGGTTTCTTATGGGGTTGGCTGCTCAACGGCGAATACGGGGCGCTCAACGGCTTTCTCTATCAACTTGGGCTGATCAGCGAGTACCAATATTGGCTGCGAGAGCCGGAACACCTGATCTTTTGGGTGACCGTCGTGCAGACCTGGACGCGCTACGCCTTTCCCACCATCATTCTGCTAGCCGGTTTGCAGAGCATCCCCGATGATCTTTATGACGCGGCCAAAGTGGATGGCGCCAACGCGCTGTCGGGGGTGCGCTTTATCACCCTGCCGCTGCTGCTGCCTTCCTTCGGCATCGCTCTGGTCGTGGAATTCATCGCCGCTTTCCAAATCTTTGATGTGATCTGGACGCTCACCGCGGGCGGTTCGGCGGGCGGCGCCATGAATCCCTTCACCAAGACGCTGATGCTCTACAACTATGAACTGGTCTTCCGCGATTTGCGCGTGGGCTTGGGCGCGGCGCTTTCCTACATCATTTTGGCGATGTCGCTCGCCGTCGGTTTGATCTTCGTCTGGCGTGTTTACAACCAGGGAGTGCAAGAACAATGAACCTGGGCTTGCGCGGTCAGGAACGGCTTCGGCTCAGCGTCATTTATATCTTGTGCGCGGTCGTGCTGATCTGGGCGCTGGCGCCGATCTACTGGGTCGCGGTCAGCAGTATTTCCACCCGGCAGCAGCTCTACGCCCGCCCCTACAAGATCTGGTTCCCCAGCGAACCCACCCTGGAATCCTACAAGACGATCTTTACCCAGGGCGCCAAGTTCCGCGCCGGCGGGTTTTCGCCGACAGCGCACCTGATGAGCACAGGTCTGCGCAATAGCGTGATCATCAGCGTGGCGTCGGCCGGCATCGTGACCTTGATGGCGACCGGCGCCGGTTACGCCTTTGCCCGCATGCAATTCGCCGGCAAGAATCTCATATTTCTGCTCATCATGCTGATGTTGCCCTTGCCTATCTGGGTCTCCTTGATAGCGCTGTTTTTCATCATGTCGAAACTGGAACTGATCGATACCTTGCTGGGACTCATCTTGATATTCGTGACCCTGCTGCTGCCGCTTTCGGTCTGGATGATGACCACCTTCGTTCGCGACATCCCCTCGGAAATCCAGGACGCTGCCCGCGTCGACGGCGCCGATCGCTGGCGCCTGGTCTACAGCATTATCCTGCCCCTGGCCCGCCCGGGCATGGTAGCTGTCTTCCTGGTGGCGATGCTATCGACCTGGAACAATTTCCTGATCCCGCTCATTTTCACGCGCACCGACGATTCGCAGCCGCTGACCATCGTGCTGACGCTCTTCATCGGGCAATACGAGGTGGCATGGGAGGACATGTCGGCCGCGGCTGTGGTGACGATGCTGCCGCCTTTCTTGATGGCGCTTTTCTTCCAGCGCTATCTGGTGCGCGGCTTGACTATGGGCGCGGTCAAGTGAGGCTATGCGCCTAGTCGGGGAATAACCGATCTAAAGGCAGCGCGAAACCGGGCAACACAGCGCCGCCGCTCAAGTTTCCCTCGGTGTCGACCGTCTCGCTTTGCGGCGCGCCATCGCTCCCCGGGGCCCAAACCTCGGCGGTTTTCTCCGCCGGGTGGACAAGCCAGACCATCGAGGTACCGTGGCGCAGGTAGACGCTGGCTTTGCGGCGGGCTTGCGCCGGCGAGATGATCTCTACCGCCAAATCGGGCATAAACGGCACATATCCTGCGCCTACTGGTTTTTCCGCCCGCGCTTTGCCTTCGAAGGCGACATCGGGGAACAGCAAGGTCTGTCGGTCGTCGGGCGAGTGGAAGCCCACCTCGACAGCGGCTTCGCCCAGATCGTGCAGATCTGCAAAATCGGCTAAGTAGCGTCCGATGCGTAACGCAAGGCGTCCGTGTAAGCGACCTGGTGACATGGTAATCACGAGTTCTCCGTCTATCAGGCAAATCTTCCTGGCGTCGTTTTCGGGCGCGCGGGCCAGCCGCCATACATCATCAACTGTATATAAACGCTCTCGGGTAGCCATCGGGGCTTCGCCTTCAATCATCCTCTACGACAACAACTATAACACAGGAGTAGTTCCAAGTTAGTCATGCGAATAATCGCCGCACTTTGCCCCCCACCCCCGGGTCCCATAAAGAGGGAGGGGGCTTAAACCCAATGATTGCGAGACCTAGGCACCCCTTCCCTCCTTGTGGGGTCACGTAGACATAGACCTTCGGGAAGGGGCCGGGGGATGGGGGGTTTGGTTTGTGAAATTTGCATGACTTGCTTGCGCTTACTGGGAAGACCGGTTTCGTAGACTCTCACTAAGCCTCAGTCATAGACATGAGGCGGCTGACGCTCGTTCCAATCCTGCGTCCCCTCGTAAGCGTAAGCGATGCGGTATAGCGTCGCCTCGTCAAAAGGCCGTCCGGTCAACTGATAGCCAATCGGCAGCCCGGCGGACGTGAACCCGCCAGGCGCGCTGATCGCCGGCTGACCGCTCAGGTTGGCGGGATAGACATGATGAATGAATCCATCGGTCGGCGTCTCGCCGTTGTCCAAGTCTTGGCGAGGCTTGCGCACATCCGTCAGCAGCGGCGCTGGAACGGGAATCGTGGGCGAAATCAACGCCGCCAGATTTTCGCGCCGGAACAGCACCTGCATGGCCGAACGAAAACGCTCGCGGGCTCGTAATGCGGCGAGGTATTGCGTCCCCGACAGAAATTCGCCCATCTGCAAAGTGGCGCGTGTGCCGGGACTATACAGATGGCCCTTTTCCCGAATCTGACGCCGATGATAGCTGGCCGATTCCACCATCCGGATGGTCATCAAGGTCTCAGTCGTTAAGTCCAGTTCGGGCAAGCTGATCTCGATAATTTCCGCGCCCATAGCCGCCAGTTCGCCGATGACGCTCAGGGTGGCGGCGCGCACCTCGTCGGTCACGTCGGGATAGAAGAAGTAGTCGCGCTCGATGCCGATGCGCGTGCCCCTCACGCCGTCCTCAATGCCGGCCGAGAAGTCCGGCGCGTCCAGGCGGGCGGAATTGGCGTCTTTGGGATCGTGCCCGGCGATCGCGCCCAGCATCAGCGCGTTGTCGCGCACCCTGCGCGTCAGCGGTCCCACATGATCGAGCGACCAGGCCAGCGGCACCACGCCATAGGCGCTGACGCGCCCGTAAGTCGCTTTCATGCCGACAAGATTGTTGATCGAGGCCGGAATGCGGATTGATCCGCCAGTGTCGGTGCCGATAGTCCCGAAGGCCGAGCGCGCCGTGAGCGCCACCCCGGAGCCGATGCTGCTGCCGCCGGGGAAGCGCTTGAGATCCCAAGGGGTGCGCGTCGGCGGTTCGCTGCCGCCGCAAGAGAATTCGTGGCAGCGCGTTTTGCCGATCAAGACGGCCCCAGCCGCGTAGAGCTTGCCCACGACGGTCGCATCGAATTCCGGCACAAAGCCAGCCAAGACTTTCGACCCAACCTCGGTCAGGATGCCTTTGCTATAGCAATTGTCTTTGACGCCGATGGGGATGCCGTGCAAGGGACCGCGATCGCGACCGGCGGCGATTTCCCGGTCGGCGCGTTCGGCCGCCGCCAGCGCCAGATCCACCGGCACGGTAGCGTAGGCCTGCAGCGTCGGCTCGGTCGCTTTGATACGCGCGAGCGTGGCCTCGGTCAGGGCGACTGACGTCGTCGCGCCCTGCCGCAGGGCGGAGGCCGCTTCGCTGATGGACAAATCGATCAGGGCGCCTGATTCAGTCATGCCAGCAAGTGTCCAATTTCAGATTCAGCAGAAAATCAAAAGACCCCGACCCGGCCTTCCGGCGTGGGCGCCAGATGCCATCAACTGTGGACAAGCGCTCTCGGGGACATCGTATCTGTTTGCTTATATCGACTCAGATTATAGCATGCGAATAATCGCTATTGCTTGAATCAGGGCAATCGCATCAAAATGAGGCGACTGACATGGTACGAAATTGGACTGATTATTAACCACCGAGGGCACCGAGAACACCGAGAAAAGCAAAGTTCATAGCTCATATCATATTTCAGGCTTGCTTCTCAGCCACAGATGAAGTTTCGCCGGCGGCTTTGCCGTATTCAGGTGGCGGAATTAGAAGGAAAGTCGACATACGATCCTAAACTCGGTGCGCTCGGTGTCCTCGGTGGTGAAAAAATGATTTGATGCGATTGCCCTGTGCTTGAATCAACTTTTGCATCTTGGCCATCCTGCGCTAAAATTCAGGTGAAGGCAAAATAGAGACTTTGACTTATGCAGCAATCCACCACCTTACAGGAACCTCTGACAAGCAACGGCTACAGCCTCTCATCAGCGCCAAACCGCCTCGGCTGGCTGAGGCACTCTGACCCCGGCGCGCCCATCAGCGCGCTCCAGGAGCAATTTCAAGAACAAGGCTATCTGTGGCTCAAGGGCATCCTCGACCGCGACGATGTCCTCGACTTCCGCCGCCGCTACTTCGCCGCTTTCGCCGAAACCGGCCTGGTCCGCCGCGATATCGACCCCGGCGAAGGCATTTACGACGGCGCGAATGAAAACAAGAACCTGATCCGCAAGCTGCAGATGGAGACCCATCGCTGGGCCGCTTACGAAGCCTTCTGCCTGGCCAAGCCCATCTATCAATTCTACGAAGCTTTCTTCGAGGGCGCTGTCTACCTGCACAAGCGCAAGCTCATCCGCCACGTCCCGCCGGGCGATGTCAGCACGACCGGCGCGCATTACGACCTGGTCTACCTGCGCGCCGGCACCGATGCCGTCTGCACCAGTTGGATCCCCATCGGCGATACCCCGCCCGAGATGGGCGGCTTGATCTACCTGGAGAACTCGCACCACTTCGGGCGGCGCAAGGAAGCCGAGTTCAGCAAACTCAATGCCGAACTGCCGCCGGAAGAGCGCATCAACGCCTACAACAAGAATATGGGATTGCATGGCTGGCTGACCAAAGACCTGCCGTCGCTGGCCGACCGCCTGGATACGCGCTGGCTGATGGCCGATTACGAAGCCGGCGACATGGTCGTGCACGGCGCCTACACCACCCACGCCGCCACCGCCAACGCCTCGCCCGAGGGCCGCATCCGGCTCTCGACCGATATTCGCTACCAACGCGTAAAAGAAGAGATCGACCTTCGCTGGAGCAACCACTGGTCATTCGATGATTTCAAATAATCCTCAGTGCCCCCGCCATGCCCTGCAACAGTAGGGCGACCAATCAGGTCACCCGCCAGTGTCACTCGGCGCGTACCTATCTCAAAGGAGGTGAAAATTAGAGACAAAACTCGAGATAGCGATGCGAATTGTGTAGGCCCAAATGCATCTGATTAGGAGAATTACCATGTCTGAAAGCAAGAAAAGAGGATTATCACGCCGTGACATGCTCAAGACCATCGCCGGCGGTACCGGCGCCGTGGCCCTTGGCGCGCTGCCCACTGCAAGCGTCTTGGCGCAAGACCCGGTCACCATCACCTACTGGCACGGCTGGACGGAACAGTGGGAGAATTACGTCCAGGACATCGTCGACGCCTTCCACGCACACCAGGACGCCATTCGCGTCGAGCCGCTGGTCGTCCCCCAAGCCGACTTCCTGGTGCGCTTGACCGCCGCCATTTCGGCGGGCAGCCCGCCAGACATTGTCACCTTCTTCGGCTCCAACGAGATCCCGGGATTGGCCGCGCTCGGCGGCATCACACCCTACGCAGACCTGGGAACGCCTGAAGAGATCGCCGCCATCAAAGAATTCCTCACGCCGGCGGCTTTGGCCGGCGGCGTCGTCGACGGCGCGCTCTACGGCACGCCCAGCGGCTTCGGCGTGTTGGACCTGGCTTGGAACAAGAACCAATTTGAAGAAGCGGGCTTGGATCCCGAAGTTGGCCCCGCCACCATCGAAGAACTGGATGCGATGGCGGAGCAGCTCACAGTCGAAGACGCCGACGGCAACCTGGATCGCGTGGGCCTGCTGCATCTTGGTGCGGACCCCGCTAACCATCGCTCCTGGTTCGGCAACTTTGGCGGCCAGATTTACGATGCCGAGAACGACGCCATCACCGCCAACCATCCCGGCAATGTGCGCGCGCTCGAATGGATGATGAGCTACAGCGAAAAGTACGGCGTCGAACGATTGCAGCGTTTTTCGTCGGGCTTGTCCGGCGAGCGTGGCGGCACGCAAGACCCCTTCATCGCGGGCCGCCTGGCCATGCATCTCATCGGTCCCTGGAAGCTGGGCGACTTCCACCGCTTCGCTGCCGAGGGCTTCCGCTGGGGCTTGACGCACTTGCCGCCGGTCGCGGGCGAGGAAGACAGCACCGGCTGGGGTTCTTGGATCTGGGGCAATTATCAGTGCATCCCCACCGGCGCGGCCAACCCAGCCGCCGCCTACGAATTCGCCAAGTGGTGGTCCGGCTTCACCGATCCAGATGTCATGGCCATCGTCGCCGCCTGGAAGGACACGCCGACCACGACCACTGGCTCGCTGGCCGCGCTGGAAGTGGACCGCATCACCGCCCTCTTCGACGACCATCCCGACTATCGCAGCTTCTTTGAAACCATGGGCAGCCCGCGCGGCTTGACCACGCCGATGATTCCGGTGGCCAACTTCTACATGGACCGGCTCGGCTCCGAAGTCGACCAAGCCTTGCGGCTGGAGAAATCAGCGCAAGAAGCCCTCGACGCCGTGCAAACCGCCGTCGAGAACGAGTATCGGCAGTTTTAGGCGACATCAACCCCCATCCCCCGGCCCCTTCCCCCATAAAGAGGGAAGGGGAGCTTACGACTCGCGAGCCGGTTGGATGCGACGAAAGCCCCTCCCTCATTTTGCGCCGCGTAGACACTGGCGGTCGGGGAGGGGTGTGGGGTGGGGGCATAACCAGCGCCGTTTACACAATCTAACGAAGCAACGCATGCTCGCTAATCTCGGCATCAAACGAACGGACATGAACAAGGCCGTATCCTTCGTCCTGCTGGTCGTCTTGTCCGCCGCCTTCATCCTGCCGCTCTTCTGGATGATCACCACCTCGCTCAAACCCATCGACCAACTCCTGCTCGACCCGCCGGTCTGGATTCCCAATCCGCTCGAGTTCGACAATTATCCCAACGCCCTGGAAGAGCAGCCCTTCCTGCAGTACCTGGGCAACTCGCTGCAAATCGCTGTTGCCGCCGTCATCGGCGCCATCATCTCCAACAGCCTGGTCGCTTACGGCTTCTCCCGCGTAGAATGGAAAGGGCGCGACGTCGTCTTTGTGCTCGTGCTGTCGACGCTGATGCTGCCCTATCATGTCGTGATGATTCCGCTATTCGTCAGCTTCAGCAAGATCGGCTGGGTCAATACCTGGCTGCCGCTGATCGTGCCCGCCTGGCTCGGCCACCCCTTCTTCATCTTCATGCTGCGGCAGTTCATGCTGGGCATTCCCAAGGAGCTATCCGAAGCCACTCGCATTGATGGCGGCTCGGAATGGGTCTTGCTGACGCGCGTCATTCTGCCGCTCTGCAAACCGGCGCTGGCGACGGTGGCGCTCTTCCAGTTCATCTGGTCCTGGAACGACTTCATTGGTCCCTTAATCTACCTCAACGACCGCGATCTGTATCCGATGTCGCTGGGGCTGGCGCTCTATCATAATTCGCAGGGCATTACCGATTTCAGCATTTTGATGGCGGCCTCGACCATGGCCGTCGTGCCGATCATCCTGATCTTCTTCTTTATGCAACGGGTCTTTATTCAGGGCATCTCGCTGACGGGCTTGAAAGGCTAGACCTTGAACACCGCCGATCCAGTCAACGCGCCGGTCAAGGCGACACAACGGAAACCGAAGCCAGGTAGGCCTATGCTGACGCCACGCAACCGCCGCGAACTGCGGAAAATAGCCGTCGGCCTGGTTTTCATCTCGCCCTGGATCGTCGGCTTCCTGGCGCTCAACCTCTATCCCATATTGGCTTCCTTCTATTACAGCCTGACCCGCTATTCGCCAATCTCGTCGCCCAAATTCATCGGCCTGTTCAATTACGAGAAGCTGCTTTATTTTGATCCGCTCTTCATCAAGGCGCTCACCAATACCTTGTATTTCGTCGTTTTCGCCGTGCCCCTGGGCAATATGCTGGCGCTGGCGCTGGCTGTTTTGCTCAATCAGAAGGTGAAGGGCTTGTCCGTCTTCCGGACGATCTTCTATTTGCCCAGCATTTTGCCGCTGGTCGCCACCAGCATCGTCTGGACCTGGCTGCTGCATCCGCAGTACGGCGCTGTCAGCGTGATCATGGCTGAACTGGGATTGCCCGTCATCAGTTGGTTTTCCGATCCCCAATGGGCGAAACCGGCGCTGATCATGATGAGCATGTGGGGCACCGGCTGGATGATGCTGATCTA
>WTGF01000119.1 GCA_011525385.1 Chloroflexota bacterium | reverse complement strand
AGGGAGGGGCCTAAAGGTCTCTTGTTCTCCCCTTCCCTCATTTTGGGGGAAGGGGCTGGGGGATGGGGGAAGCGCCGAGGAAAGATAGCGGTATGCCGCGATTCAATATACGACCTTATATATTTATTGCCCCAGCTTTGATATACCTCGCCATTTGGATCTTTTATCCCATCCTCAATGCTTTCGTTTTGAGCTTTTTTGATTCGCCGACCGGGCGCTCGCGAGATTACTTCTGGGTTGGGCTCGGCAACTACACCAAACTGCTTCAAGACGATCTATTTCTCAAATCTTTATATCACAACATCATTTGGGTATTGCTGAGCATCGCTATTCCCGTCGTTCTGGGTTTGCTACTGGCGGTTGTCCTTTCCGGCCGGGGCAGGACGCGCCTGGTCTACGCCAGCATTTACTTCATCCCGCAGACGGTAGCGGCCGTATGCGCCGCGATCGTCTGGCGCTGGATTTACGACCCCAGTATCGGGCCGCTCAATTGGCTGCTCGAGACCATCGGGCTGACGGGCCGGCCTTGGCTGGCGGACGAGTCCATCGTGCTGATCGCCGTAAACATGATCGGCAGTTGGTCCTATTACGGCTTCTGCGTGCTGATATTCATGGCCGGGCTGCAAAACATCAGTCCCGAACTCTACGACGCGGCCAAGATCGATGGCGCGGGCGCCATTCAGCGTTTCATATATGTCACGATTCCTCTGTTGCGCAATGCCATCACTTTTGTTCTCGTCTACACCATCATTGGCTCGATGAAATTCTTTGACCTGATCTTCGTGGCGACCAATGGCGGACCCAACGAAGCCAGCACAGTGGTAGGGCTGCGCATTTACTGGCACAGTATGCGCGAGGGACGTTTCAATTATGCGGCGACCATGAGCACGATATTGACGGTCGTCATCCTGGTGCTCAGCGTGGTTGTCATCCGGCAGATCGTCACTGAAGAAGGCGATTAGAGGAGATGAAATGAACATCAGCGCCCAGCCACGCAAACGGCGGTCCTATCGTTCCTCTCGCATCATCCAGAGCATCCTCATCCACGCAATCTTGCTGCTATTTGTCTTTATCGCCCTCTTCCCCATTTACTTGATGTTCAACGCCGCGCTTAAGACCTCTGCCGAGTTGTTCCAGAGCTTTCTCGCCCTGCCCAAGGATCCGCAATGGAAGAACTTTGGTTTCATCCTCAACGAACAAGGCTACAAGGGGGCGCTATACAACAGCATGATTCTGTCGACATCGTCGATGATTCTGACGACCGCCATATCCGTTTTGGCGGGTTACGGCTTTGCGGTCTATCGCTTTGTTGGCAAGCAATGGCTCTTCCTCCTGGTGCTGACGGGACTGATGGTTTCGGAAACCTCCGTGCTCATTCCGGTATATCAGTTGCTGCAAGACCTGGGACTCTTGAACACCTACGCCGGCATGATCCTGCCGCAGGCGGCGCTGGGCTTGACCTTCGGCGTCTTTCTGATGACCACCTTTTTCAAAGACATCCCGCGCGCGCTGATCGACGCGGCCGTCGTTGACGGCGGATCCGATCTGCAAGTGCTGCGCTACGTCATCATGCCCCTGGCGCGCCCGGCCATTATGTCACTGGCTCTGATTGAGTTCATGTGGGCTTGGAACAGCTTCTTCTTCCCGCTGGTCATCGCCACCAAACAATGGCTGATGCCGATGAGCGTGCGCATCATCGACTTTATGGGAAGATTCACTTTCAAGTACGACATGATCGCCACCACCACCGTCATCCTGTTTACGCCCATTTTGATCCTCTATCTGATCACACAGCGCAGTTTCCATCGCGGCATTACCTTCGGCGCGCTGAAGGACTGAAATCACCTGACATGACCCATCACACCAAGTAAGGACGAAAACCATGCCAGAAAGCTATTCCGAGATTCTCGCCAGAGCGGATCAAGCCGTGGCCGAAACCGCCGCGACGCTCGGCGACGATCCGCAACGCCCGGCTTATCACCTGTTTACGGCCGCCAATTGGATCAACGATCCCAACGGCCCCTGCTACTACAACGGCTACTGGCACATGTTCTTCCAGCACAACCCCTACATCGCCGATTTCGGGCCCATGGGCTGGGGTCACGTTCGCAGCCCCGATCTGGTGCATTGGGAACATTGTCCCATCGCCATCATGCCCAGCCCGGACAGCTACGATGCCGCTGGCTGCTGGTCGGGCAGCGTGGTCATTCACGATGGGCTGCCCACCATGATCTATTCCGGCGTCGCTGATATGACCCTTTGGAGCGCCGACGACGACCTGCCGCCCTCGGATAGACAGCGCATCCCACAAGGCTACTACCACGAATTTGTGCTGGAGATCGACCAGGAGACGCAATGCATCGCCACCAGCACGGACAACCTGCAAACCTGGCAGAAGCATCCCGCCAATCCTGTCATACCCGCGATCCCGGAAGGCCTGGATCTGATCGGCTTTCGCGATCCCTTTTTGTGGAAAGAGAACGATGGCCGCTGGTATATGCTGCTGGGTTCCGGCATCAAAGGCATCGGTGGCGTCGCGCTGCTCTATCGCTCGCCTGATATGATCAACTGGGAGTACCTCAACCCGCTGTATATCGGGAACCCGGCGCAAAGCGGCATCAATTGGGAATGCCCCAATTTTCTCGATCTGGGGAAAAAGCACATGCTGGTTGTATCACCTCATGGACGGCCCGTCTATTGGCTGGGCGACTATGCGAAGCACCGCTATACGCCCGATGGTCCGCCCAGGCGCCTGGATTGGGGGGACGTCTTCTACGCGCCCAACAGCCTGCTTGATCCAAGCGGTCGTTGGTTAATGTGGGGATGGATACGCGAGGCGCGTCCGCGCGACCAGTACGCGGCCGCCCGCTGGGCATCCTGCCTGACTCTGCCGCGCGAAATCTCGCTGGACGACAGCGGTAATCTCAATGTCAAGCCGGCGGGGGAACTCCAGCAATTGCGGACAGCCACTCTAATTGAAGATACGCTTTCGGTCTCGAGTGACAGTCCCAACTCGCTGGGCGGCGTGACGGGCGACAGGCTGGAAATATCGCTCCGCGTGACAACGGGAAGTTGTGACTCGCTCGGCATTCAGTTTCGGCGCAGCTCTGATGGCGAGCAATTCACGCAACTGGCCTACGACTTCAATTCCGGCAACCTGCGCCTAACGCGCGATCAGTCCACCGACACGGCAGAAGTCACACTTGACCCCTGCGAATTTGCCTTGAAGCTCGGGGATGACGAACAGTTGAACCTGACCATCTACCTGGACAACTCCGTCATCGAAATATACGCGAACGACCGCCTCTCGATGACCAGCCGCATCTACCCGTCGCGGGACGATGCCCAAGGACTGCGTTTGTACACCCAAGGCGGGACCGCGACCGCGCGCGTCAGCGTCTGGCGGATGGGCAGCATCTGGGATTAGTAGGAGCTTAGACCATCCGCAATGGACTTTGACGCGCCTGCGGGGCCACAATGTCGACCTTGCCAATGCCGCCCTAGTCCGCGTGTGAATCGCCCCCTTTAGACACGTCCGTCATTTGCCTGGACTCCGCATGGGTCGGCACGCCTTCGTCCGCGAAGATGTCATCGATTTCGGCGCGGTCGGCGTCGCTCAAGCGCCAGTCGACAGCCGCGATATTCTCTGACAATTCGACTTCGTTGCGCATGCCCACCAGCCCCACGGTCACTGCCGGATGGCTCAAGACCCAGGCCAGCGCCAACTGCGCCACCGACTTGTCGTAACCCTCCGCCACTGCTTTGAGCCGCTCTGTGACCCGCAGCTCTTTCAAGAAGTTCTCGCGTTCAAATAGCGGCAAGCCAAAAGCCATGCCCTTTCCGCGCCAGTCATTCTCGGCGAACTCGGTATCCGGCTTTAAGCCGCCGCTCAGCAGACCAAAACCCAGACTGCCGTATGCCATGAAACCGATGCCTTGCTCCAGGCAATAGGGCAAAACGGCCGATTCCACGCGCCGGTCGAAGAGATTGTAGCCGATCTGATTGGCAGTCAAGTCGCCGTGTTTTTGGCACTCCGTCATCATGCTCACGTCATAATTGGAGACTCCGTAGTGGCGGATTTTGCCCGCCGCCTTCAAGTCTTCCAGCGCGCCAATCGTCTCATCGTGCGGCGTCGCGAGATCGGGCCAATGAATCAGCATCAAGTCGACATAATCGGTGTTGAGGCGTTTCAGGCAGCCTTCAGTCCGTTCGGTGATGTGAGCCGCGGATGCATTTCGTCCGACAATGGCGGCATCGCCAACGACGCTCGGGTCATCGTCCATGACGAAGCCTACTTTTGTCACCAAGACGATATCCGCTCGGCGACTGCCCAGTCCACGAGCGAGCAATTCCTCGGACGTGTAGGGACCGTAGACTTCGGCGGTATCGAAGAGCGTGATCCCGTGGTCGATCGCCATATGTATCGCCCGCACGGCTTCGTCTACGTCGATCTCGCCGTATTGCGTCGTGCCCAGTTCCCAAGTCCCGAATCCAAGCGCCGAAGTCCGCAAATCCGTATTCCCAAACTGTCGCTGTTCCATCTCCTGTCTCCTTCTTGGTCACGATAGTATAACCAATACGGCACTGGATTCACCAATGCCAACAAAGACAAATTTACCCTGCGAATTGCAGTTCGCGAATTTCGCGGTAAGATACGGAAAAGTAAAGAATTTGGGAATCGGACAATGATTGAAGAACAATTGCTCCAGCGAAAGCACGAGCGCTACCAGGTCAGCGTCGACGAATACAAGTCTTTCCGCCGCGACGGCTATCTGGTAATTCGCGGATTGGTTTCGCCCGAGGAAGTGCGGGAATTGGCGGATTACACCGAAGACCTGATGGCGGGCCGTACAACCTTGCCCGGCATCCCAGCCCCCGCTGATGACGCGACCGAAGGTGAGCGGCGTCATCATTACGAACGCGTGCACATGCCCCACCGCACCGAGGAAATCGCCGAGCGTTTCCTGTTGCACCCGCATGTGGTCGATGTGCTGGAAGCGCTCATCGGACCCGACGTCCTGGGCTTGCAGACCATGCTCTTTTTCAAGCAGCCCGGACAAGCCGGCCAAGGCTTCCATCAGGACTCGTATTACATCCCCACCCAGCCCGATACGCTGATCGGGGCCTGGATCGCCATCGACCCGGCGGCCGAAGAGAACGGCTGCCTGTGGATCACCCCCGGCTCCCAGCACGAACCGATCTACCCCGATTGCGACGGTGTGACGCAACAAGGCGATACCATCCTCGATGATATCGAATCCATCATAAATGCCAGCCATCCCGACGTGGAAAAGAATACGCTGGCGAAAATCGCGCTGCGATATGATACCGAAGTCGCAATACCGGCTCAGCCGGGCGATGTAGTCTTTTTCGGCGGACATGTCTTGCATCGCTCCCACCGCAACGATTCGAACAAGCCGCGTCGCGCCTTTGTCAGCCACTATTGCAACGCCCGTTCGCGCGTGCCCTGGAATCACCGCGGGGAATACGATGGCGACGAGCAGGGCGCCGCCGCCAATTATCTGCATATTCTGGCGCGGGGCACAACGCACCTGCCCTACGCGCAGCCCAAATTCGGTACGCTTTGCGCCGCCAACGCGCCGGAGTTATACGGCCATCGCTTCGACGACCACCGCGTCAAATCCATGATGGGCGACGACAACGGCTTCATGGTCGTCGTGCCGCACGAAGAGGTCGATCACGATCACTAAACGGGCTTTACCAGGCGAGTTACCTGATATGGAATGGAACACAGCTTACGACTTGACCGATGAGCAAGTCGCGGCCTACCAGCGCGACGGACATATCTTGCTGGAGAATGTGCTGCCGGCGCAATACATCCCGCCCTATCACGAGGCGATCGTCGAGACTGTCGCAGAGCGCAACAAGGAAACGCGAAAACTGGCGGATCGCGATACCTATGGCAAAGCCTTCCTGCAGACAACAAACTTGTGGGAATACAACGAAGTGGTCAAGAATTATGTCATGGCGACGCGCTTCGCGGGCATCGCCGCGGGCTTGATGCGCGTCGACAAGGTGCGACTTTACCATGATCAAGCCCTGTTCAAGGAAGCCGGCGGCGGCATCACCCCCTGGCATCAAGATCAGCATTATTGGCCCCTGGCGACGGACAAGACCATCACCATGTGGATGACGCTGGCCGATATCGACGCCGCTATGGGCACCTTGCAGTTCGCATCGGGCTCGCACGTCGAAGGCTACCTGGGCGACATCCCCATCTCCGACGAATCCGAAGCCCAACTGCGCGCGTTTGTGGAGAGCCGCGGCTTCAAGTTGCAACAGGCCGACTCGATGACAGCCGGTTCCGCCACTTTCCACAGCGGCTGGACCTTGCACTCGGCGCCGCCGAATACCTCCGACCAAATGCGACCCGCCATGACCGTCATCTATTATGCCGATGGCGTACGGGTTAGCGAGTTGAACAACAATAACCGCGTTGCCGATCGTGATCACTGGCTGCCCGGTACAGAGCCGGGCGATCTGGCGGCGACTCGTCTCAATCCGGCGCTTGGCTGATAAATGAAAATAGCTCGCGTCGAAGCTATCCCGCTTTGGGCATCCTTCGCCGACGCCCTGGACGAGGTGCCAAACGAACTTTCCCACCCAGCCTTCGGCATGCGGTCCAACCCCCTGCTCGGTCAAGGCGCGGTCATCGTCCGCCTCACCACCGACGACGGCTTGGTCGGCATCGGCGAGGCCATGGGACGCCCAGGACCGCGCGGCACGGCCGCTCATATCAATGAGGTGCTCGCGCCCATGTTGATCGGCGCAGATCCCCGCCATCACCATGCCTTGTGGAGCGCAATGGTCGAGGAGATCCGCTTCGCGCCTATGGGCATCAGCGGCGTTGATATCGCGCTCTGGGACCTGCGCGGGCAGATCTACAACGATTCCCTGCCGAATCTGCTGGGCGGACCCATATGCGAGACCGTCGAACCCTACGCCAGCCCCATACCCTACCTGCCAAGGCCCGAGCAGTCCGCCCAAAAGGCGGGTGAGTTTCTCAGCGCTGGATTCCGCGCGCTGAAGCTCAAGATCGGCCGTGGACTGGCCACCGATATCGCGCACGTCGAAGCCGTGCGCGCCGCCGTCGGCCCGGCAATCAAGCTACTGGTGGACGCCAACGGCGCTTACACCGTCAGCCAGTCCATCGCCTTGTCCAAGGACCTGGTCAAGCAAAGTGTCTACTGGCTGGAAGAACCGGTGCATCCGGAATACGCCGACGATCTGGCGCGCATCCGCCGCCGCGTCGATCTCCCCATCGCCTCCGGCGAGTGGCTGGGCAGCGTCTACCAATTCCGCGACCTGCTGAAGGCGGAAGCGGTGGATGTGCTCATGCCCAATATCACGCGCTGCGGCGGCTTCACCGGCATGCTGAAAATCACGGATATGGCTCTAATGGAGAATGTGACGGTCGCGCCGCACGGCGTCGGCGCCGGCCTGGGTATTGTCGCCGCAATCGCTGCTTGCGCCGTCATGCCCAACTTCTTGATCTATGAATACAATCAACTCTTCAATCCGCTGCGGCACACGCTCATGCGCGAAGCCATCCCTTTCCATGACGGCGTTCTTAAGCCACTGGATGGACCCGGCCTGGGCATCAGCTTGAACGAAGAAACTATTGCCAGGTATCGCGTCGATTAAGCTCATTCGTCTTCGGCGGGACGGTCATAGTCATCCTCATAGCGCCTGATGTCTTTCTGTTGCCAATTGCCAAAAGCCACCTCAAGAACTCGCACCGCCTCTCCCCCGCTGCCGAGCCGATGCTTGCTGCCGGCCGGAATCCAGATTTCGTCGCCCGCCTTCGCTTCAATGATTTGGTCTTCCACCTGGATGATCGCGCCGTCATCAAGCGCAATCCAAAGTTCGGCCCGCGCGCTGTGCGATTGCAGACTCAGGCGCTGTCCCGCCTTGACCGTCATCAGGCTGATCGTCACTTCTTCGTTATTGGCATATTGCACGAAGCCGCCCCAGGGACGCGTCACGCGTATGGTTGCCGACTGTTTGTCGGGAATGGGCTTGCGTACGCAATTAGACATTGGCATAGCTCCGGATTCAGGCGCGATTGCGTCTTATCGTAAATTCACGTAAAATATCAGAAAATAACCCAAATTGTCAGTTCCGTAAACTGAAAAGGCATCTTGAGACGGTATCTATGTTACCGGAAGCCAGACGGCGACATTTACTCAGCTATCTCGCGCGCGTGGGCAGCGCAACAATCCTTGACCTGAGCGTCCGCTATCATGTTTCCAGCATGACGATCCGCCGCGATCTCAAAAAAATGCAAAACGAAGGCTTGGTCACCTTAACGCATGGCGGTGCCGTTTTTGAAGGCGGCGCGCCCGCGCGGCGGGAAATACAGCGCCTGACCCGGGATCACATTCGAGCCGACGAAAAACGCGCAATTGGCCGTCACGCGGCCATGTGTTTCGTCAAAGACAACGACGTACTGCTGCTGGGCGCCGGTTCCACCGTTCGCGCGATAGTGCCTTTTCTGAACCGCAAACGCAATCTCCTGGTGGTCAGCAACAGCCTGCCGACGCTCGAATTGCTCCGGAAGACGCTGTCCTGCGCCACGGTGATCGGCACAGGAGGACAGCTTCACGCCGATTCCAGCAGCCTTGTCGGGCCCGTAACCGAACGCTTTTTCGAGGACTTCTTCACTCGCGTCGCCTTCATTTCCGGCGCGGGGCTGTCCCTGCGAGCCGGCTTGACCGACGCGCAGTTGCTGGAAGCCTCGGTCAAAGGTGCGATGATTCGCTCGGCCGAGAAAACAGTCGTCCTGCTGGATTCAAGCAAATTCGCCACAACCGCCGCGGCCCAGGTTCTGGCTATCGACCAGATCGATACCATCGTGACCGACGCCGGCATCGCGCCCCAAGTTCACGGTATGCTGCTTGACATGGGCATCGATCTGCAAGTCGCGCCGCTGCCAGCCCTTTCTTGAACTTTGATCTGCTACCCTTCCTCGCACGCGAAACGCTCGTACTCCGCGCGACTGGGCAAGCCGTCGATCACCCCGATATGCATAGCGGTATAAGCCCCGGACACGACCGCTCGCCGCGCCGCATCTTCAATCGACAGGCCTTCGCCCAGGAATACCGCCAGGGCCGCATTGAAGCTGTCCCCGGCGCCGGTGACATCCACGGCCTCAATCGAGAGGGCGGGAATATGCCTCTCGCCATCCCGGTTGACGATGAGCGCGCCCCCCTCGCCAAGCGTCACAATGACCGTTCCCACGCCATAATCCAGCAACTTGACAGCCAGCGTTTCGACCGGGCCGGGATCGTCAGGGGGCAGACCCAGAAGAATGCGCGCTTCGCTGGCATTAGGGGTCAAGACATCGACATCCGCGAACATGGCCGGATCAACTGAACGCGCCGGCGCCGGATTGCAAATCGTCAGCTTGCCATGCGCTCTGCTCAGCGCCATCGCTTCGGCGACCGGCTCCGGCGGCACTTCGAATTGCGTCATCACAATGTCGCTCTCCCGGATAAGCGCTTCGCAGTCGCGCACGTGATCCGCCGTCATCAACAGATTAGCGCCCAGATCGACCGTGATCCAGTTTTCACCATCCGGCAAAACGTTGACAAATCCGATACCGGTATGAGCGCCGGGCAAGCGATGCACCTTGTCCGCCGCGAGTCCCTCCTTGGCATAGAACTGCAGGGCGCGGTCGGCAAAGATATCGTCGCCGACGCAAGCCAAAAAACTCACTTGAGCGCCCAAACGCGCCGCCGCGATCGCTTGATTGCTGCCTTTGCCGCCGGGCCCCATGTCGAAGGAGTCGCCGGGCAAACTTTCGCCCAGCGCGGGCATACGGGGCACGCGGATTGTCAGTCCCTCGTTATAGCTGCCGACGAAGAAGATCCTGGTCATGACATGCTCCCTGCCGGCTGGCGCCGCCCGCTTATTGAGCGCCTGAGCGCACCGTGACCGCGAGCGGCGTCCAGCCCTTCCCGCTCGCGTCTAGATTCGGCATCTCCTGCGCAAGCGCCTGGATTGCCGCAATCACAAGATCATCGCGATAGGCGCGCATATCGGGCTCTGCCGTGATCGCGCCGGTCTGCAAAGCCAATTCTACTGTCCGCGCCCACTTTTCCTCATCCATGATCCCGATGCCCGCCGGCGCGGGCTAGATCAACTTGTTCACCTCGTTCATCTGCCACTGCTGATGGCTCTCGCCCAACTCTGGATCAATCTCGAGCAAGATTTGCACGCAGTCATCGGCATGATCGCGACAGTGGATCCAGGCGCGGATGGTCGCCTTGAGAAAAGCAATCGCCAGGGCTTCATTGTCTGCGTCCGCCAGCCAATCCGCCCGCGCGATGATATGATCTTGCAGCATCGCTGTTCCCACTTCGTTCAAGTCAATGATGTTGAACTCGTCGGGCTGGAACAACTCGCCGGTTGCCGGGTTGATCATGCCAAAAAGCCTGCCTACCCAATTGTAGATCAGCGCCTGCGCCGCATCCACTTCACCCGCCAGCAGCGGTCCCGGATGAAAGGGCTGCGGCACGAGCATAAGATGTTCCCCGCTGGTGGGATCGGAGCCGATGTGAAAGGTCGTGGCGTGGACTTCGAATTCGTTGTCATCGACCCAAACGCCGATCCGGTGCAATGGAAGATCAAACGCCGTTTCAATGCCCGCTTCGGCAAGTGAAACCAGAACAGTCCCGCTGCGTTGAAAAACCTGCGCGATATTGACCAGATTCGTGTCACCCTCATTGGCTTTAAGGGTCTTTGGCAGCCAGGTCACGCCGAACTCGGCATCACCGGAGGCAACAACGTCGACAGGCTGAAGATCTCCCTCACTTTCAATGATCGTGACCTCAAGCCCTTCGTCCGCGTAGAACCCCAGTTCTCGCGCGACATAATAACCGGCGAACTGCGCCTGCGTCACCCATTGCAGTTGAAGGCGCGCCGCTACAAGCGCGTCATCATCAGCGACAACAGTGAGGCTAAGCAGAAATACGGCGACCAGCGTGAAGCGCTTAATCATGAAGGTCCTCCTTACGCGTAAATCTAACAGAAGCGACGCAAATCCAGGCGTCGATTGGCGCTCCAAGCACTGTCATTGCTATACTTTAAGCATAAAACATTTTCTTGGAGTTATAGAGGTTGGCTGGCATGGCAAATATAAGTGTGGAACGAGACGGATTAGTTGACGGCATGCCGCGGGACGAGCGCGGCTACTGGCGGCCCGAGGGCGATGTCGGCGCGCCAAACCCCTGGTTCTCCTGGCCGCCTAAGCCGCGCGCAGCAGCGCTTTGGCTGAAAGAGTATTTGTGGCCCTACAATATTCTCTTCATGATCGTGGCGGTTTTGACCTGGGCGTATCTGACACCGGAGATGTCGCGGATGACCGAATTCCGCGCCGGCTGGATGCTCGAGATCTTCCTGCGCAACCAGATCATGTTGATTGTCTACGCGTCCGTGCTTCACCTAAGCATGTGGACCCTGAAGACGCAGGGGTATCAATACAAGCTGTCGCTGAAGTGGATGGGCAAAAGCAAGAAATTCCTCTGGAACGATCAAGTGCGCGACAACATGTTCTGGAGCATCGCCAGCGCCGGCACCGTTTGGACGGGCTTTGAAGTCCTGATGCACTATGCCTACGCCAACGGTCTCATTCCGTATCTTGACCCGCGCGAACAGCCAATCGCCTTCGCCTTGATCCTTTTCCTGTCGCCGCTATGGTACAACTTCTACTTCTATTGGGGGCACCGCCTGCTGCACGTGAAGTTTCTTTACAAAGCGGTGCATCATGTCCATCACCGGAATATCGAAGTCGGACCCTGGTCGGGCCTGTCACAACACCCGATTGAACATATCGTGATGTACGCGAGCATGCTGATCCATCCCCTCATCGGCGCGCATCCGATCAATATGATCTTCCAGGGGCAGCAGGTGACCTTCGGCTCGATTACGGGTCACGGCGGCTTCGAAGAAATTGTCGTCAATGACAACATGAAGATCTCATACGGCAACTATTGGCATTCGCTACATCATCGCTTCTTCGAGTGCAACTACGGCGAACCCACGATTCCGCTTGATCATTTGTTTGGCACCAATTGCGATGGCTCGCCGGAGGCGCGCGAGAAAATGCTGGCCAGGATGCGCGCCATGCACGGCAGCTGAGATAAAGCGCCCACACATCCAAAAAATCCCTTCCCGTCCGGTCCGTGTCGGTTGTCGGCTGTGGCTGTCTACGTGACCATCGGTGGCAAATTCGATTTGCTGCGAGCGCCCTGGAATGCCAAAACATGAAAATTTGACAAGATAAACGAAAGCTGATACAGTCATTTTTGAAATAAAGTGAAAGTAAAAACTCTGATTAGTAGTGATAATTCCCTGTTGGCGGTTGAGCGTCAACGACGGATACGCGACATCCTCCGACGTGAAGGCGCGGTTCGGACAGCTGTACTAACTGAGTTGCTTGATGTCTCTGCCGTAACGATTCGTGCCGACCTGCGCGAGTTGGAGAAGAGCGGGGATTGCGAAATAATCTGGGGAGGGGGCGTTTCGAAAGTCCCGCCTCCTAACCAAGAACCCTTGCTCCAACAACGAACCAAGCTCAATCGCGAATCCAAGCAACGGATTGGGAAGAGAGCTGTCGAGTTCATTGAAGTTGGCCATACGGTCTTTGTGGATGCGGGCACTACGACTGTGGAGATTGTGTACCAACTGCCGCGCGATATGGAGTATCTGCGTATCGTTACGCCAGCGCTCAATATCGCTGACGCTGCGACGCATTATCCCAATGTTGAACTTGTCATGCCCGGTGGTGTACTTCGACAGTTGACACGCTCTCTGATCGGAACAGAAACGGTGCGCTCACTAGAGCAGTTCAACGCCGACATTCTATTCTTGGCATCAAGCGGGTTCGGCTTAGAGAACGGTGTAACAACCGGCAACATACTTGAAGTCGAAGTCAAGCGAACGATGGTAGAGCAAGCGCGAAAAGTCATCCTGACAGCTGATGGAAGCAAATATGGACGCAGCCTCTCCTTGAATGTAGTGCCAATGTCTGAGATTGATGTGCTGATTAGTGACCATCAACTTTGCGACGCAGACGCAAAATCGCTCCAGGATCTCGGCTTGGAGGTGATTCGTGTCTAATGAGTGGATCGAAATTGCTGCCGTCAAGTCGCATCTCGGGAGGGATGTTTGCACTGATAAGAACCACAGCGAAAACTGGTTTGAATCTTATATCTAAGGAGAAAGGCCTATGACGCTGCGAGTCAAGTTTGTCCGGTTAAGAATTCTACATAAGGAGATTATGACATGAAGAGAAACAGCATCGGATTTTTGCAACTTCTGGCGGCACTGCTGCTCATCCCAGTGCTGATTCTGGGAGGCAGTATAGCGGCCCAGGATGATCCCGTCGTGATCGACTGGGCGAATGACGCGGCCTGGCACGAGGCGGGTCAGGATGCGCTCGACGAGGCGTCGCGTGGCGCAACTGGCATCGGCGTCAACACGGTGATCTTCACCTCGACCGACTCTTACCAAGCTGCGGTGCGCGGCGCGCTGCCTACCGACGACGCTTTCCCGCTCTTTGACTGGTGGTTTGGCTATCGCATGAAAGACCTGGTGGACGCCGGGCTGCTTGCTGATGTCACCGACATCTGGCAGACGCACATTGACAACGGTGGATACCCAGCCAGCATGATGGGTTCCTTTGGCTTTGATGGGCGCGCCTATGGCTTGCCGAAGATGATCAACTACTGGGTCGTCTTTTACAACAAGCATGTCTTTGCTGAACATGGCCTCGAAGTCCCGACCACATGGGACGAGCTGATGGCGGTTGCGGAAGCGCTAAAGAGCAATGGCGTAACCCCCTTCGGTCTGGACGTGGTTGGCTGCCGCTGGTGCAGTTTCATCTGGTTCGAAGAAATGATGGTGCGCGTTGATCCCGCCCTTTATCAGAGTGTGATGACGGGCGAGACAGCCTACAACGATCCCCAGGTGGTCGCCATTATGGAGCAGTGGCGCGATCTGCTGGATGCGGGCTACTTCTCGCAGCCGGGCGACTTCGGCGATAACTGGGCGGAACCATTTGTGAGCGGCAGCATTGGCATGTTTCTGATTGGCGACTGGTATACAGCCACCCTCGCGCGTGGCGGTTTCGTCGCCGGTGAGGACTATGGCATTTTCGTCATGCCGGGTATCACAGAAGCGGGGAATCGCAGCCTGATCATCGAGGGACGTCCGCTGCTGCTTGCCGAGAATTCGCCGCAGCGCGATGTCGCGCTCGAGTTTGCCGATTACTTCATGGGCGTAGAAGCGCAAACGATCTGGGCGGAAACCAGCGACATCAACTCGCCGAGTCTGCTGGCGCCCGAAGAGACGCGCCCGGGGCATCTGGTTGATCTGGCGAATGCGGTCGCCAATGGCGAATACGAGCTCTATACGCGATACTGGGAAGCCACGCCGCCGCAAATCGTCGAACAAGTGGTTGATTTGCTCGGTCAATTTGTGTTGGATCCGGCTGCCTTGCAGACGGTTCTGGACGGCGCGGAGCAGATTGCTCAGGATTATTGGGCAAGCGCTGGCGGCGAATAGAATCTGGAATTGGAGAGGCCTGTCAAGCGCCTCTCCAACCATCCTGAATGCAGGCGGGCGGGTTGCCCGATACAAACCAGGTGAGCACTGATCCGCTTCGAAATGAGGTCCCGGTCACAGCGCTGGCAGAGGCGTCGGTCGACGCGCCCACGCGCGCGCACGCGCTGTTGCGCAAGGCTGAGCCTTATCTTTATCTATTGCCAGCGCTTCTGCTGGTCGGCGGGCTGCTGCTTTATTCGGTCGCCCATACCTTTGCCATCAGCTTTACCGATTGGGACTTGATTACCCCGCCCCGTTTTGCGGGCTTGCAAAACTACATTGACGCCATCCGCGACCCGACTTTCACCAGGTCGTTCAGCAACACTTTGATCTGGACTGGCGGGAGCCTGCTGCTGCCGGTCGCGGGCGGCCTGCTGCTGGCGGTGGTTTTGGAGCGAATCCCCGGGCAGCGGGTCTTGAAAACGCTCATCTATCTGCCGGCGATATTGTCGACGACGGTGGTCGCCGCTATCTGGAGCTATGTCTACACCAACAATGGCGTCTTGAATGAAACGCTGCGCTGGGTCGGCCTTGACGCCCTGGCGCGCCCATGGCTGGTATTTGCGCCGACAAACACGCTGGCGATGATCGTCGCGGCCTCATGGCGCGCGCTTGGACCGAGCATGGTGCTGTTTCTCGTTGGCTTGCAGACAATACCGCCAGAACTCATCGAAGCGGCCAAGATTGACGGCGCTGGTGAACGAATACTCTTCTGGCGCATCAAACTGCCCCTTCTCCGCCCAATCACGGCGATCGTCGTCATCATGTCGGTCATCGGAAGCTTTATGACTTTTGA
>WTGF01000103.1 GCA_011525385.1 Chloroflexota bacterium | reverse complement strand
CCCGTGAGGCGGGGGACCGAGGGGGCACTGGCCGGGGATGGGGTAGAAAAACATGTCCGCTCCTCAGCGAAGCATCAGGGAGGGGGAGTCCAGCGTATTTTGACTGGCTTCCCCCCATTGCTATGGGGTCGCGTTGACGCTGACCGTCGGGGATTGAGGGAATAGAAAAAACTATCATGTCTTCAGATCAAGACTAGGGATACAGATAGGGTTGCGCGGGTTCTTCAATCAGGGCAATCGCGTCAGCAAGGATTATGGGCGCGAATTCTCCCTGGAATAGATCGGCGAACACTTCGCCGCGTACCCTCACCCAGGCCCCGGGCGCGAACTCGCCAGTTGCGCTGGACCGGACCGGCATGCCAATGGGATAGGCATCCGCGACGCAGCAACTCATTGTGAAGCGCGACACCATGAACTCGTCTTCTCCCATACTTGGTTCGCGATAAACAAAGCCGCTCACATCAACCGATTGGCCATTAAATGCGGCCGGTGTTGCCGCGCGATTGAAGACGCGCAGCCAATCGAGAATATTGCGATCGAGCGGATTGCGAGTGAGGGCGGAAGCGCGTTCGACGCCGACGGGGCTCAAGCCGATGCCGCCGGACACCGCTTCCACGCCCAGAGAGCGCGAGGGGATTAGAAGCGCGAGCAACAACGGAAAAGCGACGATCAGAAGATTATCCCAGCTGATTTGATGATGGCTGTGGGCGCGTCGAGGATTGAGGCAAACATAGAGATTAACCAGCCCCAGCAGGAAAAAGAGCGCCGTTCCAATGTAAGCCAGCCAGGCAAAACGCAGGTTAATATAGTTTGCCAGGTTGCCGGTCAAGATCAATACGGCGAGGTAGATGCCCAAGCCGAAAAGGATCAGCGATTTCGCCCAGGCGGCCTGATCAATATGTGAATGATGTTGATGCTCCGCGCTCATGCGCGCTTCTCCATGTCTCAATAACCCAGTGCGACGTTAATCAATACGCCTGCCAGCAGGTTCAAGACAAAAGGCAGCAAAACCAAATACAAAACGATCTTGCGGCGGAAGACGCCGGTAAACATCAGCGTACTTTTGATATCGACCATGGGTCCAAAACTGAGAAAGCTTATGATGGCGCCGGTACTAAAGGTGTTGACAAAAGCCAGCGCAAGAAAACTATCAACAGTCGAACAAACACTGAGCAAAAAAGCCAAGATCTGCATAAACAGAACCGACATGATCGGACCGGACCCAAGAGCGAGCAGACTATCCTGTGGCACAAAAGTTTGCAGCAGCGCCGCCAGCCCCGAGCCCAAGATGAGGAAGCGGCCCATCTCGAAAAAATCGTCCCCGCCGATTTGCATTGCGGAAAACAATTTGGCGCGTAAGCCCGGCCTGCCGGGCGGATGATGATGATGATGATGAGAATGTTCCTCGCCGGCTTTTGCCGAAGTCGGCTTGAGAACCTCGCGCGGATCCGCGAAACTGCCGATGACCGTCGCGACAATTACCGCCACCAGAACGGTCAGCAGCGCGCGCCCGATCAAAACGCCGCCAAAGCCAAAAGCGATATAGGTGCTGGCGAAAACAATGGGATTCATGAAAGGCGCAGCCAGCAAGAATGCCACACCCATGGAAAGCGGCAATCCCTTGCGGAACAGTCGCCGCGTCACCGGCACCACACCACATTCGCATACCGGGAATACCAGACCGAGCAGAGTCCCGCCCAAAGCCGCGCCGAGTCGACTTCGGGGCAAAAAACGCAAGATATCGTCGGTTTTGACAAAGGTCTCGATCAATCCGGAGGTGAGCGAACCCAAAAGCAAAAACGGAACCGCCTCAATAAATATGCCGAGGAAGCGAGTGGCGAAGACACTCGCCGTCAAATACAGATCGTCCCCCGCGCGCAGCGCCTGATAGATCGCGGCCGATAGAACTGAAGCGGCAAGCAAGACAAATACGACTCGTTTGATCGGCAATGGAGATGCTGCTTTGGGGTGATCAATTCGCATGTCTACGACTCATTTCCAAGATGGCCCTTGCTGGGCAAGCTCGCGTCCTAGGACCTCGCTGCGCAAAATAGCCAAGCTTCAGGTCTGGTCGCTGCCCGACTTAGACATTATCAATCCGATAAGCAATCCCAGCATGACGCCGGTAGGCATTCCCAAAGTTACATTGCCTATGCTAAACCCGAACAAAACACCCACCGCCAAACCTATTACGATACCAACAGCAAACAGTAGATTAGGTTGCATGCCCTAAGCTCCACATCCTTAGGAAGCTGCTGCCGCGGACGCTGCTCGGTTCCCATTTCGTTTCATGCGAATAGCATCTATTCCCAGCCCATCAATGTCGGTTCTAGGAATGGCCATTGAACGCGCCGGACATGCCGCTGCCATTCAGCCCGCCGATAGCGACCCGGTATATGACCTCGTGGTGCTCGAAGCCCGCTTTCATCTTGGTGGGCGCGATTGCGTCGGCTTCAAAGTGATCCTTGACCAATTCATAGGTGTCGGCGCTGATGATAATCTCGCCGGGTTCCGCGTTTTCTTGCAAGAATTTGCTGTCTTCGGTCGCTTCGCCCAAGGCGGCGAATTCAATGCGGTTGGCTCCGCCTACCATGCCTAGAACCGAAAGCCCGGTGTGGATGCCGATGCCAAAATGTAATTGATGATCGGGATCAACGACTTCGTGCAGCGCATATACTTCTTTCATAATCTTTTGCGCCGCCCGCAATGCGCGCAGGGCATGATCCCTCTGATGATTCAACTGCGTATTCCACAGGGCAGTGATGGCGTCGCCCAAATACTTGTCGACGATTCCATCGTGAGACGTGATGGCGTCGCTCGCTGCGCCCAGGTAGCGATTGACGACGCGCATGAGGTCTTCCGGTTGCAGGTACTCGCTGAAGGCGGTAAATCCGCGCATATCGGCAAACATCGCAGAGATCGTCCGTTCGGTCGGGCTGGTATCGAATTCGCTGATCGAGCCGATATTCTCCAGCAGCGCCTCGGAGACAAAGGTGCCCAACAAGCGCCTCTGTTCTTCCTGCTCTTTGCGCTCGGTCAAATCGTCGATCACCAGAGCGACGCCATGATTGACCTGGTCCTCGCCACGCAGTGGGCTGGCCACAACTTGCCAGTACTTCTGCTGCCCATGCAATTCAAAGCGCTCGGCCCAGATGTGTTGCATCTGTTCGTTCCGAACCATTTCAACATTTTCGTGAAAATGCTCTGTGACACCGTGCAAGACTTCACGCAAGGACAAACCATTGCATTCCTCGTTGTTAATACCCGTAATACCTTCCACGGCTTCATTACAGACCAGAACGCAGTTCTCGCCGTTGATCGTAATCACCCCGGACCCGATCGAGGCAAATATGTTAGACAAACGAATCTGCATCTCTTCGACCAGCGCCATTTGCGCGCGAATATCTTCAAAAAGGCGCGCATTCTCAATGGCCACAGCGGCCTGCTGTCCGAAGCTGGTTAAGAGATCAAGCTCGTTTTCCTTGAACAAGCCCGCCATGACACGGTTGTCACAATAGGCGACGCCGATGACCTCATCGCGCACTTTGAGCGGTACCGCCAAGATGCTAAGCAAAGCGAAGCCGGCGATGCTTTCGCTATGCGCCAAACTGTCCTCAGCGCCGGCATTCACGGTTAGCAGCGGCTCCCCGCTTTCAACCACCTGATTGATGATGGTCCAACTGACGATGCGCCCGCCGATGGCGGTCTCTTCCGCGCTTAGACCACGGGCGACCGTGAACTCCAATTCGCCGCTATGTCGATTCTTCAAAACAATATAACCGCGCTCCGCCTGTGTAAGCTGGATCACAGTTTCCATGACCTGGTTGAGCACTTCGTCGGTCTCTTGCGCCGAGTTGATTAAGGCGGTCGTATCTGCCAGGCGTCGCAGTTGCTGTAGTTTCATGTGGGAATCGACGAGGCCAACCGAGAGCGTGTCGATACTCGAACGCAGCGTCCACAGCCTGTCGATCGCATTGACGGGCAACTTGATGCCGCGCTGCTGCAAAAGGGCTTGCTGCTTTTCCAGCAAGCTCTTGGCCTCGTCCGTTCGTCGCTTCAGTTCCTTCAGTTGCGTCTGGATGGCGGTGAATCCGCCTGATGCCGCTACTTGGCTCATATGCTTCGATACACCTCGTAGGCCTGCATTCCCTGGGAAAGTCCCTTTCCAAAGATCGGATCACGGGGACGAAACTGATATGCCAGTCGACCATTATTGTAATGCTCGATGTGGTCCAATGTTTGCTGCACGATGGTGATGGTGCCCCGGGCAGCATTTTCTTGTATGCGCTTGGATGTGTTAATGGAATGGCCAAGCGCGGTGAACTCGCGGCGATTGAAGCTGCCGACATTGCCGAGCGTGGCTTCGCCAGTAAACATCCCGATGATGTAATAATGCGGCTCCGGCCGAATGCCCAATTCCTGATACAAGATCTTAAATTCTTCGCGCATCAGCAGGGCGCACTCGAGAGCCTGCTGGGCGTGGTTGACTTCGGGATTGAGCTGTGTATTGAAGAGCGCCATGACTTCGTTGCCCATGTATTTGTCGATGATGCCGCCACATTTGTGGATACAGGCAGTGGCTACGGCCTGGTACTGGTTGATGATCTTCAGTTTATCGCTGGGAGAAACATCGGGCATGGTATGCCAGGGACGCACATCGGCGAAGATACACGTTACCTCGCGACGCATGCCGCCCATTTCGATGTTGGCGATTTCATTAATTTGATCAACCATGCCCTCGGGCAAGATGCGTTTCATGGCGTTGATGGTGGTTTCGTGCTCGTGCAAGTGCGTGACGTCATCCATGACCATGGTCACGCCTTGGGTCATATCGTTATTGTCTTTAAGCGGCGAAAGCGAGAGCGCCAGCGCCACTTGCCCCCGGCCGGGCAACTCGGCGCTTAGCTCCAACGTGTGATCGGCATCCTGCCGCTTGACCAATTCCAACTGCTCTGTAAGCTGCAGCGCAGAGTTCTTGAGCACATGATCCAAATCGAAGCCTACCGCGACATCTGGCGTCACACTCAGTATCTCGGAAGCCGCACGGTTAAAAGTATGCACCCGGTCGTTCGAATCACTGGCGATGATGCCGCTGCCTACCGAAGAGAAAATGTTGTCCATTAACTCCTTGACCCGAGTGATTTCCGTCAAGATTTGTTCGGCATGCGTATACATGCGAGCATTGGCAATTGCCACCGCGACGGTATTGGCAAAAGCCATCATCAAGTTCTTTTCTCGTTGAGTGAAGACCCCCGATACCAGGCGGTTGTCGACATAAACCACACCGATAGTCTCATCTTTGTATTGCAGCGGTACACAAAGCACTGACCGTAAAGTGAAGTTGATGATGCTCTGCTGAGTCGCCAGACGTTCGTCCTTGAAAGCGTTATCCGCTAGCAGCGCCTCGCCCGTATTCATGACCTCGTTGACGACGGTCATGCTGATTTGCGGCCGATCGCCGCCAATAACGCCCGTGCCAAGGACACCGCTCTCGTTGCTCACGCGGAATTCCATCTCGCCGGTTTCAGGGTGTTTCAAGATGACATATCCGCGTTCGGCATTGGTCAACATGATGACCAACTCCATGGTCTCGTGCAAGACGACATCAACATCAAGCGAAGTAGTGATGCGCGTCGACATTTCCGAGAGAGCTCGCAACTGCTGCAACTCGGTCTGTTCCGACAAGACGTTATTTTCCAGTTGTTTGAAATCCTGCTTGATGGACTCAAGCGTGTCCAGGATCACGGGGGGCATCGCCAGCCGATGGCGACGGAGCAATTCCCGCTGCGCGACGAGCGTTTTATTGATCTGATCAATCAATTCTTCCAGATGTCGCAGTTCCGCTACGGGGTTGGCGGTTGTTGATTCAACTTCCGACATTCGGTTAGCTTGCTCCAGATCTCCGTCGCTAAACATGAAACTAGGCGAAGCGCCAAGTTTACACCGTGCCTCGGACTTCGCTGTTCATGATTCAAGGCCAGCGGCAAAGTTGGTCAGCAATAGCGAATCGTCGCGCGCTCCACTTGGCAACAATCTACATTTAGCAATACAACCTTGCCGCGAACACCAGCGCAAATGCCAATCTCGATGGCAACGCGTCCGTTCCGCACGTTTGGACCACTAACCCGTTTTACAAGTGAGTATACTTGCTAAGTAAGCCATATGCAATTGTCGCGCCACTCGGCGAACGCCCTTAACGAGAACGGCAACAGCCCCAATCCGAGCGTCCCTCGCTCAGTCTTGCAAGATAAGCGAGGCGGCGCGGCGACCAATCTCGACGGCATAGTTGGTACCGCGATCCCAGGGGTAAACTTGCGACATGCTCGCCCAATAAAGACCGGGGATCGGCGTCCGCAAGCCGGGAATATTTCGGCTGTGATAAAGTTCTGGAACAGGCTGAGCGTAGGGCGCGCGCCATACCCAGGTTTTGCGTATCCATTCCTCGGTGAAACTCGGATTGACCTTGCGCAGCGCGGGAATGAAGCGCTCAACTAAGGCGGCTTCGCTCAGTTGGAAATACTCGTGATCGGGCGGCACGTAATCGCCACAATAAACGATGTGATCACCACCATAGCGCTCTCGCGAGATGAAATTAGTATGCTCCACCAGCGCCAAAAAGGGAAAGGCTGACTGTGACTTGTCGGGGGTAGTCGCCGGCAGATTCAGCCAGTAGGTATCATCCGGCATGAGCGGTCGTCTCAACGCAAAAACCACACATAAGCCACCGATGCTCTTGAGTTCAGCGAGCGTCTTGCCATAGGCCGTATCCGCCAAGCCCTCGGCCAGGCGCAACATCAAGCCGGGCGAGGTGGTACTGAGGATGCGGTCAAAACGGACTTCTTCTCCACTTACCGCCAGCGCCGGGGCGCCATCGCGGGGGCGTATGCGCTCGGCGCGCGCAGCAAGCCGAATCTCTACGCCTTTGGACCCCAGTTGCCGCGCCAACTCATCGAGAAAAGCCTGGAATCCACCTATATACGTGCCCAGCTTGAGCGTACGCTTGACGATGCGCGCCCACAT
Source organism: Chloroflexota bacterium (assembly GCA_011525385.1). Lineage (GTDB taxonomy): Bacteria > Chloroflexota > Anaerolineae > Aggregatilineales > Phototrophicaceae > UBA6055. The sequence goes on along the minus strand of WTGF01000103.1, from coordinate 8,834 downwards.
AAAGGACATCGGCACCTGGTCGTACTGCTCGGCAAATTTGCCGATCAAGAGCGGCTTGAAGAATTTTTCATAGGCTTCATCCCCCATCCAGCGGCGCATCCAGGCATCCGCCGTCACCTTCTCAAAGGGCTGCCAGCGGGGCGACAGTTTGACGAACATGCCCGCCAGGGCCATGCGCATGGTAGCGATCGGCGACAAGGGCAACAATAGCGCCGAGGGAGAGATCTCGCTGCGGACGAGCTTACCGTCAACCCAGTAGCTGGTCTTGGGACGCGGGAAAATGATCTTGTCGCGGACGCCCATCTCACTCGCCAAGTTCAGGATATCGTGGTCATTGGCGAACCAATGATGGTAGAACTTCTCCAGCGTCCAGTCCCAGTTATCGTCTTTGAAGCCGGCAGCCAAGCCTCCGACTTGATCGGCGGCTTCGAAGATGGTGACGTGATGTCCGGCGCGGACGAGGTCCCAGGCTGCCGCCAGTCCAGCCGCGCCGGCGCCGATGATGGCGATTTGGAGTTTGGTCATGCCCACCCTCTGACCTATCAAGAGTTCATAAACTGAGATTGTACACAGATTTGAGTTATCAGGCGCGATTAGCGCTTGGCACGATGACGGCGATTCTTGTACAGGCAACCGGGTTATTCCGCGTAAGTCTCCTCCGACAAGCGCCAGCTCGAGCGCGCCTCGAAGTCAAGTCCGCTACGGTGGCCCGCAAGAAAACGATAGTGAGCGGCGGCGGCGATCATGGCCGCGTTGTCGGTGCAGAGCGCCAAGGGCGGATAGCGCACCGGCAGCCTGCTCTCTTCCCGCATCTTGTGCCGCAGCGTCTGATTGGCGCTGACGCCGCCGGACAGCAAAATCTCGCTGCAATGATAGTGACGCGCCGCCCTGATTGTGGCGCGGGTCAAAGCCTCAGTCACCGCGTCCTGGAAAGCCGCGGCCACGTCCGCGATATTGATATCGTCTCGCAGTTGCGCTCGCTTCTCGGCGCCTCGGAGCCGCCTCCGCTGACCGCGACCTGATGGCTGAACCGTGACCTCGCGCAGGACAGCCGTCTTAAGCCCGCTGAAACTGAAATCGTAGGGGCTGTTGGTTTGGGCGATGGGGAATCTATAGGCCTTGGCGTCGCCATTTTGAGCCGTCCGTTCAATAGCCGGTCCGCCGGGAAAGGGCAAGCCCAAGAGGCGGCCCACTTTGTCAAAAGCCTCGCCCGCCGCGTCGTCAATAGTGCCACCCAGGCGTCGATACTCGCCGTGACTGGTCATCAGCAGGAGCTCGCTATGTCCGCCAGAGACAATCAGGACGACGACAGGAAAGTCGATATCGGCGGACTTGGGTTCCAGCAGGAGCGAATAGACATGCCCTTCCAGATGGTTGATGCCCAGCAGCGGCGCCCCCGTCGCCAGCGCCAATCCCTTGGCGAAGTTGATGCCGACCAGCAGCGAGCCGATCAAGCCCGGTCCCTGCGTGACGGCGATGGCATCAAGCTGCTCGTAGTCCATGCCGGCTTCGTCCATGGCTCGGTTGACAACCGCGCTGATGGATTCGGCATGGGCGCGCGAGGCCACTTCGGGGAAGACGCCACCGTATTGCGCGTGCAAGTCAAGCTGCGAGGAGACGACGTTGGAACGGGGGACGCGGCCATCGTGAACGACGGCGGCCGCCGTATCATCGCAGGAGGTTTCGATGCCGAGGATGGTTGTCATGTTCGCGCTTTCGCATGGTCGTGCAGCCGGGGCAATTGTAGCACTGAATTTGCCGAGCGCGGATGTATAATGGGTTCAGCTGGAGCGCTATGGTCGAGGAGGCGCGTCATGTACAAGTCGTTTCGGGTGAAGAATTTCCGCTGCTTCAAGGACTTGCAGATCAATGATCTGGGCCGGGTGAATTTGATTGCCGGGAAGAATAATACCGGCAAGACGGCTTTGATGGAGGCGATGCTGGTTTTGACTAAGCCCCTAACGCCCCAAATACTTTTTGACCTGCATGAGACCCGCGGACTGAAAGACTCGGGACAAGACCGACGCGATGTTTGGCAGCAGTTTTTCTTCGGACGAGACACGAGCCTTGATATCGATATTCGTGGAAACGACGATGCGTTCAACGGTAGAATCCGGCATCTCGCGGTCGCTGAACATGCAACAGAAAAAGAGATCCTAGAACACATAGGACAGTATGTTCAGCAGGCAAAACAACTCGGCTTGATCAGTGAGGGAACGATAGACATTCGTGGTGCATCACTTCTTTCGTTTTCATTTGACCTGCCAAACTCGCAGACAGAACGTTTAAAAGTCTATCTGCCTTCCAAATCAGATATGCCCGTATATACAAACATACTGTTTGACCAGAGTTCTGCCTTCATACCTGCACAAGGTAGACCCTCGGCCGAATGGATTCGGGATAATTTTAGTGCCCTGGATCTAAATGGAGATCTACCCCAACTGATAGATTTTCTATCGATCTTTGAAACGCGATTGTCTGATCTCCGTTTGCTTTCCCTGTCGGGAGACTTGACGATTTGGGGACGCGTCAACTCACATCAGATTCCGCTCAAAATGATGGGAGAAGGGGTTAATCGTTTCTGCAATTTTGCCATATCCATGATTGCGGAGAATCCAAAGTACCTATTTATCGACGAAATCGAAAACGGCATCCACTACTCTGTACAAAAGGACGTCTGGAAAGCCATCGGTCAAGTGGCACGTGACCTAAACATCCAGGTCTTCGCTACCACACACAGCTACGAAATGATCGAATCCGCCCATGAAGCATTCAAAGACAACGACCCATATGATTTCCGTTTTCACCGGTTGAATCGCAGGAGCGATTCCGACGAGCATGAGATTGAGGCAGTAACTTATAATGAAGCTGGCGTTGGTGCTTTTGTCCGATCCGGTTATGAGGTGCGTGGATGAGCGGTGATCGGATTGATAAAGACTTTGACCGCCAACTGCTTGTAGAGGGATTCGACGACAAAACCTTTTTTGACCAACTCGCCAAGCATCTCAGTTATCGAGGAAAGTTTGGCATTATCGAATGTGGCGGTTGGACACAAATAAGGGACGATTTGCTGAACATGATTAGCGACACGGAGTATTTTCGGAAGCTTCAACATATCGCAATTGTGAGAGATGCGGACCGAAACACCGACGCATTCAGCAGTGTAAAGAGTGCATTGGAGTACGCGAATAGAGAGGTATCGAAGCTGGAAAACGAAGGAGGTGAACTGCAACCTTTACTCGAATATCCTGTTCCTGTACAACACCTTGTAATGACTTCAGGTTCTCCTCCATACACCTCCGTGATGATTTTACCCGGCGTCGACGAACGAGGTGCTCTAGAGAACTACGTGAAAAAGGCACTAATGTGTGACCAACTTTGGTCATGCGTCGAAGATTACTTCAATTGCCTTCCTACTGTAGGAATTAGCATTGAAGAAGATCGCCGTGCAAAAAGCGAAATCGGAGTGTTTATTTCAGGCAAAGTCGTCGACCCTGATGAGGCCAAGCCCGCGGACACCAGGCGCAAACTTCTTAGCGACATCTATAGACTGAAATGGTGGGACGACAATAATATGTGGGACGACGACAACTTCTCCGACGCCACCAAGTTTCTGAAACAGCTAGTTGAAGATATACCCTTCGACGCCCAAGCTTAGCGCGACCACCCAACTCCTCGCGCCCTAGCGCCTGCCGCGGCTGAAACTAGACGCGTGGCATTTACGATATACAATGTATTATATGTTGATCTACTCCGCCAAATGGTGTCTTGGAGTCCGCCTGTGACCGCCATATCCGCAGCGCTACAGAATCGACTCGGCTGGGTACTCAGCGCGACTGTTGGCGCCATCATCTTCGCTGCCTTCAGCGTATGGGGCGGCATCCCGGCGGAGACTAACGTCGCGCTCTTCTGGCTGCAGACCGGCTTATTTTTCCTGGTTATCTGCGCCTTTGCCCTGGCGCTTTGGCATTTGCTGATACGACCCCTGGCGCCGAATCTGCGCCAGCCAACATTAGCGCCTTTAAGTTTCCGCGCGCGGGAGACGATTGCGCTCATTTTGGCGAGCGGCGGCTTCTCAATCGCCGTCGGCGGCGTGTGGGATGAATTGTGGCATCGCAGCTACGGCATTCCCTTTGGCGAAGACTTGTTCTGGCGGCCGCATCTGCTCATGTATTTTGGTTTCGCCACGGCGATCGTCACAGGCTCTTGGGCGCTGCTGTACTTGAATCGCGAACTGCGTGGCAATTTTCAGCAGCGCTTTCGCTCGAATTCCCTGGTCGGCTTACTCATCTTAAACGCTGCTTTTCTGCTTTACGCCTTACCGACAGATCCCCTCTGGCACTGGATCTTCGGCGAAGATATCAGCGCCTGGAGCGTGCCGCATTTGATATTGCTGGCGAGCTTTGTCTTGACGCAGTTGCTCGCTCTGGTTTTTCACGTTTCCACATTGTGGCGACAAGAGTGGCGCAACATATTCAACCTACGGCTGGGGGACGGCTTATCGCTGCTGATCCTCGCCTCCATCTTATTGCTCTGGCTGCAACTCATGCTCATCGATTGGGACACGACGCTGGCCGGTTTAGGGTTGGAATGGCTTGGATTATATCGCCCGGAATGGTTGCTGGCGGCCAATTTGCTGGCTTGCGTGACATTTACGGGTGTCATCGCCACGCGCTTGTTGCGCTGCGCCGGCGCTGCCACTGCTGCCGGGCTGCTGGCTTTGGCGATCCGCTATGGATTGATCCAACTCTTTGAGGCAGAGATGCTGCAATATGTCGCCTGGATCGCCGCGCTACTGCCCTTGCTCGCCATTGACATCTGGTCATTCTATTGCAGCGGGATCCGCAGGCGCTCACCGGAATGGCGGGGCACAGCCGTCGTCGTCATCGCTGCCATGGCGCTCAACGCACCGATGATACGGAGTCTCTATCAGTTGGAAGGCGGCGACAACCTGGCATACGGCCTCGCGGTGATCGTCACCGGGATTGCTATGAGCTGGCTGAGCCACCGACTGGCCGACGCGATATTGAGACGTGTTCAGCTTGAAGCCGATGACCTTGCCGAGAGTCGGGCAATGCCCGTGAAGCTCTCCTTCACTATAGCGGGCGCATTCCTGACCTTCATATTCGTATTCATCGTGACCGCTTCGCCGCCGGTATGAGCGCTAGCGCCCCGATTTAGTCACGAGCACATCGGGAAATCAGCTCGCATTTTCGTAATTCCAGCGCCGGGACCAGGCTGCCCTGGCCGCTGTCTGTCCTATTTTCAGCATACAAGCTATCATCAGACTTGCACAATCGGGACGAGACTACAGAGATGCCGAGATGTTCTGGCCTTGCGTAATCCTGATATTGATTCCATTGCTGGGGGGCTGCAGCGCGATCGAATTGCACGGGCAAAACGTGCGAGCGACCGCGGAAGCGCGCGCCGATATCGGGGACACGACGGCTGAGCCCATTTCGGCGGCGCAGGCCGAAATAACACAGGTCCACGCGACCGTACAAGCGCTGTCACTTAGCGCTACAGAAGGGGCGCAGGCCGCAATCGTCGCAAGCGCAAGCCCACCCGCCGCCGCGCAAGACGAGGCCGGCGCAACGGCGATTCCGGCGGACTTCCTCGCCAGCGCCGCCGATACAATTGTCTACGGTCAAGTCCCGGTCGACAGCGATCGTCTCAACGTGATCGCCGCGCTGGCGTTCGACAGGGAGGATCGCCTGTTGGTTAGCACCAGAGCGGGCGAAATCTATCGCTTGCTTGATGCTGACGAGGACGGGATCGCGGAAGAACGGCGTCTGATTTTCCGCGACGTCCACGACGAACTGGGGCAAGTTTCAGGCTTGGTCGCCATCGGCGAGGTCTTGATCCTGCTCAACGACGGGCGACTGAGCCAAGTCCAAGATCAGGACCGGGACGGGGCCTACGAGACCATCACCCATTTGTCACAAGAGCTGCCGGCTGGGATGAGCCCACTGCAAGCCAACAACAGCATCGTGCGGGCGCCGGACGGGCGCTATTTCACGGCTGATGTCGGCAGGGGCGAAATCCTGCAAATCATCTTGCGCTAGCCAGCGCTGGAGCGCATTCGAGCTGCCGAGGCGACGCCATCTGCGCGGGGGCGTTTGCCGCAGCGTCGTTTTCCACGCTATCATCTCCGCTTGCAACGGAGGTGATTCAAGCATGAACTCACAAGACAAGGCCCGATTTGAAATTGCTAGCAGCACAGCGGTTTTCGCGTCGATAGCGATCATGGGGCTGGAAACATTCGGCTTCGCTCCAGGCGTGAAGGAAGCGCTCTTTGTCGCGGATGTCGCGCTATCGCTGTTTTTCGTCGCGGAATACATATATCGTATTGCGAGAGCGGAAAACAAACGCGCCTATGTGACCAGCTTCTACGGCATCATCGATTTGATCGCCATATTCCCGATCTTGGTCCACGCAGCGTCCAGCATACGCGTCGTAAGGCTGCTGCGCGTGCTGCGCATCATACGCCTGCTGAAGATCAAGCGTTACAGCGACGCGCTGGATCGTTACCGACAGGCGCTGAAGCTGATTGTCGCAGAGGCGACGCTTTTCGCAGGTGTTGCCTTCATCTTCATCATCGGTTTCGCCTTTGTGATCTATGAGTTCGAGCATGAGGCGCAGCCCGACGTCTATCGCAATATCTTCGATTCGATTTGGTGCGCGGTCATTTCATTGACGTCGGTGGGCTACGGCGATGTTTTCCCTATTACACCAGCCGGACGCATGTTCACGCTGGCGATGGTCCTGACTGGCATGGGGATCGTAGCCGTCCCCACGGCGCTGCTGGCGTCCGCGCTGAGCCGAGTGCACAACCATGAATCGGAGGCGGGATGACGGCAGGTTTTTCTATCCCATCCCCGGCCAGCGCCCCCTCGGTCCCCCGCCTCACGGGAGAAGTATCCCAAAGCATCCGAAGTGGAAGGGTGACTCTACATTGGATTTGGGATTAAACTTGCTGAAATTCACGAAAATGAACATATAATACCATCGTCTTGTGGCACGCTCCCCCTCTCCGATGCTTCGGGAGGGCCTTGAGATATGCGCGATATTCAAACCCGTCATGTCCTCAGCCTCCCGACATTAAAGCTTACGAAGTCTTGCGCTTGTCCTGCGCCAGCAAGCGATTCGCCGCCGAGAGCCCTGCTAAGGCGCTACGGCAGGGCGCGTCCTGCTTGCGGCGCACGCTCCATTTGCGCTATGCTCATTGTGACAGCAAGTCGAGTTGCAGAGGCGGATCATGGCTGAGATTGTCGCCCCGAAGGAAGCCAAGACCGGCGCCCAGACCAGACCCAAGCCAAAGCCGAGCCCGAGACCGCGACGCTATGACTACGATATCGTCATTATCGGTTCGGGACCGGCGGGGCACCGCGCCGCCATTCAATCCGCCAAACTGGGCAAGCGCGTCGCCGTCATCGAAAAGAAAGCGCTGATCGGCGGCGTCTCTGTCAATACCGGCACCATCCCTTCCAAGACGCTGCGCGAAGCGGTCTTGCACCTTTCCGGCTTCCGCCAACGTTCCATATATGGCGCCTCCTATACGGTCAAGCAGCATATCACCATGAACGACCTGCTGCTGCGGGCCGATCATGTCATCCGGCACGAGATCGAGATCAACAAGCACCAATTGCAGCGCAACGGCGTCGAGGTTTTCGCCGGCATCGCCACCCTGGTTGACCAGCACACGGTTCACCTCAACTTCCTGGGCAAAAAGGGCGAAGACGAGATCACCACGCGCCATATCATCATCGCTGTCGGCACGACCGTGGCCAAGCCCGAGCACATCCCCTTTGACGGCGAGACCATCTTCACCAGCGACGGCTTGCTCAAGCTGGGGAATCTGCCCAGGACCTTGACCGTGGTCGGCGGGGGCGTGATCGGCTGCGAATACGCTTGCATGTTCGCCACGCTGGGCGTGCGCGTGACCCTGGTCGAGGTGGCCGACCGCTTGCTGACTTTCATCGACCACGAGATCGTCGACGCGCTGGTTTATCACATGCGGCAGCAGCGCGTCACCCTGCGCCTGGGCGAGAATGTGCGCAGCATCGAGCCTTGGGAGACGCGCTATGGCAGCGGCGTCAAAACTTGCCTGGAAAGCGGCAAGGAGATCGTCACCGAAAAGGCGCTTTACGCCATCGGCCGGCAAGGCGCGACCTCGACCCTGGGCCTGGAGAACATCGGACTCGTTACCGATCAGCGGGGACGCATCGGGGTCAATGAGCACTACCAGACCGAGATCCCCAGCATCTACGCCGTGGGCGATGTGGTGGGTTTCCCCAGCCTGGCGTCCACCTCCATGGAGCAGGGGCGCATGGCGGCTTGCCACGCTTTCGGCATCGAGCATCACAGCTTCCCCGAGCTTTTCCCCTACGGCATCTACGCCATCCCGGAAATCTCCACTGTCGGCGCCAACGAAGAGGACCTGACCCGGGCCGGCGTGCCCTACGAAGTGGGTAAAGCCTATTACAAGGAAATCGCGCGCGGGCAGATCCTGGGTGATACCATCGGCATGCTCAAGCTGATCTTTCATCGCGAGAACCACAAGCTGCTGGGCGTGCACATCATCGGCGAAGGCGCCAGCGAATTGATCCACATCGGGCAGACGGTGATGGCATTCGGCAGCACGGTCGATTACTTCATCAACACGGTGTTCAACTATCCCACGCTGGCCGAGTGCTACAAGACGGCGGCTTTTGACGGCGTGAACCGGCTGATTTAAGCGGTCGTTCAACCCCCTCCCCTAACCCCTCCCCCAAAGCATTGCTGAGGACACGACAGGTTTTAACATTGTCTTTGATCCAGAATAAGTTGCAGGG
>WTGF01000009.1 GCA_011525385.1 Chloroflexota bacterium | reverse complement strand
CCCCCCCCCCCCCGTATACATACTGTATCTATACTGTTACTCAAAAACGGGTCAAAATCAGGGTAACTTTGGGGTATTGGGGGACGAATCGCGCTTCATTAAGCGCTCGCTCCATGGCTTTGCGCGGGACATATTGTACAATAACGGGCGTTTATGTTTAGTCAACCGGGCTTACAAAGGTGCTAGATGACCTTCCGCAGCGTCGCGAAATCAGGAACGCTGTCCCTCAACGAAATGATGGGGGCGCTAGAAGCCAGTGGACGCCAAGTCTACAAGTTTGGATTTGGCGAATCGCCCTTCTCGCCGCCGCCACGGGTGCAAGCGGCCCTGCAGTCAGCCCGGGGACGCGCCGAGTATACCGCTGTCGCGGGCTTGCCCGAATTGCGCGAGAAGATCGCCGCCTTCCACTGCGAGATCGACGGCTATCCGATTGACATGGCGCAGGTGCTGGTCGCGCCAGGCACAAAGCCATTGCTCTACAATGTCATGCAGGCATTCCAGAATGCTGAGATCTATCTACCCGAACCGTCTTGGGTTTCCTACGCACCGCAAGCGAGTATCGCGGGTCATTGCGTCAATCGCGTACCCACCACTTGGGAAAACCGCTGGCGCGTCCTGCCGGGCCTGCTCGATGAAGTCATCACGCGCCACGGTCGGGGAGACCGCGCCAAGCTAATGCTGTTGAATTACCCGGGCAATCCCGATGGTCTAACCTATACGCGGTCAGAATTACTTGCGCTTTCCGAAGTGCTGCGAGAGCACGGAGTTTGGGTCGTTTCGGACGAAATCTACGGCTTGCTGCACCACCGAGGCGAGCATGTATCCCTGGCAAGTTTGTACCCCGAGCGGACGCTGGTCACAACCGGGCTCTCGAAGTGGTGTGGGGCCGGCGGCTGGCGTCTGGGCGCCTTGATCCTGCCCCCCGACGCGCCAGGAGATTTGCGCGCTGCCTTGGTTGGGCTGGGTTCGGAGACCTATTCCTGCGCGTCAGCGCCGGTACAGGTAGCCGCGCTAACTGCCTACGAAATGGATGCTGAGTTGCAGGGATTGCTTGCCGGGCAACGACGCGTGCTGTCGGACATTGGCAAACTTGTTCAAACTGCATTGGCAAAAACGGGCGTCCGCGCTCATCCACCGCAAGGGGGGTTCTACCTGCTATTGGACTTTCGTCCCTTTGCTGATGCTTTGGCGGCGAGAGGGATTGATGATGATGAAGCGCTCTGCGGGGAATTGCTGAAAGCGACGGGCGTAGCGCTGCTGCCTGGGAGCGCGTTTGCTATGGATTCCAAAGATCTGACCGCTCGTCTGGCCTATGTCGACTTTGATGGCGACGCGGCATTGCAAGATGCCAAGAATCCCGCGCAGGACATCTTTGGTCATGCCGCAAAAATGTTGCAGGGAATCGAAGAACTAGGAAACTGGCTACTCAACTGAAAGCAGCAGGTAAAGGCTGAGTATCAGCAAAGGCGCCATCATGATCCATTCAAAAGTACGGTGATTAATGCGATCGATCATCGCGCGAGCGACGGCAATCGCTACGGGAATCAAGATGAATACCCAGGCGATCGCCAGCAATTTGGATAGATCGAGAATGCCGATCGTGATGTAGGTGGGCAATTTGGTCAGATTAATCACGGCGAAAAACAAGGTGGTCGTGCCAACAAAGACACGCGGCGTCATGTTAGGTTGAAGCAAGAGATAGGCCGTGAAAGGCGGCGCGCCTACATTGGCTAGGGTCGATCCGAAGCCGGAAGCCCATCCAGCGAACCAGCCATGCCAGGCTTGCGGATGATATGCCAGTCGACGTAAACGCTCGCTGCCAATCTTGAAGCTGAGCGCGACCAGGGTTAATCCGCCGATGATCCGCTTGAGCGTGACCGCGTCGATGTCTTTGAGGACGAAGCTGCCTAGCGCGACCCCAACCAGCGCCGGGACCAGCATCAGCGTCATAAGCTTTTTGTCCCATTGCTTCCAGTAAAAGTACAGCGCAAAGGCATCTGCGAAGATGAGCAGCGGTAGAATCAGGCCGACAGCCTCCTGCGGATCAATGATCAAAGAGAGAATCGGCACCGTCAAGGCAACGGGAACAGGTCCTCCCAAGCCGCCTTTGGAGAATCCGATCAGGATGGCAACCAGTGCAAATAAAAGCGTCTCTTCCACGATGGCTCGCTTGGCCTGACTGTTTCAGAAAATTTGCGTCGGACTCAGTATCACCGTCGATTATATGTCAGGTCTATCCGTCAAGCGAGAATAGAAAACCGGTCGATGCCGGCGCCCTATCCAGGAAGAGTCAGTTGAGCTCTGCCCGCGCGATTTGACGCAATACCTGCTGCTGCCGAGCTATAATCCAGTTATTCACGAACGCGGATCTTAACCCCAGCCACTGGCTGGTCGGAGGCGAACATTTGGAAACGAGGCAACTGAATAAAGAGGGTCGCGAACTTTGGAATCGCAAAGCGCGCTTCTGGGACGAACTCCATGGCGACGAGGGCAATCTCTTCCATCGGCGCCTGGTTGAACCGTCGATCCTGCAACTTCTGGCCTTGCAGAACGGCGAAAGGGTTCTGGATGTGGGTTGTGGGAATGGCGCCTTGGCCCGGCGCTTGGCGGGGAAGGGCGCAAACATAACCGCTCTAGATTTCAGCGAAGAGATGATTCGATTGGCAAAAGGACGAGGATTTGCTTCGGACATTGACTATCGCATCGTCGACGCTACCGACAAAGATGCGCTGCTTTCGCTAGGGACTGCGCATTTCGACGCGATTGTTTGCTCGATGACCTTGATGGATATTCCGATTGTCGCGCCTCTTTTTGAAGCTGCGTCAGAATTGCTGCGCGCCGAGGGCAGGTTCGTATTTGCCACCATGCACCCGTCCTTCAATTCCAACAATCCCGTTTTCTTCCAGGAAAAACAAGATCGAGACGGCGTCGTGACTAGGGTTGCCGGTGTAAAGATTCTTGCCTACCTCGACCTGCCCCCGGTGAAGGGTTCGGGCGCGCCGGGCGAGCCGGCGCCGCATTACTACTACCATCGCCCGCTTTCGGCGCTGTTTCAAGAGGCTTTTGAGGCCGGCTTCTTGCTGGATGGATTGTTGGAACCGGCCTTCTCACCCGAGGACGCCGACCTGGGGCCGGAACTGAGCTGGACCGGGATGTGGCAGATTCCACCGGTATTGAGCGCGCGGCTGCGCCTGGCCTAGATCGCTGGACTATCGGGCTTCAAGACAGCCGCATTGAAATCGCCGCCGGCGTGGGCGCGTAGCAATTCGAGCAAGTCGCTCAGGGCATTCTCGATATCGGCTTTACCGTTCTCATGATGCGCCTCAACCGTGATGACGGCATTACGGGTTGAGGCATTGGCCGCGCTGGTCGCGCTTTGTCGCCAGCACCAGCGTCTGGCGACCACCATCTGTTTTTCATCGGAAAAGATGACTTCCCCAACTTCGGGATGCATGATCTCGTCGCTTCCCAGTTCCATGTATGTCTCGCTGCCATCGGCATAATGAACGGTGATCGCGCCTTGAATCTCGCGCCTATCAAAAATGGCGACGGGCAAGCCGTAACGTATGCTGACCAGGTTGCCGATATCGACAAGCGTGTTTATGCTCGGGATATCGCCCTTCTTGGTCAGACGGCGCAACAGCGCCTCGGCTGCGCTGCGATATTTGGTCGGCGAAACGCCAAAGGCGCTGATGGCTCGTCGCCAGGCGCCGAGCGATGCCAGTTCGCTCAGAGGGGTCGAGCCAATCCTGGTTTTGACTGTTTCTTGCTCTGCCAGATAGGCTTCCAGCAGTTCGGGCGAGGTCGGCGCATTGCTCATGCGGCTCGCCACAATCACGCCGGCTCTTAAATTGGGGTAGTTTTGGATGATCTTCGTATCGTATCGAAAACTGGGCATATTATCCTCCTGCGGCGAATTCGGGCGCCGACAATACTTCGCGCGATTCCCTGGCTTCAAGTCTCGTGATGATCCAGATCCATGCCACTAGAGGAATCAGGGCGATAAGCGCCGAGGCGTAGACGATCACGTGAATACTGCCTGTTCCCACCGCATCTATCAAGACGCCGACCAAGACGATGCCAACGCTTTGTACCAACTCGAAGCCGGCGAAATCCAGCGAGAACATGCGTCCCAGGTACTCGTCCGGCACGATCTGCTGAATGATCACTGAACTGTAAGTCCAATTCACGGAGCCACCCATCGAGCGCACGACTACCGCCAGCGCCAGGATCTCCAGCGAAGGCGACATGCCCCAAAGCAACCAGCCCAGGGCGATCATGACAAAGCCGACGCTAATCAAACGGCGGAGGCGCTTCACGGAATCATCGCTAAAGCGGTTGGTGAGCAAGGGTCCTATGATGGCGCCGGCGCCAAAAGCCGCCCACAGGATCGCCATGGATGTGATGCCTTGGTCGCCGACTACAAAGACTTGCGTACCGTAGATGATCAACAGGGCGTCGGAACTCGTCAAGCTCTGCGCGCTCTTGACGAAGAGCGCGGCGGCTGTGCCCGGGCGCTCCCGCAAGTGGCGTATTCCGTCGGCAAAACTGCGCTTGGACTTGTCCAGTTTTCTTCGCTGTTCCTGGCCGATTTCAGATCTGGGTACAAGAGGTATGACGACGGTCATGACTAACAAGGCCGAAACCACAAATGTTAGCGCGTCAATGAGTAATGCCGCGCGTATGCCGAAGATTTCGGCAACGATGCCGCCGCAAATGGCGCCAATAGCCAACATGGCGGACCAGGTGATGCTGCTCAATGTATTCCCGATCACCAGTTGGTGACGGTAGAGAACACTTGGCATGATAGCGTTGCGAGCAGGTTCGAAAATTGACGATACGAGGAACTGGATGATTGTGAATACATAAATGAGCGGCAGATATTCCGGTCCTTGCGTCGTAATTAGCAGTCCGAGCACCGCTAGGGCGCGCAGAACGTCACTGATAATCAGCAGCCGTTTGCGGTCGAAGCGGTCAGCCAGGACGCCTGCCAGGGGCCGCATCAGCAAGGGCGGTATCATACGCGCGATCAAGAATGCGCTGACAGCGATGCCTTGATAGCCGGTCCCATCCGTATACTGAACAATCATGGCCGAGATGACGATCGTGTTGAACCAGTCGCCCAGCAGGCTGACGACCTGCGCCAGCCATAGTTTGGTGAAATCGCGATTCCCGCGTATCAGCTTGATGTATTGCATGAGCAACCTTTATCAGGCGGTAGTTCAAACCAAGGCGCTTCGGACAAAAGCGCTTGCCAAAACAGCGTCTAGTGTACTGCAGGATATGTCAGGTTGCACGATGCACTTGGCCCTCGTTGCAACCATTGAAATGATGGGCGAGAGATTGGCCTCGCATTTGATTGACAGCCGTCTGCCTCTGGCATAGGATGAACCTGTGAACACAAGGACAGAGCGATGGACACTTTGATCTATGTCGGCGTAGGGGGTTTCCTTGGCGCCAACGCCCGCTATCTGTTGACGATTTGGGCGGATGGACTTATGCAGGCGCGATGGGGCCTTTTCCCCTTCGGGACCTTGCTGGTGAACATACTCGGCTCATTTGCTTTGGCGCTATTTGGGGCATGGTTCGCAGCGCGGACCGGGCTGTCGCCGCAATTGCGCCTGCTGGTCGGCGCGGGATTCTTCGGCGCTTTTACCACCTTTTCGACATTCGCAAACGAAAGTTTCAGCTTGTGGGAGAGTCAAGGAACAACCGCATTTCTATTGAATGTCGCGCTCAATAATGGCTTGTGTCTTGCGGGAGTAGCCTTCGGGATCCTGTTCGGACAGCGTTTGTTCGCTAGCGGATAATAGCTTAGATTCATGCTCTGCGCATCTACGTGCTTATGTGAACTGCGATACTCATTCGAGAAGCAGGCTTACTATTTTGCGCGAGCGCGGTAGTTCTTTTCGCCGGATACGCGCCGAGCGGCTTCCGATAGAGGAAATATGGCTGACATTGTCAAAGTTGTTGTCCTGTCGTTGATCGAAGGTATAACCGAATTTTTGCCCATTTCCTCCACGGGTCACCTTGTTGTCGGCGCTGCGATCCTGCAGTTTGACGTCATGGGCGCGGTATTCGAGGTGTTCATCCAATTTGGCGCGGCGGTAGCGGTTGTAGTCTATTATCGCCAGACCTTGCTCTCGCATTTGACCAGTCTACACTCGGAGCCAGACATCAGGCGCTTTTGGCTGTTGATATTTCTCGCGTTGATTCCGGCCGCTGTGGTCGGGTTCATTTTCGACGAGCAAATTGTGACATTGCTATTCTCTCCCGCCGTCGTCGCGGGTTCTCTGATCTTTGGCGGCGTGGCATTCTTGCTGGTCGAGCGCTCGCCCCGATTTTATCGTCCAGCTGTTGAAGATGCCGCGCAATTAACGCAAGTTACGACAAGACAAGCGATCATTGTTGGCATCGTACAAGTTTTGGCCTTGGTACCGGGCATGTCTCGGTCTGGGGCGACGATTGTCGGTGGGATGTTGGCGGGCATGAACCGCCGCATCGCCACGGAGTTTTCTTTTTTCCTCGCGATCCCGGTGCTCGGTGGCGCGACGCTTTACAAATTGGCGACCTCGTTGGCAAGTTTGCCGCAAGACGGCCTCGCGCTGTTGCTGCTTGGCGCGGCACTCTCGGGAATCGTCGCCTGGTTCACGATAGATTGGCTGCTCAAGTTCGTTTCAAGAAACAGTTTCGTCGTCTTCGGTTACTATCGTATCGTTGTCGGTCTAGTGATCTTGGCGGGGGCTGCGACCGGGGTGATAAGCTAGACTGCTGTTGCCTGACTGCTTCAGACTATAGACCGCCTTCGCTTTCCAAACCTGCTTGCAGATCTGATTGTCCGATTTTCGGCCCTTCACTATAATGAATATAAGCCATCAACCTGTCTTGAATGGGACGGTCTGTCTATGACCTATAGGCAAAGTGATCACGCGGTACGCCGGCGTATATCGTTGTTGCTGATATGCGCGTTGCTGTGTCTACTGGCGACAGCATGCTTCCGCGACGCTAGCGAAGTTATTAATAGTCAACCGGTCGCTCGCGAGGTTGCGTCGCCGACGGCTGTCGACACTGAAGTGCCGGAACCAACGCTTACTGCCGAGTTGCTCGAAGAAATCTTCACCGAGGAGCCTCCCGATACATTCGCTTTGACTGCAACCGCGCTCATTTCGCGTCTGACCGAGGCTGCGGAACTGGAAGCAACTGCGCTTTTGATTGAAAACATTGAAGGATCGGATACTACCGACGCCGTTGATGATGCGACCGACGTTCGAGCCACGTCAATTCCACTGGTTCGTGTAACGGTGCCGCCAGGCGAAGACTGCATACACGAGATCCGCGCCGGCGAGACCTTGTTCATGTTGTCCCTGGCTTATGGTTCAACGGTGGATGAGATCGCTGCCGCCAGCGAAATTGACAATCCCGACCGCATAGCGGTTGGGCAGCGCATTACGATTCCTGGCTGCGGTACGGCTGGTTTCGCGCCGCCTCCAACATCGGCGCCGCCCTCGACTTCGGATCCCAGCGCCATCGAAGCGACCGCTGTTTCGGAAGAAGTCGAGATAACGGAAGCGGAAGACGAAGAAGACTTCAGCGCATTGGTGCAACAGGCTCAGGACGCCATATTGAGCAATGCGCAAGCTGGCGCTGCCGACGAATTCAGCGCGCAGTCTGCGATTGCGACGCCAGGACGCAGCTACACAGTGCAGCGAAATGATACCTTGCTCGGCATCGCTTTGCAGTTCGGCACGTCCATAGATGCACTGGCTTCGTTGAACAACATTGCTGATGTGGACGATGTGAAAGCGGGAGACGAGTTGCTGATTCCCTAAGGTCATTGACCGCTGCTATATCCCGGCAAGTCCGGCGACGTCTCGACTAACCGTGAAAAATTCAGCGCGGTAACTGCTTGCTAAAGCCTTCAAAACACTGGGCGCGGCTGGCCCTTGATACGTTAAGTTTTGCTGTGATATAATCTTCGCTGTTCTATACGTCTTTGCTACGCCTGCGGGCGTATTTTTATGGAAGGAAGCCAGCCATGAGCCAAGAACTCATGCGTACCTTGGTCGCCGAGAATCACAAACATCCGGAGATCGAATCAGGTGATACGGTCAAGGTTCATGTGCGCATCGTGGAGGGCAGCCGCGAACGCGTTCAGGTATTTCAAGGCGTTGTTATTCGCGCCCGCAAGGGCGGCAACGAGGCGAACTTTACCGTCCGACGGATTGCCAGCCACGGTGTAGGTGTGGAGAGAACTTTCCTGCTCCGCAGTCCGCGCGTAGAAAAAGTAGAAATTTTGCGACGCGCCAAAGTGCGTCGAGCGCAACTCTATTACCTGCGCGAGAGGCGAGGCAAGTCGGCACGCCTCAAGGAACGCCGATAATCCATTCCCAAATCAACTAGGTCTTGGAATGATAGGGGACTCGATGCAATCGGTCCATCTTTTGCGTCGGGTTAGCGCTTTTCCCTGAGCACATAGTAGGTGCCCTTTTTGGCGCCTATCTTGTTGAGAATTCCCTTGTCCACCATATCAACCAGATCAAGACGCAAAGTCTCGGCTGAGACAGCATTGATCAATCCACGGAATTCTCGGTTGGTGATCGAACCATTCTCGCGAATATACTGCAGAGCGCGCGCTTGCCGATGATTGGTGTCGCGAGACCATTCGGGCGGCTTTGGTTTCTTGCGCTCGTTATGCAGCGCCAGCGCAAAGCTGTAAGGGCGCGCATCGAATTTGGGCGGCGAATGTCCAGCTTGCTCCATCACCTCGATCATACGGTCAATGCCCAAGCCCAATTCTTCAATGTATCCCCATTGGAATAGCCCGCCCACCAGTCTGGGATTGCGTGAAAAGTGCTCGTCTTTGATATTCTCAACGGTGATAAAACCCGGCAGACCGCCCGGGGAAATCACCTCGAGCCGGTCAGAAAACATGCGAACTTCAATGCGCCGGCCACGCAAGCGATAGTCACGGTGGCACATGGCGTTAACAAGAGCTTCGCGCACCGCGAATTGTGGATATTCAAAGGTCTCTTCGCGCTCGAGTCCTTTAACGACGGCGCTGACCGCCATTTCGCTCCAGACCAGGTTCCAGGTTGCTTCTATCAAGCGCGGGACCGGACCAGTTAGCTCTTCTCGCCGCGTATAGCCGGCCAGGCCACTGTCGCCGCGTGGCGTGGTTCCCACAAACTTGGCGAAGACAACACCGCTTTGCGGCAACCATTTCTGCGGATATTCGCTAAACAGCAACAAACCACAAACGGTTGGCTTGCCATCCGCTGTTATCGCGCCGACCTCGGCTAAGAGATTGTTGATTTCGCCGTCGTAAGGGCGTTTCGTGCGTTCGGCTCGCTTTTCCAAGTATTCGTCGATCATCTCGCGGCTAAAATCGTCAACCGCGGCGCCCGGGACTGCTTCCCCCTCGAAGTCACCGGTGTTCTTCGCGCTCGCCAATCGCAGGATCTCTTGCCCGCCCAGCGGCCGATTTACCTTGCCACTCCTGATCAGTACGCGACCATCAGAAAGCGCATGTAACTCGGTGCTCCTGGGAACGCGAATGGCGTAGGCTGGAAGTTTTCTGGCCGCTTTTTTTAGTTGAATACGACGTTCGGTTGCTTCGGGATTTGATGGCGGATCAGGCCTGTCTTCGATAGTCTGGAAGTGTATCTGTTCTAGTTTCTCGGTGACGACAGGAGGGTTGTAGAGCTCGTCTGCCAGTTTGAGTACACGGTCAATTTCCGAGACCTCGGGCGGGGCGGGACCGGAATTGCCGTCGGATTGCACGCCGACAACAATAACGCCGCCCTCAGTATTGGCAAAAGCGACCATATTCTCCGCGATCTGGACAGTGTTGGCGGAATCAACAAAGGCCAAGCGCGGGCCTTCTCCGCCCCAAATGAACTCAGAATCTGTCATTGATTTCACAGGTTGAATTGCTATCTCTAGCGTAGTTTAGCATAGCCATTGGGTGGCGGCGAACCAATTCAAAGCGTAGATCCTATGAAACGCGGGATATTGCCGGTTGTCTGCCTGAAGATGATATAGTTATCGCCTTATTGGTTTTCTCTCATTATAATTCTCTGCCGGTACGACATGCGCATCACCTTGTGTCCAGAGTAAGGGACGAAAGCAATTGCTTGGATTGATCTATCCGATGGGGATGGTCCTGCTCAGTTGGCTGCTGCTGTTCTTGCTATTCAGCGGGCTGGGCTTGGTGGCGCTGCGTCTGCTCGGTCACGGGCTCGGCGCCGGGGTCGCTTGGTTCGACAGCTTTTGGCTGGGTTGGGCGCTGGCGCTGGCGGCGCTGCAATTATGGCATTTGCTATTTGCGGTCGATGACCGGGCCCTTATTCTGCTGGCAATTGTCGCTGCTACTAGCTTGTACCAGCATCGCCAGCGGTTCATCCCTCAGCTTCTGCGACTGAAGAAAAAACGCGCTTTTCTGCTGATGCTGCTGGTAGCGCTGTTGTGGATGTCGAACCGCGCCATAGAAATGCCTGACGAATCCGATACCGGCTTTCGCGATATCCAGGCAGTCATGTGGATGGATTCCTATCCCATTGTTCCCGGGCTAAACAATTTATTCTCTTCTTTGGCGTACAATCACTCCGTCTACTTGTACCATGCCTTACTGGATACATCGATTTGGTCGGGGCGCTCGTATCATATTGCGACGGGACTACTGCTGACAGTCATGCTGGTGTATTCACTTCACTCAGCCCTGAAACTTTTCCGATGCCGCGCGGAGGACCAAGCGCGCTGGTCGTGGATCTTCGCCACGCTTATCATGCCGTTCTTTTTGTTTTCTGCGGTCGGGCGAGGGAGCATTTCGCATTTTCTGACCGACGCCACAGTCGATTTGCTAGGCATACTCGCCTTGATCTGGTTGCTGGACTTCTTGCAAGACGCCGGTGGAGACATCGAGGCGGCTTCCCGCCAGGTACTTCGTCTGTCGATCGTTATCCTGGCTGGATTTACCATCAAACAGACCTTTTGGGTATTCGGCGCCGGCGTAGCCGGGCTCGCCATAGTTGCGTTGGTCTTCAGGACAGGCGGCTTGACAAACCTTAGCCGATTGACGCGCCTGTCTCTGCCAGTCACACTGATTGCGGTTTTTTTCGCAGGACCCTGGATGCTGCGCGGGATTGTGACCAGCGGATATATCGCCTATCCCCATGCCATCGGCAGGATAGAAGTCGATTGGGCGGAACCGCCCGATCTCATCGCGCATCGGCAACGACAACTGGCGACCAATACCCGCCGTCGTTATGGCGATCCCGAGATTGTGCTTGCCTCTTGGGATTGGGTCGGACCATGGTTCGACGGAATCCGAAGCAACGTGAAGGATTTCGCGCTTCCCGCCGCGTTGACCGTGTCGGGATTGCTTCTTTATGCGAGCGGTCAAGTGCGGAGGCGAGCCGGAGTAAGCGGAGCGGGACTGGGCTTATGGGTCTTCGCTCCGCTGCTGATCATGCTTGCCTTCTGGTTTGTCAGTCTGCCAAACCTCAAATACGTGCGATACATCTTTTGGAGCGGCGCTGCGCTTTCATGGTTGCTCGCCATGCAGTCATGGACTAGGATCTCATGGCGCTTGCGCGTCTCAACAACTTACGCGGTTTTGGGGATTTGTCTGGCATATTTCATGTATTTGATCGTGGCGCAACAAGATTTCCCGGTAGCGGCCGGCCCGGGCGATGGCTTCTATAAGCATCCCTTGCCGCCGGTTAAAGTCTATGAAACAGTCAGCGGATTGCAACTGAACGTGCCCGACAGCCATATCCATCAATGTTGGCAGATTCCCTTGCCATGCACGCCTTTTCCGCGCAAAGGCATTTTCGCTCGCGTACCAGGGCAGATTCAGCACGGTTTCGGTTTCAACGCCGTCGAAGATATTGAGATCCCTGATGATTGATGATGTATTGCCGATCTAGCAAAATGCAGGTCGCTTGAAACGGGCCCTTTGTATGTCAACAATTATTACGCTCCTGATAAGCATTGTATCCATCCTGTTTCTGCGCGCATGTTTGGTAACCTTGGGGTACTACAAGGAGCCAATTCTAAGTGCTTTTCAACAGTACGGCGACGAAGTGGGCTTCAGTCCCCTTTTCGAGTCCATCATGTGGGCAACGACGCTCGCGTATCTTATTTTTATCCTTTTGGTGCCTTCCTCTTTTCTGATTCTGCTGGGGGTCATCGCCTTTGTGTCCTATATCATGCTCTATTGGAAAGTCAAAGACAACATTATGAACTATCCGGAAGTCTTTTTGCGTTTCCCGCGCTGGTATCGTGATATTGTTGATCACACCTCGCGCGAAGAACGGCGGAAGCTGTCTTATATGTGGCTCGGATTGCCCCTGCGGACAAGACTGCTCTATAACGCTCAACATAACGAGTTTCGCAAATGGGTAGAATTAGTGGTGTTGTCGGTCGCTTAGTGGGCGGATGACGATTGACCGCGGCTTGTTTCTGTCCCAAATGAAAGAGCGGCCGGACGAGACCTTGGCCGCTCATTTTGCTGGGAGACCTGGACTCGAACCAGGAATGGCGGATCCAGAGTCCGCTGTTTTGCCAATTAAACTATCTCCCACTGCGTCGACAGAAGCCTATCACAAGGGCTGTTGCTTGACAAGCCCACCGCGATTGCTCTGGGCTGCCTATCGGCAAATGCAAGGATTCGCGGGCAGCGCTTCTTCACGCAAGCGAGTCGCAGGCCAGCCTGATTCGACGGATAGATTCTGCTTTACCCAGAATCTCCATCGTTTCGAATGTCGGTGGCGAAACACGTTGGCCGGTCACGGCGGCGCGTAGCGTGCCGAAAACCTGGCCATTCTTGTACCCGATTTCCTTGGCGAGATCCTTGAAGGCGGCGTATTGACGTTCGTGGCTGAAATCGGCCAGACTTTCGATGAGGGGAATTGATGCTTCCAGCACCTGCCTTGTCGCGTGACCATCCATCTTCTTTTGGAAAAGTATCTCGCTGGCCGGGGGCACGAAACAGTCCCAGTCGTCAAAGAAAAAACCGGCCATAGCAATCACATCGTTTAACGTTTTCAGTCGGACCTGCAAGATCGGCACGACTCTGCGCAAACGCGCGTCATCCACCTCGTATCCGGCGCCTTGCAGCACCGGTTTGAGCAAACCGGCTAGGTAGTCGACATCCGCGGACTGTATATATTGGCCGTTTAGCCAATGCAGCTTCGCGATAGGATAGGCGCTGTTGGCGGGGTTGACCTCCGTCAAGTCGAAGCGCTCGATGGCCTCCGACAGGGAAAAGACCTCGCGATCGTCACCGAAATTCCAACCGATATTGCTCAAGAAATTGAGGATGGCTGCCGGAAGATAACCGGCGTCGATAAACTCGTGAACGAGAACGGGCACGCTGGTTCCATCGGCAGCGGCGAATCTTTCCTTCCGTTTGCTCAGCTTTCCTTTGCCATTGGGGTTGAGCAAAACCGGCAGGTGGGCAAAATGAGGCTTTTCCCAGCCCAAGGCCTCCCAGATCTTCAGGTGCAGCGGGAACGAGGGAAGCCATTCCACTGCCCGCGTGATATGCGAGATCTTCATGTGATGATCGTCAACAATATGGGCAAGATGGTAGGTAGGGAAGCCGTCTGATTTGAGCAGCACGGTATCCTGCAATTGTTCATTGTCAAACGTCACTTCACCGCGAATCATGTCGTAACCGCTAGTCTTCCCCGTCAACGGCATCTTGAATCGAATAACATAGTCTTGGCCTTGAGATTCCAAACGTTTCGCGGCAGCCGGATCCAAATCCCGATAGCGGCGGTCGTAACCGCTGCCGGCTTCCCGCATTTGCGCCAACTCTTCCGCTGTGGCAAAGCACTTGTAGGCATGTCCCTGCGCTACCAGCCAATGCGCCCGGGTTTGGTAGAGCTCCAGGCGCTGCGACTGAATGTAGGGTCCGAATGGCCCGCCTTGCCGCGGTCCCTCGTCAATATCCATGCCCAACCAATCGAAAGCATCTTGAATCATTTCAATAGAGCCGGGCACAGAGCGTTTCCGGTCCGTATCTTCAATGCGCAGTATGAACTGGCCACCGTGTCGGCGGGCGAAGAGCCAGCCGAAGAGGGCGGAGCGGATGCCGCCTATATGTTGAGGTCCTGTTGGACTGGGCGCATAGCGGGTACGCACGGGTTGCCGATCATCTGCAGTCAAATCTGTCTCCCCTCCTTTTTTATAAACCGCGATTTGCGGTAGCCGAGCAGGTTTATTATTTTGTGTGAGCGCGGTAGCCCAAATTCGCCGGTTACGCGCCGAGCGGCTGGGTTACGGCACAGCAAGTGGCAGGAGCCGCGCGATGTTGGCAATTAGACGTTAATCCGCCTGCGACGTGCGATAACACTTTGCACCAATCCGATGCCCACCATGGTGAACAGCAGCGACGTGCCTCCCGAGCTGACAAACGGCAAGGTCAAACCCGTTACCGGCAGCAGAGCCAGGTTCATGCCGATTGAAACGACGGACTGGAAGAATATCATGGCGGCGACGCCGTAACAGATCATACTGCCGAGCGGGTCGCTCGCTTCGCGCGCGCCTTTTAGAATCCGCGACAAAACCAGGCTGAGCAGCCCGATAACCGCTATGCCCCCCGCCATCCCGAATTCGTGGGCGATAACGCTGAAGATAAAGTCAGTGTGTCGCACACGGAGGAAGCGACCGGTGTTTTGCGGACCTACGGCATATCCTTTGCCCAAGACACCGCCCGATCCGATGCTGATCAAGGCCTGATCGATATTGTAAGCGGCGTCAGGATCGCTATCCGGATTGATAAAGAGTTCGATTCGCGATCGCTGATACGGCGCCAGTTGCGTGAACACAATCGGCAGCAGTACCAATACAACGGAAACGAACATCGCAATGTGCCGCAGGCGGAATCCCGCCGACCATATGATCACAGCCCAGATGAAAAGAAAGACAATTGTTGTGCCGAGGTCAGGTTGGTCGAAGATCAAAGCGGCGGGAATCGCAACGTGCGCCAGGGAACGGAAGACGGCAGACAATCGTCCGAGATTCTGATAACGGTCAGCCAGATGCTGCGACAGGGTGATGATCAAAATGATCTTGCCGATTTCCGAAGGTTGAATGCGGATGCCGATATTTAACCATCGCTGCGCGCCACCCGCGCCCTCAACACCGAAGACCCGAACCAGGAGCAGAAGAATGATCATGACTGCGTAGAGCCAAATGCTGATCCCGCCTAAAAGCCGGTAGTCGATGGTTGCCATCACCACTATGGCGATGAAACCGATAATGGCATAGTTAATCTGGTCAGGCACACGACGAATGATGTCGTCGTCGATGGCGTCTTGCGTTGCGCTCGCGATCATCAATATGCCGAAGACGACCAGTACCAATGTGGTAAGCAGTAGCACAAGATCAAAGCGCCGCAGTATTCCTTTGGCTTCCATGCCCAGGTTCGTCCAAGCCTAACCGATGGAACGCTCATTATAGCTGAGGCTGTGCAAACAGACAGGGTATGCTCGGCGCTCTGCCCGAGCATACACCGGAATCATGCCGGCGCTTGCTTGAGGAGAGTTTCCAGTTCGTCGCAAATCACGGTCAGCCGTCAATTGAAGCCAGGCCTCACTTCTTGTTCTCTTTTTCCTCTTCGTCGGCGCCTTGCCCATTATCCGAGGCAACAGCGGCGTCTTCAGCGGCGCTATCCGCTGATTTTCCTTCATCAACCGAGTCCTCTGTTTCGTCCACAGGTCTGTCCGAGTTGTTTTCGTGAGAATCCATGTAAGTTTCCGGGCTGGGGGGCACGGTCTGTTTGACAACCGGGATCTGGGCGACCAATTTGCTATGATTGCGGTCGCGCTGCTCCAGCGCAATTTCAACGCGATCCTTGTCAACGACAACGTACTTGACAATGACGGCCAGGATATCGCGCTTCATCTCTTCCAGACGCTCGGGCGGCAAGTTGATCCGATCGTGCTGCAATACAAAACGCAATCTGTCTTTTGCTGTCTTGCCAGATCCTTTTCTGGGGCGTCCAAACAAGCGGTTCAGTAGACTCGTCATGAGAAGATCCTTTTCTGGTAACTGATGTCTGGGCAGCCGTCAGGCATCCATGCTAGCGACCATCGAGAAACCGCATTAGCCGCTTGAAGAAACCAGGGTTTTCTTCAAGATTCATAAAAGGCACGTCTTCACCGGTGATTCTGCGGGCGACATTCGTAAAGGCCATTCCCGCGCGCGAACCCTCGTTTAGAGTGACGGGAACGCCACTGTTAGACGCGGAAAGCACAAATTCATCCTCTGGGATGATGCCGATAATCTCCAACGACAAGATATCGAACACGTCCTCCGCGGAAAGCATTTCGCCTTTGTTGACCATCTCGGTCTTGAGGCGGTTGATGATCAGACGCCCCGGTCCCTTATCGGCGGCTTCTATGAGACCAATGATTCGGTCGGCGTCACGGACCGCGGAGACCTCCGGATTGGTGACGACAAGGACTTCGTCGGCGGGTTCCAGCGCGTTTCGGAATCCACGTTCAATGCCGGCCGGGGAGTCAATAATGACATAATCGTGATCTTCGCGCAGTTTGTCTGTGAGTTCCACCATATCTTTAGGACTAACTGCCATTTTGTCGCGGGTTTGAGCGGCCGGGATAAGAAAAAGCTCCTCGAACTTCTTATGTTTGATCATTGCTTGCCGCAGCTTGGCGCGGCCTTCCACGACGTCTACGAGGTCGTAGACGATGCGGTTTTCCAAGCCCATGATGACATCCAGGTTGCGCAACCCGATATCCGCGTCAATAACGACAACTTTCTTGCCGAGGTTTGCCAGCGATATTCCAAGGTTGGCTGTGGCGGTGGTCTTGCCAACGCCGCCCTTGCCGGATGTTACGGTTACTACCTTACCTCCCATGCTATATCCTTTCCCGGACTATCTTCTGGCTTCTACAACTATCTGATTGTCACGGATCAGCGCCACTTCTGGCACAACATGTCTGCGCTTGCCAGCGAGCGAAGTCACGATGTAGCCGGCAATACGCAATTGGCTGGGACTCATTTCTAGCGCGCAAACTAGGGCGGATTCGTCACCGTCGGCGCCGGCATGGACCGTACCGCGCAATTTGCCCCAGACGATGATGTCGCCCGCTGCAATAACCTGGGCGCCGGGATTGACATCACCAAACACCACGACATGCCCCTCGCTATGGACTATGCGCCCGGAGCGTAAAGTCCGACGGACCAATACACCCCATGTTCCTGTTTCTTTGGGGTCAACAGGCAGTGTCTCTTGCTTTTCCGTCGTCGCCGAGCGATTATTTGAGTCGGTCTTCAGGTCGAGCGCGAGTGCCGATTCCCTCGTCGTGTCACTGTCGCTCAATACCAGGGATAGCGATAGCCCCCGGCGTTCCAGTAACGCTTTCAGCGAACTAAGTTCATACTTGGGCACAGGGCGTGTTCCGAGTTCTACAGTGATGGCGGCGCCAGTAAAAAAATCGGCGCGGTCATCAATGCGTGTAGCCAGATGGTCGGTGACTGATTGCCAATTCTCAGTAGGACTGAGGCTGATCAGCAAACCGTCCTTGACGCCTTTGATCGCAATCAGTTCGTCTTGCATTCTATTTCACATCCAGCTTGGTGATGGAAGCGCTGCTACCTAAAAACAACTATACTCGTTTTTGCGTTCCGCGCGAACGTCAGAGGGCGCATCAAGATTGTATGATGTTCAAGAGCAAAATGACAGGAACAACAAAATAGAATGCCGAGACAAAATGTGTCCAGCGCGCTGCGTCGTTTCCTATGGTTTTGTTGACCCACTGTCCAAAGGTATTGACCGCATAGGTCATCCACAAGATCTGAATCATCACAAGTGGCAAGAGCAAGACCTCGCGGTTATCGCCCAGATAAACCAGGCCAAAGAACGTATATGCGGCGAAGGCGATCATAGTAACAGTACCCAGAGGCGGGAACCAACGCGACAAGCGCGCTAGCCCCAGCACGGCGATCACGATGCCAACAATGCTGAATTGTTCTGTCAGCAATTGACCGAGCTCAATCCAACTCGCTGCCTCGCGCCAATTCAATAGACCGAGCAAAGGTGGAACTGGCAAGAGATAGCTTTTCACCAGCAGACCAATGCCGATGCAAGTCGCGGCAAGTACGCTTAGCCAATACCAGAGCGGCAGCTTGGCGTATGAAAGAAAAAGGCCAAGCAATATCGCGGGCGCAAATAGCGCGATCAAAGGATCGTTTATCGTGCCGATTGCAAAGAGAAACAGCAGGCCGTAAGTATGAAACGGCCTGGGCGGCGAAGGCGGCTTGGTACCGGGCCGCGGGTTGGTGAGCAAGACCATATCCACCAATAGATACATGAACCAGGCTGTCACCAAGCCCGTGAGACGCAGGCTCTGTGCGATTCCAATTTGACTCCAGAAGATCAAAACAAATAGAGCTATCCCTAAGCCAATGCCGAGATAGCTGCGCTTGAAGATAATGCTGGCCAGCAGCGTCGCGACGGCGGCAATGCCGACCGCGAGCACGATTGTAGCGGGCATCGAAACGCCTCCGCCGGCCTGAGACCAGAAGATCGGACAAAGGGTCATGGTCAAGCCGCCCGCGATCGAGGCGATGAATCCCATCCTGCGCATGCTCGCGGTGACGCCCATTACGGCCAAGGCCAGACCGGAAGCGCGGGAAAGCGGGGTTTCGCCAACAATTAGCAGCAACAGCCAGGCAAGGGCAGCGGTGATGAATGCTGGAGCCCAATACCGGATGTTGCGAACTTGCTCTTCACTGAGATCGAACAGATTAACTTTCATTTGCGGCGGAGCCGGTATTGCCGAAATTCCTCAGCGTAATACCGCTACCCTGTCTTTGTAAACGAAAATACTCTTCCATGGTCTTGCGAACGATGGGCAAGGCGACCTGTGATCCTTCGCCTCCATTATAAACGAAGGCGATGATAATGATTTCGGGATCGTCGTAAGGCGCATAGCCGGTATACCAGGCGTGGGCCGGCCACTGGCCCGGCACACAAAGGTTTAGCGAATTGGCGATGTTGTCACAATACTCGGCTGTACCTGTCTTGCCAGCGACTTCTACATTGGGTAACGCTGCGCCACCCGCGGTGCCTCCTTCGGCAGTGACCGCCTGCCGCATGCCCTCCTGAACGAGTGCCAAGGCATTCTCGGAAAGGAAGGCCGGTATGTAGGGGCGCGTCGCCGGCGGAAAGCGAACAGGCTGGCAGACCGACGCGTTGAAGCTGTAATTGAGCGGTATATGTATGCGATATGCTTGCAAGTCCTCGATCGCCAGATCAGGATCCAGATCCGCTGTGTTGCGATAACCTTCCGGGTCGCAGCGATTGGGATCGTACCACTGCGAGTTGGGCTCGCAGGTGCATGCCAAACTTGACGGACCCTTCATCAGCATGTCTTCCAGCAAGAGCAAGGTCAGCTCTGCGCCGGGTTCGAGCATGTCTCGATTGATGGTTCGTAGTACATGTGGTTCATTCGCCTCGATAACGCGGCGTTCTTCGTCCAGGAAATCTTGGATAATCGTGGGTTGATACAAGAGTCCGCCGTTGATGGTCGCCGCCACGGCCGCGATCAGTTGCAGGGGCGTTACGTTCACATAACCCTGACCGAAGGCCGCGTTGTAAGTGTCGCCGGTGGACCAGCTTTCTCCCTCGTTTCGTCGTTTCCAATCGCGGTCTGGCATGCGCACGGGGTTTTCGAAGGGTAGTTCTATCCCGAGTTCGCTGCCGATACCAAATGCCGTACCGTAGCGGAAGAGGTCTTCAATGCCCAATCCACCGGGCCGAATCGTCTGTACCGACAGATTCGGGTTGCCCCCGCCAATTTGGTAAAAGTAAACGTCACAACTCCAGGCGATGCCTTGGATCAGATTCACCCGACCATGTCCAGTGCGCAACCAGCAGACAAAACGCTGAGATTGCGCCGGATCGTTGGGCGCGTAGCGGTTTTCCAGAAACAACTGCCCCTCGTCTAGCAAAAGGGTATCGGGATCAATAACATTTTCCTCTACTACCGCGGCTGCCGTGATAACCTTCCATACAGAACCCGGTGGATAAATGCCCTTGATCGTATTATTGACCAGCGGGCGCAAAGGATCGCCTATAATGTCCAGATAGTATTCCCCGTCGATCGCACGCGCGAAGCGCGAGTTGTCATAGCTGGGATAGCTAACCAGCGCCAGCACTTCACCGTTACGAGGATCCATGGCGATGACGACGCCTTGCTGCGAGACAACTCGTCCTGCTTCGCTGTTTAATATGCTAAGCTGGTCAATCAGCGCCTGCTGCGCAAATGCCTGCAAATCAGCATCGATTGTGAGCCTCACATTCTGACCCGGGACAGGATTGATCTGTTCAATGATATTGAGTACCTCGCCGGCGACGTCCACTTCTCGCAGGACGCTGCCGCGCCTGCCGGCGAGTCTCGCTTCCAGATAGCGCTCGACGCCTTCGTAACCGATGCGATCAAAGGCCGGGTTATAGCCCTGCGCCTGCAATTCCAATGCTTCTTCGGCCGGGATCGGACCCATATATCCGATAATATGCGTCGTGAGCGCGCCAGTTGGGTACTCGCGCACGGCGACCGTATCCACATCAACACCCGGCATGTAGATTCGCTCCTCGAGAATCTGCATAGCAACTTGTTGGGGTACATCCAGAGCGACAATCACTGGACGGAAGGGCGCGATGCCCTCGCCCTCGGCAACCAACTCTTCAATGCTCCGTACGAATTGACCCGCCTGTTCAGCCAGTTCGCGTGTGGGCGGCACGCCAACCAAAGCCGACAGTCGATTGAACACTTCGAGTTCAGCGATTTCGTCGCCTGGGAGTTCCGCTGGGATGATCGTGACATTAAACGCAGGAACGTTAAACGCCAGACGCTTATCGTTGCGATCGAAAATGGCGCCACGTCGAGAGGCAATCGGCAATGCGCTAAAGCGGTTCTCGTCAGCGAACCCCTCAAACTCGCCGTGCCGCAGGACCTGCAATTCGTACATGCGTATGCCAAAAATCAAAAAGACAGCGAGGATGACGGCTTGGAAGAAGGTCAAGCGCCAGGTCTGGAAGGGAATCAGGCGACTGGACTTCATCAGGACGCCCCGGCATCCGCCTCGAGCGACAGATTCGTCGATGAACTCGGGGCATTAACGCGAAGACGTCGTTGAATCAGCCGGACAATTGCATATGTGGGCAGCGCTCCGACCAGGTTGTAGATGATCGTGGGAATGAAAACAAGCCGGATCACCATCACAATGTCATATGACAGCCCCAACAACAGAAGCACACAATAAGTATACGCTTGCAAGAAAAGCGTTGCTAACAGAGTCATCGCCAGCAGTGTGACGATGCGCATTCGATACAACTGTTGCGCCGCGCCATTGGCCGCATATACGATTATCATTAGCGCTGCTGAAGAAGTCCCAATTGGTATTGCTGAATAAAGGTCGAGGAGGATTCCGCCTACAAGAGCCCAGACGAACCCGCTAAGTAGATTCGATCGGATTGACCATGTCAGCACCAGGAGCATCACCAGGCTAAACTGCCCGCGAGTATTGTTCAGTATTGGCGTGACATTTCCCAACAAGCCGACGCCGAAGTCGACCAGTTGTGGCAGAATGCTTGCGGAAAGCGCCGTCGCCAATACTAATATCGGTATACTGAGGTAACGACCCATGTCATTTTCTTCTTACTGCTGGTCGAATACGGACAGATCAATCGGCTGAAAGCTGGTAATGACCAGCACCAACTCCAGCGTTTGAAAATCGATCAAGCTGCGGACTTGCGCTTCCTGGAATAATTCGAATTCAAATTGGCGCACGCTTGTTACCTGGCCTACAACGATATCGGGCGGGAAGTTGCCTCCCAAGCCGGATGTGATCACCAAATCGCCTTGCCGGATCTCTTCGTCGAGATCGACGAACGTGAGGCGCAAGACACCGGAGGCCTGACCGACGATGCTGCCGTCCGCGCGCGTCTCTTGCAATCGGGAACTGACAGCGCTGTTTTCGTCGGTGATCAATTGAACTTGCGACGCATTGGCGCTGACACCGCTGATTCGACCCACCAAACCCAGGTCGGTAGTTACTGGCATCCCGACTGCGACGCCGTCGCGCGTGCCTCGGTTGATAATGACGTTCCGCACGATACCGGTCTGGTCGACAGCGATTACATCGGCGGTGAGGAATTCCTGATTCTCTAGCGTTGTTGTGTAGGATAGCAAGCTGACAAGACGGTCGTAGTCGCTGGCCGCTTCTCGCAATTGAAGGAGTTCGATTTGACCGCGGGCGAGCTGCTCTTCAAGCTCGGCAATGCGTTCGCGCAATTGTCCCAAATTGTTCAATTCATCAACCGCTTGGTTGAAGGACACGGACAAACGGTTGAACGCGCCGGACAAGCTGTTAAGCGGCGCGGCAACCACAGCTTCGACCGGGCTCAATACGCCAGCAATCGCCAAAACGACGAGCAGGCCACAGAGGCCCAGCATCATCATGAGCAAGGCAAAACGGTTGGGACGCCCATTCAGTCGCAAGCCAGAGCCCTCACACAAAGCAATCAGATATTATATTATCACAGTCGTTCGGCGCGTAACCGGCGAAAAGGTCCCAAGCGTGTCGCGCTCACACATAACAACAAGCCTTCTCCTTGCATGAGCAAGGGCTTTGCTAAAAGAGCCGCTCGGCGCGTAACAGGCGAATTTGGGCTACCGCGCTCACACAAAATAATAAACCTGCTCGGCTACCGCAGATCGCGGTTTATTAAAAAAGAGTAACGAGCTTTCTCCTTGCATAGAGCAAGGTGGTTTCCTAAGAAGTTTCCCGAGGGATACGAACTCGCGGATTAGTGCCGTGTACTGCCGCGTTCCGGTCCGGTCAGCAGCCGTCGCAGGTTGGTATAATCTTCCAGAACACGCCCGGCGCCGCGTGCGACGCAGGTCATGGCGTCATTGGCGAGCCAGGACCGGATATTGACTTCTTCGCGCAGCCGATCGCCCAATCCGCGTAATTGACCACCGCCGCCGGCAATGGTAATACCGCTCTCCATCAAATCCGCGACCAATTCAGGTGGGGTATCGTCCAGCGCATCTTTTACCGTGTCGATGATTATGTTGACTGACCCGCCGATTGCCTCGCGGATCTCGATTGAACTGACCTCAACCGCGTCGGGGAGCCCGGTGGTCAGATTCCTCCCCTTGACGATATAGGTGCGCTCCTGCGGTAAGGGGTAAGCGCTGCCGATATCAATTTTCGCCTTTTCGGCAGTCGGCTCGCCGATTAGCAGATTGTGTTTGTTCCGCAGGTGTCGCACGATGTCTTCGTCCATTTCGTCGCCTGCGACGCGAATCGAACGGCTGATTACGATCCCGCCTAGTGAAAACAAAGCTACTTCCGTGGTGCCGCCGCCGATATCCACCACCATGCTTCCGCGGGTTTCGAGTACGGGCAAGTCGGCGCCGATCGCTGCTGCGACGGGTTCTTCAATCAGATGCGCCTCGCGCGCGCCGGCGTCAAGCGTCGCCTCTATGACGGCCCTCTTTTCGACCTCCGTGACGCCGCTTGGTATGCCAACAACGACGCGTGGCCGCGGCACCGGTACCCAACTTTGTTCGTGCGCCTTGCGGATGAGATAGTCCAGCATCCTCGCGGTGATTTCATATTCGCTGATTACACCGTCTCGCAAGGGTCGGATGATCAAAATATCTTTGGGATTCTTGCTCCACATTTCCTTGGCGCGGGCCCCTACTTCGATTGGAACACGTGTTTTTCGGTCGATAGCGACGAAGGACGGCTCGTTGATAACGATGCCTTTGCCGCGCACATATACGAGTGTGTACGCGGTTCCCAGGTCAATGCCAATATCAAGCGAAAAAAGCCCGAACAGGAAATCCAGAGGACTTAACACAAAAGACTCCCCAAAGGAAAGCAGACGCGCCGAATTATATCACAGATTAACATTAAGGAATACCAATCGTCACAAACGAAATTCTTACTTAAGAGTTGTCTTTAGACATAAGTCACAATATATCATTGAATTGGCTATCTTTCCCAAGATGATCGCTATCAGTTATGATATTACGAGTGTCTTGTTGGAACGGTTCCAAGGTCATGCTTTCCCTTGTCGCCAGAAACGTAAAAGAACATAACTTGATCGCCCCGAGGCAGACCGTAGTTGTCTCCGTCTCCGGTGGCGCCGATTCCGTCTCGCTACTACATGTTTTGTCCAGGCTTAGCCAAGGTATGGGCTTCCGGATTCATGTCGCATCTATGGACCATGGTATTCGCGGAGAAGCCGCAGCCCGAGATGTTCAGCATGTCCGTGAAATAGCGACTCGCTGGGAATTGCCCTTCACGGCAGGCAGCGCCGATGCCCCGGCCTTTGCCAAGCGGGAGGGCATCGGCCTTGAAGAAGCGGCCAGGCGAGTACGCTATGATTTCTTGGCAAAACTTGCCATGCGGCACGATGCCGCCTGCGTAGCCGC
Source organism: Chloroflexota bacterium (assembly GCA_011525385.1). Lineage (GTDB taxonomy): Bacteria > Chloroflexota > Anaerolineae > Aggregatilineales > Phototrophicaceae > UBA6055. The sequence continues at coordinate 62,194 of WTGF01000009.1, read as the reverse complement.
AGGTCATCACGCGCTTGATCAAATAGAGACGATTCTGATGCACATGGTTCGCGGCTCTGGGATCAAGGGATTACGCGGCATGCGGATGTCATCGCCTATGCCGTACCACGAGGAGATGACACTAGTTCGGCCGTTGCTGAATGTCACGCGGGACGAGATTGAGGCTTATTGCGTCGAAAACTGCCTGGAATACCGTCACGACAGCAGCAACGACGACACCGGGCATTTGCGCAATTTTATTCGTCATCAAATCCTTCGTCCACTGCTTGACCGGCATACTCATCTTCCAAAGTCCTTTGAGCGGCTGGCCGCTGCGGCAGGGGCGGACCACGATTACATGGAATCTCGCTTCAAGAGCGATGTACTGCCGTTAGTCGAACAACAAGAAGGTACCTGGCGCATTTCCCGGTCCGACTATCGGTCCTGTCATGTTGCGATGCGCCGTCGTTTGCTTCGTGAAGCCTTTCGCTGCTTGCACGATCGCAACATTGAATTGAACTCTGACGCCACGCTGGAGATCAGCGACTGGATCAAAGGCGCACAAGCTGGCAAAACCCGTGATTTGGGTGGGGGTATCCAGCTTCGCGTCAGCTACGACAGCCTCCACATTGAGCGCCACGATGCCGAACTGCGCTTTGGCCACTACCGATTGATCGCGCCCGGGACGGAAATACCTTTGCGAGGTCCCGATACAATCATCCTAGGACGCTTGCGAATTGAATTCTTTGAAGGAGAGCGGACGACGGGTCGCTCCATAGCCCTTCATGTGCCTGTTGGCGCCGAAGTGCATTTGCGCACGCGGCGCGAGGGCGAGCGCTTTCGGCCAAAAGGCATGGCTGGAAGATCGCGAAAAATAAAGGATTGGATGATAGACCGCAAGATCCCATGGCAGATTCGCGATCAAATCCCCTTGGTCAGTCTCGATGGCGACGTAATTGCCATCTGTGTCGGCGACACCTGGCACCTTGCGCACAGCTCGAAAGAGAAGAATGATTCCGGCCGATTCTGTACGCTGGTGCTTGATTAGCCGGCTGTTGACAGCGAATGCCAGTGGCTTGAATACCGCAAAATCTGGCCTTACGCTATAATTGATATATGGATGCGAAGTCCACACGTGTTGCTGAAGAAGTGGTGAGTCGGTTAATGCAAGTCTTGCTGGTTGATCACGACGGCGTCAATCGCTACACCGTGAGCAAATCTCTGCAACGGGTCGGCTACATCATTGTCGAAGCGTCCTTCGGCGACGAGGCTTTGGATCTCTTTAATAGCCAGCATTTTGACCTGGTCTTAAGCGAGATTGATCTGCCCGATATCGACGGGATAGAGCTCTTGCAGCGCATCAAGGCGCGGTCGCCGGACGCAATGATGGTCTTGATGACAGAAAACGCCAGCGTCGAATCAGCAGTGCAAGCGCTGCGCTCCGGCGCGCACGATTATCTGATCAAACCCTGTTCCAGCCAAGAAATCAGAGCGAGCGTGGACCGCGGCATTGAACGAGCGCGAAACTTGATGCGGCGTCGGCGAATGCTGGATGCAATTGAGCGGAACGTGGGGGAGTTGGTGCGGGAAGAAGCCTTGGCAGCGGTTTCGCCTGACGATGCGAGCCTGGAACCGCTTGCGCCTGAAGCTCGTGATCGCACGGCGCCTACTGATACTATGATGGCATTGGCTGGGCTTTCGGTTGCCCCGGGCCGCTATCAGATCGGCATTGGGGACCAGTCCATTAATTTGACCCCTACGGAATTCGACCTGTTGCTGTATTTGGCGGCGCATCGCAGCCGCGTTGTGCCATGCCAAGAGCTTGTACGGGAAGTCCGAGGCTATAGCACTGATGAGCCCGAAGCCCGTGAGGTCATTCGTCCTCATGTCAGCAATTTGCGGCGCAAGTTGAAGACGCTTGGCGATTACGAGAAGCTTGTTGTTAATGTACGCGGGATTGGTTATCGGCTGGGCGATCTCTCCGATCCAGAATAGCATCCGCCGCTTTTGCCGTTGCTCCCATGGGAAAGCCAATTTCATCGCCCTCAATTGTTGCGCCACCGATGGCATTGTTGGCGCTGGCTGTTGTCGGGATCGCGACATTGCTTGCGGCTGTAACAGTCAGCGCCGCCAGCTGCAATGAAGCCGGAAGTCTCACACGTGAAACCTACCTCCCCAATGGCTCCGTTCGACCCCGATATTTCACGCTCTATCTCCCGCCTTGTTATGAGATTTCGACGCAGACATATCCTCTGCTAATTCTGCTGCACGGTTCCAATGCGGATGATAAGCAATGGCTGCGCCTGGGTTTCATTAAAATGCTGGAAGCTGCGATACAATCCGGCGCTTCACCGCCTATGATCGTTGTCTTGCCCTTTGGCGACGCTATTGCCAACGAGAATTACTTTGGCGGGGTGGGTTACGATTCGCTTTTGATTGACCAATTGGATCATGTGCAGCAGCGATATCGCGGCGACGGCAGGACAGCCATAGGCGGCATTTCCCGTGGCGGATTCTGGGCATATCATGTGGGGCTGCGTTTCCCGGATCGCTTCGTGGCGATCGGCGGGCATAGCTCGTTTTTCGACCCTGTTCATGTCGAGCCTCGATACAACCCGCTGGAGTTGGCGCGGTCGCAAGATCTTGGCGCCGATATGCGGCTGTGGCTGGATCGCGGGTCAAGAGACTTCGCGGCGGACGGTGTTGATCAGATGCATGTGATCCTGAGGAATCACGGCGTCGATCATCAATATGTTGTTTACAGCGGCGCTGGGCACAACGAAGCCTCCTGGGAGCGAAATATTCCCGATTACCTGGCCTTTTACAGCGCGGCATTTGCGGAGTCGCCGCCGTCCAATTCGGGAGCCGAGCGTACAACAGAAACTGAAAAGGAATTATGGATTCCCGCAGCTGCTTTCGCTGCGCTACAGACGTCGATTGGGCGAGACCAATTGGATGCGATTCTGGCTGGCGGTTTCGATCAGCGATTGACCTTGAGCGAATCTGCAGCGGTCCGGTTACGGGAACATGGCATTGAACTGCATCGTGATACGCGAATCGTGGAAGACGACAACCTGGAACGTCAACTCTGGCGCGACAAGCTCAACTTCACTTTGCTTCCATTTGATGAATTGCGTCCCCGCCTCCGCCCATTGTGGCTGGACGGAAAACCCGTCGTCGATCAAATAGACGACTATCCGTTGATATTCGATAGTGGCGCGCCGAACTATCATCCGGGCAGTTTGACGCGCGTTACTCTGTCCGGCACAACCGCGATTGCGCGGGGGACAAGAACAGCGATTGATTCGATTGGCCTGGAGGCGGCCGCAAGCGGCATCCGCGATTACGTCTCTGCGTCGGACTATTTCCATGTGACCAATGAAGCGCCCCTGGCCGACACCTGCCCACAATTTAACGACGAGGTGTTGGGCGGCGCGAACAGCCTGTGCATGAAAGTCGAACACGCCAGCCTCTTTGATATCTTGAATGTCGACGTGGTTGATCTGACGGGCAATCACATCAATGACTTTGGTTACGACGCCTTTGAAGACACGCTAATGCTATTTGAAGAGACAGGTACGAAAATTGTCGGCGGAGGCCGCAGTCGAGACGATGCGCGCAAAGCCCTGATTCTGCGTCACAATGACAATACCATCGCCTGGCTGGCCTGCAACGCGATTGGTCCCTATTATGCCTTGGTTAATGAAGATCCGACCGCGCTCGGCGGCCTGCGGCCAGGGGCCGCGTTTTGTGACCGCGCCTGGCTAGAAGACAACTTGCCCGTGCTGGCAGCCCAAAACGATCTGGTCCTGTTGACAGTTCACTATCAGGAATTCGAGTCTTATACGCCGACGGCGCAACAGCGGGCAGACTACCGCGCATTTGCCGAGTGGGGCGCTGATGTTGTCATCGGCACCGCGGATCACAAGCCGATGACCTTTGAATTCTACAGAACCCGCCGCGGCGAAACGGCCTTCATACATTTTGGACTGGGCAATCTGTATTTTGATCAGAGTTTTTGGGGAAATAAGCGCTTCTTTTTGGACACGCTTTACGTTTATGCCAGTAAACTGGTAGCGGTGGAGCTGTTTCCAGGCGTCATCGACGATCGAGCGCGCCCTCGTTTGCTCACAGGCGACGATCAGTTCAACTTCTTGCACTATATGATGATTCAACAGAACGGATTCTAGCCATCGTTAGTCCCAATCACAGTCTAATACGTTTGATCGTCTGTCTGGCGCATCTGCTGACCTTCATTTTGCTTTCGGCGCAAGTGTCGGAAAAACCGGATACATTGCACAATATGACGCTGGAGCAGAAAGTTGCGCAGATGTTCATGGTGAGCTTCTTTGGCGAGCAACTGACAGAAACGGAATCGGCTTTTTTGCGCGAGGTGCAACCGGGCGCGGTTGTACTCTTCGGCCGCAATGTCGAATCGCCCGAACAAGTGACGGCCCTGACGAACTCATACCAACAAGAGGTCATGAGCCGGGGCGGCTTGCCGCTGTTGATCGCAGTGGATCAAGAGGGCGGACCTATCCAGCATCTGCAAGATGGTTTCACGCGCTTTCCAGCCCCTATGTTGCTAGCTGCCACGCAAGACGAAGACCTGGCCTACGATGTTGGCGCGGCTATGGCCGCCGAGATGCGCGCGGTTGGCGTCAACATGAATCTGGCGCCGGTCGGGGATTTGCTGACTAACGCCTTCAATCCCATCATCGACCGCCGAGCATTCGGAAGCGATCCGAAAATGGTTGCCCCGATTCTGATGAATTTCATACGCGGGATGCAAGACAATGGAGTGGCAGCTACGGTAAAGCACTTTCCCGGCCATGGCGATACCAGCGAAGACTCACACCTGGAGTTGCCGGCGATTCACCACGACCGAAGTCGCTTGGGTTCGGTTGAATTACGACCATTTGTCGCCGCATTCGACGCCGGCGTCAGTACTGTGATGGTGGCGCATATCTGGTACAGCGCCTTTGATGCCGAACCGTTGCCGGCGTCTCTGTCTGACAAGGTGGTGGATGGCCTGCTGCGCGAAGAGTTGGGATATGACGGCATCATTATGACGGATGCCCTGGATATGGATGCTGTTGATACCGAGTACGACCCCAGCGAGGCCTCGATCCGGGCGATCGAAGCGGGCAACGATTTGATCGCGATTGGCGCGCATGTGGGTACGCAACGGATTCGCGAGGCGATCAGCGATGTGGTCGCGGCCGTGCGCGCCGGGCGAATCGCGCTCGAAAGCATAGACGACTCGCTGGAGCGCATTCTACGGGTCAAGCAGCGGTATGGCGTATTGGATTGGAGCCCGTTAGATCCGAATACGACGAGCGAACGATTGGATCTGTTGACACACGATCGTCTGGTGACGCGTTTGTTCGAACGGGGTGTAACTGTGCTCGACTCTCAGGATATGATACCGGTGCAGGGTAGGGTGTTGTTTGTTTATCCGGGTACACGTCCGCGCATTCGACGAGAATGCGATCGCCGCGTGGCGGAGCATGAATTCGTCTCTGTCTCTGGGTCGCCGAAGGACGGGGAATTGACTTGGGCGAGCGCAGCCGCGCGGGAAGCCGACACGGTGGCCGTTTTCACCTTGAACAACATTGACGATCCTCGGCAGATCCAACTGGTTGAGGCGATGCCGGCGCATAAGACGATTCTGGTGACTTTGTGGAATCCGATAGAAATGTTCATCTATCCCGAGCTTGCGGCTTATGTGCAGGGATATAGCCCCATGTCCCGCGCGACGAAGGTCATTTGTGAAGTGCTGCTTGGCGAGCGACAGGCATTCGGTAGCATGCCGCTGGGCTTTGCGAGCTAGGCGATTGCGATATTGATGGGCTATAATGAGGCGGCGCGAATCCACTCGCATCTTGGTCAACGACGAACGGTGAAATACGCGGGACACAGATAGTCAATGTCTACCCTTAATCCTGATCTAATCTCCAAGGACATGGACGCGGTATTGAATGAGGCCGTGCCGATGCTAGGCGAATATCGCAAATCGTCGATCATGCCGGAAATGGTGTTGCTGGCATTGCTCCGCCGAGAAAACACCGCAGCCTGGCGTATGCTCAAGATGTTCGAATCATCGCGCGGCGTTGACCTGGAGCGCTTGGAGCGCCAGGTGAAAGTCGCGATTCAATCCCGCCGTGATCCCGACGGCAGCCTGGATTTCGTCGCTATTGGCAACAAGAAAGTTTCGCTGAGCCGGCAGTCGATCGTGCTTCTGGACGACGGGTTAACGATCGCCAACTCGATGAATGAGCAGAAAATCGATACCGATCATGCCTTGGCGGTTTTGGCGGAAACATCGGTCAGCACGGGGGGAATTCTTCGCCAGTTCAGCATCACGCCCAAGTCGATTCAGGATGCCTACAGCGACGCCAGTAAAATCATCCCGAGCCGCGACGACAGTACCACCGTGGATTATGTCAAACGGGCCAAGCGCGGTTTGCTGCGCGCGGTGCATTTTCGTGAAGATCTCTTGCGCAACATGATCAACGTGCTGACGCAATCGGTCAATCGTCACATCATCTTGATTGGCCCGGACGGCGTCGGCAAGCGCACACTGGCATATAGCCTCGCCTTGCTCATGGCGGAAGACAAGGGACCGAATGGCTTGTCGAATCTGGTACAGATAAGCGAAACGGCGCTGCTGGATGGCGATCAGGAGGCCTTCCGCGCCGGCATGAGCGCGGCGCGGCGCGGGATCCTGTTCTTGCCGCTGGTTCATCGTTTTTTCGGCGGACCGATCAAGGCCGATTTCAATAAAGCGACGTCGCTGGTGCAAAAGGCCTTTTTGAGCGACGATCCCGTGGTCATCTGCAGCACCAACTTGCAGGAATTTGAAGCGCGCATACAAAACGTCAGCGCCATTATGGAAAACAGTCAAGTAATCCGGGTCGATGAACCATCGTTGGACGAAACCGTAGAGATTCTGGAGACGATAGCGCCGCATCTGGAATCGGACTATGAGATTGCCATCGAGCACGACGCGCTAAAAATGGCCGCGCGCATGGCGCAGCGCTATTTGACTATTAATCCTTTACCGCAGAGCGCCGAGCAATTGCTACATCGCACCGCCGCCATGGTCAACATGGGCAAGCAAGCGCATCTTGCGTTTCGGCCGGACAACAACGATGCCAGGCTCGATGTAGAAGATGTAACCCTGGTGACGAGCCAGATGACTGGTATTCCGGTCACTAAATTGGGCGCTGACGAACGTCTTCGCTATGCCAATATGGTGGAGCACCTGCGCCAGCGGCTTATCGGCCAGGAAGAGGCGGTTCAGTTGGTCAGCCGCGCCATCAAAACAGCGCGCGTTGGACTGAAAGACCCGCGCAGACCGATAGGCACCTTCCTGTTCCTGGGTCCTACCGGTATCGGCAAGACCGAAATGGCGCGCGTGCTCGCGGATTTCATGTTCGGCAGCGAAGAAAATCTCTTCCCGCTCGACATGAGCGAATACAAGGACGAGAGCAGCATTAACCGCTTAATCGGCTCGGCGGTGGGTTATGTCGGCAGCGACGAGGGCGGACAGTTAACCGAGCGCATTCGTCAGCAACCCTATACCATCGTTTTGCTCGATGAAATTGAAAAGGCGCATCCACGGATTATGGATGTATTGTTGCAGGTCATGGAAGAGGGCCGGCTGACCGATGGACGCGGCAATATCGCGCGCTTCAGCGAGGCTGTCGTCATCATGACCAGCAACATCGGCTCCGAGCATTTGATGGTGCGGCAGATCACAGACGATTTGCGCGAGCAAATTATGGACCAGGTTCTCGAGTTTCTGCGGCCCGAGTTCATCAATCGGCTGGACGAAGTCATTCTATTCAACGCATTGAGCGATGAGGACTTTGTCCTTATCCTCGACTTGCTAATTGAAAAAGAGAACAAGCTGGCGCGCGAGCGCGGCTTGACATTGAAGTTCAGCGGCGGCGCCAAAAAATGGCTCTTGGAGCAAAATGACGAACCGGAATACGGCGCGCGCCCGCTTCGGCGAATCCTGCGGCGCAACTTGCGGGAACCCTTGGCCGACTTTCTCTTGCGCTCCAACCCGCCGGAGGGGACCGAAGTGCGCATAAGCGCCAGCCGCAAGCGAGGCGGCGGTTTGAAGTTTTCGGCATATGTTGATGGCGAGGAATTCCTGGTCGAGGCATGACAATACGCGGCCGCTGGGGCTAAACCGCGAGCGCATGAGTCAGAGGTGAGCATGAGAGCAATCGATCGTTCGATCTTCAGAAAATACGATATTCGCGGCACTGCCAACGGCGAATCCCCACAATTGACGCCTGGCATAGCCTACTTGGTTGGCAAGGCATTGGGTACTTATCTACCAAGAGAATTCGGCACGCGGAAGATCTTCGTCGGCTCTGACAATCGCCTCTCGTCAGGTCCACTAAAGGCTGCGATGATCGAAGGACTTGCTTCGACAGGATTGTCGGTTACCGATATCGGCGAGGTGCTCACACCGACCGTCTACTTCGCGTCGGCTTCTTATGGCGAGGCCGGAGCAGGCGTCATGATAACGGGCAGCCACCTGGATACGCGTTACAACGGTATCAAGATGGCCTACGGAAAGCTGGCGCTGGCCGGCGAACAGATTCAAGACGTTTTGAGCATTATCGATGACGGATTGTTCGCGGCAGGTGACGGCGAGGTCGAAGAAGACCCAACCATGATCAATCAACACATGACTGCAATTCAACGTAAAGTGCACATGGAGAAACCGCTGAAAGTGGTGCTTGACGCGGGCAACGGTTTGTCGGGCGCCTATCTGCCGCCGGTATTGCGCGCCCTGGGGCTAGACGTCGAATGCCTTTATTGCGAGCCGGACGGGACATTTCCCAATCACTTGCCGAATCCGGAAGATCCTGAAATGACGCGGGATCTGGAGGCGAAAGTTATCGAACTGGGCGCGGACCTGGGCTTGGCCTTCGACGGCGATAGCGATCGCTGCGGCTTCATCGACAACCACGGTCATCATATCGCTGCGGATCGACTGCTGGCGCTGCTGTCGCGGGATTTGCTCCGGCGTCACCCCAATACGCCGATCGTCTTCGACGTTAAATCGTCGCAGGCGCTCCCCGACGAAATCAAGAAATACGGCGGTATCCCGGTCATGTGGAAATCGGGACACAGCCTGATGAAGCAGAAGATGAACGAGATCGGTTCCTTGCTAGGTGGCGAAGTAAGCGGACATCTCTTCATCGGGGAAGACTACTTCGGCTTTGACGACGCGCCTCTGGTGGCGCTCAAAACGCTTGAGATCATTAGCAAGTCCGGAAAAACAATTGCCGAAATCTTTGACGAAATTCCCAAGCTGGTAGCTACGCCGGAGATAGTATTGAGCGCGCCGGACGATTTGAAGTTCAAGATGATTGACGAAATGACGGCTAGTCTCCAGAACGATTACGAGGTCGTGACGGTTGATGGCGCGCGCGTGATTTTCGAACGGGGCTGGGGTTTAGTGCGCGCCAGCAATACACAGCCTGCGGTCACTCTCCGCTTCGAGGCCTACACACGTGAACAGATTGCAAGTTATATGCAGGTATTCAAGGCTTTGCTGGACAACTATCCGCAGATTGACCAAACCCGCTTTGATGCCCAAGTCGAAGCGTTTAGCCCGTAGATTCTGATCGGTCGCGGCGATTCGAGCACTACCGCTGCGCCTTCATATTTCCTGATGCCCGATCACTTCCTGGAAATCTATCGCAATCGCGCGAACTATTATGATCGGTTGGTGGCGCGCGAAGATCAACGCGGCAACTTGTTCCGGGCGCTTAACGATATCCGACTCCTTGACGGCTTGCGCGTAGTTGAATTTGGCGCCGGCACTGCGAGACTGACCCGCTTGCTGTCTTCCCAGGCCTGTTCTGTCCATTCTTTCGATATCGAGCCGTCGATGCTAAAAGTCGCGGCGACAAACATGCGGGAAACTGGCATGACAAACTGGTCGCTGGCTATCGGGGATAATCGGCGCATGCCTGTTGTCGAAAGTTGCGCGGACCTGGTCATAGAAGGCTGGAGCTTTGCGCACGTCAGAGAATGGCAGCCAAATCGATGGCAAGAAGACATAGACAAGATGCTTGCCGAGATGCAGCGGATTGTGAAGCCTGGCGGGACTGTCGTCCTCGTCGAGACGATGGGCACCGGCTTTAGGAATCCGCAAGCCCCGACCAGCGAACTTGCGCAACTCTATGCTTATTGGCAGGCCGCGCACGACCTGTCTTATCGCTGGATACGAACGGATTTTCAATTCGCCTCGCTGCAAGAAGCGGAGGAATTAATGCGAGACTTTTTTGGAGATGAGTTGACAAATGCGGTGCTGGCGCGGGGCAAAACCATCGTACCTGAATGTACCGGCATCTGGTGGAAGCATGTGGATTGAACCCGACTCAAGATCAAAATGGGGCGGGCGGAGAAATCCCCTGCGCAAGATAGTTGAATAGGCCTAATAACATTAAGACTGTGACTCCGAATGCAATCAAAAGGACTCCGTAGATGATCTGCCGTCTGTCCCAGCCGCGACTTCTCTGGATTGGCGTATCTGTTCTGCTTTGTTGAAGCGTCTTTTGCCAGGTTCGGTCGCGGTCCAAGACCAGGATCAGTCCCCAAATGATGAAGGGACATCCGAAAATGCCTCCAAAACAGAGCGCCGCAATCACGCCTTGTCTCCGACGATCCCGACATGACTCCTAGGCAACTTATACCAACCCTTCTGTCACCTGCTTGATCTCTACCATAATCGTTTTCACGGGCTTGAACAGCCCGACGCAAAGTCATCGCCTCGAGGAACTATTGCAAGCTTGTCCATTTCGGTTATCATGATTGGCTGTAGCAGGGAATAGCGCGGGCACGCGCTAGTAAGGGAAATGGGGTGATTCCCGAATCTATCATCAGACGACGGTACGCATCATGCAAAAGCTGAACGCTCCGGACTTGGCGCCGACCATCGAGTTTGCGGTAGACAGCGAGCATTCCGGCGTTCGCGCGGTAGGCTGCTTCACTTTCTTGTTTGGCGCTGTTTTCAGCTTCCTGATCCTGAATACGATAGTCCCGAACGGCGGCTTGATCACTGTCGGCGTCGCGATCGCGCTTGCAGTCGGTTTAACCTACGCGGCTGATTACTTTTCCAAGAAATACTGGCCCAGCAATCGATATATCCAGTTTCTTGGCGATATCATTCAATTGACCAAGTCGAGCAAAGTTCAAAGCGAAATTGATGCCGGGCACAACGTCAACATATTGATGTGGCACTTCGAAGCGAGGCGCCATCCGCGCGTCCCCAAAGGGTGGTATGTGGTCGCCAATGCCTTGGAGCAGGATGGAGAATTCATTTCGACCTATAGCATTGTATCGCCTGGCGACTTTGAATCTTTGCCCTTGTCGCGTCTATCGACCAGATACCAGCGCAAGAAAGGCAAGAAAGGCGACGCGCGCGATTTGCGAAAGGCCGGCAACATCCGCCGTATCGAACAGGCGGAATTCTACCGCGGCGAGTTTGGGGCCGAAATGTCGCCGGAAGATTATCGAAGCTATCTCGAATACCTTGCCGATACCTATACGTCTTGGATGCCTAAAGACAAATGAATGACTTCGGCAGACTGTCCGGTCTGCTGCTCTTCATCGTACTGCTTTTAATGCCCGCCTTTGCGCAGGACAGGACACTGGCGCTGGGCAACCGGGTCGAGGACAAGCTCGCTCCTAACGAAACGCATCGCTATAGCTTGATCGCCCTGGAATTGACGCTTGTGTCATTGCGTGTGGAAGCGCTGTCAGAAACTCTGGATCCTCAGCTAGCTATCTACGACAGCTCCGGCGAACTGGTCATTGCGAACGACGACTACGCCTACCCGGACTCGCTGGATGCGATTATCCAGGCTTTTGTCTTTCCCAAATCAGATCTGTATACCGTGGCTGTGAGCGGATTCGAGGGCACGAGCGGAGCCTATCAATTGCATCTGCTGCCCGGATATGACATTCATATTCATGCTCAGGAGAAGCTGCTGCTGGAGGACTGGGAGGTGGTCAACCGCCTGGCCGCAGTCAGACAAGCAGGCAGCAACCGGCTGGTTGTGGAAACCGACGGCATTGCAACAACAGCTGTGATGCTGGGCACGGGTTTTGCGCAGGAACGAGACTTTTACTTTGAAGTTCAGTTCGACAACGTATCGTCTGCGGACGACTGGCAGGTAGGCCTTGCTTTTCGCTACGCGCGGCCCGATTCGCATTCGCGCGTCCTCCTTAACAAACGGGGCTTCTGGCGCATGGAGAGGGTCGACGAAGGAGACATTGTCATTGTCCGCAATTGGGGAACGCATCCAGCAATCGTTCCCGGCGAGAGCCAGTTTCGTCTGGGGATATTGGCGAGCGGAGAGCATTTCGACATCGTCTACAACGGTCAAATCGTTGGCATGGTCGGTGATAGCAAGTCCGAGGCATTTGGTGGCGTGGGCGTCGCCATGCGCACCGCCGATGTTATTGGCAGCCGCCTTTCTTTTGCCATTACCCATGCGCTGATGACGATTCCGACACGTGTGGATGAAGCGGTGATCGTTCCGAATCAACTCCTGACAAGGCCCTACCATGTCATGGACAATGTCCTTGCGCGACAGCAGTTGATCCCCGTTGACGGCGAAATCAAAATGCTTTTGCCTCATAGCAGCGTTCGGCGTCGCTTTGCAGGTGTCACTCCATATCTGCTGGGTTCTGGTTTGCGCTTCGCGGAATTCGCGATCGGCGCGAAACTCTCTTACCAAATGAGCAACGAAGCCAATGGCGGCTGCGGCATTCTATTCCACTATCAAGACGAAGAACACTATCAGCTTGCATACGCGACGGCGGAGGGTGACTATGGCGTATCACAGCGCCAGGGCGAGGTCTTTACGCCGGGAATCTATGTCAATAAGCCGACGCACGCGCGGCATGAACATGACATGCTCTTGATTGTCTATGACGGCGCAATCCACTACTATGTCGATAATGAGCATGTTGGACAGCTAGCGTTCGAAACTTCGCCGGGAAGCGTCGGTATCGCGGTTATCAACTATGCGAGAGTCGAGACCAATTGCGTTTTTGAGGATTTTTGGGTTCTCAGCCTGGAGGGATGAGCGCAAGGACTTGTTTCCCCGGATTATAGGCAACGAGCCTCACCATATGGTGAGGCTCGCTATATTTGTTTGATGAAGCCGCTGCGAACTAAGCGCTCCCGCTCATGGCAGCGCCGAGCGTGGCGCAACCCGGGCAACTGCCGTCGGGGCGTATAAGCGCGTAACCGCCCATAGGATCTGAATCCCAGCGCGTAAAGTTGACGTTCCAAACGATCAACAGCGCAACGCGACCGGATTCGCGCGAGAGACGGACAGCATCGGCGATCCATTCGGCCTGCTGCGCCAGGGTTACATTGTTTGCCCAGGCGAAGGCGGGCGGGATGGGCGCTCCCATGCCTTCTCCACTCAGATAGCCCAGTTCTGTCCAACAAATGTTCGTATTGGGGAAGAACTGCGCGCCACGGTTCAGCATGGAGCCGAAGTAGCGCGTCGGATAGTTTCCGCGCGGATCGCCACTGTTGCTGCGCGGGCTGAGGATGCCTTCGTTGTAGTGCAAACCCAGGCAATCCATGTATTGCGCGGCGCCTGCTTGCGCCATTTGCCGCATGAAATTATCGTCGTTGACAACGGCGCCGGGGAAAGCGCCTTCCGCCCCGGTGGGCGCCGGCGCTCCGCTGATCACAAGCGTGGCCGGGTTGGCGGCTTTGATCGCATTGTAAGCCGCTTTCAGCATATCCGTGTACAATGCGCCATCAATCCGACCATAGGGCCATTCGCGATCCAGATTGGGCTCGTTCCATATTTCGATCGCGTCCGCGCCATTTCTGGCCAACTCCGCCACGAAGGCGGATAGTTGCGCAACATAACCGTTGAAGTCATTCGCGAGCGCGTCTTTGCTGCCGACGACGCCCAGCAATAGCTTGAAGTTGTTCGCCTTGGCGCCCTGGATGAATTCAATACCCTTGGCAATGCCGGCTTCGACCGGGAGCTGCGATTTGACCCAGGTCATGCCCGCCGAGCGCATCAATTGCGCCGCGCGGCCGTCCAATCCGGAGACATGCCCGCCGAGGGCGAATCCCGCGGGTCCGGCCGTGGTCGGAGCGACGGCTACCGGCTGCTCGGGCTCGCTTGGCGCCTCTGGCACGGGGCCGCCATAGGCTGGCGGTACGTGCACTTCATCGCAAAGAACGGAGTCGTTGAAATCGTAACTTACGCGGGCTTGGTACTCTTTGCCCGACATGTCCAAAATGGAGAAAGTCCAGCCGAACAGTATATCCGCGCGCTTTTGCTTGATTGGCACATCAACGACGCAATTGTCGATGCCGAAGGAACCGTAGAGCTGAAAACTGCCAGGCGAACTCCAGTCGTCTTCGTAGTATCGCCATCTGACCATGGTGAGCCGCGATCCACGTTCTTCTTCTATCAAATCGCGCGCGATCTGCAGCGAAGTCTGCACGAAGTCGCCAGCGACCGCGTTGTCGTCTTGTGATAGCGCCGTGCCTGTCAACATCGTCAACAGCGCCAATGCCAGCCATGTTCTTGTTATGGTCCGGAGCAAAATGTCGAGTCGTTTCTGTTGCATCAGAGCCTCTTCTTGCCTGATTTTCTTAGTTCAAGATTATACAAGCTTAGCGAAATGTGATGATTTTGCTATGGTTCATTTGCGATCGTCGCGCAATCGGTGGCTGCAGCGTCAGACAAGATCCTGCCAGAAAGGGGAGGAACGATTGGCAACTGCAGCCAGGCATTGTTTAGCATGGTCAATTCCCGTTTCCTCCGATTCCTGTCTTCACTCGCGTGGAATAGTGAAGTAAAAGGTGGATCCGCTTCCCACCTGGCTTTTAAGGGAAATTTCGCCGCCGTGCGCCTCGACGATGGCTTTTACCAGGTACAAGCCCAGTCCTGTGCCATGCGCGCGGCGGGTGAGCCTGTCGTCGATGCGATAGAAGCGGTCAAATATCTTATCGATTTGATCTTGAGCGATTCCAGCGCCTTCGTCCCTTACAAATATCGTCACGCTGCTGGCAGTGAACCGCCCGCCAACAGTGATGGTTGTCTCTGGTGGCGAATACTTGATGGCGTTGGTTAACAAATTGTCGAAGACTTGCCGTAGACGGGCCTCATCGCCTTGTATGACCGGGAAGTCTGGCGGAAAGCTGAAATTGAAACTGTGATTGCTTTGAACCTCGAGCCGTTCGACAGATCTGGCAGCCAACTGCTGAAGATCGGTATCGGCAACGTTGAGACGCAGCTCCCGCGAGGCTTGGATTCTGCTGGCGGTCAACAGGTCTTCGACGAGATCGGTCAAGCGATCCGCTTCGTCTTCTATGATCGCCATGTTGTCGCGTATCACGCTGCTGTCCCACTCGACGTCCTCGCGTCCCAAGGTGCTGGCGTAACCTTTGATGATCGCGATCGGCGTGCGCAATTCATGGTGGATTGTGGAAATGAAGACCGATTGCATTTCTTGCGCTTTGCGGAAATTAGTGATATCGCGGACATTGGCGATGATGCTTTCCAGACGTCCGTCCTCTTTCAAGAGCGGCGCATAGGTAATGCCCAGGCTTGTTGTCATGCCATCGCGCCGGATCAGATCTCCTTCCACATACAGGCTCCCCGCGCTGCCGCCGTCTCTCGTTTGCTCAGGCCAACCTGAATCAAGCGCGTTTTCCAGGTCGGGGTTATCCAGCCTGTCCCAAACGATCACTTCATGCTTCGCTAAACCGATGACGTCATCGGTCTTCCAGCCGGTCATGCGCTCGAAGGCGATGTTCGCCTGCTGGAACGTCAAGTCAGGGTTCAGTATGAATACCCCGTCTCCGCTATTGTCGACGATCGCTTCCAGCCGCTGCCGCTCCTGATTGATATGGCCGTACAGTTGCGCGTTGTTGACAGCGATGGCGGCTTGGTCGGCGAAGCTCTGCAGCGTATTCAAATCTTCGGGCGTGATGGCGGTCTGGTACGATCGAAACACGATTAGCAGTCCCAGGGGATTTTGCGCGAATACCAGCGGCATGGCGATGGACTGCCCAAGTTGGCTGTCGATCGCGTTCGCCATTTCGCGCAGCTTGGCATTAAGAAACTCTCGGCTGAATCCCTCGCCCTCCGCGGGGTTCATCAATTCTTGCAGCTTGCGGTTGAGTTCCGGCACCACTTCGGGACCGATACCTGAGTAAGCGCGCACGAGGTACTTGCCGTCCCCTTCGTCGCCAAGCGCGACTATGCCCACTCGTCCAGCCAACATCGCGACCGAAGCGCGCAATACCCGGCGAAGCACTTCGCTGAGATCAAGCTGCGCGGTTATAGCGCGTGAGATTTCCAGCAAGAAGTCACGTTGTCGGGTTCGCAGATCAGGACGCATTAACATGATTCGATTTTAGCACGTCCCCGATATGACGACATTTTGTCTCGTCCATAGCTGAATTGCGGAGACACTAGAAGAGCCTGTCAAGTTCGCTGATATCAAGATGTCCGCCGTCGGTGGCGACAAGGGCCGCTGCGCCCGCCAAGGCGACGTCATCGCCAAGCGCTGCGGCCGCAATCTTGAGCTCTTTGAGGTAGGAGTCGTCGAGTACATGTTGAGCAATAGCATCGTGAATGGGTCCGAATAGAAGGTCTCCCGCTTTGGTAACGCCGCCCCCGAGCACGACCGCTTCGGGATTAAACAGGTGTAGTATGCTGACGATGCCCAGCCCGATGATACGTCCGGCATGGGCGAAGATTTCCGTCGCAAGTTGGTCCCCCGCGCGCGCAGCCATTGCGACTGCTTTGGCGTCAAGTGGAGCATTGCCTTCCGCGAGCAATTCGCTCAATGACGACGGCCTGCCGGCGCGCAAAGCGGCCAGCGCGCGTCGCGCGATCGCCGGTCCGGCGGCCTCAAGCTCCACCGATGACACTTTATCCCCCTCGACGATGATCGGGATATGACCAAACTCCGCGGCCAGGCCCTCGCGCCCCAGTAGCAGCCGTCCGTCGCAAATCATGCCGGCGCCAATTCCGGTACTGACGGTGATATAAACGACGTGGCGATGACCTTGCGCGGCGCCCTTGGATGCCTCTGCCAACGCTGCGACATTGGCGTCGTTGCCGATGAAAACCGGCAGGCCAAACTCGGAGCGGATAATATCTGCCAGAGGCACATCGTGCCAGCCGGGCAAGTTGGGAGGGGCAACAATAACGCCGGTCATGGGATTTAAGGGCCCGGGAGATGAGAAACCGATGCCGGCGACGTCGCCGAGGGATGAAGGAAGGACTTTCGCAATGTATTGCTTAAGCCGCTGGATAACGGGTTCCGGGCCCTCTTCGGCGGAGGTCAAGGTGCGCTCGCGCTGCAGCAGATTCAGTTTGTGGTCGAAGCGCGCGGTGCGAATCTGTGTACCGCCCAGATCGACAGCGATGATTGCTTTGCCCATCAAGAATTATCCTTACGCTTTTGAACGTTTGCCGGCCGAAAACACTGCATCTTGTCTAAACATCGCCTATAAGGCGCGTGCGGCTCTTACCAAGCTGACTTGCTAGATTATGTCCGGCCGGCTGCCTGGCTTGTAGCCCATTGCCGACCTTGCTAGAATAACATGGTTTCCCGCCAGTATTAAGTTCGACAGCCACAGCGATTGACGAGTTGTCATGGCACGTATCACCCCGATGCGCCGACAGTATTTGGAAATCAAGAGCCAGTATCCGGACTGCGTCTTGATGTTTCGCATGGGGGACTTTTACGAAATGTTCGACGAAGACGCGGAAGTGGCGGCTCGCGAGTTGGATATTACCCTGACTGCGCGCGCCCACAGCAAGGGTGGCGCCAAGATACCGATGGCGGGCGTGCCGTATCACTCCGTTGACGGTTATATCGCAAAGCTGATTGACAAAGGTTATCACGTCGCCGTCTGCGACCAAATCACCGAGCCGAGCGGCCGCGGCATCGTAGAGCGCGAGGTGACCCGGGTCATGACCCCGGGCACTGTGGTCGAGCCTGCGCTCTTGGACGATTCCAAAGCCAATTATCTGATGGCGATATTGCCAGTGGGCGACGCGGAAAGCGGGCAATGGGGCCAGGCTGGCATCGCTTTTGCGGATGTATCCACGGGCGAATTCTGCGCCACGCAATTGGAAGGCGAAGCTGTCGGCCTGGCTGTGTTTGAAGAGTTGGCGCGAATCGATCCACGAGAGGTATTAATGCCGGAAAGCTGGCAGAAGCGCGGTGTGACTTTGCCGGAAGGCATCCACCTGAGTACGGCGCAAGACTGGACATTCGAGTACGACGGAGCGCAAGAATTGTTATGCGAGCACTTTCGCGTGCGTACGTTAGACGGATTCGGACTAAAAGGTCAAAAGGTCGCGGTTTCGGCTGCCGGTGGCGTCTTGCAGTATTTACGATCGACGCAGAAGAGTTCGGTCGGGCAACTCTCAAGCATTCGCGCCTATTCGACGGCGTCCTTCATGATATTGGATCAATTCACCCGTCATAACCTGGAACTGACGCAGTCCATTCGGGGACGCAAAACGAAAGGCAGCCTGCTCGACATTCTGGATCGAACGGTGACGGCTATGGGCGCTCGCCTGTTGCGTTCCTGGCTGAATCAACCCTTGCTGGATATCAATCGTTTGAATGCGCGCCTTGACGCAGTGGAAGCCTTGTTCAGCAGCGACCTGCTCCGCGACGAGCTCGCTCAGGAATTGAAGCAAGTCGCCGATATTGAAAGGCTGACAAATCGGATCGCTATCGGCAAAGCCGGCCCGCGGGACTTGCTCGCGCTGAAAAAGACGCTGAGCGCGGTTCCACGGCTATCCGAACTGATCCTGGAAACAAGCGCGCTGGCCGCGATCAGCGAGCGACTGGATCCCTGCGAAGCCGTCTACGATATTATCTCTTCCGCTATAGTTGAGGACCCGCCAGCTACCCTCAACGCGATTGGTATCATTCGCGCGGGTTATTCGGAACAGTTGGACCAGATTCTCGCTTCAAGCCGTCACGCGCGAGAATGGATCGCCAATCTAGAGTCGCAGGAGCGGCGCAGAACCGGCATCGCCAGCATCAAAGTTGGATTCAACAAGGTCTTCGGCTATTACATCGAGGTCACAAAAACTCACAGTGACAAGGTGCCGGATGATTATGTGCGCAAACAGACCTTGGTTAATGCTGAACGCTATATCACGCCGGAATTGAAGGAATACGAAACAAAGGTTCTAAATGCCGAAGAGGAAATCCTCGCCATTGAGCGTCAGTTGTTCGAGGACCTGTGCCTGCAAGTCGGCCGTCAGGGGGGGCGCTTGCACAAGACTGCGCGCGCCATCGCGCATTTGGACGCTTTTTTGTCCCTGGCGGAACTGGCCGTCCGGGAAGGCTATGTCCGCCCGCAGCTAAGCGAGGACAATATCCTGCATATTGAAGCTGGCCGGCACCCGGTCGTCGAAAAGCTATTGGAGACGTCGGGTCGCTATGTGCCTAACGACAGCGGCTTCGATTTGGCGTCACGCATTCATATCATCACCGGGCCGAATATGTCCGGCAAATCGACCTATATTCGACAAGTGGCAATTATTACGCTAATGGCTCAAGTCGGGAGCTTTGTGCCGGCTGATTCAGCGCAGATTGGACTGGTAGACCGGATATTCGCTCGGATCGGCGCCCAGGACGAGATTCACGCTGGGCAAAGCACCTTTATGGTGGAAATGGTAGAAACGGCGCGCCTGCTTTCCGGCAGCAGCAAACGCAGCCTGCTCATTCTGGATGAGATCGGACGCGGCACGTCAACCTACGATGGTTTGGCGATTGCGCGCTCGGTGATCGAATATATCCACAACAACCCGCGTCTCAACTGCCGCACGCTTTTCGCAACGCATTATCACGAGTTGACCGAGCTGCCGAATATCTTGCCGCGCACAGCCAACTTCAATGTCGCCGTGGCCGAGCAGGGGGACGACATTGTATTCTTGCACAAAGTTTTGCCAGGCGGCGCCGACCAGAGCTATGGCGTTCACGTGGCGCAATTGGCTGGCATACCGCGTTCCGTGGTGGATCGCGCGCGTCAACTTCTGGTGCAACTGGAAGAGGACAGTGGAGACTTTGCCTTGAAGAGGCCGCGAGACTCGCATCAGCAACTAAGCTTTTTCGATGCGCCCGAGAACCCGGCTCTAGGCGCGCTGCGCTCGCTGGAGATCGATAGCCTTAGCCCCTTGGAAGCGCTGACCAAATTGTATGAATTGCAGAACATGGCCGCCGAGGATTAGATGACCAAATCCAAGACGGTTGTTGTCGCGACTCATCGGCGATCGGGCACACACTGGACGATCGACGCCTTACGTAACAACAGTCCAGATGTCAGTGAGACCTTTCTGACCCTGGAACGGGCGTCGTCCCATCATGATTCCCCGCTGCCGTTGCCGGAGTTTCGGGGGCGACTGCAAACTCTGGAGGGACGCGTGCTTGTCAAGGTACATGACTTGCCGGCGGCAACCTTCTGGAAGCGTGATGAAGAAAGGGCCTTTGCGCTGTCGGTCCTGCGTGAATCGCCGGTGATCTATGTTCATCGCGACGGTCGCGATGTCATGGTCTCGCTCTACTTTTACATGCAGTCCTTTGATGCGGACGTCAAGAAACAGTCCTTTTCAGACTTCATTCGTTCGGAGTCCAAGCTGGACGGCATTGACAGTGGCATGAGTCGTCCAGCCTATTGGGCGCATCATGCGCGGGTCTGGCGGCAGCAACCCAATGTGCTGCTGGTATCTTACGAGGCGCTGGAAGAGCGCTATGAGACCACTGTGAGAGACATGGCGGCCTTCTTGGGGATTGGCCTGCGACGCTCGCTCCGGAGGATTGATTTGCCGGGAAAGTCGGGTACGCCCTCTCTGGTCGGACGGGCGCTTTGGAAGCTGGGTCATCGCCAGAGGCGGCTATCTTCCGCTGTCCAGCCCCGGCGTGGAAGCAGCGGGGACTGGCGCAATCACTTTAACGATAATGATCTCGCTTTTTTCATGGCCGAGGCCGGGGATCAAATGCAGCCCTTGAAGTAGTCTGGCAATTTTATTGCTATATTCATGGGCGACATACTATGTCGCTCCTGTTTACGTTAACGGCGTCGCTCAAGCAAGGAGAACGCTTGCGATTTTGCGTGAGCGGGACAGACCTTTTCGCTGCCGCCGCGCGGCTACATTTTGCAAGTTTTATGCGACAATCGACAGATATTGTTTTTGATGCGATTGCTCTGCTTGGCTTACACCTCCTATTCAGTTCGATACAGTTATGATGTATAGTAAAGTCGGCAGCGTAGCTGCCCGTGTTTTGGAGTTTCCCGTGGTAATTTGCTTGACCGGCGCATGCCACGGGAAACCCCTTGAATCAAAGCCGCGAACGGCTTGTCTGATTACGAACATAACATAGAAAGCGTAATGTTGGGTACTGTATCGAATTCGGTTGAAATTGAAATAATTCATTTCACTACAAATCCGCAAAGAACACGGAGAGCAACAATACTGTAAGATTATTCTCGGTGTCCTCGGTGGTTAAAATTTCCTGTTTCAACCGAAAAGGAAACACTACCTAATGTTGCAAATACTCTATCTGATTCCTGCTAGCTCGTTTTAATGAAGCAAGCCAGCGAGGGCGCTGGCGGTGCTTTTCATCACTTGCCGCCGTACATTTCTGCGGCTCGCCAGGTGACTACCTGATATATCTCGAAGAATAACGTTACGCTGATGAGCGCGTATGCGAGGTCGACGAGCTTGATCCGATATCCGAAAAGTCGAATATGGGGGTCTTGCAGCGCCCGGCTGTGAACTATCAGCCCAATTGTCCAGAAGAAGGGTATCAGCAATATCAGAACGACTCGCGGTCCTTCGCCCCCGCTAATCGGATTGTACCAGGCTGCTCCCAAACCATAGATCGCAAAAATCGCTACCAGATAGCAATAAATGTGAATATGGCAAGATTTGTCTCCCCAGCGAAATTGCCTAATCAGCAGTGGTATCGAGAATAATAGCGCCAGCAATCCCAGCGCGACTTGTGAGCAATAGCCGAAAATGTGCCGACTGTGTTTGATGTAACAGGCATATCCGGTTATTTTTTCGATTCCCTCGCGCAGCCGTTCGATGATTTGATCTGAAGAGTGTTCTCGCAAGTATTTCCGCAATCCGGGTATTTCATCGTCCGGCAATTGCAGGAATCCCGCGTAACCACCGACCTCTCTCGTGGCGTCATTCGCCTCATCCCAAGAGTCAAACCAAACGTAAATCCTTGTATTCACGTTGTAGAAATACTCGCCATAGTTTATCTTGCTTTCCCGAAAATATGGAAATAGCAAGATCACAAACGTCATCAACGGTGTAAGGGCGCTCAACAGTATTAGAGACAGCCTCCTGCGGTTCAATTTGCCATTTAGCGCCATGACAAACAGCAGCACAGCGTGAGAAGCGGCAAAGAAAATCAGCGCTGGCAAAACATTGGCTTTGGTAAAATGCGCCAGAGCGAAGAGCGCGCCGGTCCCGACGTATTTGTACCACTTCGGCGCAAACAATGTCTCTACGGAAAGAATAAAAGCGAAGCCGAACAACGTATAAGAAAGGATTTCTGGTTGAAAGAAAGGCGCTTTAAAGGCAAATGCCAGGAAGCCGATCGTCAGTATCGCGCAAAACGTATATAATCGAGTGAATTTCCAATAGAAAATCAATGCCAGAGAAACCAAAGCGACTACAGACAACCATACGTTGATCTGTTTGCCCCGCTGAAAAAATGCTTCATCGTCAAGCTCTGGCGAATTCAGCGCCGCCTGAAGGAAAGCGAATAACGGCATATAGTTGCGCCTGCCCGTGTAGGCAAAATCGGTCTCGTAAGCTCTGCGTGCGAATCTAATATGCGCGCGCTGGTCGCTGCGCGTCAGGTCATCGTTGCGATGGTATTGCATATATGTCGTGTGCAGATAAAGCAGAAGCGCGCAAACAATGACCAAGACCGTAGCGGCGATGGTAGCGAAACGCGTCAATAATCTCATTTCATTCGCCACCAGGGACGTGAGCCGCCTCCGGACGCGCGGGAGGGATTGCCGCTTCGTCTTCCGATATGATACCTTCAGATAGCAATACACGCTTGAATGACACGATAGCCACTTCGATCATATCAAGGCTGGGTTCATTAGTCGTTAGGTGCTGTAACGCCAAATTGGGCCGTATCATGAAGCGTATCCAGGCTTTGTCCAGGTTGGAGGCGGTGTACTTCAGGAATTCGTAGGCGACGCCCGCGACAATAGGAATGAAGATGACGCGGGACAATATCAACAGGGCAAAGGGCGGGCGCCCGATCAAAGAAAACAGGAACACGCTTACAAAGACGACCGTCAATAGAAATGCCGTACCGCAACGAGGGTGCTCAATGGCATGACGGCGGACGACTTCCGGCAGCAATTCATCGCCAGCTTCGTAGGCATTGATGGTTTTGTGTTCCGCGCCATGATAGGAAAATATCCGTTTGCCGTCGTTGGTGCGTCCTACGAACCAGATATATACGACTAGAATCGCCAACTGCACCACACCCTCGATCAAATTAATGAGGAAGGCGTCGAAGCCGATGGGCAGGGCCTCGTAGGCCAGGAAATTGCCGCTTGCAGAAGCGACGGCAACTTCGTTGCCCGCTTCATCAACTACGATCTCCTTCGCGGTGGTACTGAGGCCCAGGAGGTTTCCGATGCCGGTTGCGGCGGTGGTCGGCAAAAGGAAAAAGATTCCGATTCCGATTAGCAAAGACAGCGCGATTGTCGCCCAACCAATGGGTCCGTTGAAGCTGATATTCTCCTCTTCGTCCAGCGCGACATCCGCCGACCACATGAGCGCGCGTATGCCGAGGCCGAGCGCGTCCCAAAGACCGATTAAGCCGCGTACAAAAGGTGTTCGGGCGATGCGTCCTCGATATAGGGTAGCGCTCAGCGCTTGCTCATGTATGACGATCTGTCCCTTGGGGTCGCGGACGGCCACCGCCATCGAGTGGGCCCCGCGCATCATCACACCTTCAATGACCGCTTGGCCGCCATAAGAGAACTTTAACTCGCCAGCCGCTCTTTTCGTAGGCTCCTTCAACATCATCCTCCGTCAGTTCGCTGCCAATGCATCCGGTATTTTACATTCAGCTTCACCACAAAGACACAGCCGCTCGGCGCGTAGCCGGCGGATTTGGGCTAGCGCGTTCACACACAATAATAACCCCCCTCGGCTAGCGCAGATCGCGATTTATTATAAGAGAGAACACAAAGAAAAGGGGAGCTTAGGTCGCCGCCAGGCCTTCCGCTGGACGAATATCGATCAATTTCAATTGCATGGAGCGTCTGCCGTTCCACTCGTTCATCTCTAAATGATAGGCGGCGTCAATTGCACTCGGCATTTGACTTGACCATTCGCCCAATCCGAAACCGATGGCATCTATCGGGGCGTTGTCCTTCCGCGCGATCTTCAACTTCAGGTGTTGCCCGTCATCGCCGACGCGTCGGCAAGAGACAAGTCCCAAGTTCTTGCTCATGAATGTTGCCGGCGGATTCGCGTGCCCGGTTGGCTCGAGCCACATCAACTCAACGGCCAGATCTTCTCTCAAGTCGCGCTCATCAATTTCCATATCGACCTGGACGCGGCGCCGCAATTCCTGACCTTCCAGCGCCCCCTTCGCTTTGCGCTCGAGCGCATGCCGCAGCCGCGTGAGGTTGCTGTTGTGCACGGTAAAGCCCGCTGCCATAGCGTGCCCGCCATGCCGGATCAATAGATCCGCGCACTCGTCCAAGGCGTGGGTGATGTTGAACTCGGGAATGCTGCGGCATGACGCGCGGCTCTCTTCTTCACCGTATTCCAGGACGACCGCGGGCCGGTAAAATTGTTCTGTTAGCCGTCCCGCCACCAAACCTACAATGCCGGGCGAAAGCTTCTCATCACCGGCAAAGATCAGGTCGACGCCGTCTATCTCGCCGATCTGATCACTAATGGCTGCCTGCGCCCGCCGAGTCAGTTGTTGCCGCTGAGCGTTGCGTCTTTGCAATTCCAAGGCGTAGGGTTCCGCTATTTTTTTGGACGAAGCCGACAAGAGATTGTATGCGCTCATCGCCGAGCCCAAGCGCCCGGCGGCATTGATCCGCGGCCCGAGCATGAAACCGATATCCGCGGCGGAGATCTTTCCGGGCCGAAGCCGCGCGACTCTGCCCAGCGCAGCGAGGCCAGGTCGACGTCCTTCGTTGATCGTCTTCAATCCATGGCGGACAAGCCGTCGATTCTCGCCGTCATTGAGAGCGGCCAGGTCGGCAACTGTACCGATCGCGACCAGGTCCAGCAAGTCGGACTGGCGCAGATGATCAGGATAGTTATCGCGATCGTTCCGCCAACGATCAAGCAAGAGCGCTTTTGCCAACATGAATGCGACGCCGACGCCCGCCAGGCTGGTATTGCCAGCGCAACTCTTTTGCTGTGGATTGATTATCGCCATTGCTCGCGGGATTTCCGGACCAATGGAGTGGTGATCGGTGATGATGATATCCAGGCCGACGCGCAGACCGGCTTCTACTTCATTGACTGAGCGTATGCCGCAGTCAACCGTGACGACCAGAGCAACCCCGGCAGCGGCAAGCGCCTCCAAAGCCGGGCAATTGAGTCCGTAGCCTTCTTCAACCCGGTCAGGTATATACGGGCGGACATCCGCGCCCAATGCCGCAAGCGCCTGCACCAGCAAGCATGTAGCGGTCACGCCGTCGGCGTCGAAGTCCCCGTAGACCGCGATTGACTCTTGATTTGCGATAGCCGCGTCGATTCTTGTTACAGCTTTTTGCATGTCCTTTATTTCAAAAGGGTCTTCTGTGAGATCGGATGCCGTGAGAAACTGCCCCGCCTGGTCGGGATCTTCAAAGCCGCGGTTAAAGAGTATTTGCGCCAGAATTGGGTTGATATTTTTATAGCGGCGCAAGTGCTCGTCCGGCGCCGGACGAGCGATAATCCATTCCTTTTGAATCATAGACTGCATATGAATAATCTCATAAAATGACTAACCGATACTACCATTCGCAGATGCAGGGTACAAGCCAACTTATGGCACGAATCGTGTTTATGGGGACGCCTGACTTCGCGCTGCCCAGCTTGACCGCTCTCCTTGATTCACATGCGGTCGTCGCTGTCGTAACGCAGCCGGACCGTCCGTCAGGCAGACATCGCCGGCTGCGGCCGTCGCCGGTCAAAAGAGCGGCGCTTGAGGCGAGCATTCCCTTGCTGCAGCCGGAGCGCATTCGCAGTGACGAGTCAATTTCGGCTTTACGGGCCATGCGCGCGGACTTGTTTGTGGTGGTGGCTTTTGGGCAAATTCTTCCGCAGGTTCTACTGGACCTGCCGCGAATCGCATCAATCAACGTACACGCGTCGCTCTTGCCTCGTTGGCGCGGCGCCGCGCCGATTCAGGCGGCGATACGCGCGGGCGACCAAGAGACGGGCGTCACGTTGATGGTAATGGATGCCGGCCTGGATACCGGTCCCGTAATTGAGCGGCGTTCAGCCCCGATCTCGACGGACGAAACTGGCCAGAGCTTGCATGACAAGCTGGCGGGTCTTGGCGCGGAACTCCTGGTTCAGGCGCTGCCGGATTTCTTGGAGGGAACTATCTCGCCTAGGCCGCAAGACGACGCATGCGCGACCTACGCGCCGGCGATCAAGAAAGAAGAAGGCCGGTTGGATTGGTCACGGGCGGCGGCTGAACTCGAACGAACGATACGCGCGTTTAGGCCCTGGCCCGGCAGCTTCACGACCTGGAATGGCGCGCCACTAAAGATCCACGCCGGCTACGAAGACGCGGGTCAGGCCAGCCCGGGCGTAGTTTTCAACCACGAAAAAGGGATCGCAATCGGTACGGGGGCAGGACTGTTTTTCCCCACCGAAGTCCAACTGGCGGGGAAAAAACGCCTCTCAATCGAGGATTTCGTCAACGGACACGGCGACTTTCTAGGCGCTGTCTTGGAGTGAGGCTCCGAAAAGCAGCCCGAGGAGACGCCCTAATTGTGCAAATGCTAGAGGGCAGAGGGTGACTCACCGAGTTGCCCCTACAGGGCTTGTCCGGTATTGTGTCATGCTGACGCGCTTTTTCTACCCCATCCCCCGGCCCCTTCCCCGAAGCATCAGGGAAGGGGAGCTAAACTTGGCGGAATTCGTAATAATTTGTTGATTTTCACAAGGTTCGGCTCTATTTTGTATTGTTTCGGTACTGTATCCGTTATCTATGCGTATGAATTGCAGTAGCGGACAAGCCTTACATTTCCAATTATTTTATTTGATTTACTGTCAAGCCGGGGGAAGTTGAAGAGCAATCCATGACGCGATCAAGCGCCAAGGCGCGCAACAGCCGCTTCTTGATTCAGCCTAATCGCACGATCCTGTATCTTTCGCTTCCCATCTTGCTGTCCTTGATCGCCGAACCGGTAACCGGACTTGTGGATACTGGGTTCGTGGCGCAGCTAGGCACGACGCCACTGGCCTCCTTGACGGTTGGCACTGGCGCGCTCACGTCCTTGTTTTGGATTTTCGGATTCTTGGGGATCGCCACGCAAACCGAGGTCGCGCAAGCCTTTGGCAAGCGCGACCTCGACGGGGCGGTCAGGTCCGTCAGCCTGATCTTGACCTTGGGCGCCTTTGTCAGCCTGGCCTTGAGCGCGCTCTTGATCCCGGCCGCGGAGGGCGCTTCGCGCCTGTTGGGCGCCGACGGCGAAGTCCTAAAACTCGCGAGCGAATATATACGGCTGCGGCTGATCGGCGCGCCGGCGGTGGTCATCACCATTGTCGGCTTTGGCGCGCTGCGTGGCGTCCAGGATATGAAGACACCCTTGTGGATCGCGCTGGGGATCAACTTTACCAACATCCTGCTGGACTATGCGCTCATATTTGGCTGGGCATTCCTGCCCGCGCTAGGCGTTGGCGGCGCTGCATTGGCAAGTTCCCTCAGTCAATGGCTGGGCGCTTGCTGGATGCTGCGGGAAATCCGGCGCAAAATCGGTCTAACTCGAGATTTTAGGCTGCGGGACGGCATCAAATTGATGCGGGTGGGCCGCGACCTGTTTATTCGCACGGGATCGCTGACCTTGTTCACGTTGGTCGCAACGCGAGTCGCCACGCAGATGGGCGCGGAGGCCGGCGCTGCACATCAAGTCATTCGTCAATTCTGGTTCTTCACGGCCTTGGTATTGGAAGCCTTCGCGACTACCGCGCAAAGTTTGATCGGCTATTTCTACGGCTCTGGACAGATGCGCAGCGCCAAACGTGTGGCGCTATCCACGACGGCTTGGAGCCTGGCAACGGGCCTTCTATTGATGGTCTTAATGCTGCTTGCCACGCCGCTGGTCGCCGAGAGCATGGTTCCGGATGACACGATCGCGGTTTTTGCGGCGGCCTGGATCGTGGCCGCGCTTTCACAGCCGCTAAACGCGCTCGCCTTCATCAGCGACGGCATCCATTGGGGGACGAGCGATTATAGCTTTCTGCGCAACGCCATGCTGATGGCGACAGTCTGCGGATTGCTGGCCTTACACGTCGTCGCCACTGGTGTTCCGGCGGATTTCACCGGTGTTTGGCTGGCGACAGTCTTGTGGATCGGCATTCGCGCCTTTTGGGGTGTCTTGCGCGTTTTTCCCGGTATCGGCGACAGTCCCTTTCGCGCCCGCGTATTGGCGGAATAGCATCCGAATGCCCGCAACCGCGCCCGCGCTTCCGCGTATACAGGAATAACAGCGACAACAGAATTTCGGTCCGTTGCGCAGGGCAATCCGCGCGCGTCATTGATCAAAGGTGATTGGGATAACGACCCCTATGAACATCAATATGAAAAAGCGACTCTATCGTTCGCGAGCCGATCGCCGCATTGCCGGCGTTTGCGGCGGCATTGCGGATTACCTCGCGGTCGATCCGACCATCATCCGAATCATCTGGGTGCTCTTTGCCATCGCGGGCGGACCTGGCGTGGTGCTCTATATCATTCTGGCAGCGATAATCCCCGAGGAGCCCGGATATGTGCAGGCTTCGGCGGAGAAAATCAAGAATGATGAATCCAGCTAGATCCTCGTCGCCCTCCGCCAGGAAGTCGCCGCAACTTCAGCTATTGTCGCGTGAGCGTTCTAGAGCAAGTCGCTGATCGCTTCGCGCTCGCTCTTCAGTTCTTCTTCTGTCTCCCGGATTTTGCCCAAGGCATACTGGCTCAGGTCCAGTCCGGTTACCGGTTCGACTCGGCCCATTCCGTCGCTTCGCAACGGAAATGAGTAGATTAGCCCGTCCGCGACGCCGTAAGGATTGCCTTCACTGGGAATGGCCGCGCTGAACCAGTCTCCTTCGACTGTCGGACTAATCAGACTGCGGATCGTATCGAGCGCGGCATTGGCGGCGCTGGCGGCGGAACTCTTGCCGCGCGACTTGATGACCGCGGCGCCGCGCTTTTGCACGGTACTCATAAAGTCCTTTTCCAGCCACGCGCGGTCGCTGATGACCGCTTCGGCAGGTTGACCATTGATGGTGGCATGTTCAAAGTTAGGGAATTGCGTATTGCTGTGATTGCCCCAGATGGCCAACTGTCTGACATCCGATACCGGCGCGCCGGCTTTACCCGCCAACTGCGACTTGGCGCGGTTTTCATCAAGGCGTGTCATCGCGAACCATCTGTCGGCCGGGATGTCGGGCGCGTTGGCTTGGGCGACCAGACAATTGGAATTGCAAGGATTGGCGACGACAAGGGCGCGAATATTGTCAGCGGCACGGTCGTTAATGGCTTTGCCTTGCGCGACGAAGATCGGGCCATTCGCGGCGATGAGATCGCCCCGTTCCATGCCTGGACCGCGTGGCCTGCCGCCGACAAGGATCGCCCAGTTGGCGTCTTTGAACGCCACGTTAGGATCGTCAGAGATTACGATGTCCTGCAGCAAGGATTGCGCGCTGTCTTCCAGTTCCATGACGACGCCTTCAAGCGCTTGCATCGCCGCTGGAATCTCAAGGATTTGCAGGATTACTGGTCGGTCCGCGCCGAACACTTCGCCGTTGCCAATACGAAAGAGCAGACTGTAGGCGATTTGACCGGCCCCGCCGGTCACCGCTACGCGTATGGGTGTCGTCATGCCGTCGAATCCTCCAAGTATCGAGTCAAGATCAAACGCGGCAATTGTAGCGGATTTGCAGCCCTATTTCATCTATGATTCGTCGCGACCGTTCAGGTGCGGCGTTTGCGCGAAGCCAATGATTTCCCAGATCTCTTCTCGGCGTTTCAAGGCCGTTATAGAGGTATTCTTGATGGATGTATCTGGCAGCAGGGCATACATTGAACCGAGGAAGATAGCGATCGCCGAGCCATGGGACACCAGCGCAATCGTCTTGTGATCCACATTCGCCGTCAGGTCGTCCCAGGCAGCGCGCATCCGCCGCTGGACATCTTGCCGGGATTCGCCTTGTGGCGCTTTATAAGCCAGGTAGCCCGTGCTCCAATTGCGATGCGCCGCGGGGAAGAGGTCCTCGACCTCTCCGAAAGTGAGTCCTTCGAATAGGCCAAATTCGATTTCACGCAGGCGTTCGTCAGCGCGGGGCGGCAAGCCGATCAGGTTCCCGATTATCTCCGCGGTCTTTTGCGCTCGCAGGATGGGACTGGTGTAAAGCGCATCAATTGAGAGGCCTTTCAGATAGCGCGCGACGGCAGCGGCTTGATCGCGTCCGCGTTCATTCAGCGGTATCTCCATGACGCCTTGCAGCCGATGTTCGCGATTGAAATCCGTTTCGCCATGACGAATCAGCAGGACTTTTTCGACGCTCATCTCATCGTATTCCATTCTCCCAGACTTGACGGATGCAGGGGCTAGGGGCAAAATGCAATCAAGATTCGAATTTTAGCATACATAAGGCGATATTCGAGTGAAAGAAGAACAGGGTAGCAGTTTGACGCGGCAACCGAGCAAGTTCACCCTCTACTGTTTGGCGATGGTCGGCGGGTTGGGCATGACGATGATGATGGTTGCGGCGATGGTCGGTGTCATCTATGGGGGCGGTCTCGACGCCGAATCGACGCATACACTGGGTTTGTTGCTGGTCAGCGGCTTGCTATTGCTGGCCATTGCCATCGGTTTCTGGCTGGGCTGGGTGCGTCCCTTTGAGCGCTTTGACGATATCAACGTTCCCGCCGAACCCGAACATCACTAGCGCGCGAGATGCCCGTCAATCCGATACCTGCGCGAGAACCCATCAATGAATTGCTAAGCGGAACCGTCTCGCGCGTCGACGGGTCTTTCTTCCTGTCGTCGAGTGTACTGCCGCAAGCAGACCTCATTGTTCAGGGCGAGATCGCTCTACGATACGGGATCCCCTATTTATTCAAACCGCAATGGTCCATCGTGCCGGATCTGGTCGTTCTGGATTATGGCGAAACGATGACGGGCGAGCTGGCTTGGGACTTCTTAATGATGAACAGTCATCTCTATCCGCGCTCGGACGTTCTAGGCTGGCGCAATGACGGCGCCGACGAGATGGTCCCGCTCAAGCAATTGGATTTCGACAGTCCCTACGATGTTTTCGTCTATCGAGCGCCTGAAGATCGAGAGCCCGTCGCGCGGCTCTCGGCGCTTATCGAGAACGAAAGTGATGGTTTCCCGGAACGACTTCTTCGGCACTTGCCTCGCTTCCCCAGCTTGGACGATTGGCTGTGTCGTGGATGAACTGGATTCGATCTTCAGCGATGATTGGAGCGATGATCACCGTTCCGGCTTGGTGGCTGTCGTCGGACGCCCGAATGTTGGCAAATCCACGCTAATCAACGCCATACTTGGGCAAAAGATCGCCATTGTTAGCGCCAAGCCACAGACCACCCGCCAGCGGCAACTGGGCATCCATACGCGCGATGACGCGCAGATCTTGTTCGTCGATACGCCGGGGGTTCATGATCCGCGAACGCGATTGGGCGACTACATGGTCAGGGTCGCTCACGACGCGCTTTATGACGCCGATGTCATACTGTGGATCCTTGACGTTTCGCAGGGGCCGCGAGCGGAAGACATAGTCATTGCCGACGCGATTAAGCGCGCGGCGGCGCGGACGCCCAAAGTACTTGTCCTCAACAAGATTGACCTGGCAGGCGAAGATTGTGATCGCCGCGATCACCTTGCCTTAATCAAACATGATCTTGTATTCGAAACCAGCGCCAGGGACGGGACCGGGGTTCGCAACCTGATTGACGGCTTGATACCTTTGCTGCCCTTGGGACCGCGCTATTATCCCGCAGATCAGGTCAGCGAAAGCAATTTGCGCTTTCTGGCCGCCGAAATCATCCGCGAAAAAATCATCGAATTGACCAGTGACGAGATTCCATACGCGGTTGCGGTGGAAATCAGCCGGTTCAGTGAGAAAAACGATATCAATATCATCGACGCTGTCGTCTATGTCGAAAGGGAATCGCAAAAGGGCATTGTCATCGGCAAGCGAGGCAAGATGATCAAGCGCATTGGCATAGACGCGCGCGCTGACCTCGAGCGTCTGCTGGAAAGGCATGTTCATCTCCAGACGCGCGTGAAGGTACTGAAGAATTGGCGCGGCAACGAGCAGTTTATGAAGCGCGTCGGTTACTTCTTGTCAAAAGGCAAGCCAAAAAGCAAGAAGTTTCAATCGGGCTGAACTTTTTCCAGCGCGGCTTTGGTCTGTTCAATATCCAACTTGATTTGCGTCAACAGTTCTTCAGAACAGGCGAACTTTCTCTCCGGGCGCAAGCGCGTCTCAAAACTCAGTTCCATGGACGCGCCATAAATGTCTCGATCGAAACCCAACAAGTGCGCCTCGATTGACAGCCTGTTTTCGCCAAACGTTGGACGCATCCCGATATTGGTGGCGGCCATCAGCGTTTCCTCGCCTAATCTTGCCAGTCCCGCATAGACACCGTTGGGCGGGATGATTTGCTCTTCCCAGATGTCCAGGTTGGCGGTTGGAACGCCAATCGTTCGGCCGCGCTGCTGTCCCATTACCACTTTGCCTTCAACTGAGTAGGCGCGGCCGAGCATGACTTTCGCTCCGCGCATCTCTCCCTGCCGTACTAGATCCCGTACCTGTGAGCTATGAATGGAATCACCGCCGGCTTCGCTCATGATCAGTTCGATAGCCGTCACGCTGAATCCCTTGACTTTACCTTGCAGGCGCAGAAACTCGACCGTTCCCTCTCGTTCGTAACCCAAGGCGAAATCCGCGCCCACCCACAACTCTTTCAAGCGCAAATGCTTAACGAGTTGATCTACGAATTGCTCAGCCCGAATATGTCTTATCTCTTCGTCGAAAGGGTGGGTGATAACAACGTCAACGCCCAGCGCTATCAGTAGCTTCGCGCGCTGTTCCGGTGTGCTCAAATAGTAGCGCGCGTCGACTTCTCCCAATACTTTGTCCGGATGCGGGTGAAAGGTCAGGACCACCGCAAGTCGATTGCTGGCTCGAGCCTCCTCCACCAGTCGCCTGATCATTGTCCGGTGTCCGAGGTGTACGCCGTCAAAGACGCCGATGGTCACGACGGATTCAGTTTCGATCTGAGCTTCACCGAGATGGCGCAAATGGAGCATCGGCGACCCTGTTAGTCTTACATGCCCGGCCTTGAAATGCCTATATCGCGCCTCCTCGGCCAGGAACACCTGGCATCTGGAAATCGTAGTACGCGCGCGACCTGCTATCCACCCGCGAAACGCCCAGCTTAAGGTGAATCAAGACCGGTCATTCTCGGCCAATTGTATCAACTTTGACCGGGAAATACTTTATGCGGTTTCCAAAGCTCGTCTTGGGGGACCAGGACCGCGGCAAGACTCTTGTCGGGGGTGAAAGCGAATACGCGCTCGGCGTCTAATCGGGCGCGTCGAGCGATCGCTCGCCCATTTTGGATTCTCGACAATTCGTCTTTTGACAGCGTCACACAGCTTTGCCCCGCCAGCGCGGCATGCGGTGGAATGATGTGCCGCCACCAGTCTTCTTCGTTTAGGAGGGTTTCGAGGGCCACGCTGTCGCCAAGCGTAAACTCTCCGCTGGAACGACGTTGCAAGCCGGAGAGATATGCGCCAACTCCCAGCGCTTGACCCAAGTCGTGAGCCAAGCTGCGAATATAAGTGCCGGCGCCGCATATCACGTCAAGTTCAAGCAGCGGGTCATTCCACCCTAATATGTTGATGCTGTTTATGAGTACAGGTCTTGGCTCGACTTCGATTGATTGACCCTTCCGCGCGAGCTCATAGAGCTTGCGGCCTTTGACCTTGATCGCGCTGTACATGGGCGGCAGCTGCAGTATCTCGCCGATGAACGGCGCGATTGCTTCTCTAATATCGGCAAGTTCTATGCTCCCGGTTTCGACCGGGCTCTCGCTGATTTCGCCGCCGCTGTCGTAAGTAGAGCTTGTTCGCCCGAGCGTAACGCTGGCGCGGTAAGACTTGTGTCCCGGCATGATGTATTCGCTCAAGCGGGTCGCCTTGCCCAGGCAGAGGATCAGTACGCCGCTCGCCAGGGGATCGAGGGTGCCGGCGTGACCTACTTTCTTCGCTCCGGTCAGTTCTCGGTAGCGCCGGCGCACAAGCGCGACAACGTCGTGACTGGTATAGTGAAGTGGCTTGTCGACATTGAGAAAACCTGAATGATCAATTTCACTCAAGTCCCGAATCCCCTGCGCTGATGACCTGATGAGCCAGGGGCAAGACAGTAGCCCGTACCTGCGCCAAGGTTCCGTCCATGGTGCAGCCTGAAGCCTGCCTATGCCCGCCGCCGCCGAGCCGCACTGCCAGGCTCGCGACATCGTAGCCGGGTTTGGATCGGAAGCCGACTTCCACCTGGTTGTCCAACAATTCCTTGAAAACGATAGATACTTTGGCCTGATCGACATTTACCAAGTGGCTGACCAAGCCGCCGTCTGTCATGGCGTCTAAACCGGCTTGAGAGATATTGTCTCGTGTTATCGCGGCATGGATCAGGCCATCGCTAATTGCAACCGAAGGGAAAACCAGCTTCCACAAAACTACTTCTTGATAGGGTCGCCGGTTGAGCGTCTGCGCCATGATCTGTGAAAGAGGCGCCCCTTTTTGCATCAGCGCCCGCGCGATCTCTAAAGTGCGGTCGTTCGTGGCGCTAATGCGAAATCCCTGCGTGTCGGTGACCAATCCGGTCAGCAGGGCATAGGCGGCCGATTCGGTCAATTGGCAAGGGATATAGTTAACCAGATCAAAGACTATCTCCGCGGCGGCCACCGCATGAGATACGACTAGATTAATGTTGCCGTAGCGAGTATTTGTGGGGTGATGATCCAGATTAATGATCTTTTTGCTGTGCGCCATTCCATATGCGCCGGCGACGCCGATTCTTTCCAGATCGCTCGAATCCACCGTGATCATCAAGTCGAATTCCCCGGCCTCGATGCTGGAGAGAATTGTCCCGCTTCCCGGCACAAACTCGAGGTCGGGAGGCACACCGTCGTCAATGACGGCTGTGACATCCTTGCCCAGGGCACGCATTGCGTCGCTGATTCCCAATAGAGAACCTACAGCATCGCCGTCCGGGGCAATGTGCGAAATCGCGAGAACCGTCCCGGCGGCCTTGATGGCATCGGCGGCGGCCTGCCACGGTGACTCAATTGTCCGCATCTGGACCGCTCTCGGACTCGGGCGGGATCTCGAGATTTGCGATTAGCTGGTTGATTCGTTCCGCGTGCTCCAGAGTATGGTCCCAATGGAAATGCAATTCCGGCGTGCTGCGCAGACGGATGACTTTGCCTACTTCGCGCCGCAGAAATCCATTGGCGCGCCGCAATCCCGCCATCACTGTATCTTGCCGGCTCTCGTCACCCATCGCGCTGACGTAGATCTTGGCAACCATAAGTTCCGGGTCGAGCTTAACCTCGGTTACGGTGATGCCTTGCAGGCGCGGATCTGCGATCTCGCGTAAAAGCAACTGGCTCAAGATTTGCTGAATCCGGTCGCTCATGCGGCCTTGTTTGATTGACATTAGCTTCTTTCAGATTAATTGACACGAACGCGAACGAAAAACTCGATGATATCGCCTTCTTCGAAGTCGCTGACACCGGCCAGGCCAATCCCGCATTCAAAGCCGGATCGGACTTCGCGCACATCGTCCTGG
This sequence comes from Chloroflexota bacterium, assembly GCA_011525385.1. GTDB lineage: Bacteria > Chloroflexota > Anaerolineae > Aggregatilineales > Phototrophicaceae > UBA6055. The sequence continues at coordinate 26,051 of WTGF01000009.1, read as the reverse complement.
AATCGCTTTAGCGAACTGACGTTTACGCCGTCGATGATGATTTTGCCGCCTCGTTTTAGCCGCGCCTTGGCATTACGCCTTGCTTCGCCTTCCTTTATCATGCTGCCGGCTACGACTCCGCCGCGCGGGATCTTAAAGGTCTGACGCACTTCGGCAATACCCACGACCTGGTCACCGAACTTGGGCTCGAGCATACCGTGCAATGCCAGTTCAATGTCTTCAAAGAGCTTGTATATGACATCATACTTGCGGATCTCTACTCCCTGCACTTCGGCCGAAGATTGCGCCGGATTATCTACACCGACGTTGAAGCCAACTACGATCGCATTGGATGCGCTTGCCAACATAACATCGGATTCGGTGATGCGACCAACTTCCTGGCGCAGTACACGGACTTCTATGCCTTCTTCGTTACGCTGTGATATGTTTTTGAGTTCGTCGGTGATGGGCTGGATGGACCCCTGGACATCAGTCTTCAAGACCATCGCCAATTCTTTGGCCTCGCCGGATTGGAATTGATCGAATAGATCTTCAAGCGTCATCGCGGCTTGAACGGGTCCGCTCACCTGACGCGCCCGTTCCTGCTGTCGCCGATCTTCCGCTATGCCCCGCGCTATCTTGTCATTCGCCACAATCTCGAAAAACACGCCAGGCGCCGGCGGCGCGCCCAAGCCCAACACGGATACGGGCATGGATGGAATCGCTCGCTTTACCGGGTTGCCAGCGGAATCAAACATGGCTTTGACTCTGCCGTAGGACGTCCCGGCCACGATGACGTCTCCGCGTTTCATCGTACCGTTCATGACCAGCAGTGTTGCCATCGTCCCGCGACTTCGGTCCACCTCGGCTTCAATCACAGTGCCGCGCAATGTGCCTTGTGGATTGCCTACGATGGAATTGTCGTCCGCCACCAAGACGAGCGCCTCCAGGAGATCTTCGATGCCCACGCCATTGAGAGAATCTACCGGAACCATCATGGTGGAACCATCCCAATCGTCGGGGATCAGGTCGAGTTCCGCCAGTTGCTGTTTGACCATATCAGCATTGGCGTTGTCTCTGTCAATCTTGGTGATTGCGACCACCAGCGGCACGTTGGCTGCGCGCGCATGGTCCAGCGCTTCACGCGTGGTGGGCATGACGCCATCGTCAGCGGCCACCACCAGGATAGCGATATCCGCGCCCTGGGCGCCGCGCGCGCGCATAGCGGTAAAGGCTTCGTGGCCGGGCGTATCCAGAAATGTCAGAATACGTCCATCGTGCTGCGCCTGATATGCGCCAATATGTTGGGTGATGCCCCCCGCTTCGCCTTCCGCGACCGCGGTCTTGCGGATCGTGTCCAGCAGCGTGGTCTTTCCATGGTCGACGTGGCCCAGAATCGTGATGATCGGCGGGCGCTCGATTAGCGTATCGGGCGTCTCGCCCAGATACATGACGCTCCATTTTTCTTCACGTTCTTCCGCGCGTTTTTCTTCTTCTTCGGCAGCGGCGACCGCGCTTTCGGATTGAGCGGTGAAGCCCATCTCTTCGATAACGATAGCCGCCGTATCGAAGTCGATTTGCTGGTTTATGGACGCCATGATGCCGTTGGTAATCAAGCGCTTCATCACGTCGATGGGACTGGAATCGATCAGTTCGGCAAGTTCGCGTACTGTCAAGAAATCGGGAACAAGAATTACGTTTGAAGTTTCTACCATACCTACCTCCTTCAGTTTTGGAGCACTGTCCGGGGCAGGATATGCGTTCCTGCCGGTTCTAGCGGATGGTCGTCATGTTGGTTTCATGTGCCGCAAATAGCTACGATCGTCATCATGTAGTTCCCGGCGCAGCGCTGCATCCAAGACCGTGCGTGTCGCGGCGGCATCCCAGCAATTTGCATTGCCGCACAAATATGCCCCGCGCCCGTTCATTTTTCCACTCTCGTCGATTCTCAGGTTGCCCTCGACAAATACAAGCCGCGTCAAGCTTCTCTTGTCCATCTTGTCACGACAAACCACGCAACTGCGTTGCGGACGATGCTTGCTGCCCACTACGCGCTCCTTTTGGATAGCGGCTTATGCCCTAGTAGTCGTAGTCTTCCCAGGTTTCCTCGTCCCAACTGCCGCGCCGCCCCTTGCGACGCCGTTTGGCGATGACTTCGCCGCTCTTCTCGTCCAGAACCAATTGACGACGTTTTTGACGATCCGTACGCCGCTGTTTCTTGCCCTTGCTGCGATCCAGTTCAAAGCCGGCTTCGTCTTCTTCCGCTTTGAACGGCTCACCGTCAGGGCTGTCCGGGCGCGGGCCTTCTTTGCTTGGCAGCGCGACGGGCGCTTGTTCGACAGCGCCGGATTCGGCAATTGCCAGGCCGGCCACGGCCGGTTCCATTGTCTCTTGCGGGATTGGCTGTCCAAAAGCGTCCAGCAGGACATCTTGTTCTGCGGTTTCTTCCCCGGCTCCGTCTTCGGCGCTTTCGCCCGGTTGTGCTTCGGCCGCATCGCCTGCGGCCGCTTCTTCGGCGGGCTCAACAGCCTCTTCGTCATCCTCAATTGAAATCGCTTCCAAAAGCAAGGCGTCAATGTCCGCAGCCATGACGGAGTCGAGCGCCGCCTGAACTTCGGCCATCGGCTCGCCCTCCAGCCCGCTGAGCTTGCGCGCCACAATCTCTTCATCAACCAGGCAAGAAAGCATCGCCTCGCCAACGTTTTCATAAGGCTCGAGGATATCGAGAATCTCCTGCGATACCGCCAGCACGTCCAAGGGCAACTCGAACAATTGCGGAGTCAGTGTGGCTTTGACCGCTTCACGTTCGCGCAGGTAAATCTCTCGGGCCTCGTTACGCTGCTCTTGCAAGAGCTGCTCGACAACTTCGGCAAAGCGGCCCAGTGTCTTGTACTCCTCTGGCATGACTGTCAGTTCCATGCTCTTCTTTTCCATGATACGCAGCGACTCGGCAACCATGTCGGCATGCTTTTCCGTCAATACATCCAGAGGCGGCACATCGAGATTCTCCAGCGCGCCTTGGACCGTTTCCGTCACGCTCTTGATGTCGATGCGCCAGCCCGTAAGCTTGGCGGCCAAACGGGCGTTTTGACCTTCGCGACCGATTGCCAGGGACAATTGGTCGTCGGGGACGATGACGACGGCCGTCTTGCCGTCGACGGGGTCGTCATCCAGGAAGACGCCCGTCACCCGCGCCGGGCTCAAAGCTTTCGAAATGAAGGCGACGGCGTCGGTATTCCATTCAATGACATCAATCTTTTCGTTGTGGAGTTCCTTTACAATATTTTGTATGCGGATCCCGCGCATGCCGACGCAGGCGCCTACCGGATCAATGCCATCTTGCAACGCGGAAACCGCCACCTTGGATCGATGACCCGCTTCGCGCGCGATGTTCTTGATCTCGACCTGTCCGTTGTATATCTCCGGCACTTCATATTCCAGCAGGCGGCGCAACATATTGCGATGCCCGCGGCTCACCAGGATTTGCGGTCCGCGATTGCTCTTCTTGACTTCCATGATATAAACGCGGATCTTTTCGTGAGTGCGATAACGTTCACCGGGGATCTGTTGCTGACGAATTAGATCGGCCTCCGCGCGGCCAAGGCTCAGCGTTACCTGCTTTGAGTTGACGCTTTGCACGGTACCCGTGATCAAGTCGCCCTCGCGGTTAATGAACTCATCGTACAAGGCGTTGCGTTCCGCTTCACGGATTTTCTGCAAGATGACCTGTTTGGCGGTTTGGGCGGCGATGCGTCCAAAGCTCTTGGTCGTATGCTCGACTTGAACCATCACGACATCGTGAATATCGGCTTCTGGATTGTAAAACCGGGCCGCCTCCAGCGTCACTTCGGTGGCATCGGTCAAGACGTCATCGACCACCTCTTTTTCCACAAAAACCTTGGCACGGCCTGTTTTCGGATCAATCTCGGCTTCAATCGCTTGTGCCGAGCTCGCGCCCGAGTCTTTGCGATATGCCGAAACCAGCGCGCTTTCCAAAGCTTCCAGCACAACCTCTTCTGGAAGATCGCGCAATTGGGAGATCTCGTTGAAGGCGATTTGCAATTCGTTAGATGACATCGTATTTCACTCCGAAAGCCAAGTTGCCGCTTTCCATTGCCGTGTCTTGCTCTCCAAAACCGCATAGCAATAAATTTGCGGTTTGCCTTGCCTGTTTCAACGACAGAGGCGAACAAAGACGCAATATAAAACGAAAAGTGGGGGTTGCCCACTTCTTTTGCGAAATCTTACTTATGACTGCATTCTATCATGGCGGCGCAAAGTCGTCAAGACAGGGCTATATACGCTCCATGACTGGCTCTTTGGCCGGGTCATTCATGGATCTCAGCGATTCATCCAGATGCCTTTACCGCGTCCAAGAAGGGAGGAAACTTTAGCACTTTGCCAGCCGTCGAGTCGCTGACGTAAACGTGACCCTCATCATCGACGGCGATTCCGCCAATCGCTTGGAACTGTCCATCAGCGGATACATCGCCGTTCTGCCCAAAGCTGCCAATACATTCGCCGGATGGATTGTAGACCAGAATACGAAGTCCGTCGGGATCGCTAACGTAGAGAATATTGCGCGTCTCGTCCAAACCCAGGTAAGGGCGGTTAAAGGTATTGTTATACCAGCCGCGCACGCGGAAATTGCTCAGATGATTGCCCCCCAAATCAAATACAGCGATCCTTCGGTTCCAGGTGTCCGCGACAAAAAGTCGGCCGTCTGAATGTACGGCTAGACCGCTCGGCTCGTCCAACTCTCCTGGTCCGCTGCCGCCATGGCCTATGTCGCGCAGATGTACGGCCTCGTTGTCATCAAGCTCATAAACCCGAATACGTTTATTGCCAGTGTCCGCGACATAGACCCGGCCTTCGCTGTCTACTGCTATATCGCGCGGTCCCCAGAATCCGTCGTCCGGGTCGGTCGGCGCGTCAAAGCCGTATTCGCCGGGTTGGCCCCAGTGAACAAGTGGATTGCCATCCGGATCAAATTGTTGGACTTGGTAATTCCATGTGTCCGCTACCAAGACGGCGCCATTTGGCATCGTTGCAATGCCATTCGGTCGATTGAAGGAAAGCAAGCCGTCATTGCCATATGCCTGTGCGGGTATGCCGTCACTACTGTAGGTGAATACTTGGTTTCGGTTCTCGTCGACGACGTAGACCAAACCCTTGCCGGCGGCGATGCCCAGCGGTTGGATGAGAGCGTGTTGACCCGTATCGAATTCGATTAAGGGAAGAAGTTGCTGCCAGTTGGCAGTGCACTGATTAACTTCAGTTGGCAGGTCGCTCTTGACCTCGCCCTCGCCAACCCCATATTCCCAGATCTGAGACGCGAAGTCCTTTCGGACATAAACGTGCATGCGGTCGGATACCGGCCAGTTGTTAAGCGAGAAGTCTTTGCCGGTGGCTTCGCCATAGCGGTCGTAATCTCTATTCCACCAGATATCGAAGATGCCGCGGCGAATCCGGGCGGCTTGATGATTATCCGGCGAAAAATCCAACGCGTTGAGTATCCGCTCTGGAGTCAAGTTGAAGTACTCCTGCATGGGCCACCACATGCGCATGTGATCAAAGCGGACATATCTGTCTTCCAGGATAGGCTCCACATCACCGCGATGACCGGATCCAACAACGACATAGACGCGGTCTTCCAGGTTCTGTACGGTGGGGTTGCCGCCGACAAATGACGCGGATGTAAAGTCGCGGAAATACCAGCTATAGGGCCAGGATACCTCGTCGTCGTAAGCCAATTTGAGATCCTTGCTATCTGTAACGCGCAGGCTCATTTCTTCAATGTCTTGGAGCACCCATTTCACCGCCGGCGCAGCATGCGCGTAAACCAGGTACTCGGTCGCCAGGTCATAATTGATAAAGGAGGCCATCCAGGCGGTGCGGAAGGTCAAAAGACTGAGTAGACCGAAGGCGGTAACCGCAGTCAGGCGGCGGATGTGAATCCAACTGGTAAGCCTTGCGATGCGTACAAGCATGTATCCGAAGCTAAGCGCAAGCAGCAGGGACAGCAGCCACTCGTAGGTTCGCTCCAATTCAACCTGTGTCAGCCCGGCAAATGGCGGATCGCCAACAATGAATGCGCCAATCGTTTGCGCGAGGCATATCAAAAAGACCGGCAGGATCAACAGCGCCATCCAGCCGCGCGACAAGAACAGGGTCTTGTCGATACGTGAGAAAACCCCGCCAAAATACCAGGCGCTGAGCAGGATCATGGGCGTGGTCAAATGCGTACCCAGCCAAGGCATCTTTTCGCCTGCCAGTGAATATCCGACGAGATTCAGAACTGCCCACCAAGCGAGCAATAGCAAAAATGGCAATCGACGCAGATACGACCGCGGCTGGTCGCCTGTTCCCGCGTCGATCGTCAGCGTCTTGTCTCTGGGCGCGACTTGCTCCTCGGTTGATGTTACATTGGCGTCGGCTGATTCGGACTTTGCGACCGGGCTTGTTTCTTCGCCGACCGCCCCCAATTTCGGCGCGTCCTCGGGCGCTGTCCCAGCGGCGGTATCCGCAAAGAATTCTTGAAGCGTCTCGCCAACTTCCTGTCTGCGCGCGTCGTCCCGGGCGATTATGCGCCCCCGCCGCAGATTCCAGAATCTGGTCACTCCGGCGAACATCGCGGTCACGCTGCCGACGATTGGCAGGTATTCGTATACCGGCAAGATGATCAGCAAGTAGTAGTACTGCGGCTGGCTCCCTCTGCGTACGCCTTGTTGTTCCAGCCAATAACCCAGGCTGTATACCATGCCGGAAGCTAAACCTGTAATGTTGGTGAAGACGGTCGTGAAGAAAAACGCGAAGAGAACGTGGAATATGATGGCCGATACCAGCCACCGCCTCCAATTCCAAGTCAGTCCGATCACCACCATCAGAACGAATAGCGGCACGAAAGCATAGCCGCCGAGCAGGAACCTGCCAATACTTTCGTAGGAACCCAGACCAGGCAAGCTGACAATGATGTTGTAGACAACGTCCGGCAGCGATTGCGCGAGCCGGGCATGCGCGTCGTTGCTGCCTCCCATCAAGCGAGGAAAGAGGGCAGTTGTCCAGGGCAAGATCAGGGTCGCGATTAATACAATCAGATCCACCTCGGGAAACTGATAGAGAAAGCCCCACAAGCCGGGTCTGTCCTTGCTTTCTCGCGTCTCGGCTCTGATGCGAGCGGCGCGGCGGGCGTCGCGTATCAGATACGCCACCGCGATCACAAGAATCAGCCACAGCGCAATCATTGGCGCCCAATTGATGGGCTCGCCCGGCAGCGCGCTTTCTTCCGAGACTTCTGCAGCATCGGGAACAACGGGCTCGGCGGTCTCCGTCTGGCTGGGGAAATGCGACAATTCCTCAATGAAAAGCAGGCCAAATGCCGTTACCAGCGCGATAAACAGGATTAATGCCAGTTCGCGTCCAGGGATGCGCTTCCATCGACCGCGGAATGCAAAAAGCGCTGTGCTGATTGGCACGAATAGCGCCGCAAACAACGTTAGTAACATCCACTTAACCCAGCTTGAGCGCTGCAAGTCCGAAAGTTCTCCCCAGGGGGTGCCGCGCCCGGGGATGATTTGTGCCGGTACGATATCAACGATGATGTACATGCCCAGCGTCATGACGCCACCAACAAGGATACCCAAGACAAGCAGGTAGAAGAGCGGCTTGCCTTCCAGGTCGTAGAGATGTTGCGCCAGGCGGACCAGAAAATAGATGCAGAGGAAACTGCCAAAAATCGCGATGTAAATGAATGCCGTCTCTTTGGAGCCGAGGTTCAGAATCATGGCGGCGGCAAAGATGTACAGCCAATAGGCGCGCCGGCGGAATCGCGGCGTGCCGTTGATATATTGTAATATGCAGTAGACCATGATTAAGCCGAAAAAGATCGACGGCGTATCATGGCGAATATAGCGGTTGTAGTAGAGCAGAAGCGGCGACATCAAGATCATTAGCGCGGCCAGCACTGCTCCCCACTTGCCCAGCCATCGTCGCAAGAGCATGGGAAACATGACCATCAAGACACCCAGAACAGCGGTGTAAATCCGGCCGGAAAAATCGCTGTCGCCAAAAAGGAAATACGACAATGCCGTGGCGTGAAAAAGAACCGGGCCGTGCATCAACGGCGTATGCGTGAAGTGTCCTTCGTTGTACAGATTGTAGGCGAAGCGCGTATGCAGGCTTTCGTCGTGGCTCATCACGCGCTGGTCCAGGATGAAAAAGCGCGTGAAGAGAGCCAAGAACAGAATGACCAGATATGCCGCGACTTCCCAGTTGAGTGAGACGCGGGTGGACAGCAACTGGTACAAGGCGTTTTCATTCTGCCGGTTGGGCGTGGTCAACATGTCTGGGGGGTCCTCACGATTCTCGACCGTCTATCGAAATCGCTATTGAAGGAATCTGGCTTCTGGCGTGTTTTGTAGCAGGGGAACTTGATTCGAGAAACTGGACTGAGTCGATACGGCGCCAATAGACGACGCATTTGACCGTGTGGCAGGGGTTCTCTCGATGTCAACCAGTTTGGGACGCGGTGGCAAGTCAATGGAAGTAACTGATGTATGGAAGCCAATCGCCAATGGCAGCAACAGGATTGCCGCCAGCAATATCATGAACAAGCTCTGCCCGATAGGCGTATTGCCCGGATAACTTGGGGCAGGCGGCCCTCCGGTCGCTGCCGGGGCAAGCTCGCTTTGTAAGGACATCCAGATATTGTCCAGCCGTTGCGAATCCGGGCGACCAAAAGCTGGCAAGTTTCGCTGTAATTGATCACTTATCTCTCGCTGGCGCAAATACTCCTTGTAACAGTCCTGGGACTCGTCAATAAATCGGGCGATCCGCCTCCTGGTAACATCTGAGAGGTCACCGCTCAGGTATTTCGCCATATGAACTTTGCAGTAGCGGTATTTGAACTTGATCATATGCTCCGCCACACAACAAGTGTCGCAAACCTCAATGTACTTTAAGCAATTCTTCCAGCAACCCGCGTCCCTCGGGTTGCAAGGACTGCCTCAACCGTTGATGACCGAGGCGCACGCGGCTTTCCGCCGTCTTTTGAGGACAACCCATCACTTCGGAAATTTCACGATAGGTCATCCCTTGTCCGTAGCGCAATACGATTGCCTCTCGCAACCGTGGCGACAAGCCCGTGAGCGCCTTTTCTATGGTTTCTGCGGCATCGCGACGAATAACGGCCGCCTCCGGCGCGTCTGCCAGCGGCGCTTTCAATTCGAAGCCGAACCACTGTGAAATATCTACCGTCAGGAAGCGCTTGCGTCGATAGGTATTGCGGCAACGGCTGACGGCGATCGTGTAGAGCCAGGTTTTGAGCGATGCCTTGCCAGAATCGAAACGATGCAAATTTTTGAAAGCGTAGAGGAATGATTCCTGCAGAATGTCTTCGGCATCCTGCTCATTCATAAGTAAGCTATAGCATAGCCGATACAAGCTGGCCGCGAACCGTTCATAAAGTTCCGCATAGCCAACTTGATCGCCATTAAGGGCGCGCTCGACAATCAGATCAATTTCGGCGCGACCACCCGGTCGGTTATCTGTCATGTCGTTGTCCTTGTGGTGAGCTAACAAGCACAACTTTCATTACACATTTTACCACCATCATCCTCACAACGGTCCGCCTCAATTCGTGTTGACATTATCATAAACATCTTGTCGCAACCACAGAATGACCGCTTCTTCCGCTCCTGTGTTGTCTCTGCGCAGACGACGTTGGGACCACCAGGAGGGCAATTGCCAAGGATCCAACTGGGCAATGGAAGTCCAACGCTGCAACAGGAACTTCTGCCCAACATAATTGCCCTTCAGATCCACGGACGCTTCCTCACCTTGCGCCATGATGATGATTGGCTCGCCCGCTGCAAGCGCCGCAGAATTGACGAAGCGCGTATTTGGGAAGTCGCGCGCAAGCCAGCCCATCAAGCCCTTGTCGTCCACGACGCCGTCGGCGTCCGTTACAATGACTATTTCCAAAACTGGAAAGCCCTTGGCATCTCGCTTGGCCAATTCAAAAAGCGTTTTGCGCAACAGCCGCGAATCGCTGCTAATTGCGCCGGGATGCCAATATTCTGCGGGATTGCTCGTGTCGGCGACGGCGATTTGCCACGCGCCCCCGAGGCCAGACAATATCATAAACCAAAAGAAGCCTATTCCAATCCCTTGCAGACAAGTGCCGCTACCCCAAGTATTCGCCACGAGCAAATAAAGAACTACAGCGACCGCGGCCGTCATCACTAACAAGCCCAGGCCCTGCGCCAACCGCGTATAGGACGATACGGAAAGGCGCTCCAACAGTTGACTCACGCTGGTATCGGCGGGCACATCGAGGAGCGACCGCCCCACCTGCAAAAATTGCACAGCGGCAGTCAGCAGCAAGAGCAATACGCAGAAGGAAATCGCCCACTTTACCCACCAATAGTGTGTAGTATAGAGTTCGTGGCCGTCGTCACCCTCGTCGTCATTCTGGTTCGCCCAAAGCACAACCATTCGCCGATTGATCATCAGTTGCGTAATACCGTAACTCGCCAGCAAACTTATAGGTAAAACCACCCACATGGCGTCGACCGGGCGTGCCCCGGGATAAAGGAATAAACCCGCTGTCGCGACTAGCACCCAAGCCGCCGCGAATCTGTCGATGTAGCTGACCGCGCCGTGCTTCCAGATCAGCCAGGCGCCCCCAAGCGCAAACACAATGAGTAGAGGTTCATACGTAAGAAGCGCGATGATCCCTAGACGCATGCCATCTGCGTCGCGCCCTTGACTGAAACCAGTCAAGGAGACGTTGAGGGACTCGGCGATTGATTGTAAACCGGCGGGATTTAGCATAAACATGGTGCCGACTATGAATACTATAGTCAGCGGCACAAAGGCGACTCGCGTGTAAGGGAAGTCTTGCAGTCGCTTGAGCGACAATTGCAGAATGTCGTCGCCTGGAAGGTCCATCCGCTGCGGCGCGCTCAAGGCAGTACGCCATACAGCCAGCCAGCCGGAAACAAGCAGGACCACAAATAGCGGTATGCCAGAAGGACCCGAAAGCGCCAGCATAAACGTGATAAAGGCGATAGCCGCCATAGCATGCGGGAGTTCGCGCGAGTACCAGAATCGACGGATCATCCAGATTGCCAGGACCGTGAACAACATCATGAATGTAGTGCCATCTGCTGTGCGTGCTGCAGCGACTGGCGCCGTCAATACCGTTAACAGCAGTGACCATATGAAAACGCGTGTTGTGCCTAGATTCTCGCGAAAGAGCAGCGGGCAAAGGGATAGCGCAACCCCGGCCAGCGCAACAGCAATGCGCGCGGTAAAAGCCGATGCGCCCAGCGTCGAAAACGTCAGGAGTTGAAACGTGTAAGTCAAGGGATTCTGGCTGGCGACAAAATCGCCGGGCGCGTCGTCCTCGACTGTGTGCCAGGCGTGAAGCGACTGTTGCGCTTCGTAGTCATTCAAAGGAACGCTGCCTAGCGCGGCTACGCGTATGACAAGCGACACCAGCGCCAGCGCCAGGTAAGCGAGCCACTCGGCTCGAACCGAAATCGACGCGGACTGCTGTATCTCATGGCCGCCGGTTGCCATGTCTTCGTAGGTCTTATTCCTGCCCGCGGCTGGTGTTTCTACCGTCATTGCTCACCTTCGATTTGCGCAGCTAGGCGTCAAAAAAAATCAGATTGCAACTCGCCCCGGGGCGGTACAGCGTAGACGCGCGAATGATTTGATTCGCATGTGACCGGAAAATGATCACGGAATTTCTCCTCGCCCCCGCCTCCGTATTGCGACGATTCGGTAGATCCATAAAGAATATACCCGATCCGATAAAGATCTATGATATGACTTATCTGCGATACATCCTCGGCCGTGTAAAGGATCTCCATATCTTGGCGCCGGCTGCCGGCAATGTCGTAATATGTCGATCCTCGCCACTGGCGTTCGTGGTTCTCCCAACCCAGGACAATCGGTATGCCGGTCAAGGCGCCAACTCTGCCGTAGCGTTCGCTATATGCTCGCAGAACCGCTTCCGCCACTACCACATCGTCGCGTCCGACAAGTTCGCTCAGACAGTTTATGACATTGAGGTCGTCACGATCGATAAAATCGTCGCGGCCGTCCAGCGACAAGGGTTTGACAATCCGAATTGACATCCCGTCAGCCAACACGATTCCCTCCTGCTGCGAACGAATGATAGTAGACTCGCTAGCGTCAAACAAGCTGCCGTCCGTAAACAAGACGGTCCCGGGATAGACGGTCTCGCCTGACTTGACTTGCGCAACTGGCGTCAACCAGTTTTCAGGCGGCCTGTATTGATGTTGACTGCTGCCGCGCCCGGATTCGATCCAGGAGCGATGCATAATCCCCAATACGCTGTAGACGAGACCTGCCGCGAGCGCAAGCAGGACTAGCAGCGCATAAATGAATCGAAGCGGTTTGATCGGCCGCAACACCGCGCCGTCATCCAGGACACTGTAGACCGCATAGGCTGTCGCAACGCTCCAAACCGTCCAGGCTTGGTAATAAAACTTGAATACAGTGTTAATGCGGCTGCCAAAATTGTCCTTGAGAAAGACAAACTCGGGAATGAGCGTTAAGCACAATCCCATGCCGATCAAAAGCAAGGCGCAAGCGCTCGCGCGTGAATAGGTGATATTGGGAGTCGGCGCCTCTTGAATGTGATCGCGCGCCCGGCTCTTGGGAAACAGGCGCGCGAGAATCAGAACAATGCCGACGAGCAACACCAGCGTCGTCAGGCCATATTCGATTCGGCGTCCGATCAACAGGGGAATTACTTGGCCCCATCCTCCGGCCCCCGCGACTAATTGGCCAAGGGCCGGCGTCACCGCGGAAGACATTGCGCCGATCACGCTGGAAATGACTAGAAGCAGAAGCAGCCCGATGAATGCGACAGCAGCGATCGCCCGGCCGAATCGCCAGTTTATACGCAGAAACCGGTGACCCCGCCAGGTCTCCACCAGCAGGAAACCAGGCAGGATGAGCAGAATCGGACCGAACATGATGAAGAAGCGTCTGAATGATGTCGGGTTTATCAGGTTTGGCAGCAATCCGCCGGCTTGAGATCGAAACCCTATAAAAAACGGGAGGTAGGCCAGTAAAGCGATACCGGCCAGCAGGAGTCCGAATAACAGCAATACGACGGTATCGGCGACGGTTAGCCTGCCACGGTCATTCAGCATCAGACGGCGCAGCGCTTCCGCAGCCACTAAGCCAAACAAATAGATCGGTCCGTCCCAAGTGTTGAGGAAAGCCAAGCCGCCGACGACGATGCCATACAAGATGGCTTCTGGAAGCCGCGGCTGTCTTCTCAACAGGACGATGTTGATCATCAGGCCAATCGTCATCAAGGCGTAAGGCAGCGCCAAGACATGGGGATGATTATCCGCAAGCAAGAAGCTAAAGGCTGGAAACTCGTCGATCGGCTGGATTGGTCCAAGCGAGTTGTCCAGGTTGTAGTCTGTCAGGACGCGGCTGGCGCGGAACCACCACCAGTAGCTCCAGCTAGCGGGATCGGAAAAAAGGGGTGATTGTGGATCGTGCCCATAGCTGCCTTCAGCAAAGTTCGCGCGATCTTGCGTACCCCAGAAGTTCAGGTAGGCTTCCGTGGCGTATCCCGACTGAAAGGGAAACTCGATGAGCGCCGCCTGGAAATTGCCCACGAGCGTCATAAAGAGCATCGCCAACAATCCGGCGGCGATGGCCTTCGCTCGCGAAGCCCCGATATTTCGGAACTGTATCGCTATCTCGAATGCGCGGGATCGTACCAGATTGTAGGCGACGCCAAAGGCGCAAATGCCCGTCAAGGCAAACTGCGACGCAGCCGTCAAGTTAAAGCCGACCGTGCTGCCGATATTGCTGAAAACTGACAGCATGGCGGACATCAAATAACCCATGTAGTAATAGCTGATCGCGTAACCCGCCATCCAGGGATCGTCCGGCGGGAAACTCGCGCTGCGTTGCACGGCGCTTAGGAACGCCAGTTCCATGGGTTTTTCCGTATACAGAATCGAGTTCTGATGCGCTCTATAGACTGCCCAAACGAGAAACAAGACCAGAAACAATAGTTCGGTCGCCAGCGCGAGGGCGCGATTTTCTTGCCACCAGGCGCGTATATCGCGCCAGTCGCCTTTCTGCGCGTAAAATGTTAATGACAGGAAGACTAGCAAGACCCAAGTCAGCGCGATGCCGCCGGCGGAGTTTTCCAGCAGGCCAAAGCTGGTCAAAAGCCAGTAGACGAATGTCAGCGCCAGCATGCCGATGGCGCGCGACAAGCTGTAACCCTTGTCGGGCAAGCCCCCTAAGAGGCGGAGACATAACGGAAAAGCCGCGGCGCCGGCTAAGGTGATAGCCAGCCACCAGCTAAAGAGCAGATGTCCTTCGCGAGTCAACCATTCCTGGATAAGTATCAAGTAAATCGCTCCTCGAGGTATCGCAGAATGGCATCTTCGTTAACCTGATAGATCGTGCCGCCCTCGATGGCGAATGCGATCGATAGCAGACCCTCGCTGACCATGCGTTCGAACTTGGCAAGACCCTCCGGGGTCGAATGAAGCTCTTCCAATCCGCCGCGAACGATGTATTTCACGTCATAGTGATAAAGGATATCCACAGCATCATTGATGTCACCGGTATTATAAAAGGCGCGCACATTTCTTTCGCGCTGTTCAACCCAGGTCGGCAGCGGATGGATGGTGCGCTGCTGCCGCTGGTGCCAGTTCCAGCCAAGAACCGAGGGCAGACCGGTAGCTATGGAAATACGGCCGTTCCACTGATATTCGCTGGGGAAGCGCCGCCCCTCCATGATCACGGGCGAGCCGGCAATGTTTTCCTGCATCCAGCGAATCAGCGCATGGTCGACGGCGAGGTCCAGTAATGCTGTTTCGTTCTTGTCCGGCGCGGTTTCCCGGTGCGTGGATTCTTTCATGTAGTCAAGGCCGTCGAGGGTCAAGGGTAAGTGGGGAGCCATTCGGTCGAAGGATCTGGCTCGCGTCGCCAGGATCGGATATGCGCCGGCGACCGTGAACAGCCCGATACATGTTGCGAACCAAAATACGCGTAGGCCCGCCCGCCAGTGAAAGGCGGAGCTCAGCAGGGGACTCATTGCGACGCCCCCCGCCACGCTCAGCAGCAGCCAAACCTGGATGTAAAACTTGAAAACTGTATTCTGCCGACCGATATCCCCGCCGATGACGACGATCTCTACGCCGAGAGTCAAGGAAAGCGCCAATCCAATCAAGACAAGTACGAATCGCAGCGCGCGTGATTGACCGGGGCGGAAGAACAGAAAGGCGATCCATACCAGCATTGGCAGCACGATCAGAGCCACTTGATAGTGCGCGACGAACATGGCCAGCGATATCAGCAAGACCAGGATAACGCCGGCTCCCCCGTTTCTTACCAGCGTACCGCGTCCGCGCAGCGCCGCGACGCGCGTACTTCTCATCCAATGCCCGGTCTCCCAGATCAGGAGCGAAACAACCAGAAACAGGAATAGACCGTGAATGTCGAAGTAGGCCCAGACCGGCGTTTTCCCGCCATGCCACAGCGTCAGGCTCGTGTAGCTGGAGGCGTACCAGGTCGTGTATGGCAATGCGAATGCCAAGTTGAGCGCCAGGAACCCGCCGACCCGGCCAAGCAGATCCAAGGCCGATGCCCTGACTAGAAAATGTCGGATCGCGATCCAGACCGCAATCAACGCGACGCAAGCGAGCAAAACGCGCCTGATGATCGCCAGCGCCTCCGACAGGGCCGCTGCCGACGCGCCGATACCTGAGTCGTACTGAGAATGCAGTAGCGTGACAACGCCGATCCCGATCAGCAGCGCGCCGGTCAATACTGTGTAAAATCGGACGTCAATACCCCCGCGAAAAGTATCGCGCCAGCGCAGCCACCAGCAATAGCTCAGGCCCGCCGTCGCCAGCAGGGTCATCGAGGGCCAATCCCAGGTGTTGCTTGCCTGCATGACGCCGACCACCATTGCTCCCAACGCCAGCGCCAGAAATCTCTCAGGGGCCCTTCGTTGATCTCTGCCAACTTGCATCAACTCGTTGAAAAGGAAGGCCACGGTCATCAGAATGAGTGGCATATTGATCATGTGGGCGTGCAAGTCGCCATACAAAAAGGTAAAGAACGGCATCTCTGTTATGGCGTTTCCGCGCACACCGGGCGTTTCTGCCAATACGCGCGTGGGACCCCAATACCAACGGTCATGCCTTATGGGTATGGATTCTCCGCTGATTGCCAAACCGACCCCTCGCGCAAGCCCGCCTACAAGTGACAACGAACTATTGATCTCGTATCGAACATTGTCGATCAGGCCGGCTTGAGATGCTCGCTCCCGCAGTTGAGCGCGCTTGTTCTCGTCAGGCGCTTGACCATGAGCTTCCCGGTATTCGTCGACCAGGAACGCTTCGAGCCCCGCGGGTTTTCGATAACCGCCTAACTCCGCTATGCCGTTGCCAGCGACTCGAACCGTATCCAGGTTGCCCAAGAGGATACACATCAACATCGCCAGGATTCCTGCAGTCCAGGGACTTCCCAGCCGTCTTGTCCCTTTGCCGTTCGGGTCTCCATTATTCTGCAGGCTCATTTTCCAGCGTGAAAGGATATTGAATGCGGCGGAAAATGCGCCCGCGCCGGTCAGCGAAAATATCGTAGGGATCATCAAGTTGTAGGCGAAAGAGGGGACGATTCCCAATAGCAAGGATGGCACGCCAACCAAGACATATCCAAAGTAATAGTAGTTAATGAATCCGCCGGCAAACCACGGGTCAATCGGGGGGAAGGTCGTACTGCGCAAAACACCGTTCAGATAAGCGAAATCCATGGGCTTTTCGCCGCCTTTGTACGGGTGCCAAAGATCTGGATTACTCAGCCGAATGGCAAGCATCAGTACGAAGGCCAGGATTGCCAGCAACTCCATCCAGGCCAGACGCCGCCAGTTTGCCCGAAGAAATTGCATCAGGCTCAAACGCTTGCGATAGGCCATATTTGTACTGAACAGCGCGAGAAGCGCAAGCAGCGCCAGGAGGCCAGCTTGTGACCACAGCGGGAATTTCAGCGTCGAAGCAGCCCAGGCAAACCAGGCCACTATCAACACGCCGGCAAGCTTGCTGATACCGTAGCCTCCATCTGCCAAGCTGGGGAACAGAGCGAAAACGATGGGAAAACTGATGAAGCCGATAAGAAGGAGCGCGACATACCAGAACAGCGTTCCGAGGGCTTGATTGCTATTCGCGATACCCTCGCTGAAAAAGCGCTCCGACCAGGCGCCGCCCGCCGTTTGAGTCTCATAGTCAGCCGGCGGAAACGTCAAGGCGGTCGGTACCGCGTCCGTTTCCATGGACGTCCAATATATGACACCCAGCCTGTCCGCGCTATTGGAGTCTCTTGACAGCTCGTGCGTCTGCCTCAGCGACACTGAAGAGAGTGCCGCCTTTACTTTCGCGCTCGAATAGCCCTCCGATTTGCGAAAGACAAAAACGGCCGGATGATCGTATACGTGAAAGGCTTCATCGCCTTCGATCTCGTTCAGCCAGGCGGGAGAATCAAATATAGGCAGGTGCTGATCGGAGACCCGCCAAGGTCCCAATTGGAAGGGCTCGTCGAAAAGGGCAACAAGCTCGTAACCCAACTCGCCCGCAAAGAGTTTCTCATAATAAAGCGTCGTCAGGGGCCAACGCATGCGATTGCGCGATTCTGTGTCGTAAAAGCGGTTGCTGGCAATCGTGAGGTAGTCGCCAACTTCCAGCGTGTGCAAGATATTTTCATATTTGCTTTGATTGTCCACCGGGAAGGACATAATCTGATCGTATGAATTGACCAAAGCGCTAAAGGCGAATTTGCCGCGACAGTCCTCGCTGCGGACGAGTCCCGAGGCGGGACGGGCAACCAGCGCCAGATCCTCGGGCAATTGACAGGTCAATGTACCTGTAACAGTGTTGTCCCAACTGCCTTCCGTCAGAACGACAGAACCCGATCCGATGATGTCGCCGCTGCCTTCTGCCGCAAGGACTTCAAATACATACCGTTCCCCCGCCTCCACTTGCCAAGGCATGGCGAAGGGGATTTCATAGCTATTGCCCAGCGGATGATCGCGTCGCGCCAAGTTGGCTTCCAGGACCGCCTCCGCTAGCAGTTGATTGTCGCCTTCGGGATATACGCGTATTTCCAGTCTTTCCGGCTCTGGATCATCGAGCGGATCACCCAGGTGCGGCGCGAAAACAGTCGCGATCGAACCGCTCGCAGGAGCCGTAAAAACGCTGTTTCGGGCGGCGCCTTCGCGGTAGTGCGTGACGCCCTTGAGCAAGTTGTCGGGCAAGTTGGCTGACGAATAACCCGTATTCGCCACAGCAACGTTGACCAGCGGCAATGATTCCTCCTCCCCGTCGATGCGCATGGCAAAATCACCGGGAACGTGCTTGAACAAGTAACGCGACGCCTGCACAAGCGTTGTCTGGCGCCTGTAGACATTGCCGAACATCACCCCCCAAATCGCAGTAAAGCCGATGGCGAACAGGGCAAGCGCGCTGGCTCGGCTCGATCGCGGCAATGGAAGCAAAGCCGCCAACAGCAGTATTACGCCGATGGCCGCCGCGGTGATCGCGGTCGCGTCCTGCGTACCCTGCGTACCGATGTAAAGCTGATATGCGCCTACTGCGCCGAATAGGACGCCAAGGATCGACAGCAGGACGCGCGTCGCGACAAAATCACGCTCGGCGCGCCGCGCATAATGGATCAACTGGACGATTGCCCAGCCAGCCAATACCGCCAAAGCGCTATACAGGGGCAAAAAGTAGCGCATCGTCATGGGCCATAGCTGGTTCAGCCAGACAAAATAGGCGCCGACCCAGACCACAAGCAGGACGTTGTTCAGAGCCGCCTTGCGCATGCGCGCGATCCGATAGGCGGACCAGCCCCAGCCGAACCAGGCCAGCAGAGCCAACGGCGGTCCCATGGCCCAAAGCGCCATATCTTTAAGCGGGTAAAAGTAAGACGCGCGCGACAGCCATTGCCAGTTGGGCGGCGAGTCTTGTACGCCGGACACGCCGTGACTGGCGGCGCGCACGTTTTCCAACCAGCGGTCGTTGGGCATTATGCCCAGGAAATCCGGTCCCATAAACGCATAGGGATTGAGCAGGCGAAAAGCCAGGAAGGTGGCGAATCCCGCCAATACCAATCCAAAGAAATGGTAGGCCAGGATCTGCATTCTTTCCTGACGATTCAAACTTGGGTCGAAGACCGGCGCCACATTGATGAAGGCGGCCAAGACCACGATACCTGCCAGAGGCGCCAGGTTCATGCGGCTGGCGACTGCGGCGCCACAGGCGAGGCCAAACAGCAAGTATGACGAAAGTCTTCCCCGTTGCTGCACGGCAACCGCAAAGTAAAGCGCAAACGTAACCAGGCAGGCGGCCATCGCATTCGTGGTAGCGTAGTGAGATTTCTGAATGGCCAGTGGCGCCGCCGCGTACAGCGCGGCCGCGATAAGTCCGACCCACCTGCCATGAATTCGGCTGCCCAGCGCGAAGATCACGACAATCGTTAGCAAGTCGAATAGCGTCGACAGCCCACGCCAAACAAGATGGCCGCCTTGCCAGTCAAACAAGGGCAATCCAGCCTCTGTAGCATCACGGACGAATTCACCGGCATAGTGGGCCAGCAACAGGGGAAAAGTGCCATAGGCATAAAAGCCGTGGCCCGCCTGATGTGGATTCAGGGGAGAACATCGCGCGTCGAAGTAATTGCCTATGCCGTTGCTCCGGGGATATAGATGCCGACATCGCAACGATTGCAGTTGCAGGGAATCCAACGTAGCCGCGACGCTTAGGCCTGCGAAATTAGATCCCAAGCCCTCGTCAACGATCACCGCATCCAATTGGCTCGCTCGCAGCGCTTCCAAAGCCTGCGCTGTCTGTTCGTAGATGCTGACGTGATTGTCGCTCGCTATCCAACTCGCGACCTGCGTCGAAAACGTCTCGCTTACAGCGCCAATGCGGATTCCGAATACGGCGGACAGATCGGCAAGGTCTGGGAGATCTTGCTGGCTGCTCTTTACAAGGATGCTCTGGCTGGGAAAATTGCTTTGGTCATAGGTAAATTCGTTCCTGCCGCCGACGTTCGGCAGCAACAAGATGGAAAGGAAACGCTCGTCAGGATGCGAATAAGAGAAGTCGTCCCAATTATGTCCTGTGAAACGCAGGATTCCCGCGAAGACCAGAATGATTGTCACAAACAGCGCTGTAATGGCGGTTTTTCTCATCGATTGGCGCCTCATTTATTGGACCGCAACCTTGTGGCCACCGATATTAATTGCGCAAGTATTCATTACGTGACGCTGCATCGGATTCCCATGTTTCAAGCGTGGCTTCGTAAATGCCCGGTGATTCCTGTTTCATTTGTTTTCTACCTAGTAAAACCGAGTTAGTCATGCAAAAAACCAACTGCGATGACGGGTCACCCTTCCCCGTTGATACGGGGAAAGGCCGGGGATGGGGTAGAAGAGCGGCGTTTTCGCAATTCTCATTACTTACTCGCACTTACTCTATGGTAGTTCCTCTGCCATTCTATGACAAAGTCATTTGCAAATACACCGTCGCAAACGGGGCCACCCCGCAAGTCCAGACGCAACCCGGAATACGACTGAGAGAAATGGATGTTTCCCTTGGCATAACGTTTCAACGTGTATCTTATCCCCGGTCGCTGCCGTTTCCCCCGAGGAACGCTGCCCATCCCTCTTCACCCAGTCTCGGCACGCGATAGAGCACAAATCTGTCCTCGGGGTGATATGACTGGACAGTCGTAGCGCGGCCTTGAGGGAACCACTCGCGCAAGCGCTGCCAGGCCCCCTCGTCGGCAGGATTGAAAAGGAACAGCAGGTCTCTGTTCGGGTCCAGACGGAGTTCCCCCTTTCGCTGCCGGGCATTTCGAAGTATTTGCGGCAAGTTCTCCAGCGGGTACATATCGTTGGGCCACAAGGGATATCCGGCTTCAATTCCCAGCGCGCGGTAGTCCCACCAGTAAGGGAAACCGAGGGACCAGGCGTTTCCAATCGCGCCGTCGCTGGTTGCGAAGCCATGAACGATTCTACCGGCCTCGCTGTGCGGAAACGACGGGCCCAAATAGGCATTCGCATAACGATCGAAATAGGTCTCGCTGTTTTGATGGTTAGCGAGCAAAACTACCCCGACTCCAAAGACGATTGCGACGATCATTCCTTTGCCGCCTTTGATCAACCGTTTGAGGCGAACCGCTATCATCGCTAGGGGCAAGGCGGCAAACAGGTAGACGACCGGTACAGTTCCCAATGCGCGCGAGTTGCTGGGATTCGCTTCCGGGTGCGCCAGCGACAGCGCGGTTGGCATTAACATGATGAGAATCACGACGGGCATGAACCAAACGACGGGGTCGCGCGATTTGATCATTCTTGCCAGCCAGGCGGCGGCTCCCAAGATCAAGAAGCCCCCGGTCAAGGTGTCCATGACTGGATGTTCCGAAGCTCCGTTAAACCAGCCTATGTCGCCCTTCCAGTTGTACATGAGCAGGGCGTTGCGGATATTGTGCATGAGAATGGGGATATTGGCGCTCAATGCCTCAACGGCATCGTCTACTGTCGCAAATGCCAGGTGATCTCCCAATAGTCGTGTTGAAGTGCGCATCCAGAAGGAATTGGGGAAGTCTAGCCAGAAATGCAGCATCGGCAGAAAAACCATAAGCGATACGAAAACCAGGATCGCGAGATGAACCAGGTAGAGTAGCCTCTGGCGCCAACTGACGGCTCGCATCCAGATTGCAAAGAATACGCCGATGACAATCAGCACCGGCAGCATGCGTACCGCCTGGTACGTATATAGCCCGAATCCAAGAACCAGCGCCGCCTTGACGTAATCGCTTCGCCTGTTGTATCTCATTGCGCGGGCAAGATATACGAGCAGCAGCGCGGTCACTAGGGGCGTTAGCGGAATGCGCAAGCCCTGGCGACTGACGATGACGTGCCAATAACTTGACGCGACGAGCGCCATCAGCAAAAGAGCGACCACTTTCTTGAACCGAGGACGGTCGCCGCCGAGAAGCTCCATGCCCATCCAAAATAGCAGTGGCAGGGTGAGCGCGCTTTCCACGACGGCGAGGAATTTGAGCGTATAGAAGTCGAATCCGAGCCCGGGCA
This sequence comes from Chloroflexota bacterium, assembly GCA_011525385.1. Classification (GTDB taxonomy): domain Bacteria; phylum Chloroflexota; class Anaerolineae; order Aggregatilineales; family Phototrophicaceae; genus UBA6055. The sequence continues at coordinate 3,892 of WTGF01000009.1, read as the reverse complement.
ACGCCGACAGCATCGACAGCAAATACATTTGTACCGGTTCCCGTCCCCCGTTGTTGGGGAAGAAGATTTTGTAGTCACCGGTAGAGACGCGATATGCGTCCTGGATTTTCTCCACATGATCGCTGGTCATCTCGCGCGGGACGCTATCCAATTGCGTGAAACGGAAGCTTATCCCCAGAACCATGATCAAAGCGAAGGCGACGATGATCGGGCGGTTTCCATGCCAATCAATGCGCCGGAAGCGGTCAATCCACCTCGTGATCCAATCAAATGCGTTCCAGTTTGCCGGCGCGAAGACCATCCCCCAGGCAAATGAGGAAACAATCCACAACACGATGAAAGGGGGTTCAATTCGATTGCCGCTGGTATTCATCCATAGAACGGCGCTTGCAAGCGCCGAGAAAACCGCGAGGCCGATCCGGCGGTTACTGATATGATCCCGAAGTGAAGGAAATTCTATCGGGCTTGGGAGTGACTCGGGCAAGCCCGATCTTTCGCCCTTCGTTACCGCTGTTGTGGACAAACGGGCTTTGATCCGCCAGACGACAAAGTCCAACAGATACCAGAAAATCAGACCGGCGATAAAGCGCCCGGCGGCGATCAGCAGGAACTCGAAAGACTGTTCTTTTGGGACTGCCATGGAGTCCGAAATTGCTTGCAAGGACATCAGCCATGCCGCTACCGGGACTATGCGAGCCGACCAACGAATGCGGTCCAATCGACTCATGCGCCGCCACCATCTTCGCAGTTGCTCGTGATTCCCAACCGCTTCGCCGATCAACCAGATAAGGAATCCAATCCAGAGAAATGGAGCGCCAACCTCCAGCGTGTTTTCGGCACTGCGACTGACTCCGGCCGGACCCAGCAGCGCATTTGTGCCAATGACCGCGCTGACAATTGCCAGGGTAAAGAACAGCAGTTGAAGACGCTGCGCCCCGCGAAGCGCGCGGGCAATTCGCGGGATCGAGACCTGCTGCTTGGGATCAACGTTCACTTGCTCGCCAGCCGGAATCTTGGGAGCGAGAATGGACTCGGCGCCTGCTATAGCCATTCTCGCGCGCCGCCAAGTGACAAGCGGCGATCGCGCAAACCGTCCCAAAAGCTCGGCCAGCGTCAGGTCTTCAATTCGAGTTTCGGCGATCTCTTCCGCCAGATTTGGGGACTCGCGTTTATATTCGTCCGCGGATGACCGGCGTTCCGCCGTGTCACTGTTCGGTTCAGTCCTGTCGTTCTCGTCAAGACGCGGCCTAGCCCTGTCGTCTGGAAACATGCGACCGTCCCTGTGCGCCATTCACATCCGTAAGCTTAGTATCAAGCGAACGGGGCTGCAAACGGGGAATCCGGAATTACTTGCGAGCGTGCTCCAACAAAACAGATTCGAATCGATCGAAGGTGTCTTGCAAGGAAAAGCGCTTGGCAACGAAGTCTTTGGGTTTGATATATTTGTCACGGTTATCCAGAACTTCCAGCGTGGTCCTGCCGATTGATTTCCAGTCGCCGGATTTGGCCAGTTTCCCCATTCCGGTTACTTGAACCGGTACGCGGCCGCCATAGACGTCCGTCATGACGACCGGCGTCCCGCAAAGCATGGATTCACCCAGAACTGCCGGAAAACAATCATTGTTGCTCGGCAAGACCAGCACATCGCAGGCCGCGTAAAAGTTGGCCATTTCCTGCTTGTCGCGGATCAGTCCCAGAAATATGAGTTGCGACTTGTACTTTTCGACGAGTTCCTTCTGAAGGTTCCAGGTATTTTCGTAGTTAAGGTTGTACTCGCCGGCAAAGACGATTCGAGTCTTTGGATATTTTCGGTTGATGATGTCCAGCGCCTTTATGAGCAAATCAGGCCTTTTTTCATGCGCGAAGCGCCCGGCGAATCCAATCAGCGGGCCATCGTCACATTGCCATTTCTTTCTGAGTCTGGCAGCGTTTTCCGGGTTGGGATCGGGAATGGAAATAGGAGGATAAACGACTGCCAGCTTGTCGCGGAAGGGACGGAGATAGTAGGAATTCTCGGCATAATCGTCGCTGAAGCCTATGATACATGGAGCGCGCCTGGCCATAAAGGCGTACATGGCGTACATCAGCTTCACGATTGCTTTGTTCAATAATCCCTCAGGCAGGAATAGATCCCCATGATGTGTCGGAATGACCTTCAAGCCCGCCAATACCGCTAAAACACTGACCAGCGCAGTTTCAAGCATTGGCGTGTGTATGCTTACGATGTCATGCTGGCGCATTAGGCGAAGCAGATGCCAGGGATAGCTTGGCAATATCATGCCCCGGCTCAGCCGGATGGGGGCCCAGACCCTCACGATGCGCACGCCGTTATGCGTCTCCGGTTCCTTTGGCAGCTCTTTGTCGTGCCTGGAGGCGAGTACCGTCACTTCATGGCCGCGACGCGCCAATTCCTCAGCGAACATCTGCACGTAGTACGTCAGGCCGGTGGGATGCGGATAGTAGTAAAGAAGTGTGATTAGAACTTTCAGCTTGCGGCTGTTTTCAGCGTGTCCAGAATTCATTAATCAATCTTACGTGGATGGTTGATCCAAAGTTTGGACATGGGAACGCAACTGCGTCAGCGAGATACCCTCGAATATCAAGCCAACACCGCCGGTCACGATGTGGACCAGAATATTCTGGGCGTGTACGGCAAGGGCGAAGGCAGTAATCTTGTCCAGTTCCTTGTGCCCTAATAATGTAAATGCTACAACTATGGAGAATTCATACGCGCCTAGATTACCCGGAACTAACGGAATCGCAATAGCAAATGAAGCGGAAGCGATGGAAAACATAATCGCGACCCAATCGCCCTGATCAAAAAAGGCTAGCATCAATACATAATTCGTGATCACTGAAAGCAGCCAACTGATCGCTGTCCAGATGAGCGCGCGCGCTAAAGGAGCGAATTCAAGGGTGGGTTGCAGACCGTCCAGAAATTCGCGAGCAAGTTTCTCCGGCTTTAGTCCCTCGGGGAGAGGCAGCGCATCGGAGATGCGTCGGATCGCCTTATCGGTAAATCCGCGCCAACGGGCCATTATCAAGAGCGCGACGAATCCGCTTAGGGACAATATCGCTCCCAGGATGGCTAGATGCCGCAGCTCAACGCTCACCGGCGCGACGACCGTGGCGATCATCGCCAACAGCGCAACTCCCAATACATCCAGCAGCCTCTCGACCAAGATGGTGCTGCCTGTATACATCAGGGGAATTTGCTTGTTGGCGCGCGCGGTCAAGAACAGGCGAGCAACTTCGCCGATTCGCAGTGGAATGACGCCGTTTACCAGGTATGCGATATTCATGATGTTAAAGGCGCGATGCAATGGCAGTTGACCAGCAAGCAAACCTTGCCAGCGCAATGCCCTGGTAAAAAGCCCTAACAGGAAAACCAAGAGGCTGATCACAAGAAAACGATAGTCCGCGCTCAACAGGGTCGACAAAAGCGCTTCAAGTTCTACGCGACTAACCAGCAGCGCTGCAATAGCCAAACCTGCAACAGTGCCAACAAGAGTCCTTCTATGGTGTCGCAAATCCGTCTCCGCAACTAGATCTCCACTGCTGCCGGACTGGACGGCCAGCAAGGCGGCCCTTATGTTAGAACCTTAGGCGTCCAGATTGTCAGGCGGGCGCAGCGATTTCAAATTCGCCCCAGTATACTCAGTCGCATTACTATATCAGGGTGTATTTTAATATTTTGGCATAATTAGCACTGTATCAAATTTCGTCATTATTCACCCACTCTGACAGCAAATATCACGAATAAAATGACGATCTGTAAGGCCTGTCCGCTACTGCAAATCACACACATAGATAACAGAAACAGTACCGAAACAATACAAAAAGGGAGTCGATCATTGCGAAAATCAACAAATTATTACATATTCCGCAAAGT
>WTGF01000127.1 GCA_011525385.1 Chloroflexota bacterium | reverse complement strand
CAAAACACTCCCTCTATTTCTGGAAAAAAGTGTCCAGTTTTATAGAACCACTACAGGGAGCGCTTTTGGCGGGATTTGGATTAGATCCAGAACTTTGGCTACAAATGAGATTTTTCGCATTACTTACTTGTTACTACTGAGGGCAAAGAGAGATATGTTTCGGGCGACCTGATAGACTCTGTTGAAGAACCGCCTAGACCCTCACCCCAAACCCCTGTCCCCCCTCGGTCCCCCCGTTTTCGGGGGGCGGAATCATAAAGGGAGAGGGGCTTAAAGGGCTCAATACGGGTCACAAGACTCCCCTTCTCCCCTTGTGGGAGAAGGGGCCGGGGGATGAGGGCTGTATTTCAACAGACTCTGATAGGTCGCCCCTACGGAGGACTTATATTTTGGAGTTGCAAGCCTTAGTTGGTCTTACTGAGGGCACAGAGAGGTATGTTTCGGGCGACCTGATGGGTCGCCCCTACTTGTTCAGACACAGGCCTGTAGAGGTCAGCCGCGGCGAAATTCGAGGGCCAATTGTTCGCGGGTCAGGCGAATCAGCGCCGTGTTGCCACTGGGCGACGCGAAGGGCGACGCGCAGCGCTCCAACTGCGCCACGAGCGTACGCATTTCTTCCAGCGATAAGATCTGTCCGCTTTTGACCGCCGCGACTGCGGCCAGGGCGGCCATGGCTGCTTCTATTCTGTTGTGTATACCTTTGTCCTTTCGCGACAGATGCTCCAGTATTCTGGGGAAACTGTCGGCGAGGCGGGAGGAGGCAATGATCCTTGGAAGGGCCCGGAAGACATAGGTATGCGGTCCGAAGGTTTCGATCTCGAATCCCAATTGGGAGAGAACTTCCGCGCATTCGCCCAGCAGCATGTCATGCTCTGGCGACAGCAAGACCGTCTGGCTGTCGTTCACGGTTTCGGCGAGGGGGGAACCAGCACGCTGTTCTTCGCAGATCTGTTCGTAGAGAATTCGCTCGTGAGCTGCGTTTTGGTCTATCAGGTAAAGCCCGGCCGGTCCTTCCGCGACAATATACATAGCGCCAATTTGCCCAACGACGCGCAGAATCGGCAGCGTGCGCGGTTTGGCGGGGGCGTCGGCCGTCTCGGGAATATATCCGAGATCGGCATCGTGGAAGGAGTCTTCTTCAGCGGTCCCGGCAAAGGCGGGCGCGGGAGGCCGATAGTTTATGGTTTCATTTGTAAAGCCGTCCGCTCGCCACTGATCGGCAGTGTATTCATCAGGATCCGCTTCCAAAAGCGCTTGGCGCAGCGACCGTTGAACGGTCGAAAAGACCTGGCCCGGTTCGCGAAAACGGACCTGCGCTTTGGTGGGATGAACATTGACGTCGACGAAATCGGTCGGGGTGGAAATCAGCAATACGGCAAAAGGAAAGGCACCGGATTTGATCATGCCTTCATAGGCCCCGGTGACGGCGTGGCTGAGCGCATTGTCTTGTATGGCTCGGCCGTTGACAAAGAGCACGATGCGCGAGCGATCGCTGCGCGTTAGATCGGGCAAGGATGCGTAGCCGCGAAGGGCGATGGCTGCCTGGCCGATTCTGGCTGGACTCGAACTCTCTATTGGGATCATGCGCTTGAACTGAGCGCGGCCGAAGACCGCCGCCACGACGTCGGCAAGGTCACCGCGGCCGGAGGAGCGGAACTGCTCGCGCTCATCTTGTTTCAATGTGAAGGCAATATGTGGATAGGCCATGGCGTAACGCGTGACAACCCCATGGATATTGCGCTTCTCCGTTCGGTCCGCTTTGAGAAACTTCAAGCGGGCGGGGGTATTGAAGAAGAGATTCTCGACCGCTACAACCGTGCCAGCCGGGGCGCCGATCGGGCGTTGATGGTCAATCTGGCCTCCGTTCAAGCGCAGGGAAATGCCCATGGGATCGTCGCGATGCCGGGTGATGATTGTGGTTTGGCTGACTGCCGCGATGCTGGCGAGAGCCTCGCCGCGAAAGCCCAGGGTCGAAAGGTCTTGCAGATCTTCTGTCGCGCGCAACTTACTGGTGGCGTGTCGCTTGAAGGCCAGCTCAATCTCCAAAGCGGGAATGCCGGCGCCATTGTCCGAGACGCGGATCAGTTGTTTACCACCGGCAACAGACTCCACGCGCAGCGAAGAGGCGCCGGCGTCGATGGCGTTTTCGATCAACTCCTTAACCGCGGAGGCGGGCCGTTCGACGGCTTCGCCGGCTGCGATGCGGGCGACGACCTCTTCCGGCAGGACAATTATCGCCATGGTTGTTTACTGTTCCTCAGGGTCGGCATATCCAATCGAGTATAGCAGAAAGTAAGGAGGCGTGATTAGCGCTGGCGCGCGGAGGGTTCACCACAGAGGCGCAAAGATGTTTTGCCACAGAGGCACAGAGGTCACAGAGGAAAAGCAAGGGCGGAGCATGTTTTGCGGGCGACCAGATTGGTCGCCCCTACAAGGCTTGTCCGCTACTGAAATCTGGACGGCTTCCCAGATTTTACCCCATCCCCGGCCCTTCCCCAGTCAACTGGGGAAGGGTGACTCTACGGCGGGATGTGTAATATTAGGCGAATTGGCATTGCGAGCGACGCTATGCAAGGAGTTCGCAGCATGCGCTCCCCCTTCCCTAGCTCGCTGGGGCAAGGGGGTTGGGGGGATGGGTGTAGTGGTTCTATAAAACTGGACACTTTTTTCCAGAAATAGAGGGAGTGT
>WTGF01000128.1 GCA_011525385.1 Chloroflexota bacterium | reverse complement strand
TTACATGCAATTTACCGCAAATCGATTCGTCCCTAAACCTGTCGTGTCCTCAGCAAAGCATTGGGGGAGGGGAACTGTCGTTACACGAGCAGCGCGCTGGTTTGCCATTTTGCCGCCGCTGACGGAAAAGTTTTTTCGGCAATTTGGCAATTTGCGGCCGACGGGAAAGTTTTTTCGGACATAGGGCGGGCTTTTGCGTCCGCGTGATTGGGTTGTTAAGGCGCAAGTACGTTCAGGGTAGCGGGAATTGGGGCGGGAGTGGCGACTAAATGGTCGCGTTTTTGGCGGCTGTTGGGTAGATGGTCGCGGCCTTTGATATAAGCCCCTCACCGCAAACCGCTCTCCTATAAGAGAGGCGCGTAGACACCCTCAAGCACTTCGAAAAGGGACGTTTATCCGCGTATTTATGAGGGCGGACAGGTATTTCATATCCTCGAAATGCGCCGCTACCGGTTTCACATGCTGAGTTGACAATTCTCCCACCCTAGGTTATCATTTCGTTTAATAAGGTTTTCCATTACAGATTCTTGCATGCGCGAGAGAAAACATGGCTGAACAACGCGAGACCGGGACAGTTGCGGCGATCAATCCGGCTTTTGAACACCTGGCGACCAAAGCGGACCTCGCAGAGTTACGCGGTGACATGCGAACGGAAATGGCGGAGTTGCGCGGGGAATTGCGAGCGGAGCATGCCACTTTGCGCGGAGAAATGACCACTGATAACGCCAACCTGCGCAGCGAATTGAAAGAAGATATTGCAGCCTTGGCCACGAAAGTTGGTGAACTGGACACGAGAATTGACAGCATCGAGAAGCAATTCACTTCCTTGAAGTGGTTTATCGGCATTTTGGTAACTGGCGCCAGTATCGTGACCAGCATCCTGGTAAATCTGCTCGCCAGGTTCATTGTATGAATCCTCAATCAAGGCAGGGCCAGCAAAGAAGCGGCTCACAGCCTCAGCCCTAGCCGCCCAAGCCAAGCACTCCTCCTAAGCCCTCCTCCTAAGCATTGGAAAGGGCGAACTGTCGTTTTGCGAGCCGGTCGCTTTTGTGTCCGTTTTTATGTCCGACGCAGAAACTTTTTCGGACATACGGCGGGTTCTTGTGTCCGCTTGGTTGGGTTGTTAAGGCGCAAGTGAGATCAGGGTAGCAGGAATCGGGACGGGAGTGGCGACTAAATGGTCGCGTTTTTTGGGGATGTGGATAAGACGGCGATGCGTTTGGCGGGGTGAAGCGCTAGTTTGGGTCGTTTCCGCTTTCTGGCAATTCGGGTCGTGGCGGGGGCTTTTGCATCGCTTGACGCTTTTCGCGCAGTTGCCGGTGGCGGGCGCGGTTGCCATATATGAAAGTTCCGGCAGTGCTTGCAATGCCTGCTACAATTACACCAATGCCTGCCGCCACTGATCCTAAAGCAATCGCATAAGCACTCAAAGCGATTGAAGCCATTGCTACGAGAAAAGCCAATATTAAGCCTAGAGTCTCATATCGCGCAAGCTGCCGCTGCCTTAACTCCGCCATAGTCAAGATACGGTCGGCGCTGCCCGGCAATACATCTTCATATCCCTGCATCGCACTCGGGCGGAAGTGGTCCCGAATACTCTACAAAATGAGCTTCTACGCGGGTGAGGGTTTCTCGACGTTCGCCGTCGTCTGACATGTTTTCTCTTGACGCGCAACGGGATAGATTTTGTATTGTGCCCTATACATGCCCATTGCATCATAAAGATAGCCGCCGACATCCTCCCAAACCTCGCGCAGCGCCTCCGCATCGGCTTCCGCGGGCGTTTCCGCCAGCAAGCGCCGATTCAGCACATCGACCCAACTAAACAAACCGCCAAAGCCGCGCAGGAATGCGTTCCTTCTCCCAGCAGTCATGTTATTCTCCCGCTATAAGCGCATGCGCGTCGCTCAACCCTTGTCGCCTTCGGCTACACGTTTCTCATGCTCGCCAATCGCAAGCCATAGATCCGCCCCCACCGCTTCCCAATCGGCGCGCATGGCTTCCGCATCCGAGCGAGCAAGGATTCTGTCGGTAAACTCCTGGCCTTCAGAACTGGTGAAGTCCATCAGGCTCGCCAAGCCACGCAGAAAAGAGTGCTTGGGCAAGTAGAAAGAATTGGCGATCTTGCGTTTGTCGAATGCCATGTCATCCTCTATTCACGCATCGTCAGTGGTTTACTGCAATCCCCTTGATATATACCCCAAAATCCACCCATAGCATATAGTCAGCGTCGTCATCTGTCAACATAGCCAAATCCCGCCTGTGCTATACTGGCGGCACTGGCTTGAGTACGGAGAAGCGCCCATGAAAAACAGGCTCTATTACGGCGACAACCTGGAAATCCTGCGCAATCGGGAGTACTTCCCGGATGCCTGCGTCGACTTGATTTACCTCGACCCGCCTTTCAACAGCAACCGCAATTACAATGTGCTTTTCAAGTCGGAGAGCGGCGCGGACAGCGAAGCGCAGATCACGGCTTTCGAGGACACCTGGCACTGGGGGGAAACGGCGGAAGCGACTTACGACGATCTGGTTGTGAACGCGCCGCACAAGGTCGCGACAGCGATAGAAGCGCTGATGAACCTGATCGAGCGCAACCAGATGATGGCCTACCTGGTGATGATGACAGCGCGGCTGGTGGAATTGCATCGGGTCTTGAAGCCGACGGGGAGCTTGTATCTGCATTGTGATCCGACGGCGAGCCATTATTTGAAGATTGTGCTTGATGCGATTTTTGGCGTAGAGAACTTTCGGAATGAGATAATTTGGAAACGGGCTTCGGCACATAGTTTAGGTGCGAAGCAATGGTCCGCAGTGCACGACGTGATTCTGATGTATAGCTCCAGCGCGTCTTGGTGTTGGAATGTCGCATACGAGGCTTATGACGAAAACTATCTAAAGAAATTCTATCGCCATCAGGACGAACGAGGCACGTATAGGATCGACAATCTGACTGGTGGAAAGGCTGGTGGCGCTGAAGCATACCAACCTTGGCGTGGAAGAAGCCCATACAGAGGTCGAGCTTGGGCTTTGCCAAAGTTCCAGAGATTTCCCGACTGGTTAAAGGAGTTGCTTCCATCCGAGACTGAATGGAACAGACTAAGCATTCACGCAAAGCTAGACCTTTTCGATAAGCACAAGATGATACATTGGCCGAAAAAAGAGGATGGAGTACCTGGCCTAAAATCATATCTTGAGGGCAAACCGGGTAAGATAGCCGGCGATATGTGGACAGACATAAACTATTTGGTCGGCAGCGCTAAAGAAAAATTAGGTTACCCGACACAAAAACCCGAAGCGCTGCTGGAACGCATCATCCGCGCATCGTCGAACGAAGGCGATGTTGTGCTGGATCCCTTCTGCGGCTGCGGCACGGCCATCGCGGCTGCTCACAAGCTGGGGCGCAAGTGGATCGGCATCGACATCACGCATCTCAGCATCGCCCTGCAAAAGTATCGCTTGCAAGATATGTTCGAGTTGGTCTCCGGGACGGATTTCGAGGTCATCGGCGAGCCGGCGACGGTGGACGGGGCGCGGGAATTGGCGCGGGATTCCGCCAACGAAGGGCGCTATCAATTCGAGTGGTGGGCGCTGTCGCTGGTGCGGGCGAAACCTGTAGGCGGGTCGGCGGGTTCGCGCAAAGGAAGGAAAGGCGCGGATCAAGGCATTGACGGGGTCATCAACTTCTTTGATGAAGACGACAAGGGCAAGAAGAAACCGCAGAAAGTGGTCGTTCAGGTCAAGTCGGGCAAGGTAGGGTCGGGGCAGATCCGCGACTTGAAAGGCACGGTTGAGCGCGAGGGCGCGGCTATCGGCGTTTTCATCACGCTGGAGAAGGCGACCGGGGCGATGGTCAAGGAAGCGCTGGCGGCGGGTTGGTATGAGTCGCCGGCATGGGGGAAGAAGTATCGCAGGTTGCAGATTTTGACGATTGGGGATTTGTTTGATGGCGCGGGGGTTGATATGCCGCCGCAGCATGGGACGCATCAGCGGGCGAGTCGCTGGAAGCGGGGGGATGTGAGTGTGGATGGGGAGAGTCAGCGGGAGTTGATTTGAGGGGTTTGCCACAGAGGCACAGAGGGCACAGAGAAAGAATATGATGGACAGTCAGGCACTCGGGATAGTTGCGACAATCATAATTAACAGCGTTGCAATTGGTTGGACAATACGCGAAACTTTCGTCCGACACGGGCAAACGAAAGAACTGCAAGAATCAAATGCCAAGCTTCAGGGCGAAGTAAATCGTTTGTCTGTTAATCTGAATCAGGAGATTACTCGCCTGAATAGGATTAACGAACTTACAAGGGGAATGTACCTAAGTTGCGCGAGGCTGAGTTATAAGTATGGGTTTGTCTTCAAATTTCGAGATGAAGATTCAACGGAACAAGTATTCGAAGACATTTCGATTGATGAGCTCTCGAACGTCCTTATTACTCTTGAAGGCTCGACCATAGAGATGCGCGCCATAGCAAGTACAATATGCGATACTGAATTGCTAGAACTGATCAACAACCTTCGATACAACGTACCCACCTTTGATAATGAGAAATCGAGAGATGAATGGTTTGACAGTCTGAAAGAGTTCGAAAAACACGCCACAGCTTTGCTAGAGAAAGTCTACAAACTGCTTCAAGCTGCGACCGAAAGCGCATCACATTAACATGCAAAAGGCGGACAGCAAAGAAACAATATCGTGGCTTCCCCTTTTTGTCCTCTGAAGTGAATACCCGCGTGAACAGACGTTCTGCCTTTACACGAACCCTATGGTATGCTTGCCACACTCCGCAAAAGGTCATATATTTGGGAATAAATATTTTGTTACCCAGTCGCTTTTGACAAGCAGAGCCCTATCGAAAGAGGATTCTATGACTGACAAACTAAAAGTCCGCTACACGAGAGAAGAGTTGCACGAGTTGCACCCTCCTTTGCCAGTGGGCTTAAGCCGCGCCGAATACTATGATTATCCGCTGGATATGACACCTGAATGGTACCAGTTATGGTTTGCGGACCTAGTTGGCAAATTGCGTAGCGAGATTGCTGCCGGTGTCTACGCCGAGGGCAAAGGCGATTTGGTGTTTAAGATCATGCGGCGCTACCCGGGCTTGTCAGAAGGCGAGATATGCGGGGCGCTGGACGCGGACCATTAAAGACTGGTGGTTCGATAAGAAGACAAGCAAGAGTGACGAAACACTGATAACAAATTATGCTATGCCCTAAAATGATGTCATCATATGCGAGAGGAGCGTGCCACATGAGCGTGAGCGAATCATCTCGATCACCGTCCGCGGCACCGGAGAAAACTACGCTGAAAACGCCTGAGCTTACAGAAGCGCAAATCGAGTTTCTGGACGATCTGCGCGTAAGCCTGAAAGAGATGAAGCAAGGCAAAGTCCAGCCAGCCCGTGAAGCGTTGTGCGAGATTCGTGAATCGCTAACTTAGCGAAAGAAGCGGGCGAGCCAGTGGCTCGCCCCTACAGCCCCCTTAGTTCAGCCCCGCCCTTGCGCCGGCAAACACGGACTTGACCGCATCGCGATCCCCGGCGAAGAGCAGGCTTGCGCTGACCTCGAAAGCCAGTTCATCCGGCAGTGCCGTGACCTGGAAGGGGCGGGTCTGTTCGGGCTTGTCGAGGCGATTCAGGGCGAAGCGCTCCCATTGCGCCAGTTCGTCCAGGGCGGACTTGTGGGCGGTGGATTCTGGGCGACCCATCGGGTCGCCCCTACCGGGGTCATCAATGGCCGGAGTGTGCGACGCCGCCGGCGTGTGGCCCCAAGCCACAGGCGGCAACTGGAAATAAGCAGCCCGCATTTCATTGATGCTCAGAAGCGGGTAGGCGGCGCGGATCTCGGCCAGGTGGGCCTCGGTATCGGTGGGACGGATGTCGTCGTATTCGGCGACCAGGTCGGCGCCGTAAAAGGGCAGCAGCTCGCCGGTGATCTTCTGGGCGACGCGCACCAGCTTGGGCCAGAGGGTACGCTCGATGAAGAGGCGCTCGGCGACCTTGGCGTTGGCTTCGGTGGCGTTCTCGCTGACCAGGGCCACCGGGATGCCGAAGATATTGAGGATCTCGTCGCGCTGGGCACGCCGTCCCCCCAGGAAATCGAGATCGGTGTGGCTCAAGCCGATGTTCTGCCACTCCATGGACCCGCCGCGCAGGAAGGCGGTCTTGCGCGCTGTGCCGCCGTAGTTGTTGCGCCACTCGCGCTTGATACGCTCGTAATCGGTATCGGAAACGAACTCATGGATATTGACGATGCCGGCTGGCACGCCCTTGTCTACGCCGAAGGTATTGCGATTCCAGTCGGCCATGTGCTTGTCGCTGAGCGCGGCGGCGCGCGCCGATGAGACGGGCGACAAGCCGTAGTAGTCGTTGCCCGGGTGCCAGCGGCGGAAATGGATGACTTCCAGGGCGTCCAGGGGGATCATCTGGCCGTCGATGGCGTAGAGATAGCCGCGTATCACATTTTGCCTGTCCGGCACGACGGTCATGCGGTCGGGGCGCAGCGCCCAGATCTCGCGCGGTTGACCGCTAGCGTCGCCCGCCAGGAACCAGTAGGCGTTGCCGTGCAATTCCAGCGAGCCCAGCGTCTGCTCGAACAATTCGAAGCGGCTGGTCATGGGATTGGGATTGCCGAGCAGTTGCTCCAGCGGATGATTCTCGATGCCGACGCGCTTTTCGCCCGCCAGCCGATAGACCTTGAGCGGGGCCAGGGCGCCGGCTTCCGCGATGCGGTTGATGGCGATGTAGACCCAGGGCGACTGCTCGTAAAGCCGCGCGGAGTGGACATCGGCCGGCGGGTTTGAACTGAAGCTATTGTGCCATGCTACGCTTTCGATATGCGGCGCTTGCCGGCGCAGGCCCTTGCGGCGCGCGCTGAAGAGATCACTCAGCCAATTGAACACGATTCGCTCCTTTGCTGTCTTTCCGCACAAGCTAGCACAAGTCGCGGATCAAAGGGCGACTATATGGTCGCGTTCTAATGATATTCAGATATTCGATTTGATACAGGTATAGGCTTTAGGCGGCTAAGGAGTGGACGACCGGGTCTAGCAATAGCCGAAGGCAGCCACAATCTGCGTAATCACCGGCGTATCGCACCAGAGGTTGAGCGTGTCGATCAGCAGCAAGCCGATGAAACCGAAACAGACGAAGGCCAGCACGAAAAAGACAAAACAGCCCAAGACCAGCCATTGCGAGGACCCGCCCTCATCGTCCCGCGCCTTATAGGGGTCGTAGTCGTAACCCGGGTACTGTTGCGGCGGAGGGGGAATCTGGTAGCCGGCAGGGGGCTGGCCATAATAGGCTGGCTGCTGCATCTGCGGCGGTCCCTCGGGATAGGCGATGGGCGGCGCCGGCGTGGATTCACCGACCGGCGGCAAATAGGGATCGACCAGCGGTTGCTGTCCGCCGAAAGCGGCGGCCGGGGGACCGTAGGAGGCTTCCGCCGGCGGCGCTTCCACGGGCGGTGGACTCAGCGGCCCCGGCGTCGGGATGCCGCCGCTGGCCGGGGGACCCCCCACGGCGGGCATCTGCTGGCCGCGCTGGATCTCAAATGCCAGCGTGACCGTTTCGCCCAGGCCGACCATATCTCCGTTTTGCAGGGTCGTCACGCCGGAAACGCGCTTGCCGTTGACGAAGGTGCCATTGGTCGAGCCCAGATCTTCCACTGTGACGGTGTCGGAAGAACGTTGCAAGCGCAGATGATGACGGCTGGTTTCGCGGTCGTTGACGACGATGTCATTGGTGATATCGCGCCCTAATGTGGTCACATCCTTGGAGATTTCGTAAGTTTGATTGGGCTGCGGACCCCGTCTAACCACCAAACGGAAGCTGTTTGGCTGCTGCATCATATCCTCCTGCGCGCGTCATCGGACCGTCTCGAGAACTAGGCGCGCGTCTGTTTCGGAAGCGCTGCTCGAGAACGGGAAGACGACGTCGTGCACTGGCACGCTTGTCCCTGCATTATACATGGTTTTGTTTATTTGGTAGAAATTTGCCCGCGCATTTGAGTCAGGGGCGGAAGGGATGGCGCTAGGACGGCAGCCACAGCGCAACAATGTCCAATCCATTCAGCCAATGTCCTTCGACGATCAGTTCCCAGTGCAAATGCGGTCCGCTGCTGCGCCCGCTATTGCCGCTGAGGCCGATGATTTGCCCGGCGTCGACCGCTTGCCCCTGGGTCACATTGGTTTCCGACAAATGCGCATACAGCGTGTAGACACCGACTCCGTGGTCGATGACAACGGAGTCGCCGCGGATTTCCAGCGGAGCGGCGAAGGCCACCCGGCCGGAGGCCATTGCATGTACCGGCGTAGCGTTGGGCGCCCGTTGATCCCAACCGGTGTGGCGGGTTTCGACGCCATCGTTCAATACGCGGAAGGCGCCGAAGGGGGAAGTTGTCTCGCTTTCCAGGGGCAGGCCGAAGCCACCAGCGTCCCACAAGGGCTCGGGGCCCGACTCGCTGGTGATTTCGTCCAAGCGCGCGAATTCAGCGGCTTCTATCGCGCGATCGACCAGGTAGGCGCGATCCGCGGGGAGATCGAATTCCTGCAAGATAAAGCGCCCCGAATCGACGCGAATGTCACGCCTGAAGCCGATTTCTTCCAGGCCGCGGTCAGCCCTTACCGTCAGTTGGCGCAGGCCCGGCGAAGCGTTCATATCGACAATCAGGAGCGCGTACCAGGCATCGTCTTCGACCTGGAAGAATCGCCGCTCTCTACCGAGAAAATCCAGGCTCGGGACCTCGATGCCGTCGCCCGCAAGGCGCAGCAAACCGAGGCCGCCTTGCTTGAGTGAAGAAAAGTAGAGTTCCAAACGCGTCCCTGACTCGACCATCACTGCCGTGGGCATCGGACGCGGCGCCAGCTGCAAAACAATATCAATGCTGTCTTGAGCCCTGGCGGGAATCAAGCTCAGCGTGAACATCAGGCAGGCTAGAATCAGACGAGCGGTCCGCAACATTGGCACTTTGAACGTGGCTGACGAATGGATCGCCGCGCCATGATAGTGGCATTCCCAATTTGCTAACAGGACCAACCTGATAGAACTGACAAAGCCGCTCGGCTACCGTAAATCGCGGTTTATTAAAAGAGGGACGGCTCGCGAGGCTAAGGCAATCGCATCAAAATGAACATGCACTACAATGAACACAATACAAACTCAAATATCACCACAGAAATAAAACAAAGTAAGTCATGCGAAAAAGCGAGCCGTGTAGGGGCGACCAATCTGGTCGCCCGCTGCCGCCGCGACTTGTGGTTTCGGGCGACCCGCCGGGTCGCTCCTACCGCCGACTATTATTTTGGAGTTGCATGACTTTGTTGGTCCCACTTCGCTGCCTCTGTGGTGAAAAAATAATTTGGTGCGATTGCCCTGCTCGCGAGGCTAGTCCGGGGGCTGACCTTGGCTGGCCGCGCGCATCTCGGCCAGATGCAGCCGTTCATGGGCGCCGCAGGCGTGGATGGCGCCCACCAGGTTGTAGTCCAGGAAAAAAGGATTGCTAAACGCGACCTCGGTTTTATCGATGGGGAAGGCGATAACGAGACCGCGCAGTTGGTCTCTTACGCGCTCCCATTCCGCCATAAGCTGCCGCCAACTTTCCCCGGCGCGTTCTGTGCGCCGCAGTTCGTATAGTTCATTGACCGTCGCGCGCCCGCGCAGGTCGACGCTGAAGGGCTTCTCGTCCATCGCATGCTGCAATGCCGCGATCATGTCGGCTTCGAGCGCGGTCAAATGGATGATCAAGTCGCTTACCGTCCAACCGGAGCTAGCGTGGACGGGCAGATCCGGCGGCAGTCGCTCAACCAGCGCGCGGGCCTTGGCGCGTCCTTGATCCAGAGTGGCTATCAGATCAGCCTTGATGCGAGGCAAGTCGTTCACCGCAGGTCTCCACATTCAGCTCTGGTATTGAGACCAGGTATAGATAACAACACTTTGGCGCCTGAAAGTGGCGAAATCGCTGAGAAATTCGGGGGTGCATAGCGCGTCCACGTTTTATCTGTCCGCGCAAATGCAGGAGGCTCGACGGTGGTCGACGGTCGCGCGAAAAGAGGTTGCATCATAGAGATCGCGTCGCAAAGTGTTATACTTATACGATTCGATTTCAGGAAAAGGACAAAATCCATGACGGCCGATGCCAACCGACGAATCCTCGCTTACTTGCGCGAACACGCGGACGACATGCTTGCTGACTTGATCAAGCTGATCGAGCTGGAATCCCCTACCCTGCACAAAGCGTCAGTGGACGCGCTGGGCGCTGTCCTGGCCGATGATCTGCGCGGATTGGGCGCGGCGGTCGAGGTCATTCCCAAGGAAGAGGTTGGCGATATCGTGCGCGCCCGTTGGAACCCCGGTCCCGGGGGAGTGGTCATCCTCAGCCACATGGACACAGTTTGGGCGGTGGGCACGGTGGCCGGTCGACCGACGCGCGTTGAGGGCAACCGCATCTATGGCGTCGGGGCCATGGATATGAAAGGCGGGATCGTCATCGCCTTGTGGGCCTTGCGCGCGCTGCGCGAGTTGAACCTGTTCCCCGCCCAGCCAATCAGCTATATGCTCAACTCGGACGAGGAAACTGGCAGCCGGCATTCGGCCCTCGAAATTGAAAGTGAAGCGCTGTCGCACCGGGTCGTCTTCGTCACTGAACCGCCACAGGACGGCAAATACAAAACCGAGCGCAAGGGTGTCAGCCATTACAATATCACTGCCAAGGGACGCGCGGCGCATGCTGGCGCCGACCACGCGCGTGGCATCAACGCGATTGAAGAGATGGCGCATCAGATCCTGGCCGTGCAAGCGATGACGGACTATGCCATAGGCACAACCGCCAATGTCGGCGTCATCAAAGGCGGGACGCGCGGCAACGTGGTCCCGGCGGAAGCGAGCATAGAAATCAACGTGCGCGCGCGGACCCGCGCCAATGCAAAGGCCATCCACGAGCAGATCATGAGCTTGCGGGCGATTCATCCCGAAGCGGAGTTGGTCATTGAAGGCGGGATCGGCGTACCGCCGATGGAACGGACGCCGGAGATCGCCGCGCTCTTCAAGCGGGCGCAAGGACTGGCCGCGGGTATGGGAATCGAGATAGACGAAGGCAGCACGGGCGGCGGCTCCGACGGCAACAAGACAGCGGCCCTGGGCGTGCCGACGCTCGATGGTATGGGCATTGTCGGCGATGGCGGCCATGCCATCACCGAATACGGCGAGATCGACTCCATGCCGGAGCGCGCGGCGATCATGGCGGCGATGCTGCGGGAAGATCTGTAAATATATAATTAGTAGAACGCTATCATGTCAGCTATCGCCCTGGTCACGGGCGCCAACCGCGGGATCGGAAAAGAGGTCTGCCGGCAATTGGCCGGGCGCGGCATACTGGTTCTATTGACAGCGCGAGATCTGACTAAAGCCAAGGTCGCCTGCCAGGAAATTGGGGCGGACAATATCCACCCATCGCAACTGGATGTCACCGACGACGCCAGTATCCAGCGACTGCGCGATGAGATTGAAGCTCAATATGAGCGCCTGGATGTGCTGGTTAACAATGCCGCGATTCATTACGATCATTGGCAGAAGGCGCTTAACGCGGATTTCAACATTGTCAGCGCAGCTATCAACACCAATCTGTACGGACCCTGGCGGATGGCAAAAGCCTTCGCGCCGCTCTTGAAGAAAAGCGCGGGGCCGCGCATCGTCAATGTCAGCAGTGGTTCCGGGTCGCTTTCGACAATGGGCGCGGGACCGCCGGCATACAATGTCAGCAAGACAGCCCTGAATGCCCTGACACGCATGCTGGCGGCGGAAATGGCGGCGGATGGCATCTTGGTGAACGCCATATGCCCGGGCTGGGTCGCGACTGAGATGGGTGGCGAGGGCGGGCGTCCGATCGCCGATGGCGCAGCCGGCATCGTTTGGGCGGCGACCTTGCCCGATGACGGGCCGACAGGGGGCTTCTTCCGCGATCAGCAGCCGCTGGAGTGGTGAGAAAAACGGCGTCATGAATAAAATGCGGGCAGCAATGTACGACAATATCCCCTTAACCCAGCGACAGATCCAATCGCGCGCCTTTGGCAAAAGCTTTGATCGTGGTGAAACGCTTTATACGAATGGCGCTATCTCGCGGACCGTCCGCCGCGGCGATGAGATCAGCGCGCGATGCCGAGGATCCTATCCTCAACCCTATCGCGTCTGGGCAAGAATCCGGGCTGGGGAAATCGCCGCCACAGGTTGCAGCTGCGAATATGATTGGGGCGGGGATTGCAAGCATATTGTCGCCTTGCTGCTCGCGTATCTGCATCATCCAGAACGCTTTGAGGAAGCTGAGACACTGCGCGATGCGCTCATGTCACGCGAGAAAGAGGATTTGCTTGACATCATTGAAGAGATGATATTACTCCACCCAGAGCTCGAAGACATTGTTGAGGTCGTGGCAGGCGACGGCTCCTCCAATCAGCCTTTGAACCTGCAAAGCATTCGCCGGGAACTTAAACAGTCTTTAGCATTCACCGGTGTATGGATGGACCGCGTTGCGGAAGACAAGGTTTACGAACTCACCCGCCTGGGTAGCCGCCTTGCGCTGCGCGGCGATTATGCCGATGCGATTGCCATCTATTGCGCCATTCTCCAAGAATGCAACGCCCATGACTATCCAACGGATGACGAAGGGCAATATGTTGAGGCGATCAACAACACCGTTGCCCACTTGAAAGACGCGATTTCGCGCTTAGAATTTGCAAATGATGAGGATTTGCGCCAGCAGGTACTCGATACGCTGGTGGACACATTGATATGGGATATCGAGTTTGGCGGGATCGACTATGGTTATGAAGCGGAAGGCCTCATTTTGGAAATAGCGCAATCAGCGGACATCACCCGCATTCGGGAACACCTTGGCTTGATCGCCGATCGCCACAGAGCAGAAAAGCGTTCCAGCGATTGGAGCGCCGAGGCTTATGAAAGTATTTTGATTAAATTGGACAGGATCGATTCGATTGATCCTGAAGAGACGCTCAAGCGTCTTCAAGCCAAGGAATTGCATTATCTGCACGCCAGCAAATTGCTTGACTTACGACGCTATGAGCAGGCCGTCGGCATAATAGGCGAAAAAATGAAAAAGCCGCATGAATTAATACGCGGTCTTGATTTGCTCCGCAGCCACGATCAAGCGCAAACTGCGATTCAGCTTGCGGAAGGAGCACTGGGCAGCGAGTATGACAACCGCATAATAGAATGGCTCATCGGCTTTTATCAGCAGCAGGGAGATTTGAAAACTGAGTTCCGCTGGCAATCTAAGCGGATGCGTACAGATGCCCATATCGACCATTATATCGGTCTGCGCGGGGTATCCGAGTCGCTCGATAATTGGGGAACTATCCGCCCGCAGATTATCGCCGAACTGGAGAAAAGACAGGAGTATCAGGTACTGACCCTGGTGTACCTGCATGAAAAAGACTGGGATTCGGCATGGGTAAGTTTAGACAAAGTTTCGGAGCCACAATTCCACCATCCCTCCCATGTCATTTACCGCCTCGACTTCACTGTGGCGGAAGCATCGCGCCAGGTACTACCAGCGCCGGCCATTCCAGTTTATGTCAAATACGCCCGTGCCGAGATAGCGCTCAGAAAACGAAAGCGCTATGGCTACGCCGCGAAATTATTGCGGGAAGTCCGCGGGATGTATCGGCAAATGAATGATAGCGCAAGCTGGCAAAGGCTCATCGCCGATTTGCGGCGGGAGTTCGCGCGCTTGCCTGCCTTGCAAGATGAACTCAACAAAGCGGGCTTGTAGCAGAAACATGAAAATACTGAATTGGAATACAGAGATCGCCACGCCGCGCGGCGTCAATTGGCGCTTCGAAACCATCAGAACGATCATTGCGTCAAGAGACGCGGACATCATTTGCCTCACGGAAGCTTATCCGGAAACGATGCCAAGCGCGGGCTATTATGTTACCAGCGGATTATCGGGCTGGGAACGACACGAGCGGCTCGGCGCGCGCAAGGTGGTGCTCTGGAGCAGAAGTCCCTGGACCGATGTGGACGATTTCGGATCGGCACGACTGCCCGAAGGGCGCTTTGTCCGCGCCGTGACCCAAATTCGCGGCGAGACCGTAACCGTTGTCGGTATGTGCATACCCTTCCACAACTATCGCTACCACGAATCGTGGGGCGAGAAAAGGATGGCCATTTGGCAAGGCGCGATAGAATACCTCGACGCGCTGCGAGAGGACATTCTGCCGCAGGCAAGGTATCAAGAACGGACAATGTTGATCGGAGATTACAAACTGCAGATTCCGCCAAAAACGTATCCTTATCCCTCAACGAAGGTCAACAAGAAGCGGGAAACGACTTTCGCCGGCTGGTCGATACCAACGGCCGTTGACTATCGGGCATTTGGACTGGACAAACCCATGGTTGATCATATAGCGCTGACATCGGACTTCCGTGTGCGTTACATGGACTTTATCAGCCGCTTCTCTACGGATATTCTGTCTCTCAGCGACCACAACGGCGTCTTTATGGCTGTGGATTTACCTTGACTGGCAGCAGTCGTACGACTCACTAGAGGGGCGAAAGTCGCATGAAAATACTGAACTGGAATACGCAGGCGGACCGGCTGCGCGCGGGCG
This sequence comes from Chloroflexota bacterium, assembly GCA_011525385.1. Lineage (GTDB taxonomy): Bacteria > Chloroflexota > Anaerolineae > Aggregatilineales > Phototrophicaceae > UBA6055. Next base: position 74,635 of record WTGF01000128.1, on the reverse strand, counting down.
CGCCAAAGTTCGCGAGTTTGCGCGAACTCATCGCCGGATACGATGCGGACGTCATCTGTTTGACTGAGGCTTATCCCGAGTCCGTGCCGGAGGACGGTCACACGATAACCAGCGAAGTATCGGGTTGGGGATGGCCCGAAGATAAAGGCGCGCGCAAGGTCGTCTTATGGAGCCGTTTCGGCTGGATGGATGTCGACACGCTCGGATCGCCAGACATGCCACCTGGACGATTCATCAAAGCGACGACCGCCATCGGCTATGAGCAATGGACAATAATCGGCATTTGCATCCCTTACGCGCATTACCGCAATCACGAAAAATGGGGTGAGCAGCGCAAGACATTTTGGCAGGGCGCTTGCGAGTATCTCGATGCCTTGAGCGGAGATTACTTGCCCCGCTTGGTCCGCGAAAAATTCCTGCCATATAGCAAAGAACCCGTGCGCGCCATCCTGCTAGGGGATTTCAATTTGCAGATCCCAGCCTATAACTATCCTTACCGGCGCAGTGAAGTCAACCAAAAGCGCAAAGAGACTTTTGACGGTTGGCTGATACCCACCGCCGGCATCAGCCGCCACTTCATCGACCATGTCGCCATGTCAACAGATTTGCGAGTAAATTCTTTACAGTACATCAGCCGATACGCTCCCGACGACAGTCAACTGAGCGACCACAACGGCGTCTGTATCGAAATCGTTCCTATATCTGATTGACTGCTTCAACTCAAGCACAGAGCGAGGCGCTTACAGCATGAAACTCCCGCCATTCGAAATTGAACACTTCTTCCGCCAGCACGAATTCAGCGCGCCGCATGGCATCAGTTCCTCCGACTGCGAGCCGCTGACGCTGCCGGAGATCCTGGACTATGCCAGCCCGTCTCGACGGGCCCAATTCGAGAACTTGTGGCTGGGCTACACCGAGTCGCAGGGGCATCCCGAATTGCGCCGCGCCATCGCCGACCTGCATGACGAGGGGATCGAGGCCGATCACGTACTGGAAGTCGTGCCGGAAGAAGGCATTTTCGTGCCGATGAACGCCCTGCTGAACGAGGGCGATCATGTAATCGCGATCTTCCCCAGCTTTCAGTCGCTCTATGAAATCGGAGTCGGGATCGGCTGCGAGGTCTCGTTTTGGCGCGCGGGATGCGGCGAAAGGGGCTGGAGCTTCGACATCGACGCGCTTGAGCGCCTTGTCCGGGCGGATACCAAGATGCTCATCATCAATTTCCCGCACAACCCCACCGGCGCCTTGCTCGAACGCGCTGAATTCGAGCGACTTGTCGACCTAGCCAGGCGGCATGATCTGATCCTCTATTCCGATGAGATCTATCGCTTCGCCGAGCAGGACCCGGCGAAGCGCCTGCCCTCGGCCTGCGAACTGTACGACAGAGCGATCGTTCTGGGCGGGCTGTCGAAGTGCTTCGGGCTGCCCGGCTTGCGCGTCGGTTGGCTGATCACGCGGGATGCGGGACTGATGCATGAAATGCAAGAAATGAAATCCTATACCACGATCTGCGGCAGCGCGCCCAGCGAGATTCTGGCGCTGATCGCCCTGGAGAACGCCGAAGCTCTGACCGAACGCTGTGTGACAATCGTCAGAGAAAACTCCCACGTCGCGCGTTCATTTTTCGACCGCCACGACGATCTCTTTCGAATCCATTATCCGGGGGCGGGAACAGTCGGCTTGGTCGAATTGACCGCCGATATGGACGTCTCTGAATTCGCCGATGGCGCCCTGCGCGAAGCCGGGGTGATGGTGCTGCCGGCGAGGATCATGAAATTCGAGGGCAACTATTTCCGTATTGGCTTGGGGCGGCGCGCCCTGCCCCAGGCGCTGGAGCCTTTCGAGCAATACGTGGTGGATACCTTGTATTAGGCGCTTTGTGCGCTCGAGGTTCCATCAAATCCCGTACAGTTCGCGGGCGTTGTCGGCCAGGATCATGCGCGCCGCTTCCTGCGCCTCTGTACCTGACAAGAAGCCATCGTCAATCAGTTCCCCGAGGGCTTGAGCCAAAGCTTGTTTGCCCAAGAGCGCGCTGGTGTAAAAGGGCTCGGGCGATCCATAAACGTCCGACCCGTAACAGACACGGGAGATCGGGGCCATTTCCAGCACTTCGGCGATGATGCGTTTGCCCGCGTTTCCGGCGAAGGGCAAACCTTCGGAAATGTCGCACCAGATATTGGGCAGCACATTGGCCAGGTAACCGGCTTCCGCGTGATAGGGATAGCCGGTGTGAACCAGCAGGAATTTACAAGCGCGATAAGCCGGGTAGCGCAGAAGCTCCATCAAGAGCGCCGGGCGGCAGGCCGCCAAATGTACTTCCCAATCGCCCATGCCGGTATGCACCTGGAAAGGCGCGTCAAAGTCGATGCAGCGCTCGATGGCGCGGCAGAAGAGGTGATCGCGCAGGTCCTTGATTGGATCCTCACCGCGGCCGCGCGCGCGGCGAAGCCGTTCCAGCGCGACCCGACCTTGATCGGGCGAGCGGCTGCCAGGATCGATATCGAGTCCCGTTCGGTAGGCGATGATCGACTTGAGACCTCTGTAGCCCCCGTTGCCCAGAGCCTCGGCGATGGACTCATCGTATCGTCTTTGGAATTCCGACCAGCCACAGTCGTCGTCCAGCAGGTCTTGAATCAAGACCTCGATGCGAAAGACCGGCAGGACCTCGACGCCGACTTCGGCCCGGAACTGGTCCAGATTGATCTGCGGCAGCGGATAGCCGTCATCAACGATCAGCGTTTCGATCCTGCCCGCTCCATGCAGCCTTCCCGCGTAAGCCGCGTAGCCATCCCTTACTATCGCCTGGTTGCGCGCCGCGACTACGGCATCAACCGTCGCTTCCACGCCGAAGTATTCCGCCAAGCGGCGGAGCATAAAGCGAAAGTAGAGCGTATCGCGCTTAAGCCGCCCCAACAGCGACCGCGCAGCAGCGTCAACATCGATACCGCCCTCTCGCAGATAGGCGGGCGAGCCGCCGCCAAAGGCCAGGGCATCCACCCATTCCTCCGGGCTGAGCGCATCTGCCCGCCTATAGGGATGGCAATGCGCGTCGACAACCGGCAAATCGCTGAAATCGAGCATCAGGGCGCCTCCAGGTACATTTGGCGCTCCCAGGGATGCACGGTCAAATTGTAAGTTTCCAGTTCCAGGCGCTTGACCTTGAGGAACTCCGCCCCGGCGACCGGCGCCAGGGCAGACATCAGCACTTCGTCGTTTTCCAGCGCGTCCAGGGCGACGGGCAAGCTGCGCGGCAGGAATTGTATGCCCTGCGCTGCGCTCTGGGCCCGGCTGAAATGCCCGACATCCTCATCGTTGAAAGGCTCTCCGGGATCGGCCTTTTTCCGCATGCCGTCCCAGCCGGCGGCGAGCAGCGCTGTCAAGAAGAAATAGGGATTGCAAGTATTGTCGCCGGCGCGGTATTCGACGCGGCAGCGCTTGTTGACATCGGGCACGCGCAGCAAAACGCCGCGATTACCCAGTCCCCAGGCGATATGCGCTGGCGCCCAAGAGGCAGGCTGCAAGCGCTTGTAGGAGTTGACAGTGGGCGCGCCCAGCCCGCAGATGCCGGGCGCGTGCGCCATCAAGCCGCCGATGAAGTGCCGACCGGTCTCGCTCAAGGGATTTTCCAGCCCCGCGCCCGCCAGCAGATTGCTGCCCGAGTCCGTATCCCAAAGCGCCAGGTTGGCGTGTAAACCGTTACCGGCCAAATCCGTGAAAGGTTTTGGCATGTAAGAGGCGATCAGTCCGCGTCGCAAGGCCAGCGCTCGCGTGACTTCTTTAGTGACAAGATAACGATCGGCAGCGGCCAGCGGCGCGTCGTAGCGCACCGAGAATTCGAATTGCGAAGCGCCGTATTCCTTTCCCATTTGCTCGACCTGGATGCCCATCGATTCCAGGGTCGCGACGATGTCCTGCAAGAAATCGGCAAACTGATTCAAGCCAGCCACGGTGAACATGCCCCCGGCGCGGCGTGGCGCGACATCGCCATCCTCGGTCTTGGCGAAGAGGCTGAACTCCGCTTCCAGGGCGGCGGTGATTTCGATGCCCTGCCCGGCGAACAGGGACAGGGTTCGCCCCAGGAGTTGTCGCGGACAAGCGTCAAAGGGCTGATAGTCCTCGGTCATCATATTGCAGAGCACGATGGCTGTGTTGTCGAGATAGAGCAGTTTCCAATAGGCGTCGGGATCGGGCAGGGCCAGGAAGTCGCCGGTCTGCGCCTGCCAGATGCCGTCGGGCGCCATGTGATCGTCAACCCCGAAATTCAGGTTGGCGCGGGCGAAAACGACGCCGTCCTCGACGACCTTGGCGAATCGGCTTTTTGGGATCGTCTTGGCGCAAGCGCGCCCATTGAAATCGTGGTAAGTCACCCAGAGGTTTTCGATTTTGTCGTCTTTAAGGCGATTCAACAGATCTTGTCCAGCCATATTTCGCTCCATAAATCAACTTGATTTGTCCCGCAAGCGGCGCTGAGATCCGAAAGGGTCGAAAGCGTGGACATCGCCCTGTTTCGCCTTCAATACGAGGGGGATTCACCACAGAGGCACAAAAGTAATACCAATAGAATAATGCCAAAAAAATCTCATTTGTAGCGAAAGTTCTGGATGTAATCTTAGTCCCGCCGAATGCGCTCCCCCTCTCCGATGCTTCGGGGAGGGGGCCGGGGGGTGGGGTTGAATGAAGGCGTTTTCGCATTCTCATTACTTACTTGGTTTTACTGAGTACACAGAGATTATTCGATAGGATGACGCCAAATATATGTCATCGGTATTTACCGATCCCCGCAATGGATTGACAGTCTGACACGCTTAATTCAAGGTGTTCTTGTAAATCACGCCATCCTTCATGATGATGCGCAGGTTGGTTTCCGGCTCCGTCATCACGCGCAGATCCGCCAGCGGATCGCCGTCCATCACCAGCAGATCGGCCTGCGCGCCGGGGATGACCTCGCCCAATTCACCTGTGCGACAGAGCAGATCCGCGCCATTGCAGGTGGCTGCGCGCAGCGCGTCAATGGCCGGGATGATTTCGCCGCGGATGGCGAACTCGTCCAGTTGACGGCGGTGCATCTGGCCCAGCAGATCGGTGCCATAAGCCATTTTCACGCCACCGCTGTAAGCCATATCAAGCGCGCGTTTGCCGGCGTCCAGCACATCAAAGACTTTCCTATAGAGTTCTTCCGGCAAGCCAGCCTCGACGCCTTCGTCCGCCAGGGCCTGATAGATCGACAGGGTCGGCACCAGAAAGGCCTCGTTCTCCAGCAGCAGGTCGACGCTTTCTTCGTCCATGAGGTTGCCGTGTTCCACCGTGCGCGCGCCACAGCGCAAGGCGCGATTGATAGCGCGGGCGGTATAGGCATGCACCATGACATAGAGATTGGCGGCTTCGGCTTCTTCAACTGCCGCGCGGATCTCTTCTTCGGAAAACTGGGTGCTGTCGATGCGGTCGGTGGGGGAGGCGACGCCGCCGGAAACCATCAGTTTGATATGGTGGGCGCCGCGGCGGACCTCTTCGCGACAGGCGCGGCGCAATTCGCTGAGTCCATCGCAGACCCAGCCCAAGCCCGGCGTCAGCCAACTATAACCGATGCCGTCGTCCCCGGAAGTGCGCATGTCGCCATGGCCGCCGGTCTGCGACAGGGCGTGGCCGCAGAAGAAGATGCGCGGTCCCGCTATCAAGCCCTCGTCCACGGCCTGGGCCAATCCCCAGTCGGCGCCGCCGCCGTCGCGCACCGTGGTGAAGCCGCGCATCAGCATGCCTTCGAGGATTTTCGCGGCGTGGGCGGTCACGTAGGCAGGCGACCAGTGCCGGATGGCGGAAAGGTGGGCGGTGGCGGCGGTGACATGCACATGCGAATCGCAGAGGCCGGGCATGACCACCCGTCCGCCGACGTCGATGGTGTCGGCGTCGGTGGTGTCGGCGTCGGTCGTTGGCTTCGTCTCGCTCACGGCGCTGATCACCCCGTCCTCGATCAGGATATGTCGATCCGGCAGCATTTCGCCGCCGCGGACATCGAGGACGCGGGCATTCGTCAAGAGCAGATCGGTCATCAGATCCTCCTAAAGCGTTAGTGACTGAAAGCATGGCAGGCTTCCAGTGTAACAGACGAGTCTCGTTCTGACGAAAACCGGGGCGGGCATGCGCAGGGCAGAGGAGTGTCTCGCCCGCACTTGTAAACTGTTTACATTTGACAAGCGATGTGGGACTCGTTATACTCCGCCCTGCGTTTCGAAAAGATTTGTCGCCTTTGTTTGAGATCATATGTGTTGGACCTGCGGCGAGTCCTGTACGAGGCGTGAAATGAACCGATAGATTCACCAAAGATAAGGAAGAGAGGATAGACATGTCTTTGAGGATCCGCAGTATGTTTGTGCTTTGTCTGTTGTTGTTTTCCCTGGTCGCGGGCGTCGTCGGCGCGCAAGACATGGGGGTGGCGAAGATCGGCATCATGGTGCCGCTGACGGGCGCTTTTGGCGCGGACGCGCAGGATGTTGTCCAGGCAGCGCAGATCGCCGTTGATGATCTTAACGAAGCGGGCGGCGTCGCCGGCTACACCCTGGAACTGGTCATCGCGGATACGGTTGATCAGCGCGCTGACGCCGTGACCACAGCCTTCAACCAACTCAGCAATACCGAAGATCTCAACTTCATCATGACCGCCTACGCCAGCACCTCGAACTTCGAGATCGACTTGATGGCAGAAATCGATATGCCCTATCTGATCTCGGCGAACGCGGCGCAGACCCGCGATATCATCTCCGCGGATCCGGAAGCTTACGGCACGGTTTGGTCGCGCGTGCCCTCCTATGACGCCTACGAGACTGCCCTGCCGGAATTGCTCGAAGCCTACAACGAAGCGGGCTTGCTCAGTTTACGCGATCGCGAAGCCTTCATCATCAGCTCGGACGATCCCTACGGCACGACTATCGCGACCGGCATGAGCGCGCATTTCGAAAGCCTCGGCTGGACGGTTGTCGGCTACGAGACCGTACCCTTCGCCTCGGTCACGGACTGGCGCGGTCTGCTGGCGAAGATCCGCGAAAACGAGCCGGATATCGTGATTGTCACCGACTCCGCGCCGCCCAACAACGCGGCTTTCATGAACCAGTTCATGGAGAACCCGCCCAATTCGCTGCTCTTCTTGCAGTATGGTCCCTCTGTACAAGAATTCCTGGAACTGACCGGCGACAACTCCACCGGCTTGATCTACAACAATCTGGGCGCCGCCATCGATTCCAAGTCGGAAGTGATTGAGATTCGCGATCGTTACGAAGAAATGTACGGGCATCGCGGCGGTTACTTCACGGTCATTGCCTATGATCAGGTGATGATCTACGCCACCTGCCTGGAACAAGTCGGCGACCCGGCTGATCGCGTCGCCATCGGCGAATGTCTGGGCAGCCTGGAGATGGAGACGCTGGCGGGCTTCTTGACCTTCGACCAAGAAACGCATTTGGCGATCCAGGGTCCGGAATACTATCCGATCCAGTTCTACCAGATCTGGGAAGGTGAACGCATCCAGATTGAACCCGACAAATATGCCACTGGCGAATTCCAGGTTCCGCCCTGGATGGACATGGAATAGAACAAGTTGATGCGCGTCGCGGCGCGCATATTAGCTACAGCCAGCAAGGGTCGCCCGGGTGGCGCCCTTGTTGGTTGGCGTTTTAATTTGCGGTATTATCCTCTTGAAGAAATGCGGTCAAGCGCTGGTTGCGACTGACGCGCTCGCCGCTATTGTCCTCGCCGCTTGCGAAGGAAAACGAGAATTCCCATGACGCCGCTGCTCTCGGTTGACAGGGTGACAAAGAAATTCGGCGAATTGGTCGCCGTGGATAATGTCAGTTTCGAGGTCAACGAGGGGGAGATTTATGGCATTGCCGGACCCAACGGCGCGGGCAAAACGACGCTCTTTAACCTCATCACGGGTATTCCCTACCACGCCGACGACGGCAGCGTCCACTTGCGCGGCGACGATATCACCAGATTATCCCCGCACGAGATCTATGAACTGGGCATTGCGCGCACTTTCCAAAAGGAGACCGCATTTGATACCCTGACCGTGCAGGAAAACGTGCGCATCGGCGCGGTCTTCGGTACGGAATTGCGCCCCGATGAATATGAGGCCGCGGTAGACAAGGCGCTGGAGGATCTCGATCTGGGCGCGGACCGCTATCGTCTGGCCGGCGAGCTCTCGCTTTATGCCAAGAAGCGCTTGATGATCGCCTCGGCTATCGTCAGCGGTCCCAGCCTGCTGATGCTCGATGAGCCGGCGGGTGGCTTGAACGTGGCGGAATTGAGCGAACTCGAAGAACTGATCCGACGGCTCAGCCGGGGAGAAATGACCATCATCATCATCGAGCACGTATTGCCGCTGCTTTTCGGCGTATCCAATCGCGTCATGGTGATGGATTTCGGCGAACGCCTGGCGGAAGGCTCGCCCGAGGAATTGGCGCGGGATGATGTCGTGATTGAAGCTTACCTGGGTGAGCGCGGAAAGGACGCCTTCCATGCTATTTCAGGTTGAGGGTCTCGTTTCCGGATACGGCAAAATTGATGTCGTGCGCTCCTTGTCGCTGCATGTCGACGAGGGCGAACATGTGGGGCTTTTTGGTCCCAACGGGCACGGCAAGACAACTCTGCTGCGCACCGTTTCCGGCTTGATCCCGGCCAAGGCGGGAAAAATAAGCTTCCGCGGAGAGGATATTAGCAATCTGGACCCGCGGCTGATCGTCGAGCGCGGTCTGATCCATGTGCCGCAGGGCAATCAGTTGTTTCCACAGATGACCGTTCAGGAGAATCTCACGCTGGGCGCTTATGTCCGCCGCAGTGACAGCCACAAAGCCAGCAATTTTGAGAAAGTGTTTTCGCTATTCCCGCGGCTAGAGGAAAGGCGCTCTCAGCGCGCGCGGACATTGAGCGGGGGCGAGCGGCAAATGCTCTCAATCGGCGTCGGCTTGATGGGCATGCCCGAGTTGTTGATCCTGGACGAACCAAGCGTTGGCCTGGCGCCCTTGATCAAGGAGGAATTGGCGCGCGCCATCGCCGAGATCGCCTCGACAGGCGTCAGCATGATCGTGGTTGATCAGGATGTCGAGCTTTTGCTGGGCATTTGCGATCGCTTGTACCTGATCGAAAAAGGCGCCGTCTCGCTGGAGACGGCGGATGTCTCGCAAGTCGATCAAGCCGAGATCCTCGAGATGTACTTTGGAAAGGTGTCCTGATGACCTTGGAAGCGCTTGTCGCGATCATAGCCGGCGGATTGGTTTCGGGGTCACTGTACGCGCTGATGGCGAGCGGTTTATCGCTGGTCTGGGGCACGGTGCGCATGTTCAATTTCGCTCATGGCGCGCTGGTGATGGTCGGGGCATATTCGGCCTGGTACGTTTCCAATCGCGGCGGCATCGCTAAAGCGCTGCAGCCGATCGGCAAGTCCATCATGGCAAACAGCGAGGAGGCGGGAGCGCTCGGCGGTCTGCTCTTGCCGCTGGGGGAGTGGATACTGTCCATCAAAGGCGGATTTGGACTCGCGCTCGGTGTGCCCTTCGCGATTCTTTGCTGCGGCCTGGTCGGGTACATCATGTACGTTCTGCTGGTCAAGCCCTTTGTCGGCAAGCCCGGCGCCGACCTGATTGTCATCATCACCACCATCGCCGGCGCCAGCTTCATGCAGAACGGCGTCCAGGTAGTATTTGGTCCCCGCTACAAACAGTTGGATCGCATTCTTAAGGGACCGCCTTTGCAGATCCTGGAAACCGCTATCGGTTTGCAGGAGGTACTGATCATTGTATTAACGCCCCTGACATTATTTTTGCTGCACCTGTTCTTGAAACATTCCAAGTTGGGGCTGGCCATACGCGCTGTGGCTCAAAACGATGACTTTGCCCACCTTGTCGGCATCAATGTCAGTCAGATCTATCCGCTGACCTTCGTCGTAAGTTCTATCCTGGCGGGACTATGCGGCGTCATGCTGGGCGGCTTGTTCTTCATCTTGCCCACCATGGGCGCGCAAGAACTGCTCTTCGCATTCGTGGTTGTTGTCTTCGGCGGGTTGGGCAGCTTGCCCGGCACCATCGTCGGCGCCTACGTCATCGGCTTCATCCGGGAATCGAGCGCCTATATCATTGACCTGTATTGGGCGCCTGTGGTGCTTTTCGCCACGCTCATTATCGTGCTCATTTTCCGCCCGCGCGGCTTGATGGGCGGTGAAGACTCATGAAGCCGAAGAACGAGGACCGCAATATCCGTTACGTCATTTGGGCTATCGGAATCGCCGTTTTTCTCGCGATACCCCATGTAGTTACCGACAAGCTGCTGATGCATTTGGCGATTTTGGGCATGCTCTACGCCATCGTCGCTTCCAATTGGGATTTGACCCTGGGCTACGCCGGCGTCTTTAACTTCGCGCATCTGGCATTCTTCGGCATCGGCGCTTATACCAGCGGCATACTCGCCGTTAAGCTGGGCATCTCGCCCTGGCTGGGCATACCTTGCGGCGCGCTAACCGCGGCGCTGGCCAGCGTCCTCGTCTCGATTCCCGCGATCCGTTTGCGCGGCATTTACGTGGCGCTGCTGACCTTCGCTTGCAGCCAGTTGGTGCTCTTGCTGTTGCTCAGCCAGCCGCTGATTACCGGCGGGCAGCAGGGTTTGACCGGCGTGCCACAATTGCAGATCGGCGACTTTCGCTTCCGCGAGAGCCGGTTCGCCCACTTCTATCTGGTGGGATTTCTGCTACTCTGCTCGACGATTTTCTTGCGGCGACTGGTGACATCGGACTTCGGCTTGAGCTTGATCGCGCTGCGCGACTTTGAAGAGTACGCGGTGGCTCGCGGCATTCCGCTGGCGCGGCAGCGCTTGCTGGCATTCGTGCTGAGTTCGATTTTTCCTGGCTTGGCGGGGGGCGTCTACGCTCATTTCTTGATTGTCGCCTCGCCCGATATTTTTGGTTTTTCCCTGACGACCCTGCTGCTCAGTATGGTGCTGGTAGGCGGCGTGGCGACCATCTATGGACCGGTCATCGTGGGCGTAGTAATGACTTATGTCAGCGAGTTAATGGCATCCAGCGCCTGGATGTCGGATGTCTTCGGCATTTCGCGGGGACCGGTGCGCTTCATGTTCGTAGCGGTGCTGATCGTGCTGACAATGCGATTTTTTCCCGAAGGCGTCTGGGGATTGGTCAAGCGCTTCAGCGCCCGCGCCCGGGAGGCGCGAAAAGCCGTTGCTGAAAAGCGCGCATAGGATCGCTAAACAGGATCGCAAGATGGCTACGATAGCGACGGGTCAGCTAATAGCGTAGGGCTGTGTCGGCGGTCAGTGTATACGCGACCTACGCGCCCTGACCCCTACAAGGTTCATTTATGATAGGAATTGTAGGGGCGACCTGATAGGTCGCCCGAAAATCAGCGAGATAATTTCAGGTTTTGTGACAATATCGCGCCTGATTACAAGGGTGTCCCCTCCTCAGTCAGGGAGGGGCCAGGGGAAAGGTAAAAATCGGTCAGGACATGCCCACAGACGCAGCGGGAGCAAAACGAGCCTTCATCACCGGCGCTGCCCGCGGATTGGGCGAGGGCATCGCCCGGCGTCTGGCGAAGGACGGCTGGTCGGTTCTGATGACCGACGCCAGTCCAGCGATTCATGACACGGCGGCGGCGATCGTCGACGAACTGGGTCTCGATACGGAGCGCGTCATCGCCGTCGAGCACGATGTCACCAGCGCCGAGGTCACCGAAGCGGTCGTCAGCTTGGGGATTGCTCGCTTTGGCGGGCTTGATCTGGCTGTTGCCAACGCCGGCATTGGCGGCGTCGAAGTCGACCTGGTCGATCTGGAGGTCGCGGATTTCGAGGAGATCGTCAACGTCAACTATCGCGGCGTTTTCCTGACCTGCAAATACGCCGGCCGCGTCATGCGGGAACAAGGCAGCGGCAACATCATCACCGTCAGTTCGATATTCGGGCAGGAACCCTACCCGCGCGTGGCTTCGTATTCCGGCAGCAAAGCCGCTGTCATCGCCATGACCCTGGCTTTTGCAATGGAAATGGCGCCGCACAATGTCCGCGTCAATAGCATAGCGCCCGGTTATATGGCCACCGAGATGCAATGGGCGGGCTTGCGGCAGCGGGCGGCGCATGCCGGCATCAGCTTTGAAGAAGAAGTCCAGCGCGTTTGGGATCTGGTGCCGCTGGGGCGCCACGGCACACCGGAAGAGATGGGCGCCTTGGTTGCATTCCTGGCATCTGAGGAAGCGGCCTACATCACCGGCGTGACCCTCGGGCTGGCCGGCGGCGTGGTGCGGCGCTAAGGAGTGACGCACAGTGCATAGCGAGCTGGAACGAAGTCTGCGACGCCTCATGCTGGGTGTCCGCGCCGAATGGGCGCTTTATGTGAAATTCACCGGCTCCGGCGAAGAAATCGCTTTTAATGCCGACACCATGATGGATACCATGAGCGTGATCAAGATCCCGCTGCTGGTGACGCTCTTCCGCGCCTGTGACAGGGGCGCGCTTGACCTGGCTCAAAAGTACACGCTGGAGACGCGCTTTAAGCGCTTCGGCACGGGTGTACTCCAGGCGATGGACGATGGCATGGTTTTCAGCTTGCGCGATGCCGCCACACTGATGATCATCGAAAGCGACAATACCGCCACCGATTACTGTTACGATGCGGTAGGCGGGCCCGATGCCGTTAATGAGACCATGCGCGAACTGGGCCTGGATGATATTGATGTTATGGGGGACGGCTTCGACTGGTTTTCGGCCTTGGCGGCGTCGATCGATCCGGCTTTGGGCGAATTGGGTCCGGCGGCTTTGTTCCGCGCCGGTTATCCGGAGATGTCCCCGGCCGAGTGGGAAAGTGCGCGCGAGCGCTTCCACTTCGAGCAAGTAGAAATGGCGCGTCCCTTTAGCCGCGCCACGGCGCGCTGCATCGGCAAGCTGCTGGACATGATCTGGACGGACGGCTGCGCCAGCCCCGAATCATGCGCCGCCATGCGGGAGATACTGGGCAGGCAAATCTCGCGCTCGCGCCTGCCGAAGTACTTGCCGGAAGCCAAGGTGGCGCACAAAACGGGAGATTTCAACCCCTTCATCGCCAATGATGTCGGCGTGATCGAATCACACGAAGCAGCGCCGATCATCATCAGCGTGCTGGTGGCGGGGCATCGCGGCATCTGGGAAAACCTGGAAGACACCATCGCGCGCATGGCCGAGAAAATCTGGGAGTATGGCATTTACGCCGGGTGATCGCCCCAGCTGGCGGACTGGCAGGACCAAATGAAGAGGAGATCCACATGAGTTATGGCAGAAGCAAATCCGACTTGAACATCAAGGCGGATCAAATCGCGGCGCTGGCGGCGTTGTTTGACGTGGACGTGGGGAGTGAAGATCTTGAGGGGCTGGCGGCGGCTTTGTCGGATCAACTGCCGTCGATCGCCGTCCTGGAAGCCTTTGACCTGGAAGACTTTCCACCGATACTGAGAATGGATGCCGGCTGGTATGACTGATTCAAAGGATCTCATCAACTTGTCCATCAGCGAAGCGGCGGAGGCGCTACAAACCGGCGTCACGACATCGCTCGCATTGACCCAGGCTACGCTCGAGCGCATCAAGCGCACTGAGCCGACCGTGCGCGCTTATGCGGCAGTGCCGGAAGAAGCGGCGCTGGCGCAGGCTGAAGCAGCCGATCAAGAGATCGCGGGGGGCAATACGCGCGGGCCCTTGCATGGCATCCCTATTGGCATCAAGGACATCATTTACACCAAAGGCGTCGCCACCGAATGCGGCTCCAAAGTCATGGGGGGCTTCCTGCCCGATTTCGACGCGACGGTGGTGCGGAAGCTGGACGAAGCCGGCGCCATCATGATCGGCAAGACGATGCCGCACGAATTCGCCTACGGCGTCAACGAACCGCCGACCCGCTCGCCCTGGGAATTGAACAGCTACCCCGGCGGTTCCAGCACGGGATCGGGCGTGGCGGTCACCGTCCGCTCGGCATTTGGCGCGCTGGGCACCGATACCGGCGGCTCGATCCGCATCCCGGCCTCGATCAACAATATCGTCGGCTTGAAGCCGACCTATGGGCGCATCAGCGCCTATGGCGTGATTCCGCTGTCCTGGACGCTGGATCATGTGGGTCCGATGACGCGCACAGTCCTGGATAACGCCTTGATGCTGAACGCGATTGCCGGGCACGACCCCAAGGATCTGACCTCGGCGCGGCAAAAAGTGCCGGATTACAGCGCCGCCATCGACGAGGGCGTTCAGGGCATGCGCATCGGCATCGACCGTGGATTCGTCTTGTATCCCGGGGTGATCGATGATGTGCGCGCGGCTACTGAAGCTGTCATCAGCGAGTTGGCGGAGATGGGCGCGGAGATCATCGAGATCAGCTTGCCGGAATTTGAATTGACGCCGGAAACGCTTTTCACCGTGATGATGGCGGAAGCCAGCGCCTATCACCGGGGGAGACTGCGCGAGAAGGGCGATCTTTACGATCCCGCCACCCGCGCCACGCTCAAGATGGGCGAGCTAATCCCCGCCACGCACTACGTCACCGGCTTGCGCGCCCGCGAGCGCTATCGCAGCGCCATGAAGGAGCTCTTCCGCGGCCAGAAGCTCGACGCCTTGATCTCGCCGACCATGCCGCTGCCGGCGCCACGCCTGACCGATTTGCACCAACCGCGCGCCGATATGGACATCGGCGAGACGCCGATGATCTCGATCATTCATCACACCTTCTCCGCCAATTTGGGCGGGCAGCCGGCGCTGAGCGCGCCTTGCGGTTTCACGCGGGACGGTTTGCCCATCGGCTATCAATTGATGGGGCGGCCTTTCGACGAGGCGACCTTGTTCCGCATCGCCTACGCGTATGAGGGTGCGCACGACTGGCATACACGGCAGGCGCCGCATGATTTTGGCGCCCCCTGATAGCCTAAAGAAAGGGTAAGACGCGATGAAGTTTGGCTTGTTACTTCCCAACTTTGGCGCGATCGCCAGCGGCGAAACGATCGCCGCCAGCGCGCGCCTGGCGGAAGCGCGCGGCTTCGATTCGGTCTGGACCACCGACCACGTCTTGATGCCCGCCGACATGCCCGAGCCCTACGGCAACTTGATCGAATCGCTGGTGGCTTTGACTATCGCCGCGACCGCCACCGAAGTCGTGGGACTGGGCACGTCGATTATCGTTATGCCGCAGCGCGAACCGGTCCTGCTGGCCAAGCAACTGGCGGGGATTGATGTCGTCTCGGGCGGGCGCTTGATATTGGGCGCGGGGGTCGGCTGGCTGGAGCAGGAATTCAATTATCTGGGCGCCGATTATGAGAGCCGCGGCGCGCGCTTCGATGAATGGCTGGCGCTGATGCGCGCGCTCTGGAACGGCGATGGCGCTTTCACGGGCGAAAGCAAAGCGATTGACGACGCCCTCTTCGCGCCGCGGCCGCCGCGGGGCCGGGAAACGCCGGTCTGGATCGGCGGCAATAGTTCATATGCGATTAGCCGCGCCGCCGAAATCGCCGACGGCTGGCATCCGGTGGGATTGACCCCGGCGGAGCTGAGCGACGGCTTGGCTGAATTGCATTCGCGCTCGGACGGGCGGACGGTCGTTGCCAGTCTGCGCACTAATATCGAATTGCTGGCTGAAGGCGAATCGGCGCAGGGCTACAGCGCGCCGGGTCACGTCCCGCGCGGAAGTCCCGGCGAGGTCGTCGCCGAACTCGAGGCTTACCGGGATGCCGGCTTGGAATACGCGGTTATTTGGCTCTTCCATGAGAGTTGGGACGAACTCGAAGCGAAGATCAACTTGTTTGCCGAAGAGGTGCTGCCGCACTTTCAATAGACGGGCAATAGACCGGCAATAGTGCGGCGGGAGGAGAATCCAATGGGCGATTTCAAATGGAAAAACGATCGTATCTGCGCCGCCGCCCTGACATTTGACCTGGACGGCGAGACCATCCCCTACATGCTCGACCCGCCCAACGCCACCAAGCGCATGGCGCTGATGTCCGAGTTCAGTTACGGACCCAATGTCGGCATGCCGCATATCCTCGACTTGCTCGATCTCTACGAGATCAAAGCCAGCTTCTTTTCGCCCGCTCGCACGCTGGAATTGCACGCGGATCTGGCGCGCGAGATCGTGGCGCGCGGCCATGACCTGGGACATCACGGCTTCATGCACGAGCGCCCCGATGGCTTGAGCGACGAGCGGGAAGAAAAGGTGCTGCGCGCCGGCATCGACGTCATCGAGAAGATCACCGGCAGCAGGCCCGTCGGCTATCGCTCGCCGGCCTGGGAACTGAAACCATCGTCCCCCGCCCTGCTCAAGCGCTACGGCTTCCAGTTCGACAGCAGCTTAATGGGATACGACATTCCCTACTGGGTGGAAACGTCCGAGGGTGATCTGCTGGAACTGCCGGTCAGTTGGCGCAACGACGACTGGGTGCAATTCGGCTTTGTATCGGTGCCGGCAATTGGCAACGGCATCAGCCCGCCCTCAATCGGCTTGGAAGTTTTCACTGCCGAGTTCGATGGTCTCTTCGCGCACGGCGGGCTCTTCAATATGACCATGCACCCCTTCCTGGCGGGACGTCCCTCCGGCTTGATCGTGCTGGAGCGCTTGATTCGCTACATGCGGGGTTTCCCGCGCGTGTGGTGGGCCAAGCTGAGCGAGATCGCCGATTATTGTCATCAAGAGGATGTCGCGCCGACGCTGCCCCGCGCCAATACCGATATGCCAGCCGCCAAATGGATCGAATGACGATGCCGTCGCGATTTCAAAAGCGGACGGTCTTGATCAGCGGGGCCGGGCACGGCATCGGTCGGCAGATCGCGCTGGATTTCGCCGCCGAGGGCGCGGGCGTCGGCGTCAACGATGTCGATGGCGAGCGGGCGTCGGCGGTGGCGGCGGAGATCGCCGGGGCCGGCGGCAGATCACTGGCGCTGGTCGCTGATGTACGCTCCGCCGCGCAAGTCGAAGGCATGATGGACGAACTGAAGGCCCAATTCGGCGCGCCCGATATAGTGGTCAATAACGCCGGCGTCTATCCCAACTGCCTCATCGTCGACATGAGCGAGGAAGAATGGGACCGCGTCTGGGATATCAACATGAAGGGCATGTTCCTGCTCAGTCGCGCGGCGCTGCGGCGGATGATCGGCCTCAAGTCCGGCGGGAAAATCATCAACATGAGTTCGACCGCGTCAATCCGCGCCCGGGTCGGCGCTTCGCACTATTGCTCGTCCAAGGCGGCGATCTCGATGTTCACGCAAGTGCTGGCGCTGGAAGCGGCCGAGCACAATATTCAAGTCAACGCGGTGGCGCCCGGCCTGGTCGAGGTGCCGGACTGGGGCTTGGATCAGGCCTATATTGACGCCCTGGTCGGCATGACCCCGCGCGGGCGCATCGGCTATCCGCATGATATATCGGCCATGGTCCGCTATCTGGCATCCGATGAAGCCGATTTCATCACCGGTTCGGTCATGATCGTCGACGGCGGCAGCGCCGCCGGGCAGAACCTGCCCTTGAGCGGATAGGAAACGAGCCAATGGACGCGATTGAAGCGGGAGTTTACCGGCGCCTCGACGCCATGCGCGACGACATCATCAAGCTGACAAGGGACTTGATCGCTTTCAAAAGCGTCAATCCGCGCTTCATGTCGACGCCTGAAGACAGCCAGGAAAGCGATCTACAGGACTATCTCGAAACCAGGCTGAAGGCCCTGGATCTGCAGGTCACGCGGTGGGAAGCGGAAGCGCGCCGACCGAATCTGGTGGCGCGGTGTCGCGGGGTCGGCGGAGGACGGAGCCTGGCTTTCAACGGGCACATTGATGTCGTGCCCATCGGCGACCGGGAGGGCTGGAACTATGATCCCTGGGGCGGTGACATCGTCGACGGCAAGCTTTACGGGCGCGGGTCGGTTGACATGAAAGCGGGGGTGGCGGCTTTCATCGCGGCTGCCGAGGCGATCTGCAAGTCCGGAATTGTTCTCAAGGGCGATCTGCAACTGCATATCGTGGTGGACGAAGAAGCGGGCGGCTTCGCGGGTACGCGCGATGTCATCAAGCGCGGCTATCGCGCCGACGGCGTCATCGTGGCCGAACCGACATCGGGCTTTATCGACGCGGCGGAGGGCGGGCTCAGTTGGCTGCGCGTTACCATCCGCGGGCGGGCCGCGCACGCTGGCTGGCGCTTCGCGCAGATCTACCCGCAAGCGGAGCCGAATGCGGAAAACGCCGAAGGCATCAACGCGATCGAAAAGGGCGTGAAGTTCGTGGCTGCTGTCCGTGAACTGGAGCGCGAATGGGCGCGCGCCCGCCATCATCCGCTGATGCCGCCGGGCATCACCACTATCAATCCCGGCGTGATGGTCGGCGGGGTTGGGCTGGGCGGAGACGGCCTGCCGCAAATCACCTCCAACCCGGCCATGATCCCCGATGTCTGCGTGATTGACTTCGATTTCAAATACCTGCCGACTGAAACTTTCCAGCAAGTACGCGAGGAATTTGAAGCCTTTGTGGCGGCTTTTGCGCGCACCGATCCCTGGCTGCGCGATCACCCGCCGACCTTGCAGTGGCATTTATCCAATATTGACTTCCCGCCCTTTTCCACAGCGCCCGATCATCCGCTGATTCAGGCAGTACGAGATACGCATCGGCAATTGGGCATCGAAACGGTCTTGACCGGCAAGCGCGCCGTGACCGATGCCGCCTTTTACGCCGGCGCCGAAATGACGCCGATCATCCTGGGTCCGGCGGGGGCGGGCTTGCACGGCGACAATGAATACGTGGAACTGGATTCGGTGATCGAAACCGCCAAGGTTTTCGCCGGCATCGTTTTGCGCTGGTGCGGCATTGCCGGAATAGACGGGAATAGATGACGATCCTCGATTATCTGCGCTCGCAACTGCATCGTTACCTGGCGGAGCTTGAGCTTCTGGTAGCGATCGACTCCGGCACATACGACAAAGAGGGCTGCAATCGCGTCAATGACTGGCTGGAGGGGCGCCTTGAACCCCTGGGCTTTTCCATCGAGCGCTTCCCGCAACCGGACACGGGCGATCACCTGCTGGCGCGCTTGGGTGGCCATGGCAGCGCCCAGATTCTGCTGCTTGGACACAGCGATACGGTGTATCCACGCGGCACGGCGGCGCGGCGACCGCTGAAACAGGCGGGCGACCAGCTGTTGGGACCCGGCGCCTGCGATATGAAAGCGGGTTTGCTGGCCGGGATTTTTGCCGTAGAAGCCCTGGAAGCGATCGGCTTTGACGACTTCAGGACCTTGACGCTGCTCTGCGTCGCCGATGAAGAGGTGGACGAGCGGACATCAGTCCCGTTGATCTGTCAATCCATGGCGGGCGCCGACGCTGTGCTAACGCTGGAAGCGGCGCGGGAAAATGGCGATATCGTCACCGCGCGCAAGGGCAATGTGGTGATGCGCGTCGAGGCGCAAGGGCGGGGCGCGCATGCCGGCGTTGAGCCGGAAAAGGGCCGCAACGCCATCAGCGGCTTACTGCGTCGGCTGCTGCAAGCCGAGGCGCTGGCGCATCCCGTGAGCGGCGTCACCATCAATATCGGCATCATCAATGGCGGCACTATGCCGAATGTGGTGCCCGACCATGCTAGCGCGAGCATTGACATCCGCGCCTTCGAGCAGCGCGACCTGGATCGCATTGTCGCCGAAATCGAGGGGATATTCGCGCGCCCGGCGGTCGATGACATAAGATTCACCGTGAAGCATCGTCTGGCCTCGCCACCCATGCCCCGCAGCGAAGCGGTCGCGCGCCTGGAAGATTTGGCGATCCGCGCGGCCGCCGATCTGGGATTTGAGTTGCGCGGCGTCAGCACGGGCGGCGCCGCCGACAGCGCTTTCGCGGCACAAGCCGGGGTGCCGGCGCTGGACGGGCTGGGACCGATCGGCGGCCTGGATCACGGACCGGACGAGTACATTCTAAAGAGCAGCATCCTCCCGCGCACGGCGCTGCTGGCGGAATTAATCAGATTGATTTGTGGCAAGTCATCAGCTTGATTTGTAACGAAACATCGGTGGCCTTGCCGAGACGCGGGCAATCTGTCATGCAATCCAGCGGGGGCTGTGGACGCCGACCAGCCCCGCAAGCCGACACAGCTCATTTAGTTTTCCCAGTTTGGACACCCTTAGGGAAGGAAAAACTGGCCAAACTGAACCCACACTCCGTTGGACAACAGTTCCTGTTGTTGTTGTCCAACGGGAGTGTTCTTGGGCGCGGAGGGTTTTTTGCGGGCGACTTTGATGACGCCCGAAAAATATATCCCTCTGTGGGTTTTTCTCTGTGCCCTCTGCGTCTCTGTGGTGAATAGTTGATGAATCGTCGGGCAAGACCGATATTGTTCCGGCGCAGATCAATCGGAAAGACGGCTTGCGCCCTTGATGGCATAGAGCGTGGCATTGTCCAAAGCGAATAGCAGTTGCCGGGTCTGCCCTGGCTGGCAAGCTTGTGGCTGGCCCTTCCATTGAAGCTGGCAGGATATGCCGCTCTTTTTCAGAGGCAAGCAATCCTCAAGCGTGCAGCCGGGCAAGCTCGAGCCAGCGGCGTCAAGCAGCGCGGCGCGGATACCCCCGCCGGCCGCGATCCTGGCGTTGACGGTGATCATGTCCGCGTCCAGCCGCAACGGCGTAGTCATCACGAGCGCCGTTTGCCGCTGCTCGCGAGGCGCGAGACCGGCGAAACGGTCGATATCCAGCGTCGCCAGGTTAAGCGAACTTTCGCGCCAGTTATTATGCAAGCCGTTGCTGCCGCCGTAATAGATCAAAACCCTTTCGCCGCGTACGATGGGAGCGGCGGCGTAAATGCAGCCGCAGTCGTATTCGCCGTCGGGATAACTGCCCCCTCCGCGCGGAATAAAGGCTTCGCCCGGACAGATGCGCCGCCAGTTGACCGAGTCGGCGCTCCAGGCCAGTTCGGTATCAACCGTATCCCAATCGGTCGCCTTTTCGTCGCCCTTGTGGAATATCGCCGGCAAGCCGATGTATAGGCCGGCGTATTGAAAGATGGGCATGGAATAGATCTGATCGTGAGCGTCGCCGCCGCGCATGACCTCAACCGGCTCGGTCCAATGCAGGAAGTCCGCGCTTTCGCCGCGCAGGACGGTGCGGAGTCCCTGATAGGGTCCGCCCGACCACCCGCGTGTGATGCAGACATACTTGTCAAGCGCCGGCGACCAGATGGCGTTGTTGTGCGTATCGCCGACAGCATCGTGTTCGGGCCAGAGCCGGGGCTGGGACCAGCGCAGCCCATCGGCGGAAAAACAGGTCGCCATGCGCCCCGCCCGCGGATTGCGGTGGATGAACTTGTAGCGACGGGCGGGATCGGGATCGCGCGGGTCTTTGAGTACGCCGCCGGCGTGGATGCCATGTGTGGCGCGGCGCATGACGATGTTGTTGGCGCGCGAGCCGCCAAATTCGATCAAGCCCAGCGCCGGTTTTTTCCAATGGATACCGTCGTTCGAGGTCGCGTAGAGCAGGCCTTCTTCACGTTTACCGCCGGTGTAGCGCGTCTGCGGTCGCCGCGTCAGAGGCGTCGCGACCGATGCTTCATCGACGATGAAGGACTTGTACCAACACTTGAAAAGGCCTTCTCCCTCGTCATAAATGACGCTGGGATAGACATTGTCGAAGCGCGCTTCCCAGCGCTTGGGCGGATCCGCGAAGAAGTCTTCGCGGAAAAGCGGATTGCGCTCGCTCTTCTCGACCGAGCCCAATTGCAGGTCGGCATGCTCGATGGTCGAGAAGTTGCGCGCATCCAGCGCCAGCAAAGGAAAATTCGAAGGTGGCATAAATCCCTTTCTTCGCTGCTTTGAGGCAATCCAGTTCCAGGCACGTCAGTGTCAGTGCCTCATAGGCGTCACGTTCAACGCGCTCGTAAAAGCACTACACGGTCAATTCGCAAGCGACTCAGAGTTCGAGTGGAGTGTCTAATTGTATGGATTGACCCTCTGCGCGGAGATTCTGTATCCGCGTTTTGCGACACATCCCGAATGTCTTGACAACTTGCACTTTGGCATGGTCCTATGTTATGGTTACGTCATGGTATCATGATTTAGGTGTCTCGCATGGAAGAATTAGACAGAAGACTCGCGCAAGTAGAACAGCAGATTCCGGTTTTTGTAACTCGGGATCAGTTCGCTGAGGTATTGCAGATTCTTAATACGCGCTTCAATGCCGTCGACAGCCGTTTTGATGCAATTGCTACGCGCCTTGAGGCGCTTGCAGATGCGCAACACGCCACCAACAGACGATTGGATGAATTCATCAGGGAACAACGCGATTATAACCGGGCAAGTGGCGAAGCATGGGAGAGGGTTGACCAGCGCATGGCACAAATTGAAGAGACTAATGACCAAATATTTCGTAAACTCGAATCTATTGAAACGGCTTTGGAAAACCGTGGAATAACTTTAGATTAGAGAACACGAATGCTATAGAACAAACTCTAATTGCCTTGAATCGAAAAACCTCACTACTCCCGACCTCGGAAAACAAGACCTGTAGCTAGATCTTTACAGTAATTCTACAAAGCGCTAATTCCGAAATAGCTTGGGTGCTCTAAAACTTAGCGTCCCAAGCTTATATGGAACATAGCCAATAACGTGGGTGATTCTCAGTCGGTTACGCTTAATGTATGTAAACCGCCTATTCCCCCGCCAGCACCTTCCCCGCCAGCGCGGTGAAGCGATTGACCATATCGTCAATGGCGAATGACTCTGTGCCGATGATGAAGGAATGCGCCTTGTTGTTAAAATGGCGTGTCCAATGCCCGGGGATAGCGCCTTTTCCGTAAGCGGCGCCGAAGATGCTGCCGGCGCTGGCGGCGGTGCAGTCGTTGTCCATGCCCATGGCTACCGTCTCGCCGATGACCTTGGAGAAGTCGTCGCCGCCGATGCTCAGCCCCCAAATGGTCAGCGCCACGTTGTTGATGGTGTGCACCAGGTGCATACCGGCGTAACGCTCGTCGGCGGCGGCGCGCGCCGCGCGATAATCTTTGATGTCGCCCGCCGCGTCCAATGCCCAGCGCACTTCCCGCGCCAGCACGCAGTCAGCCGGGATTTCGCTCAAGCCGGCTTCCAGCGCAGCCATGGGATCGCCCAGTGCGAAGGCGGCAGCGATGACGGCGGAGAAGTACATGGCGCCGTAGATGCCGTTGCGGCGGCTGGAAACGGTGGCGTCGCGCCAGGCGAATTCGGCCGCTTTCTCGGGATAACCGGGCGCGGCATAGCCCCAGGCGTCGGAGCGGATATCGCCGATGATCCAGAACATGGTGGGATTGTCAACTTCAGCCGCCTTCAGCGGCGCTACGCCGGCTTGCAGATTACCGAGCACGGGCGACGCTGGCGAGACAGGCAAGTACTTGACCCAGGCAGCGCCGACATCGTCTACCGTGAAGTCGGGCCCGTAATCTTCCAGGATCAGCAGGCCCAGTTGCGTGTAGATCAGGTCGTCATCGGTGGGCACGCCGTCCATCTTTGAGGGCGTGAAGGCCTCGCGCAAGCTCGTCTCATACTTGAGTTCAAAGGGCCGTTCCGCCTCGCTCCAGTAATCGACGGGCGGGAAGGCATCGCCGAGGTAAGCCGCCCAGCTCTCCATTTTGTCGGGTTCCCAAAGTTCAACGATCGAGCCGAGCGTGCAGCCGGCACAGCGGCCCAGCCAAGCGCCTTCGAGCCGGTCGCGGTAGGTCGCCTCCGGAAGCGTCGACCAGAAACGGCGGGCGCCATCCGGACGCAGCGCGCGAATGGCGTCCAGGTCATCCGGTTCCGCCGCGCGCAGGGCGGGGTCTTCGGGCAGGGCGCGCAACTCGGCCAGCTTCTCCGCGATGATGGCATTGATTTCAGCCAGCTTTTCTTTCACACCGGGGGCGCCGGTTTCGGTCTTGAGCTGCGCCCAGAGGTTGATATTCCGGCTCAGGCCTTCCAAGGGGTCGGGGTAATTGTAAGCTGTCATGGACGTCTCCTCAACATTTTACTCGGTAAGGCGGACGACCTGATAGTCGCTCCTACATTCCCGGTACAACCGAGGACTTGGTCCTCGCATATCACCACTCCCAGACAAGCGCAAAAGCGTATCGGAAGCTTCCAGTCTATTCCGCTGCCAGGACCTTCCCCGCCAGCGCGGCGAAGCGCTCAACCATATCATTGAGAGCGAATTTCTCCACGCCGATGATGTACGAGTAGACCTTGTTGTTGAAGTTTCTGGTCCAATGCTCGGGGATGGCGTCTGCCCCATAAGCCGCGCCAAAGATGCTGCCGGCGGTGGCGGCGGTACAGTCGTTGTCCAAGCCCATCGCCACCGTTTCGCCGATCACTTTACTGTAATCATCGCCACCGACTTTCAGCCCCCAAACAGTCAGCACAGCGTTGTTGATGGTATGTATTCTGTGCATGCCGGCGTAACGTCTGTCGACGGTTTCGCGCGCCTCGCGGAAGTGCTTGATGTCGTCCGCTTTGTCCAGCGCCCAGCGTAGCTCGCGCGCCAACAGGCAATCGGCTGGAATCTCCGCCAGGCCGGCTTCCAGCGCTTTCAGCGGATCGGCCAAAGCGAAAGCGGCCGAAATGACGGCGGAGAAGTACATGGCGCCGTAGATGCCGTTGCGCCGGTGACTGATGGTGGCATCGCGCCAGGCGAACTCGGCGGCTTTTTCGGGATAGCCGGGGGCGGCATAGCCCCAGGGATCCGAGCGAATATCAGCGCCGATCCAAAACATGAAGGGATTGTCCACGACAGCCGCTTGCGCAGGCGGTAGTCCCGCATGCAGATTCCTCAGGGCAACGCCTTCCGCGGTAGCCGCGTGCGGCAAATATTTCACCCAGGCAGCGCCTACGTCGTCCACACTAAAATCGGGTCCGTAATCCTCCAGGATGAGCATACCCAACTGGGTGTAGATGATGTCGTCATCGGTGGGCACGCCGTCCATTTTTGACCGCGTGAAGGTCTCGCGGGGGCTGGTCTGATACTTGAGATCGTTCGGGCGTTCCGCCTCGCTCCAATAGTCATCGGGCGGGAAGGCATCGCCGAGATAAGCCGCCCAGCGCTCCATCTTTTCGATCTCCCAGCATTCGACGATCGACCCCAATACACAGCCAGCGAATCGCCCCATAATCGCCCCTTCCAGCCGATCGCGGAAGGTCTCCTCCGGCAGCGCCGACCAGTAACGGCGGGCGCCATCCGGACGCAGCGCGCGAATGGCGTTCAGGTCATCCGGTTCCGCCGCGCGCAGGGCGGGGTCTTCGGGCAGGGCGCGCAACTCGGCCAGCTTCTCCGCGATCACGGATTTGATTTCCGCCATTTTATCCGCCAGGCCGTCGGCGCCGGTTTCCGCCTTGAGCTGTGCCCAGTGGTTGATTGACCTGTCGATGTCTTCCAATGGCTCGGGGTAGTTATAATTGGTCATGCGCTCCTCCTAAAACGATTTCAGCTTTGTCCCGCTAAATCACAAAATCAGAAATAGCTGCAGGGGCGACCTATCAGGTCGCCCGCAATCCAAAATCTACCCTGGGAAGGAATCGAATCCTCCAACCCTAATTCCCCGCCATGACTTTCTCCGCCTGGACGACGAAGCGATCGATGACATCGTCGATGGCAAAGGTCGATTGGTGATACAAGAAGGTATGCACTTTGTTGTTGAAGTTCTTGTACCAGTGCTTGGGGATGGCGCTCTTGCCATAGACGGCGCCCCAGATGCTGCCGGCGGTGGCGGCGGTGCAGTCGTTGTCCTTGCCCATGGCGACGGTTTCGCCAATGACCTTGGTGTAGTCGTCACCGCCGACGGTCAAACCCCAAACGGTGAGAACGGTGTTGTTGATTGCGTGCGCCCCGCCCATTTGTGGATAACGCTCCTCAATGGCGGCGGCGGCATCGCGATAGTTCGCGATCGATGGCGCTACCTCCAGCGCCCAGCGCACTTCCCGCGCCAGAAGACAGTCGGCGGGTATCTCCTCCAAGCCGATTTGCAGCGCCTCGACCGGATCATTTACGGCGAAGGCGGCCGAAATCGCCGCCGAGAAAAACATGGCGGCATAGATGCCGTTGCGCCGATGGCTGACGTAGGCATCGCGATAGGCGAATTCCGCCGCTTTCTGCGGCCAGCCGGGCGCGGCATAACCCCAGGGATCCGAGCGAATGTCAGCGCCGATCCAGTTCAGAAAGCAATTGTCGACTTCAGCAGCTTGCATGGGGGGGATGCCCGCCCGCAAGTTGGCAAGCGCGATGCCTTCGGCGGTGAAGGCGAAGGGCAGGTACTTGATCCAGGCTTCGCCCAGGTCATCAGTAGTGAAATCGAGCCCGTATTCCTCCAGGATCATCAAACCGAGCAGCGTGTAATTGAGGTCGTCATCCGTGGGCACGCCATCCATCTTTGCGGGCGTGAAGTCTTCGCGCAGGCTGGTCTGATACTTGCGATTATGGGGTTGTTCGGCGACGCTCCAGTAATCCACCAGCGGATATTCATCGCCGAGGTATTGCGCCCATTCTTCCATCCGCTCGACGGTCCAGCCCTCGACGATCGAGCCGAGCGTGCAGCCGGCGCAGCGCCCCAGCCAGGATCCTTCCAGGCGCTCACGGAAATCCTCCGAAAGGCTCGTCCACATCCGGCGGCTGCCGTCCGGGCGCAGGCTGCGGATCGTCTCCAGATCATCGGGTTCCGCTTTTGCCAATTCAGCATCGTTGGCCAAGGCGTCCAACTCCGCCACCTTCTGCTTGAGCAGCGCTTCGATCTCCGCCACCTTTTCCGCCACGCCGCTGGCGCCGAATTCGACCTTCTGCTGCGCGTAAGCGTTAATCACCCGTTCCCAGGCCGCCACTTTGTCCGGGTAGTCAAATAGTCGCATGGTTCTCTCCTGTCTAGATTTTTCATTACCGAATGCGGAAATATCGAGGATAGTTGTAGGGGCGACCTATCAGGTCGCCCGAAAACGCAACCTACTGCCACAAGGGCGACCAGGTTGGTCGCCCCATAAATTCTCATTAGCCCGCCATGACCCTCTCCGCCTGCGCGACGAAGCGATCAACCACGTCGTCAAGCGCGAATGTCGGATGCCCGTTCAGGTAGCAATGAATCTTGTTGTTGAAATTGCGGGTCCAGTGTTCGGGGATGGCGCTCGCCCCGTAGACAGCGCCGAAGATACTGCCGGCTGTGGCGGCGGTGCAGTCGTTGTCTTGGCCCATGGCGACCGTCTCGCCGATGACTTTGGTGTAGTCATCGCCACCTACAGCCAAGCCCCAGATCGTCAAGGCGTTATTTTGGAAGGAATGCGACTTCCACAAACCAGGGTAGCGCTCTTCACAGAGAGCGGCGGCATCTTTGTACCCCGTAATGGAAGGCGCTTTGTCGAGCGCCCAGCGTATTTCACGCGCGGTAATGCTGTCCGCTGGAATCTCTTCCAGCGCGATTTTCAGCGCGTCCATCGGATCGTCCACGGCGAAGGCTGCCGAAATCGCCGCCGAGAAATACATAGCGGCGTAGACGCCGTTGCGCCGGTGGCTGATGGTGGCGTCGCGCCAGGCGAATTCCGCCGCTTTTTCCGGCCAGCCGGGCGCGGCGTAGCCCCAGGGGTCGGAGCGAATATCGGCGCCGATCCAGTTGAGGCAGGGATTATTGAGCGCGCCCGCTTGCATGGCCGGCACGCCCGCCCGCAGATTTTCCAGCGCGATGCCCTCGGCGGTGAAGGCGAAGGGCAGGTATTTGACCCAGGCTTCGCCCATGTCGTCGACGGTGAAGTCGGGGCCGTATTCTTCCAGGACCAGCAGGCCGAGCAGCGTGTAGTTGAGGTCGTCATCGGAGGGGACGCCATTCATCTTCGAGGGCGTGTAATCGTGGCGTACGCTCATCTTCAAACGGGGCAGATGCGGCTGTTCCGCCTGGCTCCAATAATCCACCAGCGGGAACTGGTCGCCAAGGTAGGCGGCCCAGCGCTCCATCCGCTCCACTTTCCAGCCTTCGACGATGGAGCCGAGCGTGCAGCCGGCGCAGCGAGCCAGCCAAGCCCCTTCCAGGCGATCGCGAAAGTCGTCGGGCAGCGACGACAGCATGCGGCGGCTGCCGTCCGGGCGCAAGGCCAGGATGGATGCCAGATCGTCGGGTTCCGCCTTTTCCAGCTCGGGGTCGTTGGGCAGCGCATCCAGCTCCGCTATCTTCTGCTGGAGCAGCGCTTCAATCTCCGCCACTTTTTCCGCGACGCCTTGCGCGCCGAATTCGACCTTTTGGGTTGCATAGCGGTTTATCGTGAGGTCCCAGCCTTCAACAAAGTCAGCATAATCAAAAAGTTTCATAGCTCTCTCCTATGTCAATTCATTCAAATAGCTGGCGTACATACGGACATCTTCTAAGCGGATGTTCTTAAATTCAACTCAATCTCGTATGAGGCTGGACCGGCGCGAAATCGCGTCCTTGTCTCCCCAAGTCACCAATCGATTGTAACCATTTTCGCGGGACGAGTCACTGTTTTCCCGCAAAAGGAGCGATAAATTCCGATATGATGATAACTTCGCTAACAAACAAAAATCTCAGTAATTCCGAGAAAATAATGCAACAAAATGCAAGGTGACTGTAGGGGCGAACCTTGGCTCGCCCAACGTTCCGGCTAGGTTTTGCGGGCGACCCGCCGGGTCGCCCCTACCGCCGACTATTATTTTGGAGTGCATTAGCATGACTTTGTTTGTCCTGCTTCTGTGCCCTCGGTCGTGAAAAGCCTGTGCATAGTTCGCTACAAAGCATATATACGTGTTGCTTGCCACTCCCGGCGAGGGTCAATCAATGCGAAACAATTCCCGCGCATTGCTTTCGAGCAACATGTCTTTGTCACCTGCGGGAATATCCAGCCCCCGAACGATATCAAGAATGGCGTCGATGCTGACCCAGGGATGATCGCTGCCGAAGAGCAGCCGATCAGCGCCGGCGAAGTCGTAAGCGTAGCGGATCGCCAGCGGATCAGGCGAAACGAGATCAAGGTAGACGCGCTTGTAGGTTTCGCGCGGCGACTGCGAGATGTGATCGCCTCCGCGCCCTTTGACTTCGGTCTGCTCGACCACACGTCCCATCAGATAGGGCAATACCCCACCGACATGCGGATGCAGGACTTTTAATGTCGGACGTCTCTCCATGACGCCGCCCAGTATCAGCCGCAGCATGGCAAAAGACGTATCGACCATAAAACCCATCATCGGGATCATGCTGTGTTCGTTGACCGCTTCACCCCAGACCGGCACGGCCGGGTGCAAAACCAGCGGAACGCCCCGCCCGGCGACATGCGCGTAAAAGGCTTCGAATTGCGGCGCGTCAAGCGGCGCGCCCTTGACGTGCGAGGGTAAAAATACGCCGCGCAGATCAAGCTCGTCGATGGCGCGGTCCAGTTCGGCAATCGCAGCCGGCACATCATTGAGGGGCAGGCTGGCGAGGCCAACAAAGCGGTCGGGATGCCTCGCGCAAAGCTCGGCCAAGGCATCGTTGCAGATGCGCGCGCCTTCACTTGCCAGATCGGGGTCCAGCATATCGGGGGTAGGGATATTGACGCTGATCACGCTCATATCAACGCCGGAGGCATCCATGTCGCGCAGTTTGCGCTCGGCGCTGTAGCTATCGAGGTCGAGGCGGAAGCGCTGCACATCGCCGTAATTGATCAGGTAGACGCCATCGTCGACGCGGGTTGTGCGCAGGGTATTGGTATTGCGCGTGAGCAACTCAGCATAGGCACGGGGGAAAACGTGGCTCTGGCAATCTATGATCATGACAGGCTCTCAGCTAGAGATTGGCAAGTCGGGCTGTTCGGGATCTCGACAAAGGCCTTTCGTTCAAGGGACTCTATCGCGGCGTCGATGACGGACAAGATCTTCAGGTTATTGTGCCCGCTGAAGGGCGGCTCTTCCCCGCCATTGAGATAGTCGTACCAGAGGTCAAAGAAATGGCTCCAAGGATCGGACGATGACCTGCCCCGGTCGAGATCGATCGGGCGGAAGGCCGCGCCGCGCTCGGCGAATTCATATTCCATCGTATCGTTCGACATATGGATGCCGCGGCAGCGCAGGGCGCCCCTTGTGCCTTCCAAGCGGAGCTCGTAGCAGCTCGATTGCGTTGAATAACCGGCGTGATAGAGCATATGTACACCGCCGCGAAAGCGAAGCAGTCCGTTGATCATGCAGTCGCTACCATAGGGAGACCAGGACGGCACAAAGCCATCGCAAATGACGGCTTCCGGCGCCAGGTCCGGCAAGATAGCGAAGAGCGTGTCAAGGTGATGGCAGGTCATCTCGTAGAGCACCGGTTGCAGGAAGCCTTTCAAGTTGCGCGCCTGATGTCGCGGTTTGGCGCTGAGAAAATAGATCTGCTCGACCTTGCCCAGAGCGCCGCTCGCCACGAATTCGGCCACGCTGAGATAATGGCGGCGATAGCGCATTTGCTGGCCCACACAGAGCTTGATACGCTTCTCGAAAGCGAGATTCGCCAAGTCCCTGGACTGCGCATAGCGATTCGCGAGCGGCTTGGCGACCAGCGGCGTCAAGCCGGCTTCCAGCGCGGTTTTGGTCTGCGCATAGTGCAGTTCGGATGGCGTGTTGATCAAGACGACATTTGCCGACGAGTCCCGGCAGGCCGAACCCAGATCGGTGAAAAGCGCCGCTGCCGGCAGTGAATAATCTGTCGCCGCCCTTTGCAGCGCGTCTTCATTGACATCGACGACGGCGACCAACTCATGCCATTCTTTGCTTTCCAGCGCGCGGAGCATGGTTCGGCTGATGCCGCCCATGCCAAGGATCATCGTGCGAATCTTGTCGAAATGCATGATCTGTCTCATTCCCCTTCCAAGAGTTGCAATAGTTGCGCGCTGTTCGCTCGCACGGCATTATGACGATCCCCCCATTGATGCGGCTCCAGGCAATAGTGCCCGCTGTAGCCGTCGGATTTAAGCGCCGCTACCTGTCCGGTCAAGTCAGCCACACCGTCCATGATCGCCACGAACCCGTCCGCCTTGGTCCAATTCTTGAAGTGGACATGGGCGATCAGATCGCGGACCTCGGCATAGCCATCGGGATAGGCCAGCTCTCCGGAAGCGGCGGCATTGGCTGGATCCCACACCACACGCGCGCCAAGCGTACCAGCGATCTGCGCCAGATTCGCGCCGGTATTGCTCCAGATGCTGGCGGCATTTTCCAGCAGAACTTCGATGCCTTCGCCGCGGCAAATCTCGATTGCGCGTCCCAGGTAGTCGTAAATCCGCCCGGGAATCGGCGCGTTAGGGTCGCTGCCACGCTTGAAAGTGAAGAGCGTCATGCGCGTCGCCCCCAGCTTGTGCATCAAGGTGATAGCGCGCGGCAAGCCGTCATGAAAGGTTTGCTCGGTTGTCGCCTCAGCCAGGTCGTGCTTGAAAAAACCGGGGCTGACGCCGATCAGGTTCAGGTCGTATTCGGCGACGGTATCGATCACTTCTTGAATCGCTTCGTCACTGACGTCCGGAAAGCGACCGCCGCCCAGCTTGCGGATCTCATAGTTTCGTATACCCAGCGGCAGGCAGAATTCAACAGCGTCGCGGAAGGAATCATCGGCTTCGTCGCTGATGATCGCCAGGCGCGTCGTCCAATCAGTCATCATTTTCTCCTCCCAGAGGTCGTGATTCCAGCGTCGCCAAAATTGTCGGCACATAGCGCATTTGCTGTGACATGGCCTTGCCCATGCCCAAATGAGAAATCCATTCGGGAAACATGCCGATGGTGGGCAGGCCCTTTTTCACGTGAAGGGCGATATCGGTATCGCCCGAAAGTTCCCAGGCGGCCGCCAAGCCTTCCAGAACCCACTGCGTACAGCGAAAGTTGCCGCCGAGCGTGCGCTTCCGGCAAGAGGTATATCGGAAGTGCCCGCTCTCGTGATCGAAGGTCTCGCGGATCAGCCAGCGCGCCCCGCCAATGATCGCCTCGCCGACCCGCGGGTCCTGTGTGAGATTGTAATAGCGCTTCAAGCCAGAGAGCAAAACGCCGACCATGAAACCGGCCTCGCCGCTGCAGCGCGGATAGCCACAGCCGCAATGACTCTCGGTCAAGTTGCGCACCCAGCCGCCTTCGGGCTCCGCGCGCTCCAAAACCCGCTCGACGATGATTGAGGCGGCATTCAGGCAGTCGGGATCGTCCTGCGCCGCGGCCAACATGCAAAGATGGATCAAATGCCAGCCGGCTTCGCGCGCATTTGTGAAATCATAATGGTCGAAGAAATGTTTCTGCAAAAGCCAGTTTCTGGTCTTCTGCAGCGATTCATAAACAAAGTCATCGCCCGTCAACAAATAATGCAGCATCGTTCCCTCGATCCAGGTATGCGAGGGGATTGTCTTGGTACCCGCCATCTTGCTGCGGAAAAGCGGCGGCAAGTATCCGCCCAGGTGCCCGGGCATGTGCATGGATTGTCCGCCGATTTCTGCGGGATCGCCCGAGAAGTTGATCGTATCGACATCAGCCAGGTGCCGCGCCGACTCGGCGGCCCAGGCTGCCCAGCCTGGATCGCCGCCGCGCAGGAATTCGCTATAGGCGCAGTAGGCCGGGTCGTATTCGTTATTGCCCCAGGACCAGCCGCTCTCGCCGTACCAGTCACCGAAGTTGACTTGTCCATAAGCGCGGAAATGCTCGCGATCGTCGTGAAAAGACTCCAGGGCGCTGTCGGCGAGTTTCTCGTAGTCGGGCAAGATCGAATCCCGCCGCGCGCCGAGCCGATAAAGCGCGCCCGTGCTATTGAGATAACCGATATCCGGCCGCGCCACGACGCCCTGTTCCAGCCAGTCAAATGCGGCCGGCTGATCGCCGCCAAAATCGAGCAGGATTTCATTGCTCAGCGCCAGGCCGGATTTCAGGATATAGCCGTCATCAGCGAGCCAGAAGTAGAGTCGGTGGGGAGCGTCTTCGTCCCCGGGCAAGTCGACGCCGCTCCGTTCGGGGAAGAGTTCAATATCGACCCCGTCGCCAGCCACCGTAATCGCCTTGGGATAGGTCTGCCAAAAATGGCGCAGGCCGATGCCAAGCGCGCCCAAATCACCGTCGACTCGAATATGACCGGGCGCCCTCCCTTCTCGGGTTTCGCCGCCGGCGCTGTACGCCAGGTCGTGATCATGGCGCAGTTGCCAGTCGCCATCGGTAGCGCTCCAACTTTGCTCGGCGTGGTGAACGACCGCTGCGCCAGGGAATGGGATGCCAATGGAAAAGGAATGCAGCTTGAGCAGGGTGCTTTCTTCGCCGCTGTCGCCCACGATAGCGGAAGTGATCGCTTCGTCGCTGTCCCCGGGCAATTGTCCGCCAGCGGCTGCGGGCGCCAGCGCCGGGCTGATGACTTCCAGGCGGTGATGCAGCTTGACGAAACTCTGGTCCGGATAAAACTGAAGGCGCATATTGCTGCGTAAATGGGCGACGCCGCGTTCGTCTTCGTGCTTGACCTCGAACTGGAAAGTACGAGAATCGCGGCTCAGCCAGCGGACCGGGCTCGATTGAAGCGTCGCGCCGTTGCTCAGATTCGTCCGGAAGCGCAGGTCCGACAAGGAGAAAGCTTTGTCCCAGTTGTCATTCAGACGTCTCTCGATCACAAGGTCGCCATCGCAGGATTGCGAACGCAGCACATCGTCGTTCCCGTCGGAAACAGTTCCGCCGAATGGGACGGCATTCAGGTCGGGCGCGTTGACATGGAACTCCCCCGACAGCGACCGTTCACTTGTCAAGTCTTGGGGAATGCGGCTTTCCACCAGCGCCCAACGTACCGTGCCATCGTCCCAGTGACTTTGCGCTTGCGCCCCCGCCGGCAGGACTTGTCCTCCCGCCTGCAGGTGGCAAGTCGCGATCCGAGGAAGCGCGCCTTTGCTAAAGGGAAGGCCAAATGACAGAGGCAGACCAGCGAGATCGGAATTATTAAGATTGATCAGTTCCAGCGGAACTACGACTCTCTCCGTCGGCCGTCCCTCAGTCTGCGAGGTGAGAAACCTCAGCGCTTCCGTAACCGATTCACCGGAGGGGTCAGTCGCTGTGACTTCGGCCTCGAAGCTGCGCTCGGCGGGCAAATCGGAAAAAAGGAGATGATGCAGGCGCGCCGGCTCGGCCGTCTGCCGGGCGCGAAACGCGGAGCCATGTTCGACGATGGTCGCGTCAACGCGCGCGAGCCGAGAGGTGGTGAACTGCAGCCGCGCCGTCCAGTTCCCGTTCTCGGCGCGGCTCGCGCGAAGGGTCAAATTCGCGATCTCCGGCGCGAAGCGGCTCGGCTGCGGCCGCTCGCGCAATAGGACAAATCCTTCAATGCGATAGCTGCCGGGCCCCGGCGCGGTCAAACGAAAAACCTCCATCGCGCCCATGAATTGGACTGGTTTGTCGACCACAATCAAGTGGGGGCGGTTGTCGTGTCGGCTCGGCTCCACGCGCCCGATCTCTTGACTGGCCAGGCGCAGCTCCATCGGGCAGGTTTCACCCGCCTTGCAATAGATCAGGATGCCGATGTAGCGCCGACCGGTGTGATCGGCTTGGCCCTCGATGGTTTGCCAGAAGCGATGGCGCAATGTCGACGACCGCTCGGATTCGGCGAGGACGTTGGCGCGATAAATGCTGGGCTTGGGATAGGCGGTCAGGCCGATATCGGGGGACCAGGTATCCAGCGTTTCGCAATCCACCGCGCGCCAGCAGTAGTTGGCTTGGTCCGCGAAGAGCGCCTCAATGCGCTCCGGCTCGATGATGTCAATATGAGGAATCAGTTCCATCGCCTATCCTTTTTCGGTCGCTCCTGGCTTGATATAAGTCCGCCAATAAGGAAACAGATGCGGT
Organism: Chloroflexota bacterium; assembly: GCA_011525385.1. Lineage (GTDB taxonomy): Bacteria > Chloroflexota > Anaerolineae > Aggregatilineales > Phototrophicaceae > UBA6055. The sequence goes on along the minus strand of WTGF01000128.1, from coordinate 39,858 downwards.
TTGCGCCTGCCTTTGAAATGCAAGACCTTCTTTTCCGGGTAATGCCCGTCCATTTCGCATTCCATTGATGTCGAAAAGTTGTAAATCGAACAAGGAAGAAACAAGACCTTGATGCCGTCGAGATCATGGCAAAAGATATCGTCGCGGGCGAAGTCCACCGCGCTGAAGATCTCGCGCAGGGCGTCTTGATCGCCACCCCAAACGCTGCTGCCATGATGCTGCCCCCGGAAGCGCCGCAGCCAGCGCCTGTGGAAGCGCGCGGCGCCGTCGATGCGTCGTCCATGCGCGAAATTGATGCCGGCGTTGATCGGCCATTTGTCCTCATTTCGGTAAGTCAATGATACATCGAAGTCGTAGTCGAAGACCCGCGACAGATCGCCATTGATCAGGATATCGGAATCCAGAAATATCATATGGCCCGCCGCCTCTTTGATGTAGTCAAGCCAGGCGATAGAGCGCGACATCATCGGATTTTCGGAATCGAGATCGTAGCGGATGATGTCGGTGTCCGGATGCGGGGGGAAGATCGTGCCCCGGTCGCTGAGGATGACTTGCCGGCATTGGCTGTGGAATCGCCTGGCCGAAGCGAACATGGTCCGGATGTACTCATGCGGCTCGGTCACGGTGATGGTCGAGGTCCTGCGATGAATGTTGCCCATCGTCCGCGCCGTGACATCAATGTAGAAGGTGACAAAGCTGATCATGCGGCCGCCCTAGCTGTATGGTCCCGCGCCGTTAGAAAAGCGCGTCGAATTCTCTCATCAGATCGGCTTTAAGTTCAAAGCCGATTCCGGGTACTTGGGGCGGCTGGATTCGCCCATTTCGCACGGCGATACCGTCGCCGAAGCCGCCAAAAGGCTGAAAAACATGGGGGTAGGATTCGTTGCCGAAAAGCCCCAGACCGGCGGCGATATGCAAAGCGAATTGATGACCGCCATGCGGGATGCAGCGCCGCGGGGACCAGCCGTAATCCGATAACATGTTCAGTGTGCGCAGGTATTCCACCAAGCCATAGCTGAGGGCGGGATCCATTTGCAGGAAATCCTTATCCGGCCTCATGCCGCCGTAGCGGATCAAGTTGGCCGCGTCGATGGTCGAGAAAAGGTTTTCGCCCGTCGCCAGCGGCAAGCTGGTCGAACCCGCCAGCGCGGCATTGAGCAGGTAGTCGAGCGGATCGCCCGGCTCCTCGTACCAGAACAGGTTGTATGGTTCCAGGGCTTGGGCATAGGCCAGCGCCTCCTTCAGGTTGAAGCGCCCGTTGACATCGACCGCCAGGCGCTTTCCGCCCCCGACGATGTCGATGACCGCCTCGATGCGTTTGAGGTCCTCCGCCAGCGGTAGGCCGCCGATCTTGATCTTGACCGTGTTATAACCCAAATCGAGATAAGTCTTGATCTCGTCTTGCAGCGCGCCCAGATCCTTGCCGGGATAATAGTAGCCGCCGGCGGCATAGACGAAGACATCGTCGTCGACCTCGCCGCCGCGATAGCGCTCGCCCAGCAAGCGATAAAGCGGGGCGCCTTCGATCTTGGCGACCAGATCCCAGAGCGCCATATCGATGACGCCGACCGCCACCGAGCGCTCGCCATGGCCGCCCGGCTTTTCGTTGCGCATCATGATGTCCCAAGCCCGGGCGGGATCAAAGTTGCTGCCGTCATCATTGAGCAGCGCCTCGGGCCGCGCCGCGAGCAGGCGGGGAATGATGCGATCGCGCAGGATGCCGCTCTGCGAGTAGCGCCCGTTGGAGTTGAATCCATAGCCGATCAGTGGCGCCCCGGCGCGGATGACATCGCTCTGGATGCCGACAATCGAAGCGGTCATCTGTGAAAAGTCGATGAAGGCGTTGCGGATATCCGAGCGTATGGGCACGACGCGGTCGCGAATCGCTGTTATTTTCATAAAAGCCTTTCAGTCGCTCGGCGGCCGCGAGAAAGTCTACCGCTCCCACTCAAAATAATATGCCTTCTCGTCGCATGAGCGACGCGGTTTATGAATAAGAGACATTTTTGCTTCGCCACGCTTCATTCCGGTTATGGACTGGCAGATCGTCCCCGCGCAGGCCGCTGCGCGCCGCCACTTCGTATCTCGCGAAGAAGCTCTCCAGCGCGGCGGTCAAGCGCCTGACAATGTCTTGGCACTGTGGATCACGATAAAGGTTCACAGTCTCCCGCGGATCGCGCTCGAGGTCGTGCAAGAGGTTCTGGTAACTATCGCGGCGTTGAACCAGCTTGTAGCGCGCGTCGCGGATGGCGCGAACGACACCGTATTCGACGATAGTCTTGTCGTCCCATGCTGGCGCGTCCTCCCCTGCCAGCATGTGGCGGAAGCTCTTGCCGGGAAAGCGATCGGCCGCTTGTGGCCGCGCGCCAGCGAAGTCCAGCAAGCTCATGAACAAGTCGCAGTGATTGACTAGCTCGGCGCGCCTCTGGCCTGCCGTGATCTGCCCGGCATGATTGAGGATCAGCGGCACGCGAATGGACTCCTCGAGCATGTTCAGCGGTTCGCTGCCGTTGCCCTTGCCCCAGATGCCGTGATGCCCCATGTTCAGCCCGTGATCGGAAGTGTAGACGATCAGCGTTTCATCACGTTCGTCCGCCAGTTCGTCCAGCACCCGCCCTACCCCTTCATCGATCATCGTTACCGAAGCGTAGTATTGCGCCAGCGCCTCCCCGGGATCATCCGGCGCGACGGGATGCCTGCCCGGTTCGCCAAAGGCATAGGGAATATCGTCAGGAATATCGCCGAATGTCGCATTGCGATAGCCCGAAACCAGTCCTTCGTCGCGATTGATCCAGGGATTGTGCGTGGTCGCGTATCCGATGAAGAGAAAGAAAGGTTTCTCTCCATCGCGTTGTCGCAGGAAGTCGATGGCGGCGTCGGTGACGATCCGCGTATCGTAACCGGTTCGCTCCACCACCTGACCTTGATCGCTGTATTTGTGGGTCATCGTGCTGTACTTGGGGGTCTTGCGCCAGGAACTATACCAGTAATCGAAGCCGGATTTCGGGGTTTCGCCCGCGCCGCAGTGCCATTTGCCGCACATGGCGCTGGTGTATCCGGCAGCGCGCAGGTAATCGGCCAGCGTCGGAATGCCGTGTAGCCAGGGTGTCGCCCCCACCTCCGGATCGTCCTCGGCCAGATGGTCGTGGACGCCGTGTTGCGAGGGATACAGGCCAGTCCAAAATGAGGCGCGCGCCGGCGAGCAGACCGGACAGGGCGTGAAGGCCTTATCCATCAGGGCGCCGGTTTCGGCCAACTCGCTGATATGGGGCGCGCTGATCTCGCTGTTGCCGTAGGATGGCAGCGCCCAAGCGGCATGGTCGTCGCTGAAGAAGACGATAATGTTGGACTTCATCGAGTCTCCGCCATCGCGACCGCCGTGAAGGGCTCGTTCTCCGCGATGTATTGATCCAGGGCTGCTGGTCCCGCCTCGAAGAATCGCCGCGCCGACTCGGCCCGGCTATAGGGCTGAATCGCGACGCCGCGCCGCGCCAGGATATGCTTGGCCGAAGCGGGAAAGCCCCCCGCCACCATGACTTCGTTGAAAGCCGTCAAGCGGTCATGCGCTTCCTTGCGGATCTCGGCCGGCAGCGACATATCGCAGACTTGCGCGCTCAACTCGGGAGAAACCATAGGCAGCCAGCCGCAGAATCCGTGGCTGCCGGCTTCCATAGACGGCGGCAGCACTTTGAGATTGGCCTGGAAGAGCTTGAGCGCGCTGCCGGCAGCGGCCCTCAGCTTGGCGCTGAAGGGGGCGATTTCGCGACAGGTGTCCTTCATGAAATAGTAGCGACCGCTCGCCGCGGCACGCCCGACTTCAGCCGGCGTCAGCAGGCGGTGCTCCGGCTGCGGCAATTCATATATGCCCAGCCGGACATGATCGCCGACCAGGGAGCTGATCGCCAGCAACTGGTCGGCCAGGTTTTGTGCGCTGGGCAACAGGGACAGAGCCACGACCGCAACATCGCTGCCCATTTCGTAGATGCTCTGCAAGCTGGCCGCTTGCTGGGACAGGGTCGCGCCGAAGTTGCCAACAGTGGCGATGGTCATGCCGCCGCTGGGGTGATCCGCCACATGCTGCGCCACCCGCAACCGTTCGTCGTCATCGAGATAAAGCACCTCACTGGCCTGACCCAAGGCCAGCACGCCGGGAACGCCAAGGCTCTTATAAAAGTCGAGTAGGCTGCCGATGGCCGGCAAATCGAGCGCATCGTTCTCGTTAAAGGCGGTCAGAAGAATAGGATACGCGCCGTCGGGCGCCTGATAATCGGGCATCGCCAATCTCCGCAAGCGATTGCTTTTGAAAACGTTTTCAGCAGAAGAGTATAGCGAAAGGCGATCAAATGTCAAAGTCCGCTCATCACCTGCCGCAGGGCAATCGCTCCAAACGATGGCGACTGGCATGAGGCGAAATTGGACATTTAACCACCGAGGGCATCGAGAACAGCGAGAATAGCAACGAAATGAATACGCTTGTCTTATTTTGGCGTGCTTTCGTGCGACAGATGAAGTCTTACTGGCGGCCTTTGCCATATTCAGGCAATGAATTTAGAGGAATAGTCGTCACAATTCCCTAAACTCTGTGTCCTTCGTGCCTTTGTGGTGAAAAATAGTTCGATGCGATTGCCCTGCGTGCATGATAAATTCGTTTGACAAACGTCAATTGATGCGTTAAAGTTTCGGAAATCGTTTTCAGAGTCCCAGGGATTGTCCTTGTCGCAGAAGGCAACCATACACGATGTGGCGCATCATGCGCGGGTCTCGGTTAGCTCCGTATCCCGGGCATTGAACAATTACCCGCATGTCTCCGAGGCTTTGAAGATGCGCGTGGTAGAAGCCGCTGAGGAATTGGATTATCAGCCGGCCTTCCTGGCGCATAGTCTGCGCCGGGGAGAGACCAACTCGATTGGTTTTCTGGTTGGCAGCATCGCCAATCCGGTCATCTCGACCATATATGAAGCCGCTGCCGAGGCTCTTGCCACCAATGGCTACGCCGTAACACTGGTGTCCTCGCGCAATCAAGCCGATCTGGATATCGCCTGTTTGCGGCTGCTGGCCAGCCGGCAAGTCAGCGGATTAATTGTCTCGTCCGCCTCGGAATCGCCCGAACCATCGCGCCGCTTTATTCAGGAGACGAAGATACCGACGGTGATGCTGGATCGCGAGCCCGTCGACGGCGAGCGCGTTTTCGCCGTACAGTCCGATCACGAAAGCAGCATACGGAAAGCGGTCTTTCATCTGGTCGAAAACGGGCATCGCAATATCGGATTCATCGGCGGGCCTCAAGGTTTTTATCCCACACAGCAACGATTGCGAGCCTATCAAGAGGCGCTCGCCGAAGCCCGGATTCCGCTACGGGGCGAATTGATACGCTTCGCGTCCTTCACTGAAACCGACGCCTTTGCCGAGGCGCTCTTGCTGATGCGAAATCGACCGCTGCCAACAGCCTTGATCGTGGCGGGCAATATCATATTGATCGGCGCGCTGGGTGCGCTGCAAGATCGTCAACTGGCGGTCGGGCGCGACATTGCGCTGGTCGCCTGTGACGACATCCACCTGACGCGGTTATATCGTCCACCGGTCACGGCGATCCGCCGCGACCTGAACTTATTGGGGAAAACGGCCGCCCGCTTGTTGTTGCAGGGCATTGCGAATAATGGAAACAGGACCGATCGCGTCATCAAATTGCCGACGCGACTCGTGATCCGCGAGTCATCGGATTATCTTTGCGACGGGTGATTCAGCGGCGGATGACGAGACGATTTGCGGTCAACTGTTTTAGAGTCATTTATTGAAAGGAGCAGGGGAGCGCGAGAAACTTACTTCGTTATGACAGCTCAATCAAAGCTGTGGACATAGAATAATGTGTCCGTCCTATAGCAAGGTGACATATCGTTCAAATGAGGAGGAGATTATGTCGAGAAAGTTATTCACCCTAACACTGATCGCGTTGGTCTTGCTGCTTGGCGCGACCGGCGCAATGGCGCAAGATCAAGTGCTGAGGATCGCCACCGGCTCGTCCGGCGTCGCGAATTTCAGCTTCCAGATCCTGTCCGCCGGCGGCGACCAGCAGAACTGGATCACTTTCCAGTCGGTGCCGCCACTCTATTTTGATGTCGACTTCAATTTGAAGACCGGCTATTTCAACGATTGGAGTTCCAACGACGACGGCACCGCTTGGACCTTCTCCGTCGATCCGGAGGCTCGCTGGTCCGATGGCACATCAATCACCGCGCAGCAGGTCATCGATTCCTGGCAAGTGCAAGCGGCGCCGCTCAACAGCGTCGGCCGTATCCGCACTTATCTGGGCAACGTAGCCGGCTTCGCTGACGCGCGCGAGATGGCTGCCGAAGACGCCATGAGCGTCGAAGTCAGCGGTTTGTCGGCGCTTGACGACTCGACCGTCCAGGTTGAGCTGGTCCTGCCGGATCCGATCTTCTTCTGGCGCATCGCCACCGCGCATATGGCTATCGCCCGCGCCGAGGACGTGCTGGAACATGGCTTCAACGAATTCTGGAAGCCCGAGAATAATCCCATCGTCAACGGTCCCTTCATCCTCACCAGCTTTGACGCCGACCTGCAGACAGCCGAGTTGACACCGAACCCGGAATGGTGGAAAGACGGTCCGATCCTGGAAAAGGTTACCTTCCAGTTCGTCCCCGATCAGCAGATTGTCGGCACGATGGCGCTGAATGATCAAATCGACGCCAGCCTGGCTGCGGCGCCTTCGGTCCTGCGCTCGGCCATGCCCGATTACTTCCGTCAGTTCGACGCCATCGGCTTCAACACCTTCTGGCTGCAGCCGACACGCGAGCCGACCAGCGACCCGATGGTCCGTGAAGCGCTGATCAAGTCGGTCGACTGGAGCGCTGTATTCCAGGCCGCCTTCCCGATCGAAGGCAGCGGTGTCATGACCACGCAGACCCTGGACGATATCGTGACCTGCCAGAACCCGGACGCGACCGGCTATCCCTACGATGTCGAAGGCGCGCAAGCCGCATTGGCCGCCTCGAGCTATGGCAGCGCCGAGAACTTGCCGAAACTGCGCGTAACGCCGCGCGGCAGCAACGAGTTCAACAACCGCGCGCTGCAAGCGGTCATTGAGTTCTGGCGCCAGAACCTGGGCATCGAGAATGTCGAATTCCAGCAAGATCCCAACAGCTTCGGCGATGACTTTGACAAGATCAACTTGAGCCGCGACGATGTTGTCATCCGCTTCCCCGATGCCGCTACCTATATGTGGGCGGCCGGCCACTCGTCGGGTCCCGTTCCCAGCAGTTCCATGTTGAACGGCTACATGAACGAGGCCCTGGAAGCGGCGGTCAACGAAGCGCTGACCCTGGCGCCGGATGATCCGCGGCGCTGCGAACTGGCGCTGGAGGCGCAGGCGCAATATGAGGGCGACTACGTCATCATGCACTTCGGCAAGCCCTTGCGCACCGCCAACGCGCGCGAGCACGTCAAGGAATATTACAGCGGTCCCGACGTCAGCGTGATCGAACCCTGGAAGATCTACATCGAGCGGATGTAAACGCCTTTCACCTCCACCATAAGTCCCTCCCCCATCAAGAGGGAGGGACTTTCCCTTGCGTCAAGTTCCCCCCTTCCCTCATGTTGGGGAAGGGGCTGGGGGATGGGGTAAACTTAGGAAACCATTATGGCATCATTCTTGCTGATACGTCTCTTGCGCTGGTCGGTTGGGCTTTTGCTCATCCTCTTCGTGACCTATGCGATGATGTATTACGGGGCCGGCGATCCCATCCGCATGATGTTTATTCAGGGCGAAGATTTCGATAGCGAAGACGAAGTCGTCATGCAGGCGCTACGCAAGAAATACGGCTTGGACGAACCCTTCCTGGTACAGTTCGGCAACTATCTCAGCAAGCTTGGACAGGGCGATTGGGGGCGATCGATACGCCTACAGGTCGATCGTCCGGTGCTGGATATCGTCAGGTTTCGCCTGCCTATCTCCATGCAGTTGGGTTTCGCAGCCACCGTCATCGGCTCCGTGATCGGCCTTGCGCTGGGCGTCATCGCCGCGCTATATCACAACCGCTGGCTTGACCGGTTGACTGTTAGCAGCGTCTTGTTCATCAACGGTATTCCCATTTTTGTCATCCTGCCGATGCTGCTGCTTCTCCTCGTCTTGCAACTCAAAGTCATTGATGTGCCCTATGGCTGGAACGGCTTATTTCATATCGACGCGGCCTTGCCCGTCGCGGTCATATCGATAGGCATTCTGCCCATCGTCGTGCGCCAGACCCGCTCCGCCATGCTGGAAGTCAAAAGCCAGCTCTATGTGCGCACTGCCCGAGCCAAGGGCTTGCCAGAATCGCGCATTATCCTGCGCCACATGCTGCGTCCAGTGCTGACGCCCGTGGTAACTACCCTTGGTCTCATCATGATTGGTCTCATCAACGGCTCACTCTTTGTGGAATACATCTTGAATATCCCAGGTTTCGGCTTGCTGACCATCGAGGGCATCAAAAAGGTCGATTATCCCATCATCATGGCAGTGGCTGTCGTCGGCACCTTGATCATTTTCATTAGCAATTTTCTAGTCGATATCATCTATCCGATTCTGGACCCGCGAGTGAGAGCACCGTGAACGCGGAGTCAGCCAAACCAAGACGCCCCCGCGTCATAGATGACAAGAGCCTTTCGCTGGAATATCACCGCAGCCTGTGGCAAGACGCGACGCGACGCTTCCGCCAAAATTGGCTGGCGGTGTGCGGCTTGTTTGTCGTCGCCGCCTTCCTCACCTTGGCGCTTGTCGGTCCTCATATCGCCCCCTACGACTTCCTCGAACAGAATATCGTGCAGGCATTTCAAAGTCCCACCGCCGAACACTTCCTGGGCACGGACGACCTGGGGCGCGATGTCTTCAGCCGTATGCTGCACGGCGCTCGCACCGCCGCTCTGGTCGCTTTCTTGTCCACGACCATCAGCCTGGCCATCGGCATCCTGGTAGGCGCTTGGTCGGGCATTCATGGCGGACGGACCGATGAATTGCTCATGTGGATTAGCGACCTAATCCAAGCCATGCCGGGCTTGCTGCTGGTCATACTGATCAATACGACCCTGCGCAGACCTATCATCAATTGGTTTGACACACTGTATGAACAGACCAAGAATCCCTTCTTTTTGAATACCTTATGGTTGGATTATGTACTGGTTTTCAGCGCGCTGGCATTGATCGCTTGGCCCGGTTTGGCAAGGCTGGTGCGCGGACAAGTCTTAAGCATCAATGAGGAGGATTACGTGCTGGCAGCCCGCGCCCTTGGCGGTTCACAATTGCACATCATGCTGCGACATGTGATACCCAATGCTTTGGGACCGCTGGTAGTCGCCGTTACCGCCAGCATGGGCGGCGCTGTCACGATGGAAGCCGGTTTGAGCTTCCTCGGCATCGGTGTCCAGCCGCCTAACGCCAGCTGGGGTTCCATGTTGGAGGAGGGGCGGCGCTATTGGCAGATTTTCCCACACCTCATCCTCATCCCGGCTGTGACGATTGGCGTTATTCAAGTTGCTTTCGTCTTCCTCGGCGATGGCTTGAACGATGCGCTGGATCCGCGCCGCAACAGTTAAGCCCGCAAGCGCAAGGGAGTTTTGATGCCATCATCAGCCTATCCGTCTGCCGAATACCCAAGGGACGCCGAACATATCACCATCTATTATGACAAGGATTACTTCGCTGCCTGGCCCTTCAATCATGGCTTCAAAGCCTTTTCGGAGAGCGAATTGCTGATCAGTTTTTCACGCGGACCTTGTAACTACAGATCTCCCTACGACTTGGCGCATCACGTGGTCGATGCCCGCGGCGGCGAATACGTCACCATGCGCTCGAGCGACGGCGGCTTGACCTGGCCTATTGAGGGCTTACGGTCGCTCGGCAACCGACAGGAGATCGAAAGACCGCTCTTCACGAGCGCCGAAGACGCGCCAAGCGAAGCTTACGACTGGGCATCGCCAGAGTTTTTCATGACAGCCGGCTTCGGCATCCCGCCCGAACGAGATCAGTCAATCGGCTACATTCAATATTCTCGCGATCGCGGGCATAGCTGGGAAGGTCCCTTCCGCATGCCTGCCTTCGGCTTCCAATGGATACAGGTCAAGCCGGACTATATCCTGCGTCCTGATGGGCTGGTGCTGCTCTTTGTCACTGCCGGCATCGCCTCGGGCAAGCGCGGCAATCGCTTCGTCGCGGTCTATGGATCGCCGGATGCCGGGCTGACCTGGAATTATCTGGCGCCGATCAGCGCCGACTCGGTGGACGGGCACTACGTCAATCGCTATTACGCCAGCCCGGTCATGCTTGAAGACGGCCGGATTCTGGCGGCGCTGCGCTGCCAGATTGACGCCCGCAACGCCTGGCCCGAGATCGTCGAATCAGCCGACGGCGGGCGCACTTGGCAGTTCCTTTCGCGGCCCAGCGATTGGGGCGGGCCCAGCGAGTTGACCTTGCTTGATGACGGACGCCTGCTGATCGTCTACGGTTATCGCGTCGTGCCATATGGCATACGCGCGCGCGTCTCCCAAGACAATGGCAAAAGCTGGGGACCGGAACTCATTCTGCGCGACGACGCCGGCTCCTGGGACCTGGGTTATCCGCGCACGGTCAAGCTGAGTGGCGGCAAGGTCATGACCGCTTATTATATCAACCGGGCCGATGACGAGATTCAATGCAATGGCGGCGTTCGCCACATCGCCGCCACCCTGTTCACGCCTTGAGGTCACGCCGGCATGAAGATATCAGATATCGAATTACGCGTTTATCGCTGGGAGCGCGGCAAGCCGATCCGCAACGGCAAGCATGTTTACACTGATAGCGGATTGAGCTTGCTGCGCATCCACACCGACGACGGACTGAGTGGGGTCGGCTGGGCGGGCAAACCCGCTACTTCCGGCATGGCCAAGGTTGCGCATGGCTTGCTGGAGCATTTCAAGCCGCTGCTGATCGGCGAGGACCCTTTCAATTATCGCCGCATTTGGGACGCGCTCTGGGAACCCAAGCTGGTGGGCAGACGGGGCATCACCACGCGCTTCATCAGCGGCATTGATATCGCGCTTTGGGATCTGATGGGGGTGGCGACCGGCAAGTCGGTGCATAAGCTGCTGGGCGGCTTCCACGATCGCGTGCCGGCTTATATCGCCGGCGGTTACTATCAGGAAGGCAAGGGACTTTCCGGCTTGGCCGCCGAGATGGAAGACAACCTCGATCTGGGCGCAAAGGCGATCAAGATGAAGATCGGCGGCGCGTCCATCAAGGAAGATCTGGAGCGCGTGCGCGTCGTGCGGGGAACGATCGGCGAAGACGTCAAACTGATGGTCGACGCCAATTGCGCCTACAGCCTGCGCGAGGCCATCGACATCGCTCGAAAAATGGAAGCATACGACGTCTTCTGGTTTGAAGAGCCGCTGGCGCCCGATGATTACCGCGGCCATGGCCTTTTGGCGCGATCAACGGCGATTCCCATCGCCACGGGCGAGAACGAATACACGCGCTACGGCTTCCGCGATTTGATCGCCAATGACGCCGCCGCCATCTACAACGCTGATGCGCAGATCCTGGGCGGCATAACAGAGTTCATGAACGTGGCCGCGCTGATCGCCGCCCATGACCTGCATGTCGCGCCGCACGGCGATCAAGAGATCCATCTGCACCTGGTTGGCGCCATCAGCAACGGATTGATCGTGGAATTCTATCGCGAAACCGTGGATGTCAACCGTGGCAAGATCTTTGAAGAAAAGATGACATTGGATGAGGACGGTTATTTGACTATACCGGATAGGCCGGGCCTGGGTGTCACGCCGAATTACGACTTTCTGGAGCGGCACCGCGTTTCTTGAGCGAATCAACATTTGGAAAGGGCGAAATAATGTTCCATAAACCATGGACCGGGGTACTGCCGGCGACGCTGTGTCCCTTTAATGACGACGACTCGATTGACGAGATCGGCCTGCGAGAATACGTTCAGTATCTGGCCTCGGTGGATGGCATCACCGGCCTGGTCTGCAACGGGCATACCGGCGAGGTCATGTCCCTGCGCAATCACGAGCGGGCTCGCGTCACCGAGATCATCGCCGACGAAGTCGGGCGCAAGGTCAAGGTAGTCTCCGGCGTTTGCGCCGAAGGCAGCGACGAAGCCATCGCGCAGGCGCGCGCGGCCAAAGACGTCGGCGCTGACGCCATCTTGCTGATGCCGCCGCATCATTGGCTGCGCTTCGGCAGGACCAGCGAAACCGCCGTGGGTTTCTTCGAAGATGTCGCCGAAGGCGCGGATATCGACATCATCGTGCATCAGTACCCGGCCTGGACCAAAGCCGGCTATTCGCTGGCGGAAATGCAGGCGATGGCGCAACTCGACCGCGTCGTCAGCATCAAAATGGGCACCCGCGATATGTCGCGTTGGGCGCATGACTATCGCAATCTGAAGATCTCCGCGCCCGATGTCAGCATCATCAGCTGCCTGGACGAATACTTGCTGGTGACGCTGCTCGACGGCGCCGATGGCGCGCTGGTTGGCTTCGCGGGATTTGTGCCGGAGTTGATCACAGCCTTGGTGAAGGCGGCCTTGAGCGGCGACCTGGAACAAGCCAATATGCTGCAAGACAAGGTGCGCCCGCTCTCGCAGATCGTTTATCGCTTCGGCGAACCATCGAGCGACGCGCATCAACGCATGAAATGCGCCATGACTTTGCTGGGCAAATTTCCTTCCATGCGCATGCGGCGTCCCATTCGTCCGCTGCCGCAGCACGAGATCGATCGCATCGCCGCCGAATTGACCGCAGCCGGGTTCGCAGTGCTGGAACGGAATATCTCCTAAATGGCGCGCGGACAAATCTATCCGTCGGAATCGATCTCTTTTCAAGACGAAAGCACCGGCGTCAAAATCAGGCAGGTCACCGACCAAGCCTCGATCCACCACCATCCATTTTTTATCGTCCCAGCTTACGACGATGCCATGCAGCGCTTGATTTTCGTCTCACATCGCACGAGCCGACCGGAGATCTACGCCGAGGAGCGCGCGAACGGCAATCTGATCCAATTGACAGAGCGTGAGGACATCGGCGAGTATTCGCTGTATCCCTCGCACGATGGACGCTACGTCTACTTCACCGCCGGCAGTGGCGCATACCGAGTCCATACCGAGACTTTGCGCGAAGAGCGACTGGTCGACTTCGGCGAGATCAACTTGCGCGAAGCGGGCATGGTCGCGGATGCCATGGGCACCACGGCGCTCAGCTTCGATGATCGCTTTTGGGCGATCCGCTTCAGCGTCAATGGGAAAGCCTGCCTGGCGGTTGTCGATACCAGCAGCGGCGAGCACGAGATCATCCTTAAGCGAGATACCATCGCCCATCTCATGTTCTGCCCCGATGATGCCGACCTGCTCTATTATGCCGGTCCGCTCAAGGATCGCGTCTGGGCCATCAAGCGCGACGGTACCGGCAACCGCCGCCTCTATCAGCGCGCGCCGGGCGAATGGATCACGCACGAAAGCTGGATCCCCGGCAAGCGCGAACTGGCATTTGTCGATTGGAACAAGGGCATCCGCGCCATCAATGTCGACACCGGCGTCGAGCGGCGAGTCGCCTCTTTTAACGCCTGGCATGCCATCTGCAATCGCGATGGCACGATGATGGTCGCCGATACCAACTTTCCCGATATCGGCTTGCAACTGTTTAACCCGCTGGGCAGGGCGGGACTTCCAATCACGCTCTGCTATCCCGGCGCCAGCAGCGAAGGCGCGCACTGGAACGGACCCTTCCCCTACGAAGACGGTCCGATCAAGGTCTACGCGCCACAACATACCCACCCGCACCCCTCGTTCTCGCCGGATAATCGCATTGTTGTCTACACCAGCGACAGAACCGGGCACGCGCAAGTTTATGAGGCGGAGATACCCGAGGCAATCAAAGAAAGGCTGCAAAATGGCACTGAATGAAAAGCTGCGCGTGGCGCTGATCGGCACGGGCAATCGCTCCAAAACGACCTACCGGCCGCTCTTCGACTATTTGAAACCCTGGATCGAGCTAGTGGCGGTCTGCGACCCGGTCAAAGGCTCGGCCGATGAATTCGCCGGGGCGCTGGGCGTGCCGGCGTTTTATGATCTCAAAGAGTTGGTCAAAGCGCGCCCGATGGAAGCCGCCTTCGTGGTCAGCCCGATTCCCTCTCACCACTCGATCTGCTGCTATCTGCTTTCGCACGGCATCCACGTCAACGTCGAGACGAGCATGTGCAGCCTGCTGATTCAAGCGCAGGAGATGGTGCAGGCGGCGCGCGACAACGATGCGGTCTTGCGCATCGCCGAGAATTTCTTCCGCTTTCCCTTCGACCGCATGATGAAGTTGATCGCCGAAGACGGATTCATTGGGCCGATCAAGCGCTTGACCTGCTGGCACGATCACACCGGCTACCACAACAACTCGCGCTGGATCCGCTTTTTCGGCGCGCATCCTACCGAGGTTCAGGCGATATCGCATACGATGCCGACAGACGGGCACTATCAGTTGGCGCATCGCTATCACGAATCGGAGAAGTACCGCGCCCACTTTTTCTGGTTCCCCGATGAGGCGCTGGTCATCGACCACGCCGGCAATATCAAGAGCATGCTGGGGCGCTATCCGCGGCCGGGTTATACGGAACTGGCAGGGGCGCGCGGGGCAATCGTGCAGCAAGCGGGCGCCGGCTGGCATGGTATCGGCGAAGTGCGCTATTGCACGGATGAGGCCCTGGCCAATGGCGGGCGTCACGACCTGGCCTACCCCATCGTACATCTGGGCGATGGGCGCGATTGGTTGTCCTCGCATGTCGATCTGCCGACCGGGCGCATCGAATACGTCAATCCCTATCGCTTGGGCGCAAGCGCCTATCATCGCCGCAACTACTACAGCAGCGCAGTGATCAGTCATATCGTCGACTTCGCCGAGACGGTCCGCGGTCTCCGCGCATCGGAATACAACGACGAAGACGCGCTGATGGCGATGATGATGGATGTCGCCACGCGAGAATCAGCGATTCAAGACGGGAGGCGACTATCGCTGCCGCTTGAGGGCGAACTCGAATCGGAGGCCACCTCGCGCGCGGAGCAGAAGCAGCTCTACGGCGTCGACCCGCTGGACATTGAAGGCATGCTGGGTATCAGCTATCCGCGGCCCTAGCCACAAGCGCAGCCCTGTAAGCGTAGCCGATGGCGTGAGGGAGGTAATGTCGAAAACTCGAGGAACTGGGGGAGTATCCCCTTTCCTATTCAAACGAACGGCGTTCTTCGCCCATCGCGCCGATCCGCGCTTTTCCTACTGCTTGTACGTGCCCGATGAAATCCGGCAGATCTGCGTTTATGTGCATGGGACTTACCGAGACGCTGCCCTTTACCGCGATCATCTCAGCGATTTCGCGATTAGGAATCGAGTCCTTCTGATCTGCCCGCTCTTCCCGGCCGGCCTCATTGATCCCGACGATGTCGACAACTACAAGCAATTGCTCTTCCGAGGCCTTCGCTTTGATCTGATTCTGTTGGACATGCTGGAAGAGATTCGTGAGCGATATGACCTGGCGGATGATCGCTTCATGCTGGGTGGGTTTTCCGGCGGTGCGCAATTCGCGCATCGCTTCGCCTATTTGCATCCAGGGCATGTGCAAGCCCTTTCGCTGGCGGCTCCCGGTCGCATCACACTTCTTGACGATTCGCTGGATTGGTGGAGCGGCATCCGCGATGTCGAGGGGCTATTTGGGCAGGTCATCGACGCTGGCGCGCTGCGCGATATGCCGATACAGCTTCTGATCGGCGAAAATGACAATGCGAATATCAAGATAACGGAAGGCGATGCCTACTGGGCGCCCGGCGCGAACCGAGCCGGCATCACACGCCGCCAGCGTCTGGAATCGCTCTATCAGCACTACCAGCAGATCGGCTGCGATGTCAGGATTATGGTCGTGCCGGACTGCGGGCACGATTGGCTGCCGCTGCGCGACGCGACAATTCGCTTTTTTGAGACATCATCAAAAGCGCTGGACTGAGGATTCAAAAGAGTTCGCGACAATCGCTCCAAAATAGCGGGTGATTGGATTATCGGACGCCTCCCAAGGCAGTAAGGCGCCAACGCAATCCCAGGGCGCAAATTGCGCGCATCACCTGCCCGCCGAATTTTCCATTTCACTCGCGGCCAAAAGCGGCGCCGACAATTTACTGCGGAACCCGGGCGCGGAGCGCCGCTGTCACACGCGCGGCGAGCCCGCCAAAACTTACGCAGAATAGTTCAACCACAGGTTTGTCAGCCGAAAAACTTGCCAAACGGCAAAATAGGTGATATTATATGTACGAGTTTACGAAATCGATTTCGAAACAGTTTAGTAGGTTTTCCCGTTGCTGGGCAATTGGAGATACGCAAGGTGCCCGTTACGATCAAAGATCTGTCAAACGAGCTGGGCATATCACGTTCAACCGTTTCGAAAGCCTTAAATGGCCGTAGCGATGTCTCGTCGGCTACCAGAGAACGTGTTTTGCGCGCAGTGGACGAATTGGGCTATCAGCCTTCGGCAGCTGCGCGCAACCTGCGCCGGCAGCGCACCGAGAAACTTGGTCTGGTCGTCAATTATCCTTTTCAACGAGTCGCCGATTTCCTCGCCGAGCTCATTCCCGGCATGGCAGCGGTTGCCGAAGACGCCGAATATAACTTGATCCTCTACACCTCTATGGCGGGCAACGAGCGGCGGATCAAAAGCCTGTGCCGCTCGCGCGAGGTTGACGGCATCATCGTAGCCTGGCCGCCCGGCTCGAACGAGACAGTGGCGCTCTCGCAACTTATGACGGACGAGCAGATGCCGCATGTCTTCCTGCCGCGGCGCGTTTCAAATACCGGCATATCTTTTGTGGCTGCTGATCATGTACAGGGAGCGAGAGCCTTGACGGAGCACCTGATTTCCCTGGGGCACAGGCGCATTGGCTTCGAAAGACTGCCGGAAGTCTACGAGACCGACGGCGACAGGCACGCGGGATACGCGGGTGCGTTGAGAGACGCGGATATCGCTTATGATCCGTCGCTGGTCATATCGGCAAAATCCACCGATCCGCATTACCATACGCGGTCCTTCAAGACTTTTTTGTCTCATCCCGCGCCGCCGACAGCTATTCTCTTTTTCACCGACCCAATGGCAATCAACGCCTTGTCTCTGGCAAAAGAACTAAAGATCCGTATTCCGCAAGATCTGTCCATTGCCGGTTACGATGGCATCTTGGCCTCCGGTGTGACCGAGCCGGCTTTAACTACCGTTGGGCAAGCGGTGTCGGACATGGGCAGGCTGGCTGTAGAGAGTCTGCTGCAATTGATCGAAGAACAGCCGCGGACGCCGATTCAACATACGCTCCCGGTGGAGCTCATCGTGCGTGGATCCACCGGTCCGAATCCAAAAGGATAATGCGCTGCTGCGCCCGCGGCGAATTGCCAAAACACGGCGGAAAGGGAGTGTCAATGGAAGAAGGAAAAGGTGGCGATCGCTTTTTTGCAAAGCGCGCCTTTTTTCAATGTTCGGGACGTTCAACGTCTATCACATTAAGGAGTATGTTATGCGTTTAGTACTTTTTGTATTGCTGCTGTTGGGATTATTTGTTTCAATCCCGGCATTCGCTCAGAGCGGAGATCCCTGCAATATCGATGCGCCAGCCGCGCCCGTGACCATCGAAATGATCAGCTGGCCCTTCGCCATTACCGAGTTCTACGCTGCGGAAATGGAAGCCTGCAGCGAAGTGGACAACCTGACCATCAATACCAACCTGCTGGATTCCTCCTCGCTGCAAGAGCAGGTTCGCCTGGCGCTTTCGGCCGGTGGCGATTCGCCCTATGACATCCTGCATGGCGCCAATGGCCAGGTTGCCGAATGGGGTCCCCCCGGCTGGGTCATGCCCCTCAACGATCTGATCGACAAGTATCGCGACGAATACGACCTCGACGATATCCCCGCGGGTTACTGGAAAAGCGGCAGCTACCAAGGCAACATCTACGGCATTCCCATGGTCGGCAATACGCTGCACCTGGTTTACCGTATCGATGTCTTCGAAGAAAATGGCTGGACCGTCCCCGACACCTATGACGACCTGCACAATTGGTGCGACGAGGTCGGCTTGGGCAACCCGGATTGGGAATTGATCTATGCGATGGATGTCTCCCGCGCCCGCGCCTGGGAGTTGGAATTCTTCATGCTGCTGCGCGCCATGGGCGGCGATTACCTCGATGACGACAATATGCCCGCCTTCAACAGCGACGAGGGTATCGCCGCGGTTGACCTGATGATCGAGACAGTTAATCGTTGTGTCGGTGAGGATGGCGTAGCCTACGGCTTGAACGAGATCCAAGTCGCCATGGGCAACGGCGGCTTGCCGCTGACCAAGATCTGGGCCAGCCGCGCCGCCACAATGGCCGACCCCGAGCGCACCGACCTGGGCGATGTTATTGGCTACGCGCCAGCACCGAGCGTCGTTGCGGGCGGTCCGCGCGCCGGTTCCGCCTGGCTGGATTTCTACTTCATCCCGACCAACACCACCAACGATCCCGACCTGATTTTCCAGGTCATCATGGAAACGGTTGACGCCGCCAGTCAGCAAGCCGCCGCCGCTGTTGGCTCGACCACGCGCAATTCCGCCGGCGAGTTCGGCGGACCCTACTTGCCCGCCGCCAACGAAACGATCGGCAACGGCATCGGCAACTACGCCATCAACCCGGCCGTCTCTATCGCCATCGCCAAGCTCGAGCAGTACCTCCCGCTGGTATGGCCCGGCGACATGACCGCCGAAGAAGCGTTGCAAGCCGCCGCCGCCGACTACATCACCGAAGCGGCCGCTCAAGGTTATATTGAGGGCTAAAGCCCGCGCTATGCGCGACAGAATCCTAGGGGCGACCTGGTGGGTCGTCCCCTTTGCCATTGTCGCGAGCGCCTGGCGGCTAGCAAAGTCCCCCCATTGCATTGGGAGAAGATTTAGACGGGCAGAATACTAAATGAAACGAAATGCCTTTTTCGCCTTTGCCTCGCCCAGCATCGTCATCATGTTCGCTTTGATGGTGCTGCCGCTTTTGATGGCGGTTTTTCTCAGCTTTCAATATATGACCTTCCGCAACATCACTGCGCCGGAATTCGTCGGCTTGCGCAATTTTATCGAGATCTTTGAGGACCAGCGCTTTTGGCGCTCCTTCGAGTTCACCGCGCTCTACATCGCCATCGTCGTGCCCAGTTGGGTTGTCATCGGTTTCGTGGTCGCGCTCTTCCTCGATCAAGTCTCGGGCTTGGTCCGTGGCGTCTATCTCTCCATTTTCCTGCTGCCTTTTATCATCGTGCCTATCATCGGCACGATCATGTTCAAGCAGCTCTGGGAACCATCGGGATTGTTGACCTGGCTGTATCAACAGATAACTGGCGCGCGCTTCCGCGTTAACGAGACCTCGGTCAAAACGCTGATCATCGTTTTTGGTATCTGGTATGTCACGCCCTTCACCATCGTCGTCTATTTCGCCGGCTTTCAAACCCTGCCCGTTGAAATGTTTGAGGCCGCCTCCATCGACGGCGCGACCCGCATGCAAAAGATCCGTCACATCGTCATTCCTTACGTAAGCTCTTTGACGATTTTCATCTTGCTCTTTTCGATCATGGATTCTTACCGCGTCTTCGATAGCGTCTTCGTGCTCTCCGAGCTCAATCCGCAATTCAAAGCCGACACCGTCATGACCTACACCTTCCTCACTGCCATGCAGGTGCAGCGCCTCGGCAAAGCCAATGCCATGGCAATCATCACTGTTATCGGCATCATGGTGGTGCTCGTCCCCTTCCTCTATCTCATGTACAAAGAGCAAATCGAGGAGCGCTAAAATGGACCGAGTAACCAGCCGCCCGGGCCGCGTCCTCGTGCACATTGTGCTCGCCCTCTTCGCTGTGTACAGTCTAGTGCCCTTCTTCTGGACGACCCTGCAATCTTTCAAGACTTTCAAAGACGCCTTCTCGCGAGCGCCGATTTTCATATTCCAGCCCACTTGGAAAAATTACCAGGAAGTCTGGATTCGCTCCTTGCCCGATGCCGGCTCTGCGGTCGGCTACATCATCCTGATTGCCGCCGTCGTCATCACCTGCTTGATGCTCTTTGCCCGCTACTTCCCGGTCAACCCGGCCTGGATCTACATCGGCGGTTTGATCGGCTACGGCGTTCTGCTCTGGGCAATACCGCAGCAGGTATACATGGCGAAATACTACAACTACTTCATCAACACGATCGTGGTCACGGTTTTTACCATCATCACCTCGATCAGCATCGGTTGCCTGGCCGGCTATGCGCTGGCGCGCTATGCCGGCATGGCTGCGGTCGTGATTCTCATCGCGGCGCTGGCCTTCCGCGCCTTGCCGCGCCTGGCATTCGTGCTGCCCTATTTCTGGATCGGCTCATTGACCAACCTGCTTGATACCCATATCCTGGTTATCATCGCTCTGGTCGCGGTCAATCAGCCCTTTACAATCTGGATGCTGCGCAGCTTCTTTATGGAAGTGCCAAGAGACCTGGAAGAATCGGCCATGGTCGATGGCGCAAACCGACTGACCTCGTTCCTGAATGTTATCGTCCCGGTCGCTTGGCCCGGCATTATTTCAACCGCGCTCTTCACGCTTCTGCTGGCCTATAATGAATTCTTGCTGGTGCGCGTACTAACGCAGACCAATTGGACCCTGCCCGTTGCCATCTCGCGTTACACCGGCGCGGAAGATCCAGCGCAATTGACCTTGGCAGCCGCGGCTTCGGTTTCGGCGACCATTCCTATCATCGTCGTCATCTTGTTCTTTCAAAAGCATCTGGTGAAAGGGCTGGCGGCCGGCGCCGTGAAGGGATAACTGCGAAACTTTGCCGCGCCAATCATCGCATCGCGCCCGATAGACGCAGTCTGGTAAAACGCTGCCTGTCGGTATCTAACGAAAAGGAGAGATAACTTGTCAGTGCATAATGCCCAGCGCAATCGAGAGACCATTCGGCGGTATTGGAGCGAACTTGACGCAGCGAGCGCGGAAAAACTTCCGGAAATCGTCAAAACCTGTACCCACAAAGATATAGAATGGCACGGACCACAACCCTTCAATGACATTCGCGGCGTCGATGGCCTAATCGAAAAACTGTGGATGCCCCTGCGTCAATCCTTCCCAGATCTGCGGCGTCGCTACGACGTGCTCTTGGCTGGCAGTTTTCGCGATCAGCATTGGGTCAGCGCAACTGGGTACTTCGAAGGCAAGTTTGAGAACGAGTGGCTGGGCATTGCCGCCACCGGGGACAACACACTGATACGCTACGGCGAAATCGTGGCGCTGGAACAGGGGAAAATCGTCAAGAGTTACTTCCTGCTTGATCTGATCGATGTAATGCAGCAAGGCGGCTTCCACTTGGGCTGGGACGCCCCTGCCATAGAAGGGTTGCGACCTGCCGTGAAATACGGCAGCGGCATCCTGAATAGCATCCAAGACCCGGCGGAAACGCGGCTGACATTGCGCTTGGTCGAGTCGATGCTTTTTGGCTTAGTGCGCAAAGACCAACCCATGTCCCTGTATTGGGACGAGGGGATGTTCTGGAATAGCCCGAGCGGGGTTGGTACCGCGCGCAGTCTGCAAGAGTTTCTGGAGCGCGTTCACAGTGAATTTCTGCGCGGCATAAGTGGCGCCTGGGGTGGCTCGCACAATGTCCGCTATGCCGAGGGGCGATTCGCCGTATCCAGCGGCTGGCCAAGCCTGGTAGCGGTTCACGACGGTTTCTTCCTCGGTCAAGAGCCAACGGGACGGACATTGCGTTGGAGAATTATGGACTTTTGGGAACGAAAAGACGATCTGTTGATCAGCAATTGGGTCCATATTGACATGATCGACGTCTTCATGCAGATGGGCATTGACGTATTCGAGCGCTACCGCGACTATCGACAAGAAAAGCGTCTGTAAGGCTTGGCTGCTACTGCACATCTTACTCATTGATAACAGAAACAATACAAAAATGGTGGCGATCCTTGCGAAAACCAACATATTATTACGAAATCCGCCAAGCTTAGCTCCCCCTCTCCCCTTGTGGGAGAGGGGTGAAAAAAGCGCGTCAGCGTGATCCATTACCGGACAAGCCTTGTAGGAGAGACGAGCCGTGGCCGACAAGCAAACTCCAGCGAACAAGCGCAAAGCGAATAGCAGCCCAAGTCCGTCGGACGGCGCGGCCAGCGCCAGCAGCGCGCGCATAATCATGCCGCCCGACTTTTCAATCTCGTTGGCGGCCAAAGGCGGCACAGACAACCTGCTGCTTAATCCGGGGGATGAGCGCCTGCAAAGTATGCGCGGCTTTGAAGATACCTACGTCGACATCATCGACTATATCGTGCGCATCACCCACCGGATCTGGGAAGAAAAGGACATCGGCTATATTTATGACACCTATCGGCATAACTCGCGCGTTTACGATGACTATGGCTTGCAATACGGCAGCGAGAAGATCGTCGCCGACACAGTTCACACCATCAACGCCTTCCCCGATATCCGCCTCTTCGCCGATGAGATCATCTGGGCCGGGGACGATGTCAGCGGCTTCCATACCTCGCATCGCACGGTGATCAGCGGGCACAACACCGGCTTCTCGCGCTATGGCCAGCCGACCGGCAAAAAAGTGCTGCTTTGGTGCATCGCTAACTGTGTCTCCTTGGAAAACGAGATCTTCCAAGAGTGGGTGATTTACGATACCGCCAGCATGATCCGACAACTGGGTTTTGACCTGCGCGAGCTGGCGCGCGAGTTCGGCAACCAGATGGAAAGCGGCGCCGACAGCGAAGTCGCCGGCGAAGGGGAGCGCCTGCCCGGACAAGGCAAGCCGGCCTACCTGCTGCCGAGCAGCGCCGGCGGATTCGATATCGAGGAGTTCATTCGCCGCAGCTACCACAACATCTGGAACCGGCGCATGCTGAATGAGGTCATGCGCGCCTACCATCCTTCGCTGCAATTCAGAGGCTCGACCGGGCGCGCTTTCAGTGGGCGCGGCGATTATCAGTCACATGTCCTGTCGATTTTGGCGATGTTCCCCGATCTGGCGCTGACAATCGACGATATCTACTGGATGGGCAATGACGACGAGGGCTACCTGGCCGCGGTGCGCTGGAGCATCGCCGGCTCGCACCGCGGCAATGGCGTCTATGGGCAGCCGACCGGACGGCCGATCAAAATGTGGGGCATTTCCCAGCACAGAATTGTCGACGGCGTAATAACGGCGGAATGGATGCTCTTTAATGAGTTCGCCGTGATGCAGCAGATCTTTCGCGATTGAGAGCTACAGCAAATATGCGTCTGCCCAGGCGCTTCAATCACCTTGCTTGGGTGTGGTATACTGTAGTCGTGAGTTGTCTAGGCGGATCTCGTTGTTAGCCAAGAAGAGTGAAAGCAAGAATACAGGCACTGAGGATACATCATGGAAACGGAATGGGCGCAAACCATTCTCACGATCGCAAGCATCATAACCGTTTCAGGCGGTTTGTTCAGTTGGCTGCGCAACGATAGCAAAAGCATGCGCGACGAGTTTCGCGGCGATATGCAGCAATTGCGTTCGGATATGCAAGACGATATGCAGCAGTTGCGTATGGACATGTTAGGCGAAATGCAGCAATTGCGTACGGAAATGCAAGGCGATTTGCGACGGCTAGAGGGCAAAGTGGACACCGGTTTCAAAGCTCTCGACGATCGCCTTCGCGCCGTTGAAAACGAGCAATCGCGAGTCGTTGGCCTGCTGGAAGGGCTTGGATTGGCCGGCGCGTTGCCGAATCGGGACAGCTAAAATCCCACGACAAATACTGTCAATCATATACACTCGCCGGGACCATCGGTCTAAGCGTCCCGCAAGCGCTCGGCTTCCAGCGCCACCACGCGCGGGCCATCGACGCCGACGCAGACATTGACCAGCGGCCGATTTTGCCAGGGCGGCAAGATGTACTTGCCCAAGGCCGGCCAGGTCTTGCCCCGCCCCAAGCCCTGCGTACCGACGCGGATCGCCCAGCGCTTGGTCTCGAAGAGCGACGGGTCGAGGATGTAGGCGATGGCGCTGGAATCGTGCACGAAGATCCCCTGCGCCGGATAGTTTGATTCGAAGTAGTTGCGATAGTGCGGCAGGATGCGGACGATATGGTCGGACATGGGATTGCCGTGCGTCTCGTATTCGGCGATGTCTTCCGGCCGCATGTGCACCTTGTGCGTCACGTCCAGGCCCACCATGGTCACCGGCCAATCGGCGCCGAATACCAGATCGGCCGCTTCCGGATCGTTGCGGATATTGGCCTCGCCGGCCGGGCTGGCATTGCCCGGCGCCAGCGCGTTCCCGCCCATCAGCACCACCTGGTCGACCCACTCGGTGATGCGCGGCTCCAGGCGTAGCGCCAGCGCGATATTGGTCAAAGGACCGACCGGCGCCAGCGTGATCTCGCCGGGATGCGCGCGCAGTTGCTCAACGATAAACTGCGCCGCGCTGATGTCCCTAGGCGCGCCTGCCGGATCCGGCAGGAAGACGTCGCCTTGGCCGTCGCTGCCATGCACAAAAGGAACGGGACCTTCGAACGGGCCGGTCAGCGCGTTATCAGCGCCATGAGCGACCGGGATATCGGCCCGGCCGGCGATTTCCAGCAAGCG
Organism: Chloroflexota bacterium; assembly: GCA_011525385.1. GTDB lineage: Bacteria > Chloroflexota > Anaerolineae > Aggregatilineales > Phototrophicaceae > UBA6055. The sequence continues at coordinate 15,200 of WTGF01000128.1, read as the reverse complement.
CAGCGCGTTCGTGGTCGCGAGCTCGGTATGCACATTGCCGAAGATCGTGGTCAAGCCGATCACTTCCAGCTCGGGCGAGCACAAGGCGAAGAAGATCGCCATGGTGTCGTCAACACCCGGGTCGGTATCAATAATGATTTTGCGCGGCATGGCTATCCTCCCAGTATTTTGACTTGGGCGCGACGCTTGCGCGGTCCATCGAATTCGTAGAACATGATGCTTTGCGAGTGACCGAGCAGCAATTTGCCCTCCTCGATCACCAGCGTCACACTATGCCCGACCAAAGTCGCTTTGATATGCCCGGCGGCATCGGCCGGCGTGTCGTACTGATGCTCGAAATCGACGCGCGTCGGCACCAGCCGCTTGAGATCAGCCAAGATATCGTTCGGCGTGGCCGGATCAAGTCCCGAATTGATGGTGATACCGGCGGTAGTATGTGGAACAACAATGGCGCAAAGTCCGGCATCTACGCCGCTTTCATCGATCGCCTGCTGCACATGCGCTGTGATATCAACCAGGGCATCGCCGCCCGGCGTATCAAAAACTACGGTCTTTAGCATGAGAGTTGTAATCCTGTCTTGTGCTTGTCCAACAAAGCCTGTACCTCGCGGCGAGTCGGCGCCCCGCGGCCGGCGCCCGCTTTTGTGACGCTTGCGGCGCCCATGGCGTTGGCTATAGTACCACAATCCGCCAGCGCATAACCCTGGATGCGCGACCAGATGAAGGCCGCGGCATAGACATCGCCCGCGCCGATGGTATCGATGACCGCCGCCGGAAAGCCGCGGCAGCGTATGTCGATTTCGGGCGCCATAATACGGCAGCCCATTCCCGCCAACTTCAACACGATCAAAAGGGATGGATAGCGTTGGAGCAATCGGCGGCAGGCCTTGATGCCGGTTTCCCCATCGCTGACAAAGGGAATCTCGTCTTCGGTCAGCAGCAGGACATCCGTCAAAGCCAGGACGCGCTCCACCCTTACGCGCTCCAACTGGCCCATGAATGGTCCCACATCCACGTATAGCGGCGTCGGACCGTCATTGACAAACTCCAAAACGCCCTCGATCAAGGGGCGCAGTCGCTCTTCGACCAAGGAATAACCCGGGACAAAGACGACATCCGCGCGCTTCAGTTGTTCGCGCGCGGCGTCTGTCAGCGCGATGTCGGGCCCTTCGCCGTAGTTGCCCAGGAAGACATGCCCGCCGCCCTCCTGATCCGCGAGGGCGACCACAGTCGTCGTGGTGCTCCCAGCGGGCGCCAGCAGCGCCGACGTGTCGACGCCGGCTCCCGCCATGATATCGAGCAGCATCCGTCCCTGGAAATCAGCGCCGACCGCGCCCAGCGCGGCGACATCCAAACCCAGATTGCGCGCCGCCAGGATGGTGCTGCAAGCGCCGCCGGGTTCGAGCAGCAGCGTCGGCGACATTTGATGGACGTCGGCCGTGATGGGCAGCCGAACATCCAGCAGTAGATCGACCACCAGGTCGCCAACTGTGACAAGTCGCTTAGTCATCAGTTGGCTGATCTGTGATTGAGCGCTTCCAGCCCGGCGGCGATACCGCGCACATTATAGGCGCGGAAGACTTCGTCTTTTTCCAGCACCGCGACATCTTCAGCCGGAATCGCGTCAAAGCCGGCGTAGGTACCGGCCATGGCGCAGGCGATGGCGCCGATGGTATCGGCATCGCCGCTCAGATTAGCGGCCAGAATCGCCGTCCGCTTGGGATCGCCATTCCCCATCGCCAGCAAGCCAAAAGCCGCGCCCACCGTTTCCGGCACGTTTAAGGTCGCGCCCACCTCGTCGAATATCCGCCGCAAGCGCGTCCTATCGTCCTCACCGCTCGCGGCGATATCCAGTGCCTGATCAATCTTGAAATCCACCAAGCAACCGAACCACGGGCGCCCTTTCGCTCTGCCGAGTTGCGCGCCTTGCCAGCCCGCCTCAATCACCATATCCAGCGAAATACCTTCAACCATCGCCGCCGCAACAGCCGCTGCCACTGCAGAGGCCCCCGATACCGCCGGCTGAGTGTAGTGCGTGGGCATGCAGACAATCACGGTATCGGCTACCGCGGCGAGTATGTCGCCGGGATTGAGCAAGCCGATGGGCGCGATGCGCATGGGCGCGCCGTTGGTATCGCCCCAAGTCCCCGTCTTACGCGGATCTCCGCCGGCTTTCAGCGCGTTGATGCCGCGGCGCGTGCTGGGACCGACATAAGGCGAGTCGTCGCCGCCAACGCGATCGTACCAACTGACCAATCCGCGGACGACCGCGTCGAGCGTCACGCCCCCGGCCTCAATCACCGCAGCCGCGATAGAGAACGCTTGCTCGGAATCATCCGTGATGCGGCCAGCGGGCAAGCCGGCGTGCACGATATGGTCATCGGGCGCGTCTTGCCAGCTATCGAGCCAGCCGAAGCTGCGCTCAGTATCATCCGGGTGGACCTGCGCCGGCATGGCGAAGGCATCGCCCAGGGCTTGGCCGTAGAGACATCCGAGGATTTTGTTTTGCATACTCAAATCTTACTCCTCTTACTCCCGCCATCGCAATGGGGGGAAACTTAGTTCGACTGTTGAAATTGCTTGCTTGGCGATCAAACTCCCTCTCCAAGACATCGGGGAGGGGTGAGGAGCTAAATCAGCGCCGCGCCTTTGCGCCGGGCGCCATATATCGGCAAACCCAGAGGCTTGCCCGGATTGTTCATTACCTGCAAGCAGTCGCCAGCGTAGAGGATGCCATTCATATTTCTGCCTAGAGTGGCTCGCGGCGATCGGCCAGCTCGCGATGGATAGCGTCGAGCAATTCGACGCTGCGGGCATGGTATGCGTTGGCTCTCTCCAACCGATCTTCGAGGCGTTGGATATCCGCCTTCACTTCCCGGCGCAGGTCATCAATTTTGGCGTCTAGTTTTTCAAACTTGGCATCTTGCTGGGCGAAGCGCTCTTCAAACTTGGCATCTTGCTGGGCGAGGCGCTCTTCAAACTTGGCATCTTGCTGGACGAAGCGCTCTTCAATCTTGGCGTCTTGCTGGGCGAAGCGCGCCTCAAACTTGGCGTCTTGCTGGGCGAAGCGCGCCTCAAACTTGGCGTCCAGCTTGTCTATGCGGTCGGAAAAATCTTTGTCCTGTGTGTCAAAGCGGTCTTCGAGGCGCTTGATATCGTCTTTGGATGGGAGTTGCCATCGCGCGCCCAACACGATGATGGCTACTGTTACAATTTGCAACAAGGTATTGATGTCCAACTGTTCCATGCCAAATTCTCTTTCGCAACGCTTACGCCATTATAACATGGACTGCGCAATCTAGTCAGCAGCGTCCGCCCGCATCAGCACGCGCCCGCCGATGATCAGCCAGATCGCGCCGGCTGCAAGCAAGCCGATGACCAGCGCCAGGATCGGCTCGAAAAAGAGCGCCAGAAAGAGCGTCAGGTAAATGCCCAGCGAGACCACCGTCACAGCCGCGCTGGCTTTCCAACGCTGCTGAATCTTGAAGATATCGCGGACGAAGGGCAAGCTGATAACGAAGAGCGCGATGGACAAGGCGCCGATCAGCAAGCCTATCGGGACCGCGCCGTCAGCGCCGCCGAAGCCGTTGGGCGCCGCCAGGATGCTGACCCCGGTCACAACGCCGATAACCGCCACCATCATCAACAGCATGTGCAAGATGCTGATACGTTGGATCGAGCGCCAGAAAGCCGCGTCGAAAGCGGCGCCGGAAGCGGTGCGCATCTCGCTCACGCGTTGTGAAATGCGCCGTTGCAGCGCATAAATCACCAGCGCCAACACCGTCGCGAAATAGGGAATCGACTGCGGCAACTGCGACGGGATCTCCAGCGAGCCAATACGGATGCCCAGCGCGTCGAAAAAGCCGAAGATGGACGAGGCAATCATGGTGCCGGTGGGAGTGCCGCCGCCCAGAGACGGCGTGACCAGAGCGATGAAACCGCGATTGTTCGTCATATCGCGCTGGAAGAGCTGCAAGTAGCCCATGCTCATGTGGATGCCGCCCAAGCCGGCGAAGAAACCGCTGATCAGCAATGCGAAATAACGGATGCGCTTGACGTTGATGCCGACCGAGGCCGCCGCCTCGGGGTTTTCGCCGACCGCGCGCAGGTGCATGCCAAAGGGCGTGCGATACAGGAAAAATGTCACGAAAAAGACGGAGATAAAGGCCACCCAGGTCATGACGCTTTGGTTGTCAAAGACGCCGAAGATGAATTCACCGATGATGGGAATCTGGTTGATGAATTCCGGCAATTGAATGAAGGGCATCTGCAAGCTGGCCAGGGTGCTGGTATTGCCGCGGTCACCGGTCAACTCGAACATGATGGCGACAGTGGCGGACGAGCCGAAGATATTCAGCGCGATGCCGGACAGGAACAAATCGCCTTTGAGATCCAGGTGGAAGAGCGCCAGCACAAAGGACAGAAGCAACGATACACAAACGCCCAGCAACAGTCCCAACCAGGGACCGATCGTCAGTCCTGCTTCCGCGCCGAACCAATCTTGTGAATAAGCGCTTACCACCACGCCGGTGAAGGCGGAGGACAGCATCATGCCTTCCAGACCGATGTTGAGCACACCGGCTTTTTCAGAGATGAGCGCGCCCAGCGACGGCAGCAGGATCGGCGTGGTCACGCGCAGGATAGCGGCGAGAAATATAGCGCTGAAGATGCCGTCAATGACGTTCTCAAACATCGCTGCCCTCCACGGCTGCCACGGCGTGTCCGCTTTCGTCGATATCGGCGCGTTTTTGTCGTTGTTGGAAGAAGGTCACCAGCGCTTCGGCCGTGATCAGCAAGATGATGATGGCCTGGATCATGCGCACCACTTCGAAGCTGACATTGGCATCGCGCTCCATGAATTGCGCCCCGGCCCGCAAATAAGCGTACAACAAGCCGGTGAAGGGCACCACCAGTACATTCAAGCGCGCCAGCAAGGCGACCACCACCCCTTCAAAGGCCAGCGCGAACGATATGTTCAAGATCAACTGGCGATGGATGCCGGTCGCCAGATGCATGCCCGCCAAACCGGCAACGATACCGCTGATGGCCATCACCAGCATGATCGTTCGCCGCGAGTTGACGCCCCCGTAATCGGCGAACTTGAGGTTGGAGCCGATGATGCGAATTTCGTAACCCAGCGGCGTACGCCGGATCAAGAGCCAGGAGATGAAAATGACGATGACCACCACGAAGACGCCGATGGTGACCTGTGTCTTTTCCACAATGACTGGCAATATCGCGTTTTCGGTGAATTTACTTGATGCGACATAACCTGCGTCAGGCGGCTTGAGTTGAAAGTTGAGCACCATCTCGAAGAAGCGCGTGGCGATCACGTTGAGCATCAGCGTCGAGACCAGTTCATTGGCGCCGAGATAGGCTTTCAGCGCGCCGGGTATCAGTCCGTATATGAAGCCCGCCGTGCCCGATGCCAGGATGATGAAAGGAATCAAGAGGATGCCCGGAATATGCGGCGAGTTGAGCGCGATAATGCCGGATACCAGAGCGCCGAAATAGAGCTGCCCTTCCGCGCCCAGGCTGAACTGCTGCGCGCGAAAGACGATCGCGAATGACAGACCCAGCAAGATCAGCGTGATGGCGTCCTGTATCCAGACGCCCCAGCGATTGACGCGCTCGATCGGACCCAGCAGCAAAGCCTCAAACGCCAGTTGAGACTGGATCATCGCTTCGGAGAGCACCGTGCCCGTACCGATCTCCTCGGGTCGTGAATAAAGCGTGTAGACGCCATCGCCTGGTAACTCGTAGCCTTCGATGACAGCGTCTTTCCTGCTGACAAGGTCGTCAAAGGTTTCGTCCACCTGTGTCATAGTGGCGGAAGTGGCGGATGCCAGAACAGCGCCGGAGTCATCGCGCAATTCGACCAGCACATCGACCTCGGAGCGGCGATTTTTGGCATAGGCAAGCAGCGAGACGACGTCCCCTTCGCTACCGGCAAATGTCCAGGCGATCTCGCTGACGGGCGCGACCACGTTTGGTTTATTGAAATGCCCGCCCCGGCGCTTGTTGTATTCCAAGTCGACATCGTCATTTTCGGCCGGCTCGGCATCAGAAACCACCTCTGCGCGGAACTCGCCACTGGCGAAGCGATCAGCCGCGTCGAGGTTAAAGACGAATGTGACGATGAATCCCAATATGAGCGCCACAATAACCGTGAGCAAGACGCGAATGGCCTGCCTGCGCAGTTCCACGACAAAGAGCAAAATGCAAGCGCCGACCAGCACATTGACCAGCAGGATATTCTGCCAGGTCGGCGTGCCGGTCATCTTTTCCATCGAGCCGTCGAACATGGTGTTGGTGATGAACAGCGTGACCAGAATGCCGGCCAGTCCACCGACGATCAGCAGGAGATTGGTTCTCAACGATGTCATGCGTATCGCTCCATTTCGGCCGCCTCCTGCCGCTCGGCGCCGAGCATATAATAGCCGATGCGCTCCTCGGTCAGGCTCTCGTCATTGGGGAAGATACCAACGATCTCGCCCTCGTACATCACCATGATGCGGTCGGATAGCTTCATCACTTCTTGCAGGTCGGCCGAAATCAGCAGAATGGCAAGCCCGCCGGTGCGTTGATCGACCAATTCCTGATGGATGAACTCGATAGCGCCGATATCGACGCCGCGGGTGGGCTGGGCGGCGATTAAGAGCTTGGGCGTCGAGGACAATTCGCGGGCGACAACAACTTTCTGCATATTGCCGCCGGAAAGCGCGTTGACCGGGATGGCGCCGCTGGGCGCAATGATGTTGAACTCGCGGATCAAGTCTACCCCGTTGTCGACGATTGACTTGATATCCAGCAGACCGCGCCGGGTAAATGGTTCACGATAATAACGATCAATAATCAGGTTGTCGTCTATGGATGATGTCAGGGCCACGCCGTTGGTCAGGCGATCTTCCGGGATATGCGCCACTTGATGTTCGCGCACGGAACGAGGACCGTGCCCCAAAATTTGTTCGTTGTTGATATAGGCTTCTCCGGTAGTGGGCGGACGCAAGCCGGTTAGCACCTCGGCCAGTTCGGTCTGCCCGTTGCCTTCCACGCCGGCGATGCCCAGGATCTCGTTTTCATAGACGCGGAAACTGACCTGTTTGAGCAACTGGTGACCGCTGTCGTCGGCATAGGTCAAGTGAATCACATCCAGCACGGGCATGCCGCGCGTCACTTCCGGTCGATCGACCTGCATGAAGACCTCGCGACCGACCATCATGCGCGCCAATTCGCGCTCATCCGTCTCGGCGGTATTGACCGTGCCGATCACCCGCGCGTCGCGCATGACCGTGACGCGGTCGGATATCTCGATCACTTCCTTGAGCTTGTGCGTGATGAAGATGACAGTCTTGCCGCCCTCGACCAGGTTGCGGATAGCCGCAAACAAGTCTTGCGTCTCGCTTGGCGTCAAGACAGCGGTCGGCTCATCGAGGATCAATATCTCTGCGCCGCGGTAAAGCGCCTTGAGGATCTCCACCCGCTGTCGCATGCCCACCGGGATATCTTCGATTTTGGCATTTGGATTGACGTTTAAGCCGTACTCTTCCGATAGCGCCACGGTATCGCTGACGGCGCCCTGGAAGTCGATGGACATGCCCTGTTTGGTCTCGCGGTTGAGGATGATGTTCTGCGCCACAGTGAAGGAATTCACCAGCATAAAGTTCTGGTGCACCATGCCGATTCCGTGTTCGATGGCCACTTGTGGATTGCCGATTTCGACTTCGCTATCGCGGATGAAAATGCGCCCCGACGAAGGGTGCTCCAGGCCATAAAGCAGCTTCATCAGTGTTGATTTGCCGGCGCCGTTCTCGCCAACCAGGGCGTGGATCTCCCCCTGCTCGACCGCGAAACTGATGTCATCGTTGGCGTGCACGCCGTTGGGATAAATCTTGTGGACGTTCTGGGTTTCGATTATGGGCATGTTAATTGCTCGAGACGATCTGATTCCACTTTTCCTTGAGCTCAAACGTTATTGCTTCGTCCTTTTCCAAGTGAGAAACGTATTCGTCAATGAAAGAACGTGTATCACCGATAAGGCGCAAATAGTAAAGCAATGTACGATCGACGCCGTTGACAATAAGTTGACAGCCGTGTGACCGCGCGATGTGATCAATTTCTGGTACAAACTCGTCGTAGTCTTTATGGTTATAGGTCGTAAGTATATAGAATACCTTGACAGGCGTAGTCTTTAGTTTTTCAAAGGAAGTCTGTATCAGTTCTGAGGTAATCTGTACATTGTGCTTAATCTCATAGCCTTCAAACAGTGTACCACTGTTATCCAATACATTGATGTCGCCCGTAAGTTTGGATCGCGCATCTGCAGTAGTATGCGCCTCGAGTGGCAGAAGTTCGCAGTCGCGGTATCGATCCGTCTCTCTGGCAAGAACAGTCAATATAGCGTGAATAGCCAATACCGGCAATCTCGCCGCACCTGCCTTTTTCACATCATGGTGTTGCTTCACCCTCCCCACAAGTTCCGCAATGGATAACTTTACCGGACGCGCAAGCTTTAGATTCGTGTTTTTGTCTCTTGATTCAACCAGCCCGATGAACAATCTAAGTAGGAATGATTCCGCTTTGTTGCTACCGGTATTCTGCACAATGTCAACCAAGCTCAAAAATGCCGTCTTGAGAGGCTTCGGCGTGATCTTGCCGGGATAGTCCATGTAGTACGGATGCGGCTGCTCAAAGGATCGAGTCAACCAACCAGACTCGCTCATTGCCGGAAACTGCTTTGATCGTAAGAATGGCGTTACATAATCCGTGTCAAACCCTCGGGCATTAAACCCACTTTCGAATTCCGCCCGGTGTAGGCGAATATCCTGACTAGGACATTGCACTTTCTTTACGAGTAAAGTTGCGAATACTGCGATTGCTCCCTTTCTATTCTCTTGATTCTGTATGACAGTCGAAAGATGAATCTCTTCCACATCAGAAATCCCCGGCACGGGGATATCATTTTCATAAGAATCCACGGCTTTCTGACAGATTTCCTCTAAAAGCTTCCGGCTCCAATCGTCCTGTGTCACAAAAGTCTCTCCATTGCCGGCACGCTCAACTCGCCCAAGGCGTCCCGTACACGCTCTTGCGCGTCAATGCAATAATCTCGGCTGATGTCAATTCCGACGCAGCTTCGACCTTCAAGCAGTGCCGCTACCATCGTCGAGCCGCTTCCCAGATAGGGATCCAAGACCATTCCACCTTCGGGACACAGCAACCGAATCAACTCCCTAATGACTTTGACGGGAAAAACGGCAGGATGATCGTTGCCGGGCAAACTCTCAACCGGATTCTCAATAACGTCTCGTTTCAATGGTTCGCCGGTGATGCGAATGATGGTAAACCCATATCGTTCAATTCGCATTTTTCTGCCGCCCTCCTGCCCACCATACGCGGGAGCGTGAATTCCGCGAATCTTCATCCTAAAACTATGAATTCTACCCTTTCGCACGTCGTCGATAACTTCGTCTAAAGCTCGATGCGCTCCATCCTTCTCGCTCTGACTTAGTGATGAAGATTCGATTAGCTCCCGATACTTCGCCCCAAGTTTTTTTGTTGGTTTTGAAGGCCGTTTACGGTCGGCACGCTGAAACGCCTTTCTGTTGTAGTAGTAATCTCGACCAAGCGCAAAATGAAAGAACGGTTCTGTGCTTGAGATTAACCTGCGAGAAAACTGATGTGGCGTTGGATTGGACTTGACCCATGTAATGTCATTTACCAGCCGCAAATTAAATTCAGCGAGTACTTTTAGAGCAAATTGATATGGAATGAGTTGCAGGCTCCCGTCAATGATCTTGTCGCCCATGTTATAGACAATGTTTCCCGTCGGCTTCAGGACACGCGCGACTTTCGCGAAAGTAGTCACGATGCTTTCAAGATACTGTTCTACCGTTTCCTCGTTTCCAAGACCCTCTGAGCCGTATTCTCGTTGCTGAAAGTAGGGTGGCGAAGTGATCACCAAATCAACAGAGCGAGGCGCCAGCATACAAAGCTCCGCGTCGCTATCTCCACAGATAACTTGGTATTCCAATTCTCTCACTCGGTGGGAGTAGATGATGCCGTTATTCATACAATGTGTCGCTCGCCAACTGACCTATTAGAGGATGTAACGTCACGAGATGAGTCTGCTTTGAATTACGTTAGCCTTGCCTTGATTGTAAAGCTGTGCCTCGTTGGCGTCAGTAATACGTTAGGCTTCCAAGACTGCAAACACAGAAGGAACATACTCGTAGTCGCGTCCAAGCTCTTGCATCAGCACCGTGCCGTATTCGTGTTCGACGTAAACGGCATCAGCCGCCTGTCGGTAATTGTCGAAGATGCCCAGCACTTCTTTACCCTTTATCGCAACGTATTTCCCGTTATGCTCCCGCGCCAGTTCCTCACGGATATCGAGATAATAGTCGTATTCTTCCTCTAAAGGTTTAGACATCAAAGCTACCTTTTCACTTACGGACGTCCCAATGGGTCCACCTCAACAACGGGAAGCCACCCCCTCCCCTCGGGAGGGGGCTGAAAATCGAGGACGAAATCTACATATCGTCCATCATCATGTCGTCCATGCTCATATCGGCGCTGGGCATATCGGCGCAAGCCGTTCCAACCGCAGCCATCATGTCCTCGCTGGTGAAGACCGTCTGAACTTCGATATCGCCATTGACGACGGCGGCTTCGGCCGCTTCCACCATAGCTTTGATGTCGTCGGACGTGGCCATGTCGTAGAAGTCGTTCTTGGCCAAGCCCACGCCGCCTTCGGGAATACCCAGGTTCTCAACCGAGCCATAGGGCAATTCGCCGTCGAGGTGCAGGGTGACAGCGCGGAAGATCGAGTTGTCGACATTCTTGAGCATGCTGGTCAAGATGCGCTCGGCTTGGTCGGGGTCGGTCTCGGCCACGATCACGGCCTGGTCGGAGTCGACGCCGATGGCGTAACGCTCTTGTTCGTGCGCCGCTTCAAAGACGCCGACGCCGGTGCCGCCGGCGATCTGGAAGACGATATCAGCGCCCTGCTCGTACATAGCCAGGGTGATTTCCTTGCCGCGGGCCGGGTCGTTCCAACTACCGGCGTATTGCACGATACTCACGGTCTCCGGATTTACCAGGCAAGCGCCCTGCTCGTAACCGACGATGAAGTCGTCAATGACCGGAATCTGCTGCCCGCCGACGGCGCCGATTGTCGGAGCGTCATTGGTGCCTTCGATCCCGCTCATGGTGATGGCAGCTGCGTAAACGCCAGCCAGGAATGAACCTTGATTCTGCGCGTAAGTCATTGAGTAGACATTGGCACAGGCATCGACGCAGGTTTCCGCATCGTCATAGGGCATGCCGGCATCGTAAAACATGAAGTACTTGTCGGGATAGTTGTGGGCGTTGGCCGCCATGAAACCAACCATCTGCCAGGTGCCGGCGATCAAAATGTCGTAAGAATCGGTATCGGACATGACATCCAGCAAGCCCGATTCCCAATTGGCGGGATCAATGCCGAGTTCGACCGTATCGGTCTCGATATCGTATTCATCGGCAATAGCGTCCATACCACGCTGGGCGCTATCGAAGAAGGACTTGTCGCCGAGCGTCCCGTTAATTACGGAAACGACGCGCAGCGCCTCGTCCTGGGCGAAGGCGCTGAACGCCGTCAGGAACACGAGCAGAACAACTAGCAGAAAACTAAGCTTCCTCATTTGATTCCTCCTCTAAAACTTGGTTTGATCAGATGCATTCTGATTGGGCTATTATACCCGCTTTTCTTCGGAATGGGCAAAATCCCGCCCGGAGGATAAGGGCAATTGCATCAAATTGAGGCGACTGACATGGTACGAAATTGGACCGATCATTAACCACCGAGGGCACCGAGAAAAGCAAAGTTCATAGCTCATATCATATTTCAGGCCCGCTTTTCAGCCACAGATGAAGTTTCGCTGGCGACTTCGCCGTATTCAAGTGACGGAATTAGCGGGAAAGTCGACAAACGATCCTAAACTCGGTGCTCTCGGTGTCCTCGGTGGTGAAAAAACAATCTGATGCAATTGCCCCGCCCGGAGGATTCGCGCGCTAGCAGGAGCATACAATAAAAAAGCCCGCCTTTTCGGGCGGGCTATCCGATAGCGGGGCTCACTCAATGCCAGTTATGGAGCAAGCCCCGTCCGATTTGAACATCATCAACCGTACCTGCGCCTTTTACGATTGCTGAAGAATAGGAACATCGCAATCCGAGCGCGAAGGGGATTAAAAAGAGCAATTATCCCCCAGTATATGAAGTCAGGAACTTTCGCACCAATCGCGATACAGGTACACCCATGCGGTAATCAAAAGCACATTTACCGCCACGACAAACGCGATAACCAGATTATCCCCAAACATCTCTTCCTCCCCTTCAATCCAGTTCGTCTTCACATCTGTTGCTGATCTCGATTGAGAAAACAGGCGCTAAACCCTCTTTTTTAATAAACCACGATCTGCGGTAGCCGAGCAGGTGTATTATTTTCTGTGAGCGCGGTAGCCCAAATTCGCCGGTTACGCGCCGAGCGGCTGTGATTCTGAATCCAATGAACATCATCACTCTCATTAGAAAGGCAAATTTTTCATAAGTCAAGAATATTTTATATATTTTGCACATATAAAATCGGATTTTACTTATACAAATTATCCAAGTTTGCATGCCGGATCACTTGTTGATGGATTTGTTTCGGTCGATGTTTATATGGCAGGCGACTTGACCGTGCTATATTAAGGTGGAAATATTTGCCGAAAGGGAAGCAAATTAATATGAAACTGATCATTGATACGGACGCCGGCGTCGACGACGCGCAAGCGATCATGTTGGCGCTGACCCACCCCGATGTCGACCTGCTGGCCATCACCACCTTGACTGGCAATGTGCATATCCGCCAGGTCAATCCCAACGTGCTGACCATCCTCGAAATCATGCAGAAGGACGCGCCGGTATACGCCGGCATCGACCGTCCCCTGATCCAGCCCTGGGAAGACGCGGCCGAGTTCCACGGCGGCGATGGCTTGGGTGACTTCCGCGACCGCCCGACATTGACGCGCTCGATCGAGGACGAGCATGCGGTTCTGGCCCTATTGCGGCTGTCGCGCCAATACGAGGGCGAACTGACCTTGATCGCGCTGGGTCCACTGACCAACCTGGCCGCCGCTATCCGCCTCGATCCGGAGTTTCCGGCACGCATCAAGCAATTTGTCTTCATGGGCGGCACGATCGCGGCCCATGGCAATACGCCCAACCTGACCGCCGAATACAATATCTACACAGATCCCGAAGCGGCTTTCATCACGCTGGCCGCCTTCGACGACGCCACCATGCTCAGTTGGGAGACGACGCTGGCGCATGGATTTACCTGGGACAAGTTCAACGCGCTTTGCGCCATCGACACGGTCAACGGGCGCTTCTTCGACAAGATCTCCGGCAAAACGGCCCAGCGCCTGCAGCATACTTACAGTCGACCGGCTTACTTGCTGCCGGATCCATTGGCGATGGCCGTCACCCTGCAACCGGAATTAATACGACAGAGTCAAAAGTGCTTCGTCACCGTCGAATTGAACGGCCAGCATACGCGCGGGCAAACGGTCATTGATTACAACCACATGAGCGGAAACGCGCCCAATGTCCACGTTGTTCAGGCGCTGGATACCGATGGCGTACACGCGATGTTCGTCAAGGCGCTCTCGGGGTCCTGACTGGTGCTGCAATGACCGTCGACAACTTGATAACTCGGATAAGCAAGGATCCGGTCTATTCCGCCGATGCGATATACGGCTATTTGAGGCGTCTCCTGGCGGCCCCCGCGCCCAACAGCGGCGCCTCCCTGCCCGGCGCGGTCGGCGATATCATCGGCGCTATCGCTGCTGAATCGGGATTGTCGCTTTCGGCGGACCCGCGCATCCGAGCGACGGGGGCTCTGGCAATTGAAGTCGGCGCGGCATCCGCGGCAGCCGATTTGCTCATCACAGCGCACATGGACCGTCCCTCCTTTCGCGTCTTGAATCTGGCTGATGCTACGCTGTATCCGCTCTGCGCGATACGGGTTCCGCATCCGCAGTATCGCTGCCGCGCCATCGCCCTCCGTTACCTGGCCGGGCGCATAGAGACCGCCGCCGAGGGAGAATTGCAATTCAACGAGGTCGATGGCCAGCGGCAGATCCGCTTCGATGTCGAAAGCGGCTCACTGGCATGGGGCGACACGGTCTTGATGGCTGCGGAACCGCGCCTCGTCGAGGGACGAATCATCGGCACGGGACTGGATAACGCCACAGGCGTCCTTATTGGGCTGCTCTCGGCGCGGGCGCTGAGCGCCTTCTCCGATCAGCTTGCCGCGCGAGGCCACAAGGTCATTTTCGCATTCACCGACCAAGAAGAAGGACCGCCCGACGGTCTCTTCGGGCAGGGCGCGTCGCGACTGGCCCATGCCCTGCCGGCGCCGCGCCTGGGTTTCATCAATATCGACGCCCACAATGTCGATGAGTCGACCGGTCATGCGCCCGGCATCGGCGCGTCCCATGCTTTTGTTTCCGGTTATGGACGCGGCTCGGTCGTCCCGCTCGATTATCAGGCGCTGGCGACGGACCTGGCGGAGGAGGTCAATCAAGCGCGGCCCGGCACGGTCAAGCTCAATTACGGCTACGTCTCGCGCAGCGATGATATGCTGCTCAGTTTGAACACCCGCTGCCTGGCTTTGATCGGCGTCGTGCTGGAAAACGCGCATACCACCGAGGAGACGGTCGCGCTGGAGGATTTGGTTGCGGCTGTGGGGTGGATCAGCGCGTATGTATTAGAATTACTTGAAAGCAAACGAAACTGATGTAATTTTTGCGTTAAAATCCGCTTGGCGCGTAACCGGCGAAGAAGTTTTAGGAATGTCGCGCCCTCACAAAATAGCCGGTCTTCTCTATTGCATGAGCATGGGGGATATGCGTCAGCTGCGACACGCAATTTGCCTTCAGAGTCGGGGAAATGCACTAGGTTATGCCCAAATCTCGCGGCGGTGGCGAAAAAATTCGTGCATCTGCAACTCCTATGTACTCAATTCAGCAAGACGATGGCCGAATGGCGGGCATGCGAGGTATTCTACGGTTGACCCCGCGGCTGGACCACACCATCAAGGTGAGTCGTAGGGGCGACCCATTGGAGTCTGTTGAAGAACTGCCTAGACCCTCACCCCAAGCCCCTCTCCCATAAAGGG
>WTGF01000041.1 GCA_011525385.1 Chloroflexota bacterium | reverse complement strand
GGGCCGGGGGATGGGGGGCTAATTGCTCAATATCCCCGCCAGGACCGCATGATCGATATTCCCGCCCGATACCAGGCAGACGACCGCCCCAGCGCCCGCCCGGCCCGCCAGCGCCGCCGCCACAGAGGCCGCGCCCGCGCCCTCGGCAATCACCCGCTGACGCGCCGCCAGCAGCCGAATCGCCGCCCGCACCTCGTCCAGCGACACGACCAGCGAGCCATCCAGCAAATCGCTGACCATCTCCCAGATCTCGGGCAGCACGCTCGCCCCGCCGATGCCATCGACGAAGCTCGCTTGATAGTCCACCGCGACCGGCCGCCCGGCAGCCAGCGATGCCGCCAGCGGCGCCGCCGTCTCGACTTCGACGGCGTAGACGCGCGTCTTGGGCTTGAGCGCGCGCAGCGCCGAGGCGATCCCGCTGCTCAGCCCGCCGCCGCCATAGGGGATGATCACCGTATCGACATCGGGCAGATCCTCCAGGATCTCCAGGCCAATGGTGCCGTTGCCGGCGATGACAGCGCGATCCCGCACCGGATGAATGAACAGCCCGGGCAGCGCCTCGTAGCGTCCGCTGAGGATGATGCCCCACCATTCCTCGAAGGGCGTCTTGACGATCTCGCCGCCCAGGCGCCGGATGGCGTCCAGCTTGGTTTCCGGCGCGTGATCCGGCACCACCGCATGACAAGGGATACCCAGCCGCCGCGCGTGCCAGGCCACGCCCTGCGCCATGTTGCCCGCGCTGGCCGTCACGACGCCGCGCTTGAGTTGCTCGGGCGTCGCCAGCGCCATTGCGTTACCCGCGCCGCGCAGCTTAAATGAACCGATCGGCTGCAGGTTCTCCAGTTTGAGATAGATCTTCGCCGGCGCGTCCTCGACGGGCAAGCGCAGCAGCGGACTGCGCAGGGCATAATCCCCTATGCGGTCCGTCGCGGCTACAATCTCTAGCAGTTTGATTGCTTTCATGGTCTAATCGCTGGCCGTGAAGCGCGCCAACTGATCGGGATCCACGTCAACGCCCAGTCCCGGCGCGCTCGGGACAGCAACATAGCCGCCTTCCACCTGGAATTGAGGGCTGGTGAGATTGTCGCGCAGCGCGTTTTCCGAGCGATCCATCTCCAGCATCATATCCGGCATGCGCAAGCGACCCGGCACCGGATCCAGCGTACTGACCAAGTGCAAGCCCGCCGCAAAAGCGATGCCCGTGCCCCAACTGTGCGGCAGCACATTGGTTTGAAAAGCCCGGGCCAGTGTTGCAATGCGCTTGGTCTCGGTCAGTCCGCCCGCCCCGCAGATGTCAGGCTGCGCGATATCGACGCATTGATTGCTCAACAGATGACGAAATCCCGCCAGCAGATACTCGCACTCGCCGCCTGCGATGGGAATCGTCGTGCGCTCACGCAACTCACGGTATCCCTCGTAATCTTCCGGCGAAACCGGCTCCTCGAAAAAAGTGATATCCAGTTCTTCGATCTGCCGGGCGAAAGACCGGGCCTCGCTCCGTGAATAGGCGTGATTGGCGTCCACCATCAGTTCAACCTCCCCGCCAATGGCCTGACGCACCGCGCGCGCGTGCCGCAGGTCCGTCTCGACGCCCAGGCCGACTTTCATCTTGAGCGCTTTGAATCCCTCGGCAACATAGCTCTTAGCTTCATCCACCAGTTTGCCGACCAGATCATCGCTTTCGACGAAATACATGCCGGTGGCATAGACCTTCACCTTCTCCCGGCGCCTGCCCCCCAAGAGAACGGAAACGGGCTGCCCGAGCAGCTTGCCGCGCAAATCCCAGATGGCGATGTCGATCGCGCTCATCGACGCCACCAGCACACCCCGCCGCGCATAATCCAACGAGCGCAAATGCATCTTGTTCCATATCGCCTCGACCCCCAATGCATCTTCGTCAATGACCAGCGGCGCCAAGAAGTCCACCCCCGCTTGAACGACGCCTGCCGGTCCATAACCCTCGCCCCATCCATAACTGCCATCATCGGCGGTCACTTTGACAAGGCAAATTTGACGCCTGTCGAAACCAAACTGTGAGAAGAAAAAAGGCGTCTCCAACTTTTGTTCGGCAACATAGGTCTCAACACGCGCAATCCTCATTCTGGTGTGCTTTCATTTCGCTTTTCAATAGGCTATAGTGTAGCCGAAACTTCGCCAATTGGCGCACAAATGATAAGCCGAATCCGCCTGTCGTTTGCAATCGTGCGGGACGCGCGACCGGCTAATGTAAAGGTGATCTATCAGGAAATGTCGATACCTTGCTTGGTTCAAATCACGGAGAATCCACAAGTTGCCCAGGTACTGAACAGCCTCGTTGCTGACGTCAGCGGCGTCCTGCAAAAAAACTTGGTCGGCGTCTATCTGTACGGCTCACTGGTCACCGGGGATTTTGACGCGGAAATTAGCGATCTCGATCTGGTCGTGGTCACAGATCAAGGTCTCGATGACACTAGCTTTCAATCACTTAACGAATTGCACCAGCAAGTCATTCTCAGCTATCCCGAATGGGACGATAGATTAGAACTGGCTTACGTTTCGCTTGACGCGCTGCGGACGTTTCGCGAGCGACAGAGCCTTATCGCCATCATCAGCCCGGGCGAGCCCTTCCATCAGCTTCAGGCCGGATATGACTGGTTAATCAGTTGGTATATGCTGAGAGAGACGGGTATCGCATTGAGAGGCCCCGACATCGCCAGCCTGATAGATCCAATTGAGCCAACTCATTACATTGAAGCGGTTCAATCCCATATCGAGGCATACCGACATAGCGTCAAGTCCGCCAATAGTAAATCCAATTTGTCCTACATCGTTTTGACCACCGCCCGGGGTCTGTACACCGTGTTGCACGGGCAGCCGACATCAAAGGTCAAAGCGGCCGCCTGGGCGGCGCGGGCCTTTCCGAAGTGGACGCGGCTTGTCAATCAAGCCCTGCGTTGGCGCGTCAACCCGCAGTCGGACGGCCTGTCAGTCGACGAGATTCGACCCTGTGCAGGAGCTTTCGTCAATGAGTTGCTGGCGATGTTGCCGAAAAAGGAAGAGACGGCGAAAGCTAAATCCGCGCCGGGCGCCTGAACGCATCCCTTAAGTCAACTCCGCTTGCGCATGCGCCGCACACGCGGCATATGCGCTTGCCAAGAAACCTTGCTGTCCCCATAATTGAACCGGAGCGCAACAGCAAGTTTTCGACGGCGCGCGCGATACCAACTGTTCATGATTTCATACGCGCGTCGATATTAATTCGACAGGCATCTACCTCGCCAATGGTCTATTACTAAACATGCACGTAATCCAATCGCTGATGTGTAAGCGACTCATGCTCCTGCTCTGCCTCGGTTGCCTGCCGGCATGCAACCTCGACAGACCAACTCCAACGCCTTTTCCCACACCCGATCTGCCGCGCGTAGAAATCCTTGCGCCGCCAAACCAGCAACAGGTCATTGAAGGCACGGAGTTTGATATAGACATTTTGGCTGTTGACCAGTCGCTGGGCATCCGCCGCATAGAACTCTACGTGGACGAGCTATTTGTCAAGAGCAGCGAAACGACAGATGGCGTCAAGCAGGAATACCGCGTCACCATGAATTGGTTCGCCCAAGGCTTGGGCTGGCATACCATTAAGGCGATTGCCTCCCGCGACAATGGCACACGAAGCGACGAACACATGATCGCCCTGCAAGTCATCCCGCGCTGACGAACATCGGCGTCAGGCCTGATTGGTGAAAATGGTGGACTGCGCTACAATAAGTTACTGTTCGCCACACCCGACGCATTAATCGCATCCGCCATGCAAATCGAATTGCGAAACATCCACAAGCGCTTCGGCCCAGTCCACGCCAACCAGGACATTAGTGTTACCTTCCATGAAGGCAGGATAGTCGGCATCCTGGGTGAAAACGGGGCCGGCAAATCAACGCTGATGAAAATCCTTTCCGGTTTTCAACCGGCGGACCAAGGCGAAATCCTGATTGACGGCGGGGTCATCGATTACACGGGTCCCACGGCCGCAATCGCCAACGGCATCGGTATGCTGCAGCAGGATCCACTTGATGTAGGCGCCTTCACAGTCCTGGAAAACTTCATCTATGGCGGCGCGGAAGGCATCTCGTTGGGGCGCGCCCAAGCCGAAGCAACCCTGGATGATCTATCCGCTCGCTTCGGTTTTGAGCTCGATCCCCATCAATTGATCGACAATCTGCTCATCGCCCAAAGGCAGCAATTGGAGATTGTCCGGCTGCTGGCGCTGGGCGTGCAAACGCTGATCCTGGACGAACCAACCACCGGCATCTCGGCTGAGCAAAAGATCATTCTCTTTGACGCGCTGAGAAAACTTGCGCGCGACGAAGGCATGATCATCTTGCTGGTATCGCACAAGCTGGAAGACGTCATTGAACTCTGCGATGAGGTCATGGTCTTGCGCGCCGGCGTCCTGGTCGGCGATATGGAAATGCCGATCGCCGATGACAATTTGACCGGCGCCGTCATCGCCGAGACCAAACAGCATTTGGTGACGATGATGTTCGGAGAGGAATTGGAAGCCCAGAGCCGGGAGCGCTATAGACTGGGGGCGCCCATTCTCGAAGTAGAGCAACTGCTTGTACACGACCTGCGCCTGGATATGCAGCCGATTACCATGAGCGTGCGCGCGGGTGAGGTTATCGGCCTGGCCGGCCTTGATGGCAGCGGCCAGGAACTGTTCATGCGCGCCTGCGCTCGCCTGGGACGGATCACCGGCGGCAACCTGCGACTGAACGGCGAGGACATCGTCGGCGCAAGTTATCGTCAGTTATTCCACCGCGGCTGCGTCTTTGGGGCGGCAGGCAGGCTGGAAGAAGGGTTGATCGCCGGCTTGACCTTGACCGAACACACGGCGCTGGTCGCGGATGACCATATGCGTATCGACTGGAAAGCTATGGGCAAGCGCACTGTGTCCCGCATAGACCAGTACCGAGTCAAGGGCCGCGCCGCCGATAATGTCGAGCAACTATCCGGCGGCAATCAGCAACGCGTGCTGATGGGGCTGCTTCCCGATGAACCGCAACTGCTGATCCTGGAACAGCCCACGCGCGGCCTTGATGTCGATTCCGCACGCTGGATCTGGACCCAGCTATTGCAACGCTGTCAATCGGGTACTGCGATTATCTTTAATTCTTCTGACCTGGAAGAGTTGGTCACCTACAGCGACCGCATCTTCGTCTTTTACGCCGGGCGCGTCTATCAGGTGCCGGACGTGGGCCAAACCAGCATCGACGAGCTCGGGCATCTGATCGGCGGAGAATTTCAACACGCCTGAACTCAAAGGGCGGCACCCGCCGACCGCGCGCCGACCGAAAAGGAATTGGCATTATGCCACTGAGCGAAAAACACGACGAGACCAAAACCTATGACGATATCCTCAACGCCGGCCCGCCACTGAATCAACTGGCCAAGGAATTCGTCACGCCAACCGAGCTCTTCTTCGTGCGGAATCACGCCAGCATTCCCGCCGTCGACCTGAGCAACTATCGATTGGTGGTCAATGGCTTGGTCACCCGCGAGCTTTCGCTGACACTGGAGGAAATCAAGAGCGACTTCGAGCGCCAGACCTTGACCGCAACCTTGCAATGCGCCGGCAACAGGCGCAAAGAACTGGTTGATTACAAACCCATCGACGATCAACTCGCCTGGGGCATCGAAGCCATCGGCACGGCTACCTGGACGGGACTTCGTCTGGGCGATATTCTCAAGGCGGCCGGCATCGCCAACGACAATGCGGCGCATATCGGTTTCCTGGGTTTGGACGGCATCACGAGCGACGGCGAACGCTCGCCCTATGGCAGTTCGATCCCGCTTGACAAAGCGCTGGCTTGTGAAGTCCTGCTCGCTTACGAGATGAATGGTCAAGACCTGCCGCTGGCGCATGGCAGCCCCTTGCGCCTGATCGTGCCGGGCTACATCGGCGCGCGCAGCGTCAAGTGGCTTTGCGGCATCAGCGTACTAGAAAGTCCCTTCGACAATTACTTCCAGCAAGTCGGCTACAAGCTCTTCCCGCCCAGCGTCAACCTATACAACGTCAACTATGATGACGGCATGCAATTGACCAAGCTGCCGGTCAATTCGGTGATTGTGCAGCCGGAAGATCGCAGCTTGATGGCGGCCGGGAAGATCGCCGTCGAAGGCTACGCCATGAGCGACGGCGAGCACGAAATCCACTGGGTCAGCGTCTCGGCTGACGGCGGCGAGACCTGGCAGCGCGCCGAGTTCCTTAACGAGCCGCAACTCTGGACCTGGCAGCTTTGGCGCAGCGAGTTTGATTTGCCCTCGGGCACGCATGAACTCGTCGTGCGCGCCTGGGACACCGCGGCGAACAGTCAGCCGGAAACCATCGCCAGCACCTGGAATTTCAAGGGTTATGTCAACAACGCCTGGCATCGTGTCAGGATTACATTGAAATGATGGTAGGATAGTGTGGATATTCCTATAGCGCGAATAAACATTTGAGGAATTGCGGTCTATTCAAGGCAGAAGCATGAAAGATACCAAATCCCTCGCAACCCAAATCGCCTTCCTGCTCATCCCGGTTGCCATCTCGCTGGCTGTCGCCGCTGTACTCGTCACCGCTGTGGGGCGCGACCCGCTGGAGGTCGTCGACGCACTCTGGAAAGGCGCTTTCAAGGACTCGCGCAAGCTGGGCGGCGTGGTCAACTTCTGGATTCCCTTGACTCTGGTCAGCATCGGCTTGGTCGTCACCTTCCGCGCCGGCTTGTGGAATATCGGCGTCGAGGGGCAAATGATGATGGGGGCGCTCTTCGCCAGTTGGGGCGCGCAAACGCTCCTGTGGGACGCAAGCATGTCCCCCCTGCTCAACCTGGTATTGATCGCGCTCTCGGCCTTGGGCGGCATGTTCTGGGCCTTTATTGTCGGCCTGCTCAAGATCCGCCTCGGCGTCAATGAGATCTTCGGCGGCGTGGCGCTCAACGCCCTGGTCAACGTGATCTCCATATATATGATCTCCGGTCCCTGGCAGCCGCGCATCGGCGGCTCGGCGCAGGGCACGGAACCCTTTCCTGTGCCGGCGCTGCTGCCGGAATTTTCCAAGAGTTTCCCGGTCAACATCTTCATGATCTTTCTGGTCTTCGCGGCTTTTGTGGTCGTCATGATCATGCTCAACGCCACGCGTTGGGGGCTCAATCTCAAGGCGGTGGGCAAAAATATGCGCTCGGCGCTCTTGCTCGGCGTCGCCACCGAACGGGCATCGATGAGCGCCTTTTTAGTTTGCGGCGCGCTGGCCGGCATCGCCGGATCTTATCGCGTCCTCTTCACCTTTGACAATTTGCGACCGCTAGCTTCAGGGGGCATCGGTTTTCTCGGGCTGCTGGTGGTCCTGCTATTGAGCATTCGCCTGCTCTGGGTGCCGCTGATCACTTTCGCCTTCGCGGCGATTCTGACCGGCAGCACGCGCTTGCAGATCGCGCCCTCGCTTAAGCTCGATTCGTCGCTGGCGGGTGTGCTCCAGGGCATGCTGGTCTTATTTGTCATCCTGTTCCAAGGCGTGCGAGAAATCTTTTTCCCGCAACTGGCGGTTGACGCAGAAGATATTGAGATGAACGAAAACAGTCCAACTGAGTAATCTGCCGCTATAGTCCCCCTCTACTTCGGATGCTTTGGGGAGGGGCTGGGGGTGGGGTTAGATCAAATGAACGAAGAATTACTCAACACACTGGGCAGCATTATCGGCACCGCGACCCCGCTGGTCATCGCCAGTCTGGGCGAGACCATCACCGAACGCGCCGGCGTGGTCAATCTCTCCCTGGATGGCAGCCTGACGCTGGCGGCAGTGCTCGGATTCGCTGCCGCCTGGACTGCCCAGGAAGCCGGCGTGCTTGATGTGCCCATGCAGATCGCGCTCGGGATCGTCGTCGCCATGCTCGTTGGCGCCTTGATCGCCATCCTCATCGGCTTTTCCAGTATCAAGCTGCGGCGCGACCAAGTCGCTGTCGGCTTCGTATTGACACTCCTGGCCGCCGACCTGGCGCGTTTTCTAGGCGCGGATTTCACCCGCATCCCGGGTCCGCAGATCACGCGATACGCCCTGCCGGTTTTGGGTGATCTGCCCATTCTGGGACCAATCTTCTTCCAACAGAATGTGCTGGTCTATTTCAGCTATATCTTGATGTTTGTCATCTGGTTCTGGCTCTTTCGGACCAAGGGCGGTCTGTCTCTGCGCGCCATCGGCGAGCGTCCCGAAGCGGCTTATGCCCGCGGCGCCAAGGTGCAGCGACTGCGTTATTGGTATACATTCCTGGGCGGCGCGCTGGTTGGTCTGGCCGGGGTAGCCTATTCGCTCAACGTCAAGCCCGGCTGGTCCAGCCCGCCCGCCATGCAAGGCGACGGCTGGATCGCCCTGGCGATTGTCATCTTCGGGGGCTGGCATCCCTTCCGCGTCGTCCTGGGCGCCTGGCTCTTCGCGGCGCTGCGCGCGGTATCATCCAATATCCAGACCAATGGCCTCTTCATCTTCGGTCAAGAGATCAACTTCCCCTTCGTGTTGCTGAACACCTTGCCCTGGCTGTTGATGATCCTCACCTTGCTCATTGTCAGCGGGGGCTTCACCGAGCGCTTGCTCCAATACATGCCGCGCGCCGTGCAACATCGCATGCGCGCCTTCTTGCGCTCCGATCCACCCAAGGCGCTGGGCACGCGCTTTGAGATGGAATGAAGCGGTTTCCGAATCTCGACAATATACTATGGCGAAGAAAAAGAAGAAAAAGCGTCGCATACGCCCCCTGGCGCTGTGCGTCTTCTTTCGCGACAACAAGATTTTCCTCGCGCAGGGCTACGATTCGCATGAGCGCAGGATCTTTTATCGACCGATTGGCGGCAGGATAGAATTCGGCGAACGCGGCTGCCAAGCAGTCGTCCGCGAGCTCCGCGAAGAGATCAATGCCGAAGTAAGCGACCTGAAGTACCTCGGCGCGCTGGAGAACATATTTGAGTACGAGGGCGTGGCCGGTCATGAAATCGCGCTCATCTACCAGGGCCGCTTCGCCGAGGAACGATTCGATGACGACGACTTTACTGTTCGAGGTCTAAACAAGGGCGAAATCCTTTATGAAGCTGCTTGGATGTCCCTGGAACTGTTTCGCGGCGAGACCCCCGCGGCTCTGTATCCCGCGGGCTTGCTTGAACTGCTGGAGGGGACCGCTCGACGATAGGCGCAGGCTCTGCCCTTACAACTTTGCCCTAAAGCGATCTTGATGAATTGACCGTTCAACACGTCAATTGCCTGTTATAATCGTTTTACGCAATGGCTAAAGGGGAAAAGCGATAGACATTCGCATACCGATGCCCGCCGCCCTGCGTCATCAAGTTGAGGCCGGGGACAAGCTGTGGGCGCATTTCATCTCGCTATTCATTAGCCCGCCGGTCGTCTGGGCGATTTGGATCTTGCTGGTCGCGCTGCAATTCAGCGGCAGCCCCTTCGAGGGAATGTTCTTCGCGAGCCTCTTCGCGCTGACAATCTGCATTCTGCCAATGGCTTTCGTCGCCTACATGGTCAAAACCGGTCGCATCAGCGATATGCACATGCGCCACAGCCACGAGCGATATATTCCCTATTCAATCGCTATTGTCGGATGCTTGTTGACTGAATTGGTTTACTTGCAATTCGGCACCAATCCGGTATTGGTTGTGGTCGCGCTGGTGACCATTGTCGAGCTGACGATCATGTTGATCGGCACATTCTTCAGTCACATCAGCCTGCATGCGATGGCGATGACCAGCATCATCTCCGCCACCACGATCGTCTACGGTTTCAACAAGAGTTTGATCTTTATTCCGGTCCTGCTTTTGGTGATACTTGCGCGTTTGACGCTCAGGCGTCATACGGCCTGGCAGATCGTCCTGGGCGCCCTGATCGGCACCTGCACGCCCTTGATCGTGATCGCCGGTTTATCCTTGGCCATTCCTTGACTCGCGGCGCGTATCGTCATGGCGACCAGACGCGCGCGGTCCCGTCCCAGGACCAGGACAGAATCTGCGTAGCGGCCTCGTTCCAGACGGCTCCACGCACCAGATTCCCGTGCCGGAAGCGATTTTGGAGTGTTTCGCCTTCCCACAAATAGAGATAGATATGCGACCAGGAAAGCACCCGCGCCTCTTCCGGGTCCCATCTGGCGCCGACCACCCAGTCTTCGTGACGCAGGACCAATTGTGACCGCGAGTCGGCGACGCTCCAGACATGCACGGTATCATCAGCCGCCCAGGACATCACCCGCGTTTCGTCGCCCGACCAAATCGCCCGCTGTGCGAAACTCCGGTGACGAACCCCCGCTAAGGAACGGCCATTGATGCTCGCCCCATCGGTCTCATAGACGGCAACCGTCCCATCGGCGAACCAGCCCAGCAGCCGCGAATCGTCGTTGTTCCATTGCAATCCCTGGAGCAAGGCGCGGTGAGGCAGCGAATAAGTCGCTGCGTTTTCTCCAGATGTCGCGTCCCAGACCACAATGCGACCGTCTTCCGACCAGGCGCGCACCTGCGATCCGTCGGCGCTCCAACCCGCGCCCACGATCGCGCCGGATCGTTCGACCATTGCGGTAATACCGCCGTCGATCAAAGACAGAATCGAACCCTTGCCGGCTGCTGTAAAGACAAAGGCCCGCGCTCCATCGGCGTCAAGGGCAAGTTGAATCGGCATGCCGTCGATTCGCCACTCATAGATTCCTTCGCCGTCTTCCGCCCGGCTTTTAATGACTAATCCGCTTTCGTCCGCGGACAATATGGACCGGCCATCTTCGCTCCATAAGGCCTGAGTAAGAGGATTGCCCTCATGGTCAATCGACTGTAGCAATTCGCCATCTTCCGCCGACCATACCTGCGCCAGGCCGTTCTGCGCCCCCGTCAAGATTTGGGTTTCCGCCGGATTCCAGGACGCGGTCACCACGCCGCCACTGTGCTCCAAGACCAGGTAAGCGTCCTGTGATTGCGCCGCAATGGGTAAGGCGAGGAGGCATAGCGCGAGCAAAGCCGAAAAGGTTCTCAACATGGTCCGTACCTGTCCATTTCTACTTGAGACGATTATGATGTCAGCTTACCATACAAATCTTAAATTCCGATGACGCGGAATCTCGCGGTTTCGCAACAGAACATCCCTATTTTAGCGACGCCGGTTTAAGCGGGCGTCAATCTATTATCCAAGTTGTCAGAGTAACAATAGGGTCTACCGGCATAGCGGAGCTCAGCTTGCCCATGTACGCTATGTCGTTCTGTCAGCGCGCGTCGCAGACGTTGACATGGCGACCGGTCTCAAAAGACTCGATTGCGGCGTAGGCCAGCGCCAATGCGCGATAGCCGGCGCTGGCGTGTATCGGCGGCTCTTCACCCCGCATGAAACAGTCAAGCATGTGCTCGAGATGGTCGTCAAAGGTGCGGTGGAATTCGCGCTGATGATCGTTGAAATAACCCGCTTCCCATATTTCGCCAGTCTCGTTGCCGACTTGATGAAACGTGTAGCGCCTCACGGTGTCGTCGATCACAATGCGCCCCTCGGTACCGTTGACCTCCACCCGATGCGTGCCCGGGTAGGCGTACGAAGAATCGTAGGACCCGAGCAGGCTTCCGACAGCGCCATTGACGAACTTCAGCGACAAGGCCATCGTGCTGAAACCCACCCCCGTGATATCCGTCATCTGCGCCCCCACCGACGCGATCGGACCGCAGAGATACTCCAGCAGGTCGAATCCGTGGCACTGCGTTTCGATCAGGTTGGCGTGGGGATGCCCGCCTTTGCCCTCGCCCCCGAAGCGCCAAGTGGTGAAAACCAACTGGCCCAATCGCCCATCGTCAATGGCCGCTTTCGCCATTTGCACCGGCTTGGCATAGCGGTGATTGAAGTTGATGGCGAAAAAGAGAGCCCGCTTTTCCGCTTCACGCAGCAAGGTCTTCGCTTCTTTCATGTCGAATACAAGCGGTTTTTCAACCAAGAGCGGATAACCCGCGCGTATCACTTGCAGGGTCGGTTCGTAATGCCCCATGTTGGGCAAGGACAGGCTTACCAGATCAGGCTTTTCAGCCTCCAGCATCCCCTGAATATCGAGGTAATAGCGCATGCCGAATTGTTCGGCTCGCGCTTTGGTTCGTTCTTTAGTTCGCCCGGCGACAGCGCAGAGATCCACATCGTCCCGCGCCGCGAAGACGCGCGCGTGCTGATAACCCCAACCGCCCGCGCCCACCAACGCGACCTTGATACGTCCGTTTTTCGTCATTGTTCGATGATGACCTTGCCGGTATTACCCTCGAAGAATAGTTCAAAGGCGTATTGAATATCGCTGACCGGCAGGCGATGGGTGATGATTTGCAGCAAATAATCTTTGTGGTCGCGCAGATATGCCAGGTTGTCGGGCAACTCGTTGTAGCAGAAGTATTCGCTGCCGATGACTCCTCGCTCCGGCCCAATTAAATCCGGCGAAATCGTCAGGTCCAGCCCCTGCCCATGACCGATGCAGACGAGGACGCCGCGCTGCGAGAGACTATCCAGGGCGGCGCGCCGCGCGCTGCCGACCCCGCTGGTATCGAAACCCGCGTCAACCTCCGACAGCCCGTGACGCTTCAAACCCTCAGTCAAAGACTCTTCCGCCACATTGACCGGGGCGCCGCCCATCCGCTCCGCCAAATCCAACCGATAGGGGATGACATCCGTGATCACCACCGGCAACTCAAAGCCCAGCATGATCTTGAGCATGGCCAACATGCCCAGCCCAATTGGACCCGCCCCGGTCACCACTGCCGACTCAATATCTTTCCGTACCAACTGCGCCCGCCGCACGCCATGCCCGTTGGTGCCCATGATATCCAGCAGCAGCGTCGCCTCCGTCGGCGTCATGTCACTATCGACAGGGAAGAAGACATTCTCGTTGACCAGTTCGTAAACGCCGAAGCCGCCATCGACGTTAAAGCCGTAGTCAGCGCGTTTGGCCAGGCACTGATTGGTGAAGCCCAGCGCGCAACTGCGACACTCGCCGCAGAAGTCCATCAAGAAGACCGCGCCCGGAGTCCCCACCGGCGTCGTCGTACCCGGTCCGGCCGCAGCGACAACGCCGGCGCCTTCATGCCCGGGCGTCACCTTGCTGCCCTCGTAGAACTGGCCGCGCTCCGAGCCGCAGAGCGCGTTGGCGCCCACTTGCAGCAGCAGTTGGCCCGCGCCCGGAACGGGCACGTCTTTCTCGTGGAAACTGATGATGCCGCCGCCCTCGAACTTGGGCACAGTCATGACTTCGGGTATCGGATTTAGCATCCTGTAAGTTTTCCTTGTTCAGCGCCCACCCATGCCAGTGAGCATGAAACTCTGTGTGATCCGACGCTGGAATATAACATAAACGATGAGCACGGGAATGCTCGACATGGAACTGGCCGCCATAATCAGAGCGGGTTCAGAGAACGAATCGCCAGCGCCGTAGGCCCCCGCCAAAACCGCCAAGCCAACTGGCAGCGTCCGGTTTTCTACCCGGCTGAGCACAATCAAGGGCCAGAACAGATCGTTCCAGGAGTGCAAGAATACGAAGATGCCCAGTGCAATGAGCGCGTTGCGATTGACCGGTATCATCAGTTGCCAGTAGATGCGCAAACGGCCTGCCCCGTCGACGGTCGCGGCTTCCTCCAGCTCGCGCGGAAAGGTGGAGAAAAACTGGCGCAGCAAGAACAAGCCGAAGACATTGGGCGCGGCGGGCCAGATCACCGCGTGATAGGTATCCAGCCAGCCCAGGTCGCGCACCAGCAGATAATTGGGGATCATGTAGATCTGCGATGGAATCATCAGCGTGAATATAACAACGATGAAGATCAGGTTCTTGAAAGGAAAATCCAGCCGGGCAAAACCATAAGCCGCCAAGCTGGTCACGAAGAGCGTGACAATGGTTGTAGCGACTGCGATGACCAAGCTGTTCCAGCCCCAACGCGGCACGTTTATGTCATCGCGCGTCATGATAATTTCGTAATGTTCCAGCGTCGGCTGAGGCGGGTAGAAGTCCGGTGGATAATAGAAGGCTTCCGGATTTGTTTTCAAAGACGTCGCGACCATCCAGTAAAACGGAAAGAGTATCGCGATCGCAAGGATAATCAGCAACACATAGAGCGCGATGCGCGAAATCTGCGTATTGGCGTCGGTCAGTCGCGGAGGATGTGCCTCTGCCTGCACTGCTAAGCGCTCCTTAGTATTCCAGACGGCGCCCGCCAAAGCGGAACTGCAGCAAGGTGAAGGCCATGATGATTACCGCCAGCAATACCGCCATGGCGGTGCCAAAACCCATGCGGAAATAAGTCCAGGCCGCGCGGAACATGTAAAAAATAACTGTGAACGAATCTTGCCCGGGACCGCCGTTGGTGATCACATAAGGCTGCGCGAAAACCTGGAAGTGCGATATGAGCTGCGTAACTGCGACGAAGAGGATGATCGGCCGCAGCAAAGGAATGGTGATGTAGCGGGTCATCTGCCAGCCGCGCGCCCCGTCTATTCGGGCCGCTTCATAAATATCCTGGGGAATGTTGCTCAGCCCTGCCAGGTAGATCAGCATCGGGAAGCCGAAGGCCCACCATAGCGTAATTACGCTTAATGAGGGAATGACCAAATCCGAATCGGCTATGAAGGGGATGGGACCAATTCCGACGGTCCCGAGCAAATGATTGACGATGCCGAACTGCTGACCCAGCAGCCATCTCATCACCAGGCCAACGACTGACGCGCTGAGCACATAAGGGAAAAAGAACAGCGTGCGAAACACGTTCCGCCCGCGAAAGGGCATATTCAGCGCGATGGCAATGAAGATCGGAACCGTCGTCAGCAAGGCGCTGGTGAGGAAAGCGAAATAGACCGTGTTGCGCAGCGCCACCCACCACAGATCGTCATTCAGCAGTTCGTCATAGTTTTCGAAACCGATGAAGGGCTTGGGACCGAATATCTCCCAACGGAAGAAACTCATCTGAACGCTGGCGAGGATAGGTCGCAAGATGAAAATGGCGAATAGCAGCATGAACGGCACTATGAAGGCGTAATTGCCGACATACCACTTCCAGGTGCGCCAAGTGCCCGAAGCGCTATGTTTCTCCGGAAGCAGCGATAGCCTAATCCTACTAAACATCGCTGTCTTTCCCTGTATGGCTCATCTCCTTCCCGCAACTTGAAGGAAGGGAAAAATCGTGAGCCATTTAAGCCCCTCTCCCTTTATGGGAGAGGGGTACGGGGTGAGGGTAAGTCGCCTACTGATAGCGATCCAAAATGCGCTGGATACGCGCGTTCGCCTCGGGGAAGACATCCGCCATCGAGACTTCGCATTCGCTCTCGAAAGCGCGCGCCATCGCATCAGCGTACTGCGCCTCAATCTCCAGCCAGTTGCGATGCTGACGATCAAAGACGCCGTTTTCCAAGAGATTGGCGCCGAAGACCGAGGCCGAGGGATAGACTTCCGGATCCATATTCTCAATCTGCGATATACGAGCCGGCGGCATACCCGAGTGCGCCCAATCCAAACCGGCATCGGACATATAGGCCAGGAAACGCTTGGATGCTTCCAGCCGATCGCCTTCGGCCTGGATCGGCAGATAGAATACGTGCGCGCTCGCCCAGACCGCGCTGTTGCCCTCTGCACCCAAGGCCGGGTATGGCAATGCCATCCAGTTTTCCACGTTTTGGCTCACGAAGTTCCATGCCCAGCTGCCATGGTTGAAAATCGCCATATTGATCGACAAGGCGCGATAACGATCGAAGCCGGCCGGCGGCGGCGCGACATGGTGCACACATTCCAGATCCTGGAACCATTGCATGGTATCGATGATGGCTTGATCTTCCAGCAGCGCGTTGCCCATATCATCGGCCCAGCTCATGCTGTTCTGCGCCAAAGCTGTCAAGAACCCGGGACGATACCAAAAGATCGAGGTGCCCCACTGGACGATGTTGTCCGGGTCGAAGTCGTCCGACTGCGCGTTGTTGCCATTCGCATCCAGAGTCAACCTCTGCGCCAAATCCAGATACTCCTCGCGCGTGGTCGCCAGCGTGTCGCAGGGTACGCCCGCCGCATCAAACAAGTCGCAGTTATGCCATTCGCCGTAGCCGTGGAAGTCCAGCGGCACGCCCATTATCCTGCCATTGGGGTCCGTCAGCGAATCAATGATGGCGGGAGAAACATCGTCGATCGGGATCGGACCGCCATTATTCGAATACAAGTCGCTCAGATCGCGCAGGACGCCCATGGTGTTGAATTGCGTCATCTCGTACTCATGCATCAGGAAGATATCTGGCGGATTGCCCGCCGCCAGACCCGCAAGCAATTTCGGGAAGTATTGCTGCGTCCAATTCAGGCGCTCCATGCGAACGGACACGTCGGGATTCTCTTCCGCAAACGCCTTGACCAGACCGACCATGGTCTCGCCATCGGGACCGGTCAGCCCGTTCCAAAACAGCAACTCGATTTCACCGGTGCCGAATTCGCTGACCATGTCGTCTTGCGCTTGAATGCCGGCCGCCGCCAGCAGCAGCACAAACACCAACAGTAGTCTGAACCTTTTCATTTCTCTATTCTCCTCAAACAATCCTGCCCTACATTAAGAATCTCGCCTTACGCATTTGGCATAGAGGCCTCCTCGGCTCCGAGACCACCTTATCCTAGGAGAATATCGCGCCGAAAAAAAAAAGCAAGTTTTCAGCATCAGGGTAGTGTATCGAAGTCGGTGGAAATAGAAATGACGTGAACCCCATTTCATGCTA
>WTGF01000113.1 GCA_011525385.1 Chloroflexota bacterium | reverse complement strand
CTATTCAACAGATTCCAATAACTCACCAACTACTCTCCTGTTTTTCAACAGAGTCAACCTGGTCGCCCGCCGATGACAGGACAGGGATTCACCACAGAGGCGCAGAGGACACAGAGGGCGAGTTCGGGCGAGCCTTGGCTCGCCCCTACGGGTTTCGACTTTGATGACGCCTGAAAAATATCCCTCTGTGCGCTCTGTGGTGAATCCCCGCCGCTAGGTTTTGCGGGCGAGCCAAGGCTCGCCCCTACATGACGCCTGAAAAATATCCCTCTGTGGGTTTTTCTCTGTGCGCTCTGTGCCTCTGTGGTGAAAAAAAGGATTCCCCTCTCTGCTGGCGCGGCGCGCAACCTAGCGAGCGCCGGGCAGGCCTGTTACAATGTCGAAACTTTCGCTGGGAGGGAGGCACGAGGATCATGAGCAATCCCCTGCTGGACATACAGAGGCACGGGCAAAGCGCCTGGCTGGATTATATCCATCGCCAGGACCTGGAAGACGGCGACTTGCAGCGGCGCATCGACGAAGAAGGCGTGCTGGGCGTCACCTCGAATCCGTCGATATTCCAAAAGGCCATCGGCGATTCCGATACCTATGACGAAGCCATCCTGACCATGCTCGATTTGGAAGCGGCGGATATCTATGAAGCGCTGGCTATCGAAGATATCCAGAACGCCACCGACCTCTTCCGCCCGATCTATGAGCGCAGCAAGGGCGGCGATGGTTATGTCAGCCTGGAAGTGTCGCCGCTGCTGGCGCGCGATACCCAGGGCACGATCGACGAAGCGGCGCGCCTCTTCCAAACCGTCGACCGCCCCAACCTGATGATCAAGATTCCGGCCACGCCCGAGGGCCTGCCGGCCATCGAAGCGGCCATCGCCGCCGGCATCAATGTCAATGTCACGCTGATCTTCGCGGTCGAGAATTACGAAGCGGTGGCCGAAGCCTTCATCCGCGGTCTGGAGCGGCGCCTGGGGGCCGGCGAGGACGTCGCGCGCGTGGCCTCGGTCGCCAGCTTCTTCCTTAGCCGCATTGACGTCATGGTCGATCACATCCTGGAAAACAACATCCGCGCGGCGCAACTGCGCGGGGATACGGCGCGCATCGCCTCCAACAGCAAATTGCTGGGGCAGACCGCCATCGCCAGCGCCAAAAGGGCCTATCGCTCCTTCCAGCGCATCTTCGACGGCGAGCGCTTCGCCGATTTGCGGGCGGCCGGGGCGCAGGTCCAGCGTCCGCTCTGGGCTTCGACGGGCGCCAAGAACCCGGCCTATCCCGATACCATGTACGTCGACAACCTGATCGGCGCGCATACGGTCAACACCCTGCCGCCGGCGACTTTGGCGGCTTTCAAGGACCACGGCGCGGCCGCCGAAACGCTGACGCGGGAGGCGGGCAATTTTCTGCCGCCGGACGAGGTCATGGATCGCCTGGCCGAGGTCGGGATCGACTTGGGACAGGTGACCGCGCGCTTGCAAGACGATGGCGTGGACGCCTTCATCGAAGCCTTCGAAACCTTGATCTCGCAAGTGGCGGCCAAGCGCACCCTGCTGCGCAGCGGCATCATGGAGCGCAGCAAACTGGCGCTGGGCATTTATCACGGCGCGGTGGACAGGGCGGTGGCGCGACTGGAGGCGGACTTCGCCAATCAGCGGCTTTGGAACAAGGACGGCAGCCTGTGGAAGAACCACGGTCCCACCATGGAGAAGATCGCCGCGCGGCTGGGCTGGCTCGATACCGACCGGACGATCGACCGCCAGCGCCTGCGCGCCCTGCGGGAAAGCGTCCGCGGCAGCGGACTCAAGCATGTGGTGCTGCTGGGCATGGGCGGCAGTTCGCTGGCGCCGGAAGTGCTGGCCGAGACCTTTGGGCCGCAAGCGGGCTTCCCGAGCCTGATCACGCTCGACAGCACCGATCCGGCGCGCATCCGACAGGTCGAGGCGGAGATTTCGCTCGACGACAGTCTCTTCGTCGTCGCCAGCAAATCGGGCGGCACCATCGAGACCCTGGCGCTGGACCACTACTTCTGGGAGCGGAGCGGCGGCGCGGCCGAGCGCTTCATCGTCATCACCGATGCCGGCTCGCGCTTGCAGCAGGCCGCCGATGCCGCCGGCGTCCGCGATATCTTTCTCAATCCGGCCGATATCGGCGGGCGTTACAGCGCGCTGAGTTACTTCGGCCTGGTGCCGGCGGCGCTGCTGGGGCTGGACCTGGACGGGCTCTGGGAGAGCGCCGATACCATGATGGCTTCCAATCGCGAGTCGATCCCGGCCCATTATCATCCCGGCCTCCTGCTGGGCGCGGTCATCGGCGCGCTGGCCAGGGAAGGCCGCGACAAGGTCAGCATCTATAGCTCGGCCTCCTTGACGAGCTTCGGCAACTGGGCGGAGCAACTGCTGGCGGAGAGCCTGGGCAAAGAGGGTAAAGGCGCGCTGCCGGTTGTGGGCGCGACTATCGGCCGCCCGCACGATTATGTCAGCGACCGGCTCTTCGTCTACCTGCGCGTCGACAACGACCCGGACGTGGCCGAAAAGGACGCGGCGATACGGGCCCTGCGCGAAGCGGGGCACCCGCGCGTGACCATCCGCGTGCCGGATAGGAAGGGCATCGCCGGGGAATTCTTCCGCTGGGAATACGCCACCGCCATCGCCGGCGCCTTGCTGGGCGTCAACCCCTTCGACGAACCCAATGTCACCGAAGCCAAAGAGGCGACCCGGGCGCTGCTGCAGATCTACAGCGACAGCGGGGGGCTACCGGCTGACGCGCCGATCATGAGTGGCGAAGGCTTGCAGATCTTCGCCGACGAGACCACGCTGGAGCCGCTGCGCGAGCTGTGCGCACAGCACGGCTATGACGGCGGCGACCCGGCCGGGGTGATCGCCGCGCAGATGGCGGGCACAAATGCCGGGGACTATTTCGCCTTTCTGGTCTATTTCAGTCCCGATGACGAAGAAAGGCGTTTGCTGCATCACATTCAGCGCCGGCTGCGCCATGTCACCAAGCGCGCCGTCACCATCGGCTACGGTCCGCGCTATTTGCACAGCACGGGCCAGTATCACAAAGGCGGCGGGGACAACGGCGTCTTTTGGCAGTTGACCGCGGATCCCGCGCCCGATCTCGCTATTCCCGGCTTTGATTTCAGCTTTGGGGCGCTCTTCGCCGCGCAAGCGGCCGGCGATCTGCAAGCGCTGCATCATCACGAACGGCGGGCTATCCGCTTGCACTTGAGCGGCGATCGGTCCCCCGGCTTGCGGCTGCTGCTGAGGGCTATCGACTTTGTGGAATCGCGGCGGGGCTAGGGGCGAGCAATCTGGTCGCCCGCCGAAACACCTGACATGGTATGTCGCCCCTACGGGTTTCGACTTTGATGACGCCCGCACATGCCATAACGCGCGACATCAAAGACGGCTGTAGGGGCGACTCACAGAGTCGCCCGCGTTCCATAGCTACGGATGTTTGGATTACCGTAGAAAATGAGGCAAATGAGACTCTGTTTGCAGTACCGAACAAGCCTTAGAGCTTCATACATCAACGACGCCTGTAGGGGCGTTTCGTTGAAACACACGCGAATAGACGGGCGATGAAAACGGGCGACTCACAGAGTCGCCCCTACAATTCTCGCTATAAACGGCGCGCGTAGAGGCGACCAACCTGGTCGCCCGCCGAAACATCTGACATGGTATGACGGGCGACCTGATAGACTCTGTTGAAAAACAAGAGAGTAGTTGGTGAGTTATTGGAATCTGTTGAATAGCGAATCAGCGTATACTGCTCATTGTGTGTCAAATAGCAGTGAGTCTGAAGATGTCCTTGATCCAGTCCTTTCCCAAAGAGATTCCGGCGACAACTCGTGAGCAAGTCGAGCCGATATTGCCAGCTGACAGCGTATGCCGTCTGTTGGGCGAGCCAAGGCTCGCCCCTACATGTCCAGCGTATTGCGACGCTGATAGATTGTCGGTACATTATTTTACGCGAGCGCGACATTCCTGGGACCTTTTCGCCGGTTACGCGCCGAGCGGCTGTGAGCTGCGCGCTCTCGGTGGTAAAATCAAATGCATTCGCCCCGGACAGGAGCGCCGCCCGTGTACAACCCCAAAGAACATCTCAAACGACTCGTGGAAGCCCACGCGCCCAGCGGCTACGAAGCGCCGATCGCCGACATCCTGCGCGAGGACTGGGCGGAGCTTGTCGATGATTTCGACAGCGACGGGCTGGGCAGTCTGATCGGCATCAAACGCGCCACCCGCCCGGGGGAACAGAGGCGGGTGATCATGCTGGCGGCGCACATGGACGAGATCGGCTTGATGGTGCGCGAGATCGAAGACGGCTTTATCTACGTACATCGCATCAGCGGCATTGATCCGCGCGTGATGATGGCGCAGCCGGTGCTGGTACATGGCAAACGCGCCCTGCCCGGCCTGGTGGCGACAGTGCCGCCGCATATGCTGCGCGCTGCCGACCGGGCGCAGTACCTACCCATCGACTCGCTGGTGGTGGATGTCGGGCTGCCCGCCGATGAGGTAAACGCCTTGGTGAGCGTCGGCGACCTGGTGACGATGGACGCGCCCATGATCGAACTCAAGGGACGGTTGCTGGCGGCCAAGGCGATGGACGACCGCGCTTGCATAGCCGTGATCACGACCTGCCTGCGCCTGCTGCGCGATATGCGCCATAGCTGGGAGGTCCATGCCGCCGCAACCGTGCAGGAAGAGGTCGGCTTGCGGGGCGCCACTACCGCGGCCAACCACATCGAGCCGGATTGCGCCATCGCGCTCGATGTCGGTTTCGCCGAGCAGCCGGGACTGTCTAGCGGCGCGGGTAAGCTGGGCGGGGGCCCGCAACTTGGCATCGGCGCCAACTTCCACCCAAAAATGGTTTCGCGCTTGGGGGAAGTCGCCGCGTATTACGAAATCAAATGGCAAAGCGACATCATGCCCGCGCGCACGGGCACCGACGCCTGGGCGATCCAGGTTGCGCGCGGCGGCGTGCCCACGGCGCTCTTGAGTATCCCGCTGCGCAATATGCACTCGCCGGTAGAAACGCTCGATCTCAAGGACATTGAACGCTGCGGCCGCCTGCTGGCGCATTTCATCTGCGAGCTGGATGACGATTTTGTGGATTACCTGTCAATGTTACAGGATACTAAAGGATGACCCGAGGCGTCACGCGTCGGTTGCTTCAGGGATCTAAATAAATAACAGCCTTTGGAACCCTCGAATGGCATTATGAATCTTAAGACATTGTAATTTGCCAAATATGCAAAATCGGGCTATGATTCAGATAGTTTGCTATTAGTACTGGATCATCATTGGAGAACGCTGGACATGGCAATTGATGCGCAGCCGGACGACAAGAACGACATTCAGCGAAGCGAGACCCTTAACGCGCAAGAGCAACGAATCGTTGACGCTATTGTTGCCGCTCTCGATCCCCGATTTGAAGTCATTGAGACCCGATTAGACGTTATTGAGACACGATTAGACGTTATTGAGACCGATATGAAGAGTCTGCGAAAGGACTTTGATTCATCTGGTGAAATATGGCGACAAATGCACAGCGACGTAGACGACTTGCTCCAGTCCCAGAATATGATCATTGATGCGCTGCGTGAACACGGCATAATGGTTCATCAGGCTGCCGATGTCCGCCAAACCAAGCGAAGTTGAGGTATTTTGAGAAGAGCCTATAAGCCGGAGGCACACGAAGACTCGGCAGGGTATCATCTCTATAATCGACCCGACACAAGGGTATTGAGCGCTGAACTTTGGACTGGACAGAAACCATCTTCATCATTGTAGTGGTCCTCGCAGCAACAGGAGGTTTGATGATCTGTTGGCTGCGCAGTGACATCATCAGCGGGAGGAAATCCGGCAGTTGCGCGGCGATACACGATCCGATATGAAGCAGTTGCGCAAGGATATGCAGAGCGATATTCAGCGCCGGAAGACCTGAGTTCTCATAGCATCGCCCAAGCGGCAGACGGCGCCGCGGGATATGGGTTGTCCCCCGCTAGTCAATAAACTGCCGGTGCCATTCCTCCAGCGTCAGTAAGGCCCACAGTTGCCGGTTGTGATCGCGCCTTCCGGAATGATGTTCGTTGATCAAGCGCTCGACCACAGCGCCCCGCCACAGCCCGCGCTCCCGCGCGCGCCGGCTGAGCAGGATGTCCCGCACCGGCGTCATATCCCGCCGCAGCCAAGCGCCCAGCGGGATGCCGAAGCCGTGTTTGCGGCGATTGATAATCGCGTCCGGCAAGATACCCCGAGCCGTCTCTTTGAGGATGAACTTGGTCTGCGCGCCCTTGAGTTTGAGATTGAAGGGAATCGTCGCGGCATGTTCGACCAATTCGTGATCGAGGAAAGGCGCGCGCGCCTCGAGCGAGGCGGCCATAGTGCAGCGATCGGCTTTGATCAGCAGATCATCGGGCAAATAACTGCGCATATTGGCGTTGAGCAAGCCGGCAACCGGATCATCCGCTGCCTCAAGATAGCGCCAGAAATCGGCCGAATCAGGTCCAGCCGTCGCGCGGAGCGCGCGGATTTGGTCGGCGCTGAAGACCCGTACCAGGTCGAAAAAGCCATCCGGGACGGACATGCCGGCGGCCTGCGCGAAGCGCCGCGCCCGCTTGACCCGGTCGTCATAGGCCGTTCCCTCCGGCAACATGGCCAGCAGACCCGAAAGTCCAGGCCACAGTGGCTTTGGCAGAACTGACAGCCGCTGAAAGAGCGAGGCGGCATAAAAGCGTTCGTAACCCGCGAAGAGTTCGTCCCCGCCGTCGCCGGTCAGCGCCACCGTTACCCGCTCTCGCGTCAACTTGCTAACCAGATAGGTCGGGATAGCGCTGCTATCGGCGAAGGGCTGGTCGTGGCGCCAGACCAAATCGGAAAGCAGGTTCATGGCCTCGGGCCGGACGCGGAAGCTCTGGTGATCGGTTCCCAGGGCCTTCGCGACCCGCGCGGCGTAAGGGGTCTCGTCAAAGCTGTCGTCCCCTTCAAAGCCGATGCTGAAGGTCTTGACCGCGGCGCTGCTGTGACGGCGCATCAGAGCGACGATCAGGCTGCTATCCAGGCCGCCGCTGAGGAAGGCCCCCAAGGGCACATCGCTCATCAAACGCAGCTTGACCGCTTGCTCCAGTTTTTCGCGCAGCGGCTCGATATGGTCGGCGACCGCCGCTTGAGCATCGGGCCGGGCGACCGGCGGCAGCGCCCAGTAGCGCCCTTCCCGCCGCTGGCCCGCGGCATTGACGCGCAGCCATGCCGCCGGCGGCAGCGCGAAGATATTTTGGAATGCCGTATCCGGCGCCGGCAAGTAGCCATAACTGAGGTATTGCGCCAGGGCGCTGCCCTCTGCCGCGGCGAAGGCGGAAAGGCGCGGCACCTGCGGGTGCGCGAGCAGGGCTTTGATCTCGCTGGCGAAGACAAAAACATCGCGGTCATGGAAATAATAGAGCGGCTTCTGGCCCATGCGGTCGCGCGCCAGGAGCAGACGCTTGCGCCGCTTGTCCCAGAGAGCGATGGCGTACATCCCGCGCAGGCGCTTCCAGCAGTCATCCCCGTACTCTTCGTAGAGATGGGCGATCGGCTCGCCGTCGCCATCGCTGCGGAAGCGGTGGCCCCGGTCGCCCAGGGCGCGGCGCAACTCGCGATAATTATAGATTTCGCCGTTGAAGACGAGGGCGAGCGACTCGTTTTCGTTGGTGAGCGGTTGATCGCTGCCGGCGATGTCAATGATGCTCAAGCGGCGCATGGCCAGGCCGACAGCCCCGTCGATGAAGTAACCGGCGCCGTCCGGACCGCGATGCCGCAAGCGGTCGTTCATAGCGCGCAACAATTCCTCGCTCACCGGTTTGCCATCGAAATGGATGACGCCGCAAATGCCGCACATGGCTGGATGTCCTCTTGATGAATGCCGTCATTCTATCATCATTTACAGGCTATGCGCGTCTACCGCTTAACTGCGGCATCCGACAGCGCGCGACCAAGCATAATGGTTTGTCGCCCCTGCGAGTTTTGACATAAATGAGGCATGTAGGGGCGATCAATTTATAGCGAGAATTGTAGGGGCGACTCTGTGAGTCGCCCGTTTTCATCGCCCGTCTATTCGCGTGTGTTTCAACGAAACGCCCCTACAGGCGTCGTTGATGTATGAAGCTCTAAGGCTTGTTCGGTACTGCAAACAGAGTCTCATTTGCCTCATTTTCTACGGTAATCCAAACATCCGTAGCTATGGAACGCGGGCGACTCACAGAGTCGCCCCTACAGCCGTCATTGATGTCGCGCGTTATGGCATGTGCGGGCGTCAGCAAAGTCGAAACCTGTAAGGCTTGTCCGCTACTCCGACCAAATGCCGCCTTTTCTACCCCCATCCCCCGGCCTGGCGCCCCCTCGGTGTAGTGGTCTCGAAAAACTGGACACCTAGTTGAGAGAGTATACTAGTGTGACAGGAAGGGAGTAAGGGGCATGGCGAGACAGCGCAAGCACAGCCCGGAAACCAAGGTCAGGATCGTGCTGGAGATCATCAGCGGCGCCAAATCTGTGGCCCAAGCCAGCCGCGAGTATAAGATCAAGGATAGCCTGCTCTACAAGTGGAAGGCCGAGGCCATTGAAGGTATGACCCAGTATTTTGCTTATGGCCAGCCGACAGAGGCCAAGCGCCGGGCAGAGGAGAAGGCGGAACTGGAGCGGATGGTGGGGAAGCTTAGCATGCACCTGGAAATTGCAAAAAAAGCCTCGCACTATGTGAACTGCCTGCCGCCGGAAAGCGGGAGATAGCGCAGATGTTGAGTCAAGACCATCCGGTATCAGCTTGCTGCGAAGTCTTGGGTTTAGCCCGCAGCAGCTACTATTACGCGGCGGCGGCGCAGTGCGATGATAGGGCGCTGCGCTCGGCAATTGAGACGATTGCCGGCAGGTACCCGACCTACGGCAGCCGACGCATCAAGGCCGAGTTAGCGCGCGCGCCCTACTTTCTGGAAGTCGGTCGGAACCCGGTCCGCCAGATGATGCATGAGATGAAGCTGCTGCTGCAGCCCAGGCAGGGCAAGCCCGGCACTACCGACAGCGGTCACGGATACCGGCGCTATCCGAATTTGCTCAAGGGCAGCAAAGTCACGAGCCCGGACCAGATTTGGGTGGCGGATATCTCTTACATCCGCGTGGCGTCGGGATATGCCTATTTGGCAGTGGTGATGGATCTGTACTCGCGCATGATCCGTGGCTGGGAGTTGAGAGCCTCGCTGAGCAAAGAGCTGGTCGAGGCGGCGCTGAAGCAAGCGATGCAGGAGGGGCGAGCCCCAGCCATCCACCACTCTGATCAGGGTGGCCAATACTTCGCCGACGACTATCTTAAGCTATTGCGGGACAAGGATGTCCAGTTGAGCATGGCTGCAACTGGCAAACCGCAAGAGAACGGCAGTGCAGAACGGCTGATGCGCACCATCAAGGAGGAGGAAGTGTATCTCAATCGCTACGACAACATCGCCGATGCCAGGGAGCAACTGCGGCACTTCATCGAAGTAGTCTATCCGCACCAGCGGGTTCACAGTGCCTTAGGCTACCAGACGCCGGCAGAATACGAGGCGCAGTGGTATCAAAACCCTCCCTCAAATTCTGGAAAAAAGTGTCCAGTTTTATAGAACCACTACAGAACACGCCGGGGGATGGGGGTAGACAAGGCGGCATTTGGTCGGAGTACCGGACAAGCCCTACAGATTTCGATACCATTGTAGATGGCCTTAACGGGTATATTAGAGACAAACGAATCCACTCTACGCCACCTGCGAAACGCGCGGGCCCCTATCCTACGCTTGGTCAACGCTTCGCGATCAAGCGCTTGCGAGCGCCCGATGGACGCTCTAAATTGGTTGTATCGATACGAGTCTCTTTCTGGCCGGGCAATTAACGTGATGAGTTTACTGTCTTTCTTGGGAAAATCGATCTGTCCGCTCGCGCTCATTTTGCTCGTCGCGCTTGCGCCAACCGCGGGATTGAGCGAAATCACCGTCGATAAAGATTGCAGCCTGCACGATGCGATCAAGGCGGCGAACAGCGACGCGGCCCTTGGAGGATGCCATGCTGGCGAAGGCGTTGATCGGATCATACTGACGGGAGACATCAAACTCATAGTCGAATTGCCTCCGATAAGCTCGGACATATTCATTGACGGAGGGGGCCATACTGTAAGGGGCGACCGAACATATCCGATTTTCTATATCGAAGCGGGCGATGTTACCATCAATAATCTGACCTTGCTCGAAGGAAGCGGTCACTACGGCGGCGCGATACGGGTGCGGCCGGGCGCTTCGCTGATCGTCAACAAGAGCGCCTTCATCGATAATTCAGCTTCTGACAGCGGCGGCGCGATCATGAGTGGAGGACGCTTGTTCATCAAGGACAGCGCCTTCACGGGAAATACAGCGCGCCAACGCGGCGGCGCCATTTATGTTTGGGGCGAAAACGGCACACTTTTGCTGATCAATACCTTGGTCAGCGGTAATTCGGTCAGCTATTGGGGCGGCGGGATCGCAATCAATCGCGCGGAAAGCACTATCGCTGGCAGTATCATCCGCGCCAATCGCGCATACGAAGGCGGAGCGATCTATAGCGCGGGATCGGAGCTCAATGTTATCAACAGTACGCTCGGTGACAATTGGGCGCTGCACAGTGGAGGCGCGCTTGGCAAAAGCGGAGGGCAAGCGAAGATCAGCGCCAGCGCGCTGCTCAATAACAAAGCGGAAGTGAATGGGGGAGCGATCATCAGCGAAAGCGGCTGGACGCGCATTGTCAACAGCACGATAGGCGGCAACACCGCGGTCTGGCATGGCGGCGCCTTGCATGTGTCGGACACGGTATTCCTTACTCATGTGACCCTGGCGAACAATGAAGCCGCGGTCGGCGGCGGCCTTTACAGAGCTGGCGACGCGGTCAACCTCGTTAACAGCATTGTTGCCGGCAGTCAGGGCGGCGATTGCGTCGGCCCGCTGTATACCAACATCGCCAGCTTAATCCAGGACGGCTCATGTGATCCTGCCCTGAGTGGCGATCCCATGTTCAAAGCCCTGTGGGGCTCTCCCGCGACCTATCTGCTGGCGGAAAATAGCCCGGCGATCGATGCGGGCGATAGCGCCGACTGCGAGCCGAAAGACCAGGCGGGAACGGCAAGACCTCAAGGGCGGAAATGTGACATCGGCGCATTCGAATACCTACACGGCGCGCGCTTGCCTACCCCAACCAGGGCCGCCGAGCAAAACGCCCCGCCCGTCCAGGACCCGCAAGGGGGCATTATCGTCGACGAATCTTGCAGCCTGGCCTTCGCCATCATTGCGGCCAACACGGACTGGGCAGTTGGCGGATGCCCGGCGGGCGAGGGCGCGGATACGATCACGCTCACCGAGGACATCACACTAACGGCGGTCTTGCCATCCATAACCTCCGAGATCACCATAGAGGGCGAGGGCAAAACGATCAGCGGCGGCAAGCGCTTTCGCATCCTCAGTGTTGCAGGCGGCAAGCTCACCTTGAATCGGGCGCGGCTTACGGAAGGCAGAAGCCGGTCGGGCGCGGGGATTCACAGTTATGATGGCACGATCATCATCAACCACAGTACGATAGAAGACAATATGGCCTGGTCAACAATACTCTCTTTTGGCGGCGGAATCCTCTGCTGGCCCTGCAACCTCAGCATCAACCACAGCATCATTCGCGACAATACGGCTGCGGACGACGGAGGCGGGATCTATTATGCAAGTACCAGCGCTGGCGAATCTTTGCAGATTCGCCGCAGCCTTATCGACGGCAACCAGGCCCGCAATGGCGCAGGGCTTTTCTATGGCGCTGGAGCGGAATCACCAACTTCAATGATCAGGGGCAGCAGCTTTTCCAATAATTGGGCGCTGGACGATGGCGGCGGCATAGCTATCGCGGGCGGGGACCTCAGCAGGGAGTTGGTCCTAGAGGACAGCACCTTGCGCCATAACAAAGCCTCT
The DNA here is from genome assembly GCA_011525385.1 of Chloroflexota bacterium. GTDB lineage: Bacteria > Chloroflexota > Anaerolineae > Aggregatilineales > Phototrophicaceae > UBA6055. The sequence goes on along the minus strand of WTGF01000113.1, from coordinate 4,904 downwards.
AATGGCGCTGGTCTATATGTTGACAATGGATCCGTCGCGACCCTGCGTCACGTCACCCTTGCTTATAACAGCGCGAATTATGGCAGCAGCATCTATATTGGTCCTAAGGGCAGGGCGAATCTTTACAACAGCCTGGCGGCGGGTCAGGATCGCAACGAAGAATGCTATGGGCAATTGCATGGAAATAGCGGCAATCTCATCGCGGATGGTTCATGCGATCCCGCTATGACAAAGGGCGCCTGGCTCGACCAACTCGTCCAGCCCGACGACGGCGGACCAGCCTATTTCCCGCCCCGACCGGGCAGCCCGGCCATCGACGCCGCTGTCGACGAATTCTGTACTGGCAGCGACCAAATCGGCAGGCCGCGCCCGCAAGGCGCTGCTTGCGACATCGGCGCGATCGAGTACGTCCCCGATACAAGCGTTGAAGAATAAGCGCCTCTGTTAATTTGTATGTCATGGCCTAAACTTACATAAAGGCCTATTTGATTAACGGGCGGAATTGATGAAACCAAACGGACGCGCACTTCTAATATTGATGGCATTCTTATCGCTGGCAATCCCAATTCAGGCCGCGGATATCACCGTCGACGGGGCTTGCAGCCTGGCGGCCGCCATCAATGCCGCCAACCTGGACCGCGAATTCGGGGGCTGCCCGGCCGGGGAGGGAGCGGATGTCATCAGCCTGAGCGGCGATGTCGAACTTGATAGCCTCCCCTCTCCCATCTTTGCCGATATCACCCTCGAGGGCAACGGCCATACGATTGCCGGCAAGGGGCTTTTGCGCATCTTTAACCTGTACGGCGCCGAGCTTGTATTGAGCGATGTCACCCTGACAAACGAATCGGATTCTTCCGGCGGCGCTATTCTCAACGAAGGCGGCGTGCTGAACATCTATAGGGGCCGGATCATCGGCAACTCGGCGCAGGAATCCGGCGGCGCAATCGTGAATAATGGCGGCACAGTCCTCATCAATGACAGCGAAATTAGCGACAATCATTCCGGCGCCACTGGCGGCGCGATTTACAGCAGCGGCGGCAACCTCACCATTATGAACAGTTCGATAGAGCGCAACCGGTCAAGAGACGGCGGCGGCGCCATTCTGGTGGAGGGATCGGCGGCAGTCATCCTCTTTTCAAATACGATCAGCGACAACCTGGTCAAAGGCTCGTTGAGCAGTGGCGGCGCCATCTTGAGCCGGGGAGGCTCGATCAACATCGTCGACAGCGCATTCAAGCGCAATTCGGCCTATCACGGCATGGCCCTGGCGTCTGAGGGCGGCACGGTTCAGATCATGGGCGGCAGCAGCTTCGAGGACCACGAATCGGACGGATACGGCACGGTATCCATGGACGGGGGCCGCTTGACAGTCAGCGAAAGCGCATTCAGCAACAACCATGCCGGCGGAGGGGGCGGCGCGCTGGTTAGCGAGGGCGCGAAGCTGTCCATCGACAAGAGCGAATTCAGCGGCAATTTCGGTGGCTTTGGCGGCGCGATCTACGTCACGGACTCGGGCGAATGGACGATCAGCGATAGCGACTTTGTCGAGAACGCTTCCTACATCGGCGGGGCGATCTCTGCAGAATCTGGCGCTTTGCGGATCGAAGACAGCAGCTTTGACGGCAACGAGGGTTCGTTAGCCGGCGGCGCGGTGCGCAGCGAAAATGGCGACTTGATCGTATCCCAAAGCAGCTTCAGCAACAACGCCTCCGACCTCGGCGGGGCGATCAATTTTGATACGGGCGAGCTGACGGTATACGGCAGCGCCTTTACCCATAACGCCGGCGAATTCGGGGGCGCGCTGAGCATCAAGGCGGCAGAGGCTTTCATCAGCTACAGCGATTTCGCCCAGAACAGCGCCGACAGCGGCGGGGCGATGGTGGTCCATGGACGATCGCTGTCGATCCACCGCAGCAAGCTGCGCCAGAACAGCGCCTCATCCATTGCCGGGGCGATCTGGGCGCAGAGCGGCGCCTTGACGATCACGCAGGGCAGCATCAGCGACAATACCGGGGCGGTGGGCGGCGCCATCCGGACCGAGGGGCGCGCGCTGGATATCCGCGACAGCACGCTGAGCGGCAACCGGGCGGCAATACTTGGCGCCGGCGCGCTTGACCTGCGCGGTCCCGGGACGGCGACTCTGACGCATGTCAGCATCCTGAACAATGCGGGACCCCAAAGCGGCGGCATCTATCATGGGCAGGGCGCCGATGTGCATCTGCGCAATAGCGTCATCGCCGGCAGCATTGACGGGGACGATTGTTCCGGCCGCCTGACTGTCGTCATCGGCAGCTTGATCGAAGACGGATCTTGCCTGGGCAACTTGAGCGGCGATCCCATGCTGGACGGACCGGTCGAGCCTGAGCATGGGTCGTCGATCTATTATCGGCCGCAACCGGGCAGCCCGCTCATCGACGCCGCCAATAGCGCCTACTGCACGGGCGCCGACCAGGTCGGCACGCCGCGCCCGCAACGGGCCGCCTGCGATATCGGCGCGATTGAAAGCCGCTAATGGCGAAAATTGTAGGGGCGACCTATCAGACTCTGTTGAAAATCATGAATTACAGCCAATCCCGGTCAGTGTCGTGTAAATGCGAAAGACCATAATGGTCCAAAATAGCTCAGTAAAGCTCCCCCTCCCTGATGCTTCGGGGAGGGGGCCGGGGGGTGGGGTAGAATTTCAACAGCGACCTGTCAGGCCGCCCGAAAATCACCGAAATAATCTCAGGTTTTGTGGCGATATCGAGCTTGATGAAAACTGTCCGCACTTTCGCTACAAATGAGATTTTTTCGCATTGTTATATTGGAACTACCGAGGAATACCATGAGACGATTTTTCAGTGCGAAGCTATTACCGGTCGCAATCGCGGCAATGGCGGCGCTTGTATCCCCGGTTCTTGCCGCGGACATCGCCGTGGACGAGACCTGCAGCCTGGCGGACGCGATTGTCGCCGCCAACAGCGATAGCGCGACCGGGGGCTGCCGGGCGGGCAGCGGCGTCGATACCATCACTCTGTCCGCGGATATTTCTTTGGCTGCGGCCCTGCCGGCAATCGCATCCGACTTGACCATCGACGGGGCGGATTTCGAGATCAATGGCCGGGGGATGTTCCGCATCTTTCACCTGAGCGCGGGCGATGTCACGCTTCGGCGTTTGAGCATGAGGGACGGATATAGCGAAGATGACGGCGGCGCCATTTACGCTGCCGGCGCCTTGAGCCTGAACATCAGCAGGAGTTCAATCGTCGCTAACCGGGCGGGCAGGTACGGCGGCGGGATCTTCACCGGAGACGCCGCGAGGGTTTCCATCAGCGACACGACCATTGCCGGCAATTCGGCGGCGCGCGTCGGCGGCGCGATAGACGCCTTTCGCGGCGGCGACCTCGTCCTGACGCATGTGACCCTGGTCAATAATACCGCCCCCGTCGGCGGCGCGATCATAAGTCCGCGCTCGGGACAGTTGATCATCCGCAACAGCGTCCTCGCCGGCAACGAGCCGGAAGATTGTTTCCCGCGCCCCGAGGAGATGATCGCGTCCCATATCGGCGACGGCTCTTGCTATTCGCCGCTGTTTGGCGATCCCATGCTTGGCGCTTTCAGCGGGGCGCCCGCCTATTTCCCGCCTGTGGACGGCAGCCCGCTCATCAATGCCGCGGCGGACGAACACTGCACGGAAACCGATCAGACCGGCCGGGAGCGGCCGCAAGGCGAATCATGCGATGTCGGCGCGGTCGAATCCGCCAGCGCAATCGCTCCAGCGCCGACGCCGGCGCCGGAAACCTGTACGCTGGCCGATCAGATTATCGCCGCCAACACCGACGCCGCGGCGGGCCATTGCCCGGCCGGCGCCGGCGCCGATACCATAACCTTGACCGAAGATCTCACCCTGGCCGCGCCCCTGCCGCCCATCACATCGGAGATCACGATTGAAGGAGACGGTCACAGCATCAGCGGGGACAAGCGCTTTCGCATCTTCCTGCTGGACGGCGGAAAGCTGCGGCTCAACCGGCTGTCCCTGGTCGAAGGTTTCAGCAAGACCTTCGGCAGCGCCGTTCTCGTCCACCAGGGCGATCTGACGCTATCCGATTGCCGCGTCGAGCGCCATTACAATGCCGAATTCGGCTTGATCCATATTTCCAGAGACTCGAGCCTTGCCATTGCCGACTGCAGCTTCGAAGACAACGAAGGCACATCAATCCACAACCTGGGCGCAGCCGTCATCGACAATGCGAGCTTCCGGCACAATGTCGCGGAACTGGGCGGCGCGATCAGCAATAGCGGCGATTTGACCATCAGCGCGGGCGAGATCGTCGAGAATTCAGCCAGCCTTAGCGGCAGCGCGATCGCGGCCACCGGCGACACGACCATTATCGATACGCGCATTAGCGGGAACGTCATGTCAAGTCCCTGGTCCGGCTCGGTCATCTGGCACCGGCGCGGCAAACTAGCCATCGTCAATAGCGTCATCAGCGCTAACGAGGCGGATAATGACGAGGCGGCCATCGATTCCTCCGGCGGCGAACTCCTGATCGAGAACAGCGTCATCAGCGGCAACAGCCCCGACGCCGGCTGGGATGGATCCCCGTCCGACTGAGCGGGGTTCCGCGGCGGCGGATTCAATTCACCACAGAGGCGCAGAGGCACAGAGGGGCGAGCCGATGGCTCGCCCTGAATCATTTTCCTGTATTTCGAAATCTGCAAGGCTTGTCCGGTACTCCTGGATTCGCGTCCGCCTTCGGTCTACCCCCCCTCAATCCCCCCATAGCAATGCTGAGGACAGGACAGGTTTGAAGCGATAGCGGCGGGTCAGCTAATAGCTGACCCCTACGTGGTTCTTTTATGGCGAAAATTGTAGACCCTCGCGCTGCACAGCAGCGGCCCACGCAAAAGGCTTTGCCTGCTTC
>WTGF01000074.1 GCA_011525385.1 Chloroflexota bacterium | reverse complement strand
CCGGGGGATGGGGGTAGAAAAGGCGGCATTTGGTCGGAGTAGCGGACAAGCCTCGTAGGGGCGACCAATCTGGTCGCCCGAAACAGTCCTCTCTGTGCCCTCAGTAGTTGCAGGTAAGTCATGCAACGAAAAATCTAGCCACAGAGGACACAGAGAACACAGAGAAAAACCAGAAGAGGATTATATTTTGCGGGCGTTTCGGCGAAACGCCCCTACAGCCTTCGCCAAAGACGCAACCCGTAGGGGCGAGCCTTGGCTCGCCCGAAACAGTCCTCTCTGTGCCCTCTGCGCCTCTGTGGTGAATAAATGTTTCACGACTTACTTGCGCTTACTTCTGCGCCTCTGTGGTGAATAACTGCGGTCCAAGCAAAAAAGCCCGCCTTTTCACAGGCGGGCTTTGTCTACAAATTCGGACTTGACTTACTCGAGCAGGGCGACGTTGCTGGCTTGCTTGCCCTTCCGCCCCTCCGTTATAAGGAATTCGACGCGCGCGCCTTCATCAAGCGTGCGGTAGCCAGCACCTTGAATCTCCGAATAGTGAACGAAAAGGTCATCGCCGCCTTCCTGGGAAATGAAGCCATATCCCTTTTCGGCGTTGAACCATTTCACGGTACCTTGCATACGTTCTTCTGACATTACTGCTTGCTCCTGACAAAAATACGATTAACTGGGTATTGCCAAGGTCCTGCTTATCATCGGCGCGAACCGATGCGGGAGGATGACAGACTAGCGCAAAGCATCGACGCCGAGGCGCCGTTTGTCGTTGTGCGAATCGCATTCTCTCCGAGGGGACTTATGGGCGCGTACCCACCGCGCCAATGTGGATAAAGCCGACATAGCTGCCTTTTTTGCCACGTTGCAAGAGCAGTATATCATTTATTGTGCAGGTCGTCTATAGCGACTTGTGCAATTGTGGAGAGTGTCAAATTTCTATGTAGATTCTATTCACCGCGGAGGATTCACCACAGAGGCGCAAAGGGTGTATTTCGGGCGACATGGTATGTCGCCCCTACGGGTTTCGACTTTGACGACGCCCGCACATGCCACAACGCGCGACATAAAGGACGGCTGTAGGGGCGACCAATCTGGTCGCCCGCAAAACCTAGCCGGAACGGTGGGCGAGCCAAGGCTCGCCCCTACGACTCGACATTGATGGCGAATCCTCTCAAAGCCGAAGCCGCTTGAGCAGATCCGCCAGGAAGGGGCCGATCAAGATCATGAAGAGCGGCGCCATCGAGGCATAATAGCGCGGCTCGATGGTGGCGGCTATCGCGATCAAGATCAACCCTGTCAACAGCATGGCCGCGGCGGTGACCAGCAGCCAATCGCGCCGCCAAAAGGCCGCGACCAGCGCCAGGGGCGTCAAGAGCTTGATCAGATTGAGGACCGGGAACAGCGCGCTATAGGCGCCGACGCCGGGCCGCCACAAGAGATGCCCGTTGTAGCTCCTGCTTTCCGCCCGTTGAAAACCCAGCCAGCCCTCGTCCAGCCAGGTCAGCTTTTCGGGCCGGTCGAGGTATTGAAGCGGAAAGGGAGGGGCGTCGGGGTGCTGGATCAACATGTTGAAGACCGCGTCCTTATGCGCCATTGCCAGTTTCAAAAAGTCGCTCGAAACGGTCTCGGCATAGACATCGTAGAGCAAGGCGTCAGCGGCGCAGGGACCGAGGTGCCAATAGAGCGCGGCCGGGAAGACGATATCGATTTCCTCTTGTGCTTCGCCAACGGGCTGGGCGAAAAAAGCCCCCGCTTCCTCATCGCTCACCCAGGGACCGGGAATCCGCCAGAGCGGGTAGGTCTCGCCATAGAAATCGACATTGCGCCCCGGGCGCAGCGTCAGCAATTGCGCGTATCGCGTCGAATGCGGTCCCTGGGAAGCGCGCAGCGCGAAGTTCTTTTCCGGCAAGCTGGCCACCAGGGTGGCGCCGGCGGTGCAGCTCAAGGTGGTCGTGCCGGTTGACGGGATATGAATCAGGCTGATGTAGGCCCCCAGGATGCCGCCGCTGATCGCGCCGACCAGGCCAAACAGCGCCAGGCGCTCCCGAAAGGGTATATGCCTCCACATGAAGAAGCTCAAGCCGTAAATCGCTATCAAGGGCGCGTAGTTAAAACGCGTGAAACTCATGATGCCCAGCATGACCGCGGCCAGCGCCACGGCGCCAAGGCGCCGCCGTCGTGACGGCGCTGACCAGGCGAGCTGCGCCAGCCAGAGGGCGCTGACGGTCGCCAGCGCGAGCAGCCAACCGGGCAATTGAAAATGCGCCCACTGCAAGTTGAACGGGTCGACCAGCACCAGCAGCGCGGTGATCAGGGCGGGGCGCTCCGTAAAGCGCCGCCGCATGATGTCGTAAACCAGAAAGGGCAGGGCGCTGCTCGCCAGGACTTGCAAGAGCAGCAAGGCGCGCTCCGACCAGCGGCCGAAGTGCTGCGTCAGCGTTTTGAAGGGCGCCATGACCAGGGCGTAGCCGGTGTTGTAACGCACGTTGCCCACCAGAAAATTGCCCTTGGCGACTTCGCCGATCAGGTACTTCTGCGCCGATTCGTTGTCGTTATTGCTGCCTGTGCCCAGCGGATAACTGAGGAACATGACAGCTTGAATCAGGATGGTCGCCAGCAAGAGCAGCCGCAGGTGGCGGCGGTTGATTGGCGCGGGCGGGCTATGAGAGGGAGATGCGCTGTTTTCGGTCATGGCAAGTCAAGCGCCGGGCAAGTTGCTATGTCGGGAGTAGTGAACACCAACGGGATAGTTCACCACAGCCGCTCGGCGCGTAACCGGCGGATTTGGGCTACCGCGCTCACACA
>WTGF01000053.1 GCA_011525385.1 Chloroflexota bacterium | reverse complement strand
GAAGCAGGCAAAGCCTTTTGCGTGGGCCGCTGCTGTGCAGCGCGAGGGTCTACAAGGCTTGTCCGCTACTGCAAATCTTGCTCATAGATAACAGGAACAGTACCGAGGCAATACAAAAAGGGTGGCGATCCTTGCGAAAATCAACAAATTATTACGAAATCCGCCAAGTTTAGCTCCCCTTCCTCCAATGCATTGGGGGAAGGGGCCGGGGGATGGGGGTAGAAAAGGCGGCATTTGGTCGGAGTAGCGGACAAGCCCTACATTTACTTAGGTTTATGTGACATGGACACATATTGGTTCTGGTGCGATTGCCTTGGCAAAGGCCAGCATGCGCCAGGAGTCTTCATGTCAAAAGGCTCTAATTCCAAACTTCATAAGACTTTAGCCGTGAGATATAATGAATATCCGCAGGGTACAGTCGCTGGACGCGCAACCGGTCAAAAAGCCCCAGAAATGTCGCGCTCACACAAAATAATAAGTCTTCTCGTCGCATGAGCGCCCCGGTTTATTAAAAGAGAGTAACAAGTCTTTTCCTTAGATGAGCGAGAGTGTTTATCAAAAGAGAGCTTGACATATGAAATTTGATGTCACTGTTTTCGCCAATGACCTGAACAATGCCGCGACAATTGCGGAAGCTGTCGAAGATTATGGTTTTGACGGCTTGTGGGTTGCCGAAGCCGCGCACAATCCGTTCCTGCCACTAGCGCATGCTGCCTTGGCAACGCGTAAAATCTCCTTGGGAACAGCTATCGCTGTTGCTTTTCCTCGCGATCCATTTCTGATGGCGCAGAACGCGCGGGACCTGGCAGTGCAGTCTCACGGGCGCTTCATTCTTGGCCTGGGCACGCAAATCAAACCACACATCACCAAGCGATTTAGCGCAGCTTGGGGCAAGCCGGTTCAACAGATCCGAGAGTATATCAAGGTCTTAGGCCTGGCGTGGCGCAGCTTCAGCACAGGCCAGCCTTTGAGTTTCGACGGCGAATATTACAGCTACGAATGGGCCTTCCCGCAATGTACAGCCGCCCAGACGTCGGAAGTCGATATCCCCATTTACATCGCAGGGGTCAATACCGGGTTGGCGAGAATGGCGGGCGAGCTATGTCACGGGTTTCACATTCATTCCTTTCATACGCCGCAATACTTGCGTGATGTATTGGCGCCCGCGTTCCAAGCGGGGCGCGAAGGCTCCGGAATATCAAACAAGCTTGTACTATCTTGCGCCGTGTTCGTCGTCACGGGCGAAACAGAAGCTCAAGTTGAAGAAAGCAAGATCCTGAGCAAGTCCCAGGTCGCCTTTTATGCCAGCACACCGAGCTATAGGCGCGTCCTTGAGTTGCACGGCTGGCAGGACCTGATTCCTCAGCTGAACAGGCTTTTGCGACGTAACCGTTGGCAGGAAATGCATAGGCTAATCAGCGACGAGATGCTGGAACATTTCGCAGTGATTGCGCCGCCCGACGAACTGCCCTATCGCCTTCGCGAACGATACGACGGCTTGCTCGATCGCGTCGGGTACTACTTCCCCTTTGAACCGGACGATCAAAGCAGGCGCGCCATTTGGGATCACGCTGCGCGAGCGATGGGAAACTGATGCCAACAATTGAACTGCAAGGTCAGACTGTCCACTACAGCGTGCGCAAGAGCAAGCGCGCAAAGCGCATAAGCCTTCGATTTGACGTCGCCCGTGGATTCCAACTTGTCTATCCCCTGCGCGTACATCAGCCAACTCCCTCGGAAGTGTTCATACAAAAGCAAGCCTGGGTGCTGAAAGCGCTTAAGCAAATGCGCGCCTATCAGAAACATACGCGCTTCGAGCGGCGCTATGAGCAGGGCGCGAGCTTCCCTTACTTCGGCGGTGATCTCACTCTCAATCTGATAGAGGGAGAAGACCAAGAAATGGTCTGGACGCGGCGGTTCGAGGATCGGTTAGAGGTCAAGCTCTCGCAAGCGTTTATGGACAATACTGGCGTTATTCGCGCGGCGGTAGAAAACTTTTATCGTGATGAGGCAAAGCAATATCTGCCGCAGCGGGTCAAAGAACTCGCGGACAGGCACGGATTCGTCTATCACAAGATCCGGATCAAAAACCAGAAAACCAGGTGGGGAAGCTGTTCTGCGAAGCGAAATCTGAATTTCAACATGAGGCTGATGATGACCCCACCAGACGCAATAGATAGCGTCATCATTCACGAGCTCTGTCACTTGCGCGTGATGAACCACAGCAAAGCTTTCTGGGAGTTGGTTGAAAAGCATTGCCCGGACTACAAGAAATGGCAGAAGTGGTTCAAAGAGAACGAATACTATCTGGTTTTCTAGGAACAAGACATAGGCGGATGTGAAGGTTTGTCAAGTTGAAGATCGATATCTTCTTTCAGCCCGGTAAGGATTTCCGCGCCTACGCCGATCGAATGCTACAAGCGGAGAACTGGGGATTCGACGCGGCTTGGAGCGCCGAATGGCTGAGCAATCCCTTTTTCCCTCTAACCATAGCGGCAAAGGACGCGCAACGCTCGTTCACGCTTGGGACAATGGCCGCACACGCTTTCCCACGCAGCCCCATGATAACCGCGCAGATAGCCTGGGACCTGGCGCGGCAAAGCGGCGGACGCTTTGTATTGGGACTGGCGGCGGAAAGGCCCGAGTTTCTGCCCGCGCGTGAAGGTGGTCAACCGCCCGAAACCGTTGACACAATGCGCGAATACATCGAGAGTTTACGAGCGATCTGGCGCAGCTTCCAATACGATGAACGCTTGCGATTTCGTGGAAAGCATTATCAGTTCCGACTGATGGCGCCTTTCTTCAATCCCGGACCGATAAACCACCCGGAGATTCCGATATTCCTGTCCGGAGACGACAGCGATGTCTTTGACTTGGCCGGGCAACTATGCCAAGGGCTGCATGCAAACATGCTTCATTCGCGCTCTTATCTACGTGATGTGGTCGTTCCACATTTGTCTCGAGGACTCGCAACCTCGGGCAGGCCCCGGAAAAGTTTCGAGCTCGCGATTCCAGCGCTCGTATTCACGCCTGATATCCTTGAAAAGGATCTCGACTCGCAGAACGATAGGGGAAGGGCCATCGCGCGCTACGCCTTCGCTCACAGGAATCACTCGTTTGCGACCTACCATGGCTGGGAAGAATTGTTGGATTCGCTTCGGGGATCTGCGCTTTCAGGCGACAAGGGCTCCATTTGGCATAGCCTTCCGGAAGAAATCCTGCGTGAGATTGCGATCGTGGCAGAACCAGAGGGAGCGGCCGCCGCAATCCGTCAAAGATATAGCGGGCTCGCCGATCGAATCTGCCTCGTTTTTGCCTTTTGGAATCCGGAAATAATTGCGGCGATAGCCGCGGATTTGAAGAAACCGTTGCCCGGTGATCTAGCAGATCAAGCGTAAAGCGCTGGTAGCGGTTCTTCCACCACTTTATAGATCTTAAAGCCGCGTTTCTGGTAATTCGCCAAGGCGTGCGGACCGTCAAGGTTGCAGGTATGCAGCCAGACACGGCTTGCATACATATCCCATGCCCGCGCAACCCCGTAGCTGAGAAGGTGTTTGCCCAGCCCGCGTCCCATGTAGTCGCCTCGCAGTCCGAAGTAGGCAATTTCAACCGAGCCGTCTTCGTGGCGAAACAATTCCACGTATCCTGCCGGGGATCCGCTGACGTACAGAACATGTACCTGCGTGTTTTCTGAAGACAATATGTCGCGAAGTTCAGAATTTGTCATTTGCAGTCGGTCGCGCCAAGCCCATTCCTCGCCGACCGACTGGTAAAGAAACTTGTAGAAACCTAGATCCGGCATTTCCATCTTTACGATTTCGATGTCGGCAGCTCGGATAAAGGCGGGCCTAAAATCCGATCTGCTGGTCATTTCGAGGTAAGTAGTGACCAGCGTCTGGGCCCGTTTAGCGGCTAGCTCCATGGGCTTTGCTCTTCAATAGCTGTACAGCGCGATGCCATGAACTTCTAGCATAACCAGTCAACCGGCGCGGTAGCATGGTATATTGCGACAAAAATTGTTTTCCGACGCTAATCATAGTCACCAAAGCGAGAAGGCCTTCACGATGCAATCTTGTGAACTGACCGCTTTCGCCTCAACAATAACTCCGCTCATCCTGTCAAACTCAGCTATCTCAAACGCTCCGCGCGCGACAGCGCAAGTTGATCTTGTCGAAGACTGGGTACGGCACTAAGATGACTCGGCCAAATCTTCGTCATCGAAGTCCAAAATGCCCATGATCAATCGCCTTCGACAATCTTTACAATTGCGCTGGTACAAGTTCGTGCCAACGGACCGTCTCATTGATCAAATACGAAGCGGCAGCAGCGGGTCCGCAACCCAAGCCATGCTTGATGCACTGCGCGAACGTCTCGCCTATCAAGACGGCAGCTTGAATTCAGTCGATTGGTCGCTTGCGAAGCTAAACGGCGTCACACTTTCGTCCTGCCTGCTGTCAAAGGCCAACTTCGCTGGCGCCAACTTGCGCGGCGCCTACTTCGGTTATTCCGACCTGCGCAAAGCCTGCTTGAAAGAAGCGGATTTGAGCGAAGCGAGTTTGCGGGAGGCGCAGCTTGAAGGGGCCGATATGTCGGGCGCAAACCTCCAATCCGCCAACCTGGCGCGCGCCGATTTACGCGGTGTGCTGCTCGTCTCTGCAAATCTCAGCTCGGCCAACCTCTGGGAGACCGATCTTCGCGGAGCCGATCTGTCCCGGGCGGTCATGACCGCCTGCGCCACTTATAGCATCAAGGTGGATCAATCGACAATTCTGCCCGACGGCAAGGCATGCCACGATGTTAGGGGGCTCAAGCCTTTCATAGTCGCAGGAGGGGTCAATTCGAATTAGATTCGACAAGCGATACCATGTAGAATGGATTCTTTAACGTCTTTTTTAATAAATCACGATCTGCGGTAGCCGAGCAGCCTTGTTATTTTCTGTGGGCGCGGTAGCCCAATTTCGCCGTTTACGCGCCGAGCGACTGTGGCAGGAGGAAGCTAAAGATGCATGTCGTAAGTTTTACGCGCAGCACACCGGATACAGCCGCAAAAGTCTGGGTGGATGAAGAGGGCCAGGTCACCTGGGGCGACGTGGCCAGCGTGGTGAACCCCTGGGATGAATACTCCCTGGAAGAAGCCATCGTCCAGGCCAAAAGCTCCGCTGGCGAGGCAACTGTCATCGCTATCGGACCCGACATACATGACGACGCCCTCAAACACAGCATTGCGATGGGCATAACAAACGCCCTTCGAATTGACGAGCCAGGTGCGGATATTCGCGATAGCTTGACCTGGTCTGCGCTGGCGGCCGGCGCCATTAAGGAACTCGGCAATGTGGAATTGGTCATCTTCGGCAAGGAGAGCGTTGATGTCGCTACGGATCAACATAGCTATCAATTAGCCAGGCGCCTTGGTTGGACGATGCTGAGTTATGTTTCCAATATCATCTCCCTCGATGCGGATACGGGAACGATTCGCGTCGAGCAAATGCTTGAACAGGGCAAGCGCGTCTTGTCGGCCAGGCTTCCCGCGGTCATATCGGTGATGAAGGGCATAAACGAACCGCGTTATCCGAACTTTTTGGGTATACGCAAAGCGGCAAAAGCGCAGATACCGGTGTGGTCGGCGGCGGATATGGGGGTAGAGTTGCCAGTTGCCGCCACGGCCGTCCTGGCTTATCACAATCCACCGGTTCGCGACGTCGCTACGGAAATAATCACTGGAAAGGACTCGGCGGAAAAAGCGGCTATACTTGCCGAGCGCTTGTTCGAGGAGAAAGTGCTGTGAGCGTTTATGTCTGGATAGAGTCCTTCTTCGGTCGCGCGAATCCCTCCAGCTGGGAAGCGCTCGCCGCGGCCACAGCGCTCGCTGAAAATCTGGGAAGCGACGTTACCGCCCTTGTATTTGGAGAAAATGCGCGCGCAATCGCTACGGAGGCTGGCCACTTCGGCGCGGCAAATGCTTACATTTGTAACGAGGAAGTGGTGAATGAGTATCGGCTCGAAGCTTACGCGCAGCTGATGACGGATTTGGTCAAACAGCATCAACCGGCCTTCGTTCTGGCTGTCGCCAGCAGCCGCGGCCGCGAACTGCTCGCGAGCAGCGCAGTTGATACCGAAAGCGGGCTTATTGCAGACGCCACGGACCTGCGACTGGACAAGGGCAGGATTATAGCTACCCGACCCGCGTATGCCGGCAAAGTCTCGATGGAAATGACATCAAACAGTACTACGACTTACATAACGGTCCGAGGTCGGGCATTTCAGGCGCCGCCGAAAGACGCCAATGCCACTGTCAGCCTTGCGGAAATCCAGACCGCCTTGACCATGAAAGACATAACCGTTGAAGCGGAGTCCTTTACGGACAGTGCTGAGGACGTGAATTTGACGGACGCGGCAATAATTGTCAGCGGAGGCCGCGGCATGGCGAATAATCCCAAACAAGTTCCGTCCGACCAAGACCCTGTCGATCCCAATGTATGGAAAGCCAAAGACGGCTTTGAAAATACCTTGCGTCCCTTGGCGGCGGTCCTGGGCGCCGCTGTGGGCGCAAGCAGGGCTGCGGTTGACGCGGGATATATTCCCTATGAACACCAGGTCGGGCAGACGGGCAAAGTTGTCAATCCCGATCTATACATCGCCTGCGGGATAAGCGGCGCGATACAGCACCAGGCGGGTATGCGCGGCAGCAAAATAATCGTGGCGATCAACAAAGACGCCCAAGCGCCAATCTTCAGACTTGCGCGTTACGGAATTGTTGGCGATCTTTATGACGTTGTTCCTGCGTTGACCGCAGCGCTGCAGCGCAAGCTGGGTTCGTAAGAGCCGCTCGGCGCCTAACCGGCGAATTTAGGCTACCGCGCTCACAGAAAATAATAAACCTGCTCGGCTACCGAAAATCGCGGTTTGTTAGAAAAGAGATCGACCAAGCTGAAGCAGCTAAAAGCGCCTTTGTTCCAATTCAACACAAAGCGACATAAGGCGCTTAGCTGAAATCACCATTGGATTCTCTTCCGGACCTATTAGGCTTATTTTGCTGCTTTTAACCAAGGCGGTGACTAACATACGACAATAACGCAGCAGAATGTTCAATTGCTTGTTTTGTCTGGCTGGACCCAACCTGGCGCAAGTGTGAGATAATGGTGTTGGCGCGCCACGGCTTGTTTCAATTCAAATTCTTAGAGTATGCCCGTCAATGGATTTTGCACTGGTCACCGCTACACCGTTTTTGCTGGCTCTCTTGCTGGTCATAGCTCCCTTTAAGGATCTTTCCAAGTTAGCCCAAACTGTCATTTCTACCGTCGCAATGGCTGGCATGTTCGTCGCAGTCCTGCTGACTGTCCCGCGCCTGCAAGACGAAAATGTCATCGTATATGGGACAGATTGGATCCCTTCCCTGGGCATTGGTCTCAACTTTTATGTCGACGGCCTGGCAACGATATTTGCCTTAATCGTGACGGGCGTCGGCGCTCTCATATTCCTTTACGCCGGCTACTATTTCGACGATGCAGCCGAACACAACCGTTTCATCACCTGGTTGCTCGCCTTTGCCGGCTCCATGCTTTTGGTCGTGCTGTCGGGCAACGTATTGTTGACTTTCGTCGCCTGGGAATTGACAAGCGTCACCTCGTTTATGCTGATCGGCTTCACAGGCAGACAAAGCGCAGAGGCCCGCGCGGGGGCTTTCAAAGCGCTGTTTGTTACCGGCGCGGGCGCGCTCGCGCTGATCATTGGATTGGTCATTATGGGTGTGGCTTGCGGTCAAATACTTTATCCCGAAGAAGGCATCCACTTTGTCGCGGACATCAGCGAGATCTTGCAGACGGAGGATCTACACAAACACGAATGGTTCCCGATTTTCACAGTTCTGATTTTGCTGGGCGGCTTAACCAAGAGCGCCCAGTTTCCCTTCCACTTTTGGCTGCCCGGCGCCATGAGCGCACCCACTCCGGCGAGCGCTTATTTGCACAGCGCAACCATGGTAAAAGCCGGTATTTTCCTGTTCGCTCGATTGTCGCCGGTGATGTACAAGAACGCGCTTTGGTCGGAACTTTTGCTTGTTTTTGGTCTGGCAACAATGTTGATCGGGTCGGTATTCGCGATAAAACAGCGCGATCTCAAAGGCCTGCTGGCATACTCGACCGTAAGCAAACTTGGGGCCATCGTCGCCATGATCGGCTTGCCCGGTCAAAACGGCCTTAAAGCCGCATTCCTCGGGATAATTGCGCATGCGCTCTACAAGTCGGCACTGTTCCTGGTGGCGGGAACCATCGATCACGCCACTGGCACGCGGATGATCGATCGCTTGGGCGGGCTGTATAGACAGATGCCCGTTATGTTCGTGGTCACCATTATCTCGGCGCTTTCGATGGCAGGAATACCTTTCCTGCTGGGTTTCGTTGCCAAGGAAACGCTATTGGAAGCCATGCTGCATTATAGCGAGCCTCAGACAATTCTGATTCTGGGTGTGGTGATGGCGAGCTCGGTATTCACGGCACTGGCCGCATATATGCTCGTCTATGACCTGTTCTGGAAGCCAGCGGAGGGGGAAATCCATTTTCATCAGCCCCCGTCTCCGATTCGGTTGGGACCTGTCATTTTGTCTTTGGGATCACTGCTCTTGGGCGTTTTAGTGGAACCGGTCATCGTTCCGCTATTGGAATTGGCGGTGCCAAAAGAGTTTGAACTCCATGTCTTTGCAGGATTTAATGACGTGTTTTGGCTGAGCGTGGCGATCTTGGCGACGGGCTTCGCGCTATTTATTCTGCGCAAGCCTCTGATCAAGATCATTGGATTCCCCTTGTCCGGCGACAGGGTCTACCGCGAAATGATCGCGTACATCGACTGGGCCGGAGAAAACATTCTGCACAGTCAATCGGGATACGTCCGATACTATCTGGTGATTATTCTTGGGACGGTTTCGGCGGTCTTAATCGCTTCGGGAACGCTGACCACGGTAACGGCGGGAAAGTCATTGTTTCCATCCGACCTGTCCGTGACGATTATCGACCTGGCAAAAATCTTCATGCTCATATTGGCCGTTGCCGCCGGCATATTAACGGTCGCCGTGCGTGAACACGTCAAGGCGGCCATCGCCTTCGGCGTCATCGGTTATGCCATTGGCGTTATTTTCTTGATAGAGCACGCGCCTGATGTGGCGCTGGTCCAATTGTTGGTGGAAACCATGGTCACCGTGCTTATTATCATCATGCTGGGTCGGATAAGCACGTCGACGCGTTTCCACGTAATCAACAATTTGTGGGTCGGCAGGCACCAGCGCAACTTCGGACTGCTGCGGGATCTCGGCATTTCCATCGTCATCGGTCTGGCAGTATTTATATTCTCGTTGATCGCCCTGCAAAACAGAGCCGAACGCAGCAGTATCGCGGCCTGGCACCTCGAGAATACGCCGACGGTGAATACCGATGACGTCGTGGGCGCCATCGTCGCCAACTTCCGAGGTACCGATACCTTGCTGGAAATCGCCGTATTCACAACAGCTGCTCTCGGCGTGCTTACCCTGCTAGCTCGCGGGCGCAAAAGCAGTGGACCGCTGGCGCCGCGAAACGACAATGTCGAGCGACTCCATGAATTCGATGCCGACGTCTTCGAAGGCGTTCAAGACGCCACGGACCTGTCTACGCCATTTACGCGTTCCGTTTCCACGGTTGTTCTGCCGATCGCGATATTGATCGGTATCGCGCAGATACTCTATGGGGGCAGCGGTCCGGGGGATGGCTTCACCGCCGGCGTGACCTTCGGACTAGCAATATCCCTTTGGTACGTAGTGCTCGGCTATCACGAAGCGAAACGACAATTGCCTTGGTTTCGCCCGGCGCTTTTTAGCCGCCTCGGGCTGTTGATCGCCCTGTTAAACGCATTGTTTCCTGTATTGCTGGGGGGTGGCTTTATGGGGCATGTTCAATTTGACAAGGCGCTGGGGCTATACGACGTCGTTGCTTCCTTCGGCTTACATGTGAATTCTTCGCTGGTATTCGAAGTTGCGATCGCTCTAACGGTGATGGGCGGGCTGGGCATCATCATCGAGGCAATCGCTTTTCCCAAAGAAGTAGAGCCTTTAGGAGAGGACTAGGAGGCAACGGCAATGATCGAATTTATGTTTGCGCTTGCTATAGGAATGCTCTTTGGAATCGGCGTGTTTCAATTGCTGCGACGAGATCTAATCAAGGCGGCAATCGGCTTCGCGATACTGTTCTCCGCCATTAACTTGTTCTTCGTCGCTGTCAGCGCCTTTGATGGCGAATACGCGCCATTTGTCAGCAACGTAGAAGCGGGACGCCAGACCAGCGATCCATTGATTCAAGCGCTGATATTGACCGCCATTGTGGTCAGTTTCGGCAGTTTTTCGCTGGTGCTGGGTTTGGTCAATATCATTTCGCTGCGCTACGGAACCGTGGATTCGAACGCCGTGAATAACCTGAAGCACTGATGCATTGAATGAATCAGGCTGAAATAGCCGAAACATGAGAATGTCTACTGCATATGGGTGAAAACATTTTTGTCCTGGGTACGCTGGTCGCGCCGCTTGCGGGCGCGGTAGTCGCTCTGCTCTTTGCGAAGAACAACCATGCGCAGCGCCTTGTAGGCTTGATTTCCAGTATCGTAGCCTGGATCTTCAGCACGCGTGTGTTGCTGCAGGTACACCAGACAGGCGTACAAACCTACGAACTAGGCAACTGGCCGCCACCCTACGGCATCGTCTTGGTCGCGGATAGTTTGGGCGGGCTCTTTGCCTTCATGGTCACGACGATCATGATTGGCGGCATGCTCTATACCTTGCACAGCCATGACAGATGCATGACTTATCCGGCCTTTGTGCCCTTATTCCTGCTCATGGAAGTGGGTCTCGTCGGCGCAATGTTGACGGGTGATCTTTTCACATTGTTTGTCTTCATGGAATTGATGGTGCTGGCTTCGGTGTCGCTGACAGCAATTTCTGACGACCAATTCGGTCTGGAAGCAGCACTGAAGTACATCCTCATTAGCTCGATGGGAACACTTTTTCTGCTGCTGGGGATTGCGGCCATGTACGCGGCGCTGGGTACCCTCAACATGGCCGATATGGCGAGGATCCTCTTAACCGGCGAGCGGCCGTTTCTGGCGCCGGCATCGGCCTTGATGCTGCTTTGCGCTTTTTTGCTCAAGAGCGCGGTCTTTCCATTCCATTTTTGGCAGCCGGACTTTCATACAACCGCGCCGACGCCCGTCAGCGCCATGCTGTCGTCGATCGTTGTAAAGGTTGGCGTCTACGGGATCATCCGTCTGGTTACGCTGCTTTTCATTGTCGAGGCGCCATTGCTCCAACGCTGGCTAGCCTTGCTGGGCATCATTGGTGTCATCTTTGGAAGTCTCGGCGCGCTGCGCACATATAATGCCAAGAGAATGCTCGCTTACTCGACCTTCGCCCAGATCGGATTCATCCTGGTAGGCATTGGATGGGGCAATACGCTGGCGATGATCGGCGCAATTGTATATGCTTTCAATCATGCTTTTATCAAGTCCTCGCTTCTGATGCTCATGGGCGTCGTCGCCAGTTACACCAAAGTCAAGACGGCGAACTTCGCCAGTATCGTCGGAATCGGGCATAAGTTGCCGCCACTGGCAGGCTGGCTGGTGCTTGTTGGCGGTTTGTCGCTGGCGGGTGTCCCCCCGCTCAATGGCTTCATTAGCAAGCTGGCGCTGATACGCGGTGGCGTCGCTCAACAAGATTGGGTGAACTTGATCCTGTTGGTCAGCGCGGGGATACTCACGCTGATTTACATGGTCCGAGCTTGGCAACATATCTTTCAGCGCGCGCCAATACCGGAAACCACGCCCACAAAAGAGGCGGGCGACAGTCTGTTGGCTCCCATGCTTCTGATCTCCATCTGTTTGATCCTGGGAATCGTCTTGGCAGAACCGCTTCTTCAACTGGTTACCGAAACTGTGCGCGAGATAGGAGATCCCAATACCTATATTTCCGCGGTTAACCTACGCCTGGAGGGACCATGAACACGATCGCGAAACGTATCGTATTGGCATTACCCCTGTCGATCGGCTGGACAATCTATACCGCACAGCCCACACCCGGCAACTTTCTCCTGGGCTATATCTTTAGCGTGGTAGTTTTGACGGCTACCGGGCTAAAGGGCGACAGCGTCAACCTGAAAAATGCCGTCTTACAACTCTATAATCTGTTTGCTTATGTGCTTTTCTTGTCAAAAGAGGTATTGGTATCCGGCGTACAAGTCGCGCGCATCATAATCTCACCGACCCTGCCAATTGACCCGGGCATCACACGGGTCAAGACCCAGGACGAAAGCAAAAGCGCGCTGATATCCGCCGTCAGCGCCCACGGAATCACGATCACGCCCGGCGAACTCGTCGTCGATTTCGAAGAAAAGGAGGACCAGGGTGTCTTGATGATTGTGCACAGCCTGACTATAAGCGAGTCCGGCAAGCGCCTCGATCAGGATCAGTCTGTTCGATTGAAGCGCATCAAAGGAATCCTAGGACATGATTGAAAGCGAATTCGCCCAAGTAGCGATCAAATTGGTGTTGTTGGCACTGGTAAGCTTGCTTATACCTGCGTCCTATCGCGTTATCGTCGGCGCGACCCTGCCGGATCGCCTGCAAGCCGTCGATCTCATCACAACGCTGCTGATCGGCATCATTGTGATGCTTGCGCTGGTTGAAGGCACGCAGGGCATTGTCGACATGGCGATTGCGCTGGCTGCCTTCGCTTTTGTCGGAACAATTAGCATCGCGCGCTACATCTCGGAAGGCAGAGCATTCTAATGTTGTTGGAATTGCTCGGCGTCGTCGCCCTGCTTTTTGGCTTGTTCTTCTGTGGGGTAGGCGTGTTGGGGGTTATACGCATGCCCGACGCCTTGACGCGCCTTCATGCCTCGGGCAAAGTGGCGACATTGGGACTCTTTGGATTGCTGGTAGGCGCCGCTTTATTGATGCCGGCCGCGAGCCTGCGTATATTTGCGCTGGGCTTGTTTGTGCTGCTGACTAGCCCGGTCGCAACCCATGCGATCGCGGCCTCGGTGTATCGGCGGCAAGAAATCCTGGAAGAGCTGTTTGAAATGCGAGATGAACAGGTCGATGTGACCGCTGTGGACGTATCGGGGATCTTGTCCCGTTCGCTCATACAGGACATTATCGAGGCTCAGCAACGAACGCATCGCCCAAGCGAGGGCGACCCGACCTCCAAGGACACCTGAAGCAGATTTGCTGTGGCCCCGCCATCATTTCCAGAAAATACGAAAGACTGGATTGTCCTTGGCCTGCAGGTGATCCAAGAAGTTGACCAGCAAGAACCCGCCAATCAACAGAGCAACCGCCAGCGCGAAAGATTCGGATGACGCGTCCGGCGACACAGGCGCATCCGACAGGCAGCGGAAGTCCCCGTGGCGATCCAGGTCGCTTTCCAAACACTGCCGCCATGGATAGATTTTCCAGAGCGAGCCGGTCATGAAGCCAACTAAAAGCGCTACCGTCATCCGGTAATGATGCGCCAGCAGATAACTCAAAACGCGCGAAAAGGCGATGATCCCAACCACTGCGCCCAAGCCGACGGCGATGATCGGGGGTAAATCGCGTTCGCTGACGGCGGTCAGCACATAGTCGTATTGTCCCAGAATCAACAACATGAAGGAGCCGGAGATACCGGGCAAGATCATAGCGGTGATGGCGATCATGCCACTGACGAACAAATAGGGCGCCGAATGATCCGCCTCCGTCGGGACAGCGTTGACAATGACAAAAGCGATGAGCGTACCAGCGACAAAGGTCCCGGCCGCCGAGAGATCCCACTTCACTTTGACGCCAATCGTTAAAATTGACGCCAGCACTAAGCCAAAGAAAAAGGCGAAGAGCAAGACCCTGCCTTCGGGCTCGTCCATCAGACCGCTTAGAAAGCCCGCCAATGACACCACCGCCAGCAATAGCCCGACGCCGAGCGCGACCAGAAACCGAAAAGAAATATGATCCAACAATTCCCGAATTCTAAGAGCGGAAAGCAATCGAAGAGCGTCCAGATTGAAAGACTTGATCGCGCTGACCAAGTTCACGTAGACACCGAGTATGAAGGCCATTGTGCCACCGCTCACCCCCGGTACGATGTCAGCCGCCCCCATCGCGAATCCTGTCAAGATCAGGCGCAGATAGTCCGACGTCGATCGCGGATCCGACATATCTTTGTTCCCCTTCTTCACAATGACACCCCCGTCGTTCATGTGATTCCGGCAGTTGTTTTGCCCATTATCATTGTACGTGGTTAATCCTAAACGTGCTAGAATCGCGGGAGTAATACCGACATGGAATCCATCCGAAAAGTACGCCAATTATGCCATTTGTCGAAACGTCAGTCGCCCAACTGTGGATCGCCGATCATCGTCGAGACAAAAGCGCTACAGTGTCGATCGTCATCCACGGCGCCGGCGGCTCCCACCTGAGTTTCAGTAAAAGATTGCGTCAATCCATTATCGTTAATTCGGTCTGCGTCGATCTTGGCGGACACGGGAAAAGCCAAGGCAATGGGCGCCGGTCAATTGGCGCCTATACCAACGATGTCGTCGCGCTGTTGAATGCGCTTGCGATCGATAGCGCGTGGATAATCGGGCACAGCATGGGTGGAGCGATCGCGCAGTGCCTGGCGCTGGAGCACAGGGACAGAGCGCGTGGATTGGTTTTGATAGGGACGGGCCCCCGTTTGAGAGTGAATCCCCAACTCATCAATGGCGTCGTTAACGATCGTGACGCCACCATTGAATCTTTGACTCGCTGGATGTGGAGCAAGAACGCAGGGGCCGAATTGCGCGAGCAGTCCGCGAAAATCATGCGGCAGACGAAACCGTCCGTCATTGCGGGGGACTTCCTCGCATGTGATCGTTTCGATGTCCGCGAGCGACTCGATGAAATCGTCTGTCCAACACTGATCGTTGCCGGGGAGAACGACAAGATGACGCCCGTCGCGCTCAGCCAAGAACTGGCGAAGCGCATTCCAAGGTCCGAGTTAGTTATCGTCCCCGGTGGAAGTCATATGACGATGCTTGAGGACAGCGAAATGGTCGTTGCGGCGATTGAAGACTGGACTGAACGTAATCAATAAACGCCCCGCATGGCAACTCACAGTTCGCGGTCGCTCAAGGGAGAGGATGACGGAAATCGTATACCCCGTCGACAACTCCCCAGCGGACGCCGTTTGCGCTGACCAATACGTCGCCATCGCGCCGCAGCGGACTTGCCGATCGCGGACATCGAAGAATATCCAGCGGATTCCACGATTCTGCCGCCGTACTATCGTATGGCGCGTCCCCCAACTGAAGAGACAGAAATATGCTTGGCGAAAGCCTCCAGCCGGTGCGCTGCAGCAACCTATCGATTCCGGATAGCACCGACACAGGCAGCGTCCTTTTCAATAGCCCGATCCGCAACCAGGACACAGGCGCCACTCGACGGATCTCAAAACCCAGCTGAGCGACCTTTGCTTGAATGTAGTCGGGATGAAAATTGAAATTCAATTCAACAAACTCAATCGGCTCCAGCGCATAAGGATTCCAGGTATTACGTCGCAATAGATAGCGCAACATCGACTTAAGATGCCGCTTGTTCGCATACTCCAGAATGAACTTCCCGCCATTACAAAGGCAGGCGCTCACTTGCGAGAGCACTGCCGATACATCTTCAAAGTGATGGACTACACGGATCATGGTCGCGCAGTCAAATGCGCCGGCGCAAAAGGGCATGCGATACGCATCCGCCGCGACATAGGTGAACCGATCGTCGCCCATCTGTTGCCGGGCGAAAATCAATTGTTCGAGGGAATAATCGAGCAGGACAACCTGATCGTACATCGAATACTCGGGGCTGATGCGCCCAAATCCCGCGCCAACCTCCAATAGCCGCTGTCCGCGCTCGGGCAAGAGTTGAGCCAATACTTGGCGCTCGACTACATCCTCATAGTCGCGTCCCTGACCTTCCCAAAAGTCCTCGCGATAGGTCGAGTCGCCGTAGTCGCAGATTCGCGGTCCGCCGGTCATCCGGCCTCCCAGCCGCATTGCCTCACGATCAATCCTTGCTCGCTTCAGCGCGCAAAACGTCGGCTTTGTCAGTTTTTTCCCAGGGCACGTCAAGGTCTTCCCGGCCAAAATGGCCGTAAGCCGCTACCTGCTTGTAAATTGGACGCTGAAGCCCGAGATCGCGGATGATGGCAACGGGACTCATATCGAAGTGCTCTCGGATCAGGCGTAAGATTATGTCATCGGGCACGCGTCCGGTACCGAAGGTTTCCACCGCCAGCGACGTCGGTTCCGCCTTGCCGATGGCATAAGACACCTGCAATTCAAAGCGTTCTGCCAAGCCGGCAGCCACCACGTTCTTGGCGACATAGCGCGCCATGTAGGCGGCGCTGCGATCGACCTTGGTACCGTCTTTTCCCGAAAACGCTCCGCCGCCATGGCGGGCCACGCCGCCGTAGGTATCGACAATGATCTTGCGCCCGGTTAGACCCGCGTCGCCTTGCGGACCGCCCGTAACGAACTTGCCGGTTGGATTGATGTGGTAGGTCGTCCCATCGAGGAGCCGGGGATCGACCACGTCAGGCACAACGGCGTTGATTATCTGCCGCGCAATCTCTTCTTGCTCTATATCGGGATCGTGCTGAGTCGATATGACAATGGTGTCCACGCGTTTCGGCTGTCCGCAGGCGTACTCAACGGTCACCTGGCTCTTGGCATCCGGCCGCAACCAGGGCATCTCGCCGGATTTGCGGGCGCGCGCCAAACGCCGCACCAGCCCGTGCGCCAGCGAGACCGTGAGAGGCAGGTACTCGCTTGTTTCGTCGCAGGCGAAGCCGATCATCATGCCCTGGTCACCGGCCCCTTGTCTGTCAACGCCTTGTTTAATATCGGGGGACTGTTTGTTGATGTGTATTTTCACGTCACAGGTATTGAGGTCGAAACCATACTCGGGACGCGTATATCCGATCTCCGAAATTGTGTCGCGCACGATACGCTCATAATCAATGGAAGCTGTGGTCGTAATCTCCCCGATTACAACGACCAGATTGTTTGATATCGCAACCTCGCATGCCACGCGCGCCATCCTGTCCTGCGCGAGAATAGCGTCAAGAATGCCGTCGCTTATCTGATCGCAGATCTTGTCCGGATGCCCTTCCGACACCGATTCTGACGTGAAGAAGTACTGCGGTGATGTCATGAATGTAGTTGCCATGCGCTACCTTTCCTTATGCAACAAAAAACGCCTTGCGGGGCAGAAGGCGTGGAACTACTCATTTAGGATACGCTCATCTGCCAGAGTCTACGCCCTGCCGGATTTAGCACCGTCCCGCTTCATTGGGGGTTGCCGCGAGTTCTTCGAGCCGGATCTCTCACTCGCTCTTGATGAGTGCTGAACAAGGTCATTATTTCAGCATTTATAAGTATATCACATGAATGAGCGGCTGCAAATCGGAAAACGAAGGCGATCTACTGTCAGTTTGGATTTCCCTGCGGCCTGATTAAATCAACGTTGCCGGGTGGCGCATGACCTGCAATTATGCATCTTCACCAATGCAAAACAGGGACGCCAGACCGTAATCAATTGATGTAAGACACACTCGCCAAGTTCGACTGTGCTTGTGTCGATGATGTCAGCGGAAAAGGAAACTATGACATGTCTTAGAGATTTGGGGAACGACCGATCTGTGAAAGAAACTCATTGCGAATCTCGCGATCGTTTTTGAAATCGCCGATCATGGCATAGGTCTTTAAATTGGAATTGTGTTTTTTGACGCCGCGTATCATGGAGCACATATGTTGTGCCGTCAGGGTGACAGCGACGCCCTTTGGCTCCAAGACTTCATCGAGGAACTCGGCAATCTGGCGTGTCAACCGTTCTTGCACTTGCAGTCGGCGCGAAAACATATCCACAATGCGCGGAATCTTACTAAGACCGACGATTCTTCCATTGGGAATATAGGCAACGTGCGCTTGACCAATAAAGGGCAAGAGATGGTGTTCGCAAAGACTGTAATAATCAATATCGTTGACAATCACCATATCGTCGTAATCAATATCATAAACGGCGTTATTCATTAGCTCTACCGGGTCGGTCGTGTAGCCGCTGACCAATTCTTCATAGGCTCTGGCAACTCGCTTTGGCGTCTCCAGCAGGCCGTCTCGGCATGGATCTTCGCCAACGGCATAGAGCAAATCCCCGATTGAGTGTCTCACTGCCTCGGTATCCACCGTATTAAGAGCAAAGCCAAAACGATTCAGCAACTCCTTGGATTCAAGTTTTTGCTGAATCTCGTTTTGTCGAGCGGTACGCATTTGCGTTTCATGGCCGTTCATTGCCACCGGCCAATCTGTTTCCATCGTCCGTCATTCAGTTGTTCCTGTAGCGAGTGTTGAATTGCTGCCAAGCTTTGTCGACTACGATGTTATACATTATAATGCTTGTATTCCTGCAATTGCAACAATCAATTTTCAGGCTGATCGTCGCTAGCAATACGTTGTGAATCCGTGACCGACGCAGGATAAATCGCCGTATACATGTCACAATATCCCAGCAAGCTCGGCGCACTCGCATGTAACCTAGAAACCTATTGCTACTAGAGTACCCATGGACATCATTGAAATCAAGAACTTGCGATTGCAAACCACAATTGGTTTCAGCGCTCACGAGGTGGATAGACTACAGGAAGTCGTAATCAGCATACGCATAGAGACTGACGGGCGGCGCGCTGGCGAGACAGATGATCCAAACGATGTCTTCAACTACAAGACCGTAAACAAGGCGGTCATCAGCCTGGTAAAAGAATCACGCTTTCGGCTATTGGAAAAACTGGCGGAAGAGATCGCCAAAACTGTAGTTCTTCGCTTTGAAGCAAGACGCGTCCAAGTAAAAATAGATAAGCCAGGGGCGCTGCGTCATGCGGATTCGGTAGGCATCACCATCGAGCGTCGCCCCGAGGACTATAAGAGAAATGTGGTATTTTTGTCGCTGGGCTCAAATATATCACCGGAAAAAAATGTTGTCGACGCCATACAGCTCCTTCGCCGCCACACTAACGTCCTGGCCTTATCATCCGTATATCGAACCGCTCCCCAAGGCGATGCGCATCAGGACGCGTTCATAAATATGGCGGTCAAGCTTCATACGCTGCGAGAGCCGCTTGAATTCAAGACCCAAGTTATCGACAGAATCGAGTCACGATTGCGGCGAACCCGCGATCCAAACAACAAGAATGCTCCGCGCACCATCGATATCGACATCTCGCTGTGGAACGACGAAGCATTCGAATTCGGCGATCGACCCTGGGTTGTGCCAGATCCTGACATCGCAGGATTTGCCCATGTCGCCATCCCGCTGGCGGATATCGCAGCCGACTATTGTCATCCCACGCAGGGGAAAACCCTGTCAGAGATCGCGGCCGGATTCAGCGCCGCCGGCATCCAGCGAATTGAGATCGGCTTCGAGCCCTGGGAAAAGTGAGCTATTCTCGAGCTGCGATTGTATCTGTCATAGTCACCTGAATTTTCACTAACGCCTTCTTCTTCAATGGGCTAAAATGGCGCTTGAAAACACAGTGGCGCCAACGTCGCCACAGTTAGGAAAAGCTATGGCCGTTGAGAACCTCGTCACTTTATCCGATCCCCGATCTGCCGCGGCGGAAGCCTTTCGCAGTTTACGCACAAACCTGATGTTCAGCAGTGTCGAGAATCCGATCCAAACATTGCTCGTAACATCCCCTGCCCGCGAGAACCAGAAAAGCTCAGCGCTTGCCAACCTTGCAGTAACCTTCGCGCAAAGCGGAAACCGCACAATATTGGTGGACGCCGATCTGCGCCAACCCAAGCAACATCAGATTTGGGGTATTGACAACGCGCGGGGATTGACA
The DNA here is from genome assembly GCA_011525385.1 of Chloroflexota bacterium. Classification (GTDB taxonomy): domain Bacteria; phylum Chloroflexota; class Anaerolineae; order Aggregatilineales; family Phototrophicaceae; genus UBA6055. The sequence continues at coordinate 71,043 of WTGF01000053.1, read as the reverse complement.
AGCATGATGGTTGACGACAAGGCGCTTGATGATCCACCGCTCTCCACAACGAAAGTTGACAATCTACAGGTGCTGTCAACCGGGGAATTGCCCCCGAATCCGGCCGATTTGTTTAGTGGCAAACGGATGGATGAGATTGTCGCTACACTAAGAGACCGTGCCGATTATGTCCTGTTCGACAGCCCTCCGGTACTGGCCGCCACAGATGCCGCTTTGCTTGGGATCAAACTGGATGGCGCCTTGCTGGTCGTGCGGGCGGGAGATACGCGCCGCGACCATACGGCGCAAGCGCGCCAATCATTGGAGAGAGTACACGTCCGTATTGTCGGCGCTGTACTGATCAATGCTCCCCGCGAAAGCACGATAGCGTATTGATTCCAGGTCCGCTGCAGACCGCTATGGCACTGGTTCCGGCATTTTGCCCTGGTTTGGACAATGCGCAGCCGCTTTGATGACCCGGCTCTCGTTTCGGCAGAGTACGGACACCTTCACCGAGACCACATTAGTTGAGGAGACAAGGATATGAACACGGGATCTTGCCGGGGAGTCAACCTGCCATGAAAGGACTTATTCTTAGCGGCGGCAAGGGCACGCGTCTGTACCCGTTGACCTATACCCGAGCCAAACAGTTGATTCCCGTAGCAAATAAACCCGTGCTGATCAGGGTCATTGAGGCCATCCGCGAGGCAGGCGTCAAAGAGATCGGTATCGTCGTCGGACAAACGGCGGCAGAAATCCGAGAAGCTTTGGGCGACGGCGACGCCTGGGGGGTTGAACTCCATTACATCATGCAGGATAGTCCAGACGGCCTTGCTCACGCGGTAAAGATCTCGCGCGATTTCCTCGAGGATGCGCCCTTTGTCATGTTCCTCGGCGATAACGTGATCGAAGGCGGGATTAGTTCGCTAATCAGTGACTTTGCCGACAATCATTGGAATTGTCAGATCGTCTTGAAACGAGTTGACAATCCGTCGGCTTATGGCGTAGCGGAACTCCGATCCGACGGGGGCATCAAGCAGCTCATCGAAAAACCGACCGCGCCGCCAAGCGATCTGGCGCTGGTCGGCATCTACATGTTTGATCATCATATTTTTGAAGCGGTCACGGAAATACAACCGTCGGCGCGCGGCGAATACGAAATTACCGACGCGATTCAGTGGTTAATCGACCACGGCTATACTGTGTTTCCACATATACACGAGGGCTGGTGGATAGACACTGGCAAGCCAACAGATTTGTTGGAAGCCAACAGCCACGTCCTGGAAGAGATTTGTCCGACCATTGCCGCGTCTGCCGAGATTGACGGTGACTCGAGCATAGACTCGCGCGTGACCGTACAGGACGGAGCTAGAATCGTTAATAGTATCGTGCGAGGTCCGACTATCCTGGGCAAAGGCACTGTCATCGAAAACAGCTTCATCGGTCCCTTCACCAGCATCTACCACCATTGTGAAATACGAAACTGCCAGATCGAACGTAGCATTATCCTGGAAAACAGCCGCGTCATCGATATTGATCAAACGCTGCGCGACAGTCTCATCGGACGCAATGCCGCCGTCAAACGAAGCGACGGCAAGCCGAGCGGCATCAAAATGAACCTGGGTGATCACGGCACACTGTGGGTCTAGCCCGGCTGGGGCAATAGGAAAGGGACACCGGAATCCGTTATGAACAACGAGATAAAGCTTGTCGCAATCGACCTGGACGGCACCTTGCTAAACAGCCGACACAAGCTGAGCGCTCGCAATCGATCAGCGATTGAATCCGCGCAGCGACAAGGAGTGGAAGTGGTCTTGGCAACTGGCAAGACGCGTCATGCGGCCGAAGACTTGATCGACTCGCTCGGTATAGACTCGCCGGGCATCTATATGCAGGGACTCATTACCTACAATGCTGATGGAAGCGTTCGTACACGGATCGTCATGGCCAAGGAATCGGTCTCGCGCGTCATTGCGCTGGGAGAAGAATTCGGATTCGGCGCGCTGGCTTATAGCGATAACCGTACATTTGCCCTTCGAGTCGATGAATTCGCCATCAAAATGACTGAATATGGCGAGCCGCATGTGGAAACAATTGCCGCTTGGCCCCAACTCCTCGATACCTTTGATATCAATAAGGTTGTTCTCTACGGCGAGGAAAACCAGGTCACGACGCTCCGGCGGGCGATTGACGCGCGGCTGGATGGCGCCGTCCATGTGACACGCGCCAATGTAGATGGCATGATTGAGGTGCTACCCCCGAATACATCCAAGGGAGGGGCAGTCAAAACATTGCTGGAAGAACTCGGCATTGACCCGTCCAGGGCCTTGGCTGTTGGCGACGGTGAAAACGACATCGAGATGCTGCAAGCCGTCGGCATAGGCGTTGCCATGGGCAACGCGACCCAGGTGCTAAAGGACGTAGCGGATGTCATCGTTCCGCACAATGATGAAGACGGTGTTGCGGTTGCCTTGGAAGAATTCGTGCTTGGAGAAAAGACGGCTCAAAAATGAAGAATATCCTGGTCACGGGTGGCGCCGGCTTCATCGGCAGCGCCTTCGTCCGCCACATGGTTGAAGCCTATCCTGATTATCGTATCATTTGCTACGACAAACTGACTTATGCCGGCAATCTGGACAATCTGCTTTCCGTCAGCGACGAAGAAAATTACAGCTTCCAACGTGGCGATATTGCTGATCGACAAAGGGTCAAGTCAGTACTGAACGACCACAACATTGATACGATTGTAAACTTCGCCGCCGAGAGCCACGTAGATCGCAGTATTCTGGACCCGGACGCCTTCGTCCACACTGATGTAGTCGGCGCTTATATTCTGCTGGACGAGGGGCGAAAACACGGGATCGGCCGCTTCTGTCACGTCTCAACAGACGAAGTATACGGTGATATTGATCTGGGTCAGTCCTCGGAAGACGATCGCTTTCTACCCAATAGCCCCTATGCGGCCAGCAAAGCCGCGGGCGAACTGATGGTCCGCGCCTACAATGTCACTTACGGAATGGATACGGTTGTCACGCGCGGCAGCAATACCTATGGTCCCTATCAGTACCCCGAAAAACTGATCCCGTTTTTCACGACAGAAGCGATCGACGACAAGCCTTTGCCCCTCTATGGCGATGGGGAGCAGATACGTGACTGGCTCTACGTCGACGACCACGCCCTCGGCGTCGATTTCCTTCTACATCATGGTAAATCGGGCGAGGTCTACAATCTCGCGGGTGAAAACCAGCGCTTCAACATCGATGTCACCAAGCGCATTCTGGAGTTGCTGGGTAAACCACAGTCACTGATCAAACACGTGCCGGACCGTGAGGGACACGATCGTCGCTATGCGATGAGCGCGGGTAAGGCGCGCCAATTAGGCTGGACCCGGCAGTATGACTTTGAGACCGGTATCGAAGCGACAGTGCGCTGGTACCTGGAAAACGAGTGGTGGTGGCGAAAGATCAAAACCGGCGACTATCTCGACTATTACCAGCGGCAATATGCCGAGCGCCTCGCCGCCGCCAAGCTTCCCTAGCGCCTAGCGCGCGGGTACGGCATTGCAAGTCCAAAGGTATTCCAACGAGCGACGTGGCGCGCGAAGCTGCGGGATAGTCTTGATCGCGGCGGGGCTGGTCAGCCTCGTCTTGGTCGCCGTCGTGCTGCTGAGCCCGGCATTGCCAACTCTCGTGATGCGAGTCATCGGCTTTGAACCTATTCGCCGAAGTGATGCGCCAGTCACCGAGGAGGCGATCGCTACTTTGGCTAAAGCGGCCAAAGGTTCGCCGGTCAGTTTCATCACAGAGGATTACGGGCGGCTTGATCTGCTCCCGAGCACAGATCTTGAGGTCACTGTCGGGGATGACGCCTTGGGCGCCCGCGTTCTTCAAATCGCCTTCCGCGATAGGGACATGCTAAAGCTCTGCCTTCAATTTACCGAGTTTTGCGAGGACCATGGAAACCCAATAAGACGAGCGAAAATCAGCGTCGCCGGCGGATTCATCACGATCTCGGGCCAGGCCTTTCTTGACTTGATCAACGTCTGGGCTGCAATCGAAATCCATGTGGCGGTAGATAAAGACGACGTTCTGAAGATCGACAGTATTTCGCTCGGAGACCTGCGCTATGAACTGCCCGCCAATGCGCTTGGCAACCGCATCCGACATATCGAGGCTGGGCTCGCGCAAATCCTGAAGCAGTTACAGGTGGAGTCCAGCGGCGGCCTTTTCAGTTTCGCCGGCTTTCACCTGAGCGATAATCGGCTAGTCGCAAGTTTCCGCTGAGGTTAGAATGAATCCTGAGCATGGATAGTGTCGAATCAGATGAGAATTCTAGTTAGCGGCGCGGCGGGTAAACTTGGGTCGCGGTTAATCAAGCAGTTGCGCCGAAATCACGAGGCCTTCGGCGCGGATGTCCTTGGCAATGTCGAGTATTTCCTGGATATCGAGGACTATGACGCCTGTTGCAGTCTTGTCAATTCTTTAGCCCCGACCATCGTATTGCATACCGCGGCCTGGACCGATGTTAATGGCTGCGCGCTTGATCCCGCGCGGGCGCTTCGGGTTAACGGTGTGGGAACGCACAACATGGCCGCTTGCTGCGCGACAAGTGGCATCCCCATGCTCTATGTGAGCACAAACGAAGTCTTCGACGGCGCGCGCAGGCATCCATATCGCGAGTACGACAGGCCCAATCCACAGAACGCATACGGCCATAGCAAATGGCATGGAGAGCGCGCCTTGCTGCAAATCAACCCGCGCCACTATATTGTGCGCACAGCCTGGCTATTCGCGCATGGCGGGGGCAATTTCATTCAAGCCATCCTGGCCGCCGCCAAGGCAGGCAAGCCGCTGCGGGTCGTCACCAACGAAATCGCCAACCCCACCTATACCAGCGACCTGGCTGAGGCGATTGCCCGCTTGATCGCGACCGAGCGTTTCGGCACTTATCATCTGGTAAATCAAGGAGCCGTTTCGCGCTGGGGGTTCGCTCGCTATGTTTTGGATAGCGCGGGTTTCTCCGACACGCCCATTGAGCCTATCACCCGGCAGCAGTGGCAGCGCCCGTCGCTGCCGCCTGAATACACAGCGCTGGAGAACATAGAAGCGAGTAGCCTGGCGATTAACCTGCGGCCATGGCAGGAAGGCGTTGACGCCTTTCTAAAGGCCGAGGGCTTCTGTTTATGAGCCGAGGCAAGTTTTCAGTGGTGATTCCCAATTGGAATGGACGCCACTTTCTTGGCGCCTGCCTCACATCCCTGCAACAGCAAACATATAATGACATTGAGATTATTGTCGTGGACAACGCCTCCGATGATGGCTCACAGGCCCTCGTGCGCGAACGCTTTCCACAGGTCCAGTTGATCACTCTGCCCGAGAATCGTGGATTCACCGGCGCCTGCAATATCGGCATACAAGCCGCCAGCGGCGATATCATCGCCTTGCTCAATAACGACACGGAAGTGGATGTCGGTTGGATAAAGGAAATTGTCGAGGGATTTTGCAGCGATCAGGAAATCGGAATGGTAGCCAGCAAAATGCTTCTTTTTGACAAACGCGACCATTTTCACACCGCGGGCGATACCTTCGGAACTGATGGCAGCGCTGGCAACCGCGGCGCATGGGAAAGGGACGTCGGTCAGTATGATCGTGTGGAATATGTCTTCGGCGCCTGCGGCGGCGCCGCGGCCTATCGAAAGTCAATGCTTGATGATATTGGCCTGCTAGACGACGATTTCTTTTTCTTACTGGAAGACGTAGATTTAGCCTGGCGCGCGCAATTGGCCGGTTACAAAGCCTTATATGTGCCTTCCGCCGTAGTCTATCATCACCTCTCCGCCAGTGGCGGCGGCATAACCGCAAGCTACTACGACGGGCGCAATAGCATTTGGGTTCTGGTCAAGAACATGCCCGGCGCTTTGATTCGCAAGTATGCTGGCCAAATCCTCGGGCGGCAAGCCTCCCTGGCATGGCAAGCCTTGCGAGCCTGGCGCGGCGCCGAAGCGCGAGCAAGGCTTCGCGGGACGATTCGCGGTTTGCTCACAGTTGGCAGCGCCATACGCAAACGAAGACAGATTCAGAGGAGCAAGATGGTACCCGACACCTACATTGACAGCATTCTGACCCCGTCAAAATGAAGGGCCGAGAGCCTGGCGCGAGCGTCCTGGCACTCTTACTTGATACACCACGATTTGCGATAGCCGAGCAAGTCTATTATTTTGTGTGAGCGCGATAGCCCAAATTCGCCGCCGCCGAGCGGCTGTTCCATGTACATTTCTTGAAATAGACGTATCATAAGTCAGAGCCTTTTTGGATACCAGCATAGCCGCATTCAGGAGTCTGTTTTTTTGAGCCAGCAAGCTTCGCCGTTCCTAAGTATAGTGATACCGGCGCATAACGAAGAGAGCCGATTAGCCCCCAGTCTGGCACAGATCAATGCCTACTTGCAGGAGCAGGACTACTCCTTCGAGGTCATCATCGTGGAAAACGGGAGCAAAGACCGCACTTTTGAAATAGCCCGCGAGTTTGCGGAGGCCTGCAGCCATATTTCTGTTATACAGTCGCCTGATAATATGCGAGGCAAAGGCCTGGCCGTCAAACAAGGTATGCTAGCGGCAAACGGCGATTGGCGCTTCATTTGCGACACGGATCTGTCTATGCGCATCGAGGAAATTGCCCGCTTCTTGCCACCGGCAAGCGACGGCTTCGACCTGATGATCGCCAGCCGGGAGGCGCCGGGCGCGCAGCGGGTGGATGAACCTGAATATCGACACCTGATCGGCAGAATAAATAACTGGATTATCAAGCTGGCCGCGCTTGACGATTTTGAGGATACGCAATGCGGATTCAAGATGTTCAGCCGTTCCGCGGCCATTGATCTTTTCGGCGTTCAAAAAATGAATGGCATCGGCTTTGACGTAGAACTGCTCTATATTGCCAAACGCCGCGGCTACAAGATCAAAGAGGTGCCGATCACTTGGTATTACGATCCCTATTCGACCATGCGCCTATGGGATGACTCAATCAACATGCTGCGCGAAATCTGGGAAATACGGCAGAACTGGCGTCGTGGGGACTATGAAAAGAGAGACTAGGACGCCCAAGACTGCCAGCCTGCGCTTCGAGAAAGAATATTTTGCGGCTGGATGCCGGGTCATCATAGGCATGGACGAAGCCGGCCGAGGTCCGCTGGCCGGCCCAGTAGCGGCGGGGGCCGTGGCCCTGCCCCTGCATCGAGACGACCTCCCTGTAGTCCTGAAAGGAGCCCGCGACAGCAAAGAGATGAATGCCACCCAGCGCCTGGCGGCCGACGTCATTATCAAAGAAATCGCCAGTACTTGGGGTATCGGTCATAGCGGCGCGAAAGAGATTGACGATTACGGCATCATAAGCGCCACCAAGCTTGCCATGCGGCGCGCGCTTTGTGCTGCGCTCGCACGGCGTCCCGTGGCGCCGGACTGTTTGTTTCTCGACTATTTGCCCTGGCCAGAACAACAAGATTACCCGGTGCGCAACATAGTCAAGGGCGACAAACTCTCGCTGAGCATCGCTTGCGCCAGTATCATTGCCAAGGTCTGGCGCGACAAATACATGAAGGAGCTGGAAGATCGTTATCCGGAATACGGATTCGCCCAAAACAAGGGATATGGTACTAGAGCGCACCTCAATGCCCTGGACCGTCACGGACCCTGCGAATACCACCGCGCAACCTTTAAACCTGTGCGCGAATTGTTGAGCGCCTGCACTGCATAGAGTCAACTCCCATTAATGACCCGCGTCCCAAACTTATGGTATTATTCGGCTCAGATTAACTGGAGTTCGGCGTGAAGATTGCGCTTGTTCACGACTGGTTGAATCAAATCGGCGGCGCGGAAGACGTACTCGAGGTTTTGGTCCACAAATATCCCCAAAGCCCAATTTTCACGAGTATCTTTGCGCCGGATCTCATGCCAGAACGCTATCGGCAATGGGATATCCGCACGCTATGGATCGATAATTTGCCCATTATTCATCGTCGACATCAACCTTACTTGCCCTTCTACCCTTTAGCCTGGAACGGGCTGTACTTGAAGGAATTTGATGTGGTGCTGAGCAACAAAAGCGGCTTCTGCCACGGCCTGCAGTTTGATGACTCGACAGTGCATATCTGCTATTGCCTCGCGCCCACGCGCTATGTCTGGCAACTCGATAACTACCTGGGGGGCGAGGGATTGGGCAAGCCAACAGAGATGCTAATTCGGCCACTCGTCAATCTGCTGCGTCGCTGGGACTATGCCGCTGCGCAACGCGTTTCGCATTTCATTGCCATCAGCAGCGCGATACGTCGGCGTATCAAGACCTTTTATGACCGCGAATCGAGCATCATCTTCCCGCCGGTAGATACCTCGCGTTTTCAACCCGCCCTTCAGATGGAAATCGAAGATTACTATTTGGTAGTGTCTCGCCTGATTCCCTACAAGCGCATTGATCTTGCGGTACAAGCAGCGAGCGAATTGGGTCTGCCCTTGAAGATCGCCGGTCGCGGACGCGATCTGGAACGGCTGAAATCAATCGCGGGGGAAACTGTCGAATTCCTGGGCTACGTGCCTGACAAGGATCTGCCCCGGCTCATAGCCCGCTGCCGAGCGCTTCTGTTTCCCGGTCTGGAAGATTTTGGAATCACCACTGTGCAAGCGCAATCCGCCGGGCGACCCGTCATCGCTTTCAAAGGCGGCGGCGCGCTCGATACGGTCTTGCCCGGCGTCACTGGCGAGCATTTCGATAGCATGTCCGTAGGCAGCCTGAAGTCCGTCATGGCGCGGTTTGACGCCGGCGCTTACGACCCCGCGCAGATTCGTCGGCATGCGCTCAAATTTGATACAAGCGTCTTTTCCCGGAAAATCACTGCTTTTGTCGAGCAAGCCTGGCATGCGCATCAGAATGGCGGGGATTTTGCCTGGCAAGATCCTCTATTTTAATAAACCGCGTCGCTCATGCGACGAGAAGGCTTATTATTTGTGTGAGCCTGGCTGACCTTTTCGCAGGTTACGCGCCGAGCGGCTTGAAGATAGGAGAAAAATCACATGGAACTGACGGTGCTGGCGCGTGTGCTTTTCCGCCGCTGGTGGCTGGTTGCTGCGCCGGTGGCGCTCAGCGGAGCGCTTGTGATCGCCGGTTTGATCGCAGCAGAGCCCGCTACCAGTGCCGCGGGCTTCAGCGCGCAGATAAGGTATAGCGCGGCGCAGGAACTGATCCTGCCTCAACGAGACGGCGATTATCAGGATGTCTGGCTGGCATCCGAATTGACGGTCAATGCCTTTACCGATTGGGTGCGCAGCGGCAGCTTTCGGGATGAAATCGTCGAATGGCTCGCCGACCCTGCAATCGATATGGCGCGCTTGGGCATCGCTGCCGACAACGCGCGCAGCATTGGCGTCATTTACCTCGGCCATAGCAATGCGGAATCGCTGCAAAGTATTGCCGAGGCCGCCACGGCTGTCTTGGGCAGTCGCAACCAGACCTACTTTCCGCAACTCGGTGGCCAGCCCGCGCAAGTCACCATTCTCGACCAGCCCGTAATCGCTCCGGCGCCGCCGCCCTTGACGAACCGTTTGGCGCCAGTCCTGCGTTTGGGGCTCGGCTTGTTTATCGGTCTCGTGCTGGCATATTTGGCCGAATACCTTGATTTGCGGATTCACCATAAAGACGACCTGCAAAAGCTCGGCATATCTGTCCTCGGCGCTATCCCGCGCCACCCGCGTTGATCGGCGCAAACCGAACTGCGCTGAGACATTTCTCGGCAGGACGGCCAATTCGGAGGCTCAAGACATGAGCGAACAGTTTAATCTCACCGGCAAGGTTGCAATGGTGACGGGCGCGTCCCGTGGAATCGGCCGCTCCATTGCCGAGACCTTTGCTGATGCTGGCGCAAAAGTTGTGCTTGCCAGTCGCAAGCAGGAGGCGCTTGATGAGGTGGCGGAATCGATTCGGACAACCGGTGGTATCGCTGTCGCCATCGCAGCGCATAATGGCGACAAAGCAGCCCTGAACGCGCTGGTCAGTGAAACGATCAAGCGCTTCGGCAAGCTCGACATCCTGGTGAACAACGCAGCGACCAATCCCCATTTCGGCAGCATTCTCGAGGCGGACGACAGCTATTGGCGCAAGACGATAGAGGTCAATCTCATGGGCAATGTATGGCTAACGGGGGCTGCTGTTCGACACATGCGAGCGGGTGGTGGCGGGAAAATCATCAATATTGCGTCTATCGTCGGCATAAATCCGGGACGATATCAAGGCATATACAGCATCACAAAGGCCGGGATTATCAGCTTGACAAAGACCCTGGCCCTTGAACTGGGTGCCGACAATATACAAGTGAACGCCTTGGCGCCCGGACTGATCAAGACCAAGTTCGCGCGCGCGATTTGGGAAAACGACGATCTATTGGGTGGGGTGATCGCGCAAACACCGGCGGGCCGGATCGGGCATCCCTCCGATATCGCCGGACTGGCGCTCTACCTGGCCTCGCCAGCTTCGGACTTCACCTCGGGCGGCGTCTTCGTTGTGGATGGCGGATTGACTTCAAGCGCTATCTGATCTAACAGTTCAGGCGCCATGCAAATACCGGCTCCCGGAAGTAATACCAATAAAATAATGCGAAAAACTCTCATTTGTAGAGAAAGTTTTGGATGTAATCTTAGTCCCGCCGAATGCGCTCCCCCTCTCCGATGCTTCGGGGAGGGGCCGGGGGTGGGGTTGAATGAAGGCCTTTTCAAATTCTCATTACTTACGTGGAGTTACTGAGGCAATCATTCTGCATGGATTTTACAAGCGAAGACTCGCTTAATAGTTCTTCAGCTAATCTTTGCTTTCGTCGTTTTTCTCGTCATCTTTATCAATGACACTACTGGTTTCACCATTGCTCGAGATGATTTCCGCTTCTTCAATCAATGCATTGCTGTCATCGTCCAAGTTTGCATTGGAATCGTCCAGCACTCTCACCAGGTCTTCCTGATCGATCAGGTCCTCGTCGGTCGGCGGCTGCGTCGCTGAGTGGCCCATCATTGTGATCTTGCCGTCGATAAAAGCCCCTTCTTCCGTGGTCAGCGCCGATGCGCTAATGTCCCCCCATATGCGCCCGGTACGTAACAGTTGCACCTTATTCCCCGCCACGTTCCCGCGCACAGTGCCGGCGATGGAGATATTGCGCGCGTTGATATCGGCTCGGATATCGGCCGATTCTCCAACCAAAATGTTGCCTTCAATCTCGAGCGTGCCGGTAAATTTGCCGTCCATGCGCACATTGCCCGAACTGGTAAAACTGCCTTCGGTCTCACTATTTGATCCGATGACTGTGTCGAAGCCGACTGGCTGACCCACAGGCAATACAGTGACTGCTTCTTGTGATTCGGCATCCGGCTGGCCGCGGCGGCCCGCGAAAAACGCGCTCATGGCAACACCTCATACCTTACTTTGCGTAGCAAAACTATAACCGCTGCAGCTAAGGACCGCAATGCCGGTCTATGCGCAAGTCAAGCAATCAGAACCTGCGAAGCCAGTCCATTAGCCGCTGGATTCACGCAGCCGGAAATGATCCAGCCGCGACAGTTCTCGCACTTGCCGCTCCGCCCGGTAACTGCTGCGCACCAAGGGACCGCTCTCGACCCATTTGAAGCCCATATCCAGCCCGGCCTCCCGCAACTGGTCGAATTCCAGAGGCGTATAATAACGCTCGATAGGAAGATGTTGCTTGCTCGGCTGCAGGTATTGCCCGACGGTCAAGATATCCACTCCGATATTCACCAAATCCCGCATCGTCTCTCGCACTTCGGCCAAGGATTCACCCAGACCAAGCATGATTCCGCTTTTTGTCAATACAAGCGGGTCCATTGCCTTGGCGTTTTTCAGGGTGGCAAGCGCCCACTCGTATTTGTCTTGCGGCTGCACTTTTTTGAATAAGCGAGCTACGGTTTCAACGTTGTGGTTGAGTATCTCCGGCTGCGCGTCCATGACGATCTTCAAGGCCATTTCACTGCCCTTGAAGTCAGGAATCAAAACCTCAATCGAGCAGCCCGGTTGCAATTGCCGGATCCTGCGGATGACCATGGCGAACAAAGGCGCGCCGCCATCTGGACGGTCATCGCGGTTAACGCTGGTGATCACCACATGCTGTAGTCCCATCGCGCGCACGCTTTCCGCTACACGATTAGGCTCGCCCCAATCTAGCGGTTGCGGCAATCCCGTCTTAATGTCGCAGAATCCGCAACTGCGCGTGCAGGTATCTCCCATCATCAAGAACGTCGCCGTGCCACGGCCCCAGCACTCGCCCAGGTTTGGGCACTGCGCTTCTTCACAGACTGTGTGCAAGGTCTTGCCCCGCATCAGCCCTCGCACCTGCTCGTAGGTCTCGCCACTTGGCGCTCGGACGCGAATCCAGGGCGGACGACGCCGCGGGCTCTTGGGATCAGGCTGCCATTCCTCGGACGTGGTCACCGGTATCAGATCCGGTTGAATCGTTTGCTTCAAAGTCCCGCTCCATTTTCTCAACATCCAATGTACGCGCGCGTGACACGAAGTTCATTATACAGCAAGCAAGCCCGGATAAGCTATGATGTCGTGGCTTTCACGATTCCCGGTAATGTATCGAAGTCGGTTGAAATTAAATCAACTCATTTCACCACAAATGCACAAAAGCAAGTGCAAGTAAGTAATGCAAAAAATACGTGGCGTGTAGGGGCGACATAGTATGTCGCCCGAAACCACAAGTCGCGGCGGCAGCGGGCGACCAGATTGGTCGCCCCTACAAGGCTCGCTTTTTTGCACGACCAACTTGGTCTTGCTGAGCGCAAAGAGAATTGCCTCATTTACTTTGTGTTCTTTGTGTCTTTGTGGTTGGTCATGCTTTCCACCGGTTAGGGATCGCTTGACCTGCCAATAATCTGAAATGCGCCCTCACGATTCCCGGCCGCTTCGGCCTGTCGAGCGGCTTGTGTTATGCTATTCAGGAGAATCTGACGCCGGGCAAGAACGAATGAGAACGATCACGCTCAAGAACGTGAGCAAGACCTTTTACGACAAGAGCCGCAAACTGACGCCTGTCCTGGCCGTTAAGGACTTCAATCTGCGCATAGAGAACGGTGAAGCTGTAGTCCTGCTGGGTCCGTCAGGCTGCGGCAAGACGACCCTGCTGCGCTTAATTGCCGGCCTGGACCATCCCGACTCGGGCGAAATCTATTACAACGATGTGCCGCTTGACGCGATTCCCATCGAAGAGCGCGGAATCGGTATGGTGTTCCAGAACTATGTGTTGATCCCGCACTGGGAAAGCCGCAAAACCGTGGGTTTTTTCTTGCGATTGCGCGATCGCGAAGACGAGGTGCCAGCCCACGTCGAAACCGTCGCCAAAATAACCGGGGTCGATATCGAGAGCTTGATGGGCAGATTCCCCAGGAATCTTTCCGGTGGCGAGAAGCAGCGGGTGTCTATCGCCCGCGCATTTGCGCGCGACCTGGAATTGCTGCTCTTCGACGAGCCTTTCGCCAACCTGGACGCCAAGTTTCGCGGGCAAGCCCGGGTCGAGCTAAAGCGCCTGATACAAGAGTTTAACGTCACGCTTGTCTACGTCACGCACGATCAAGTAGAAGCGATGAGCGTCGCTGATCGTATTGTTGTCATGGATGCCGGACGGATTATCCAAGCAGGCGCTTACGAGCGCTTGCATGAGAATCCAAACAGTTTATTTGTAGCGGAGTTCCTGGGCACGCCGACGATAAATAAGTTCTGGGGAGTCGTCAGCGACGGCGAATGGGATGGCAGCTATATGGGACGAGCGCGACTGCCGCAGCAGCGCCCAAACGGCTGCGAAGTCATCGTCGGCATCCGACCGGATCATATTCTCATCTGTGAAAAAGCGACCGGCATACCCGCGACTATCGACCGTGTCACACCCTATTATGCCGAAAAGTTCAACTTGCTTGAGGTCTGGTTACGCAAGCGCCGCTGGCAGATTCAGGTGCCGCTCGACCAATCTTTTTCCCCAGGAGAGACTGTCTATTGTCGCTTGAACTGGTCCCGCGCGCTTTTTTTCGAAGCTACGACGGGTGCGCGCATCCGCTAGTCAAATGCGATCAAATCCTGCCATTTGGCGATGGTGGCTTCGCCAATGCCCGAGATCTGGTCCAATTCAGCAAAACTATCAATACGGCCCATCTCATCGCGATACGCTACGATCCGTCCCGCCAGCGCCGGTCCGACGCCCGGCAACCTTAGCAATTCGTTCTCGCTCGCTGTGTTGATGCGCAGTAATTCGCCCCCCGATGGAGTTGGCAGGGTCAAGCCATGTTCATCGACCGAGGGCACATGGATTTGATCACCATCGCGCAAGATACCGGCTATATTTACCAAGGTCTTGTTCGCCGAATCCGCGAAGCCGCCGGCAGCCGCGATCGCGTCTTGGACTCGGCTGCCAAAAGGCAGTTCATGAGTAGATTCCGGCAGCATGACAGCCCCGGTCACGTACACGAGAATCGGTCCCGGAGTCGCGGTAGGAGCATTGGTCCCTGTTGGAAGCGGTGGATTAATCGTAATTGTGGTCGGTTCGGGCCGGGACAAGTACAACATAGTCCCGCCAAAAGCCATGAAGATGATGACAACCAAGTAAAGGACGATGGTCAATTTCGACGAGGACAGCGATGACACTGCGACTCTTCCGCGTAATATATCAATCTCCGGCGCTATTGTATCCAATCTGTTGGAAAAACGTTAGGCCTTATCATCAACCCAGACCGGCAAGTGGCCAAGAGCGACAATGTCATACCACTGCGCGCGATCGCCTTCGGTGAAGATAGCCGCTTCGGCCACGATTTCGGCGCCGGCTTTGTTTATGATAAGGCGCATGCCCTGCAGCGTACTGCCTGTCGAAATCACGTCGTCCAACAAGGCGATTCGCTTGCCAGAAACCAGTTTGCGGTCTTTTTCATCCAGATATAGCGTTTGAGGCTTACCGGTCGTGATGCTCAAGGTTTCGCTTTGCAAGGCATCGCCCATATAAGGCTTATGTGTCTTGCGCAAGACGACATAGGGCAGATTCATCTCGGTGCTTAGCGCGTGGGCGAGCGGAATGGACTTTGCCTCCGCAGTGACCAGGTAATCAATGCGCTTGTCCGCCAGCCGTTCAGCGAGCGCCTTGCTCACCGCATTCACGAATTCGGTATCACCCAATATATTGAGGATGGCAATCCTGACACCAGGTTTGATTTCCATCAAACGCAGATCGCGCTTGATACCGGCAACTTCTACACTATGGACCTCTGAGGACATGGCGATTCCTTTTGCTGGCGAACCGACTTCGCTACCATAGATTATATCTTGCGGCGGTCGTCATGAAAAACCGCTGATCTCCCTGGCTGCAAGATCGCGAATACAACGAGATTATGGCAAGCGACGTTCTACGGTACAGGCACGCCGTCCACTATGACGCCGTCGACAAGCGTCAACACGCGATCCATCTGTGACGCCAAGGAGCGATCATGCGTGACCAGAACCACCGTAGTCCCCTTTTCATCGCGGATCCTGTTTAAGGCTTCCATCACGGTGTCCCCGGAAACTGTATCCAGATTGCCCGTAGGTTCGTCTGCCAGCAGTATCGGTGGGTCATTTGCCAGGGCTCTGGCTATGGCCACTCGCTGTTGCTGGCCACCGCTGAGCTCGTTCGGCCGATGATGAAACCGGTCATCCAGACCGAGCATTTCGAGTAACTCCATTGCGCGGCGATTGGGTTTGTGCCGGGGTACCTGGGCGAATTCAATCGGCAGCGCGACGTTCTCCAGCGCGGTCAAAGTGGGGATCAGGTTGAAGAACTGAAAGATAAACCCGATCTTGCGGTTTCGAATATCCGTCAGTTGATTCTCGCTCATCCGCGTGATGTCGACGCCATCTATTTCGATCCTGCCGTCAGTCGGGCTGTCCAAGCCGCCGATGATTCCTAGAAGCGTGCTCTTGCCACTTCCCGACGGCCCTATGATACCCACCATTTCTTTAGGCAGTATCTCCAAATTGACCCCGCGCAGCGCATGAACGAAGTGGCTGCCCAATTTGAGATTTCGCGTGATGTTGCTAGCTCTTATTACCGGCTGTGGCATAGGTGAGCGCTCTCCAGAATCTGTCTGCTACTCATCGAATACGGCGCTCAGGTTGCTTGGTTGCATCGGGATCTTTCAGCGCGTCGGTTTGTCGAAACGAAAACCGACGCGGGGCCCTGGAATTTCAACAGCCGCTCGGCGCGTAACCGGCGGAAAAATCTGCCGCACTCACACAAAATAACAAACCTCCTCCTTGTATGAGCAACGGGGTTTGTCAAATAAGAGACTGGGGAAATGTCCTAGATCTCGTTGACAATGCTGAAAATCATGGGGCGGCGCTTAGTCTCGCTGTAGATCAGTTTTCCCAGACTGTCCTCGACCAGGTGCCGTCGATTCCCGTTGGCATTGTGACTGCCATTGACAACTGCCGTCACATTCTCGCGAATTTGCTCCAAAAAGTCCTCGGCATCCTTGAGATAAACGAAGCCGCGAGAAATGATCCTCGGCTCGTCAACGAGTTTTCCTGTGACTTGGTCGATATTGATGCTTACCAGCATGAAGCCATCGCGCGCCAGTATCTCCCGGTCACGAATAACAGCGGGTCCCACATCGCCCACCCCGCTTCCGTCAACGAACACATATCCGCCCGGCATTCGCTCGCCGATTGCGATTCCGTTTTTGGACAACTCAATTGTGGTGCCGTTTTCGATGGTAATCACGTTATCCGGGGCGATACCGTTTTCGCGAGCCAATTTCGCGTGAAGATGCAAGTGTCGGATCTCGCCATGTACGGGAACCAGATACTTCGGCTGCGTCAGATTCAACATCAGACGCATCTCCTCCTGGCAGGCGTGTCCCGATACGTGCACCGCTTCGATCGCGTCATAGATGACGTCAGCGCCGCGCTCGATCAGCCGATTGATGGTGCGATACACCATTTCTTCATTGCCTGGAATCGGATGAGACGACAAGATAATCGTATCGCCCTCGCGAATATCCAGTTGACGATGGCGCCCGGCCGCCAGTTTGCCAAGGACGGCAGATGGTTCGCCTTGCGAGCCGGTGACCATGAAAACGACTTTATGCGGCGGCAAAGTTTGTGCCCGGCCAATGTCAACCAGAATATCGCCGTCAGCATCAAGATAACCGAGCTTGCGGGCGATCTTGGCATATTCCGACATGGTATACCCGGTTATGCAGACTTTCCTTTTATGAATTCGCGCGGCATTAACGACCTGCTGCACGCGCGAGATCAACGAAGCGAAGGTCGCAACCATGATTCTTCCCCTGGCATTGCGGAATACGCGGTCGAGGGCCTCCCCAATCACCGCTTCCGACTCTGTCCATCCGGATTTGTCGGCATTGGTGCTATCCGCCAACAATAACGTTATACCTCTGCGAGCGAAGCTGGCAAGGCGGGCATAATCCGTCTTCCTGCCGTGAACCGGCGTGTTGTCGAATTTGTAGTCTCCCGTATGTACGACCATACCGAGCGCTGTCTCGATGCCGTAGCCGACGCAATCAGGTATGCTGTGGCAAACGTGAAAGCTATGCAATTTGAAAGGCCCGATGCGCAGTACGTCGCCCGCGTTAAACGAGCGCAGATCGGTTTTCTTTAACAAGCGCGCGTTCTTGAGTTTGACTTGCAGCAATCCCCGGGTCAAAGGCGTGGCAAAAAGTGGCAAATCCGGAAAGGACTGCACCAAATGCTGGACGGCGCCGATATGGTCTTCGTGCCCGTGTGTGAAGCAGCAGCCGTGCAATACGATGTCATCGCGCTCTTCAAGCCAGCGAAAATCAGGGATGATGTAGTCGACGCCGTGCATGTCGTTCGCCGGGAACATGATGCCGCAATCGATCAGGAATCCGTCCCCGTTCATTTCGAACAAGGTCATGTTCTTGCCGATTTCTCCCAAACCTCCAATGGGAGTGATTTTGAAACTTGATTCTGTAGCCATGTGGGGTTCTCTCCAATGTATAAATGCCCGTCAACGAATGCCGTTGCGGGTTAAGCTGAATTACCTGGTTATGCGAATGTTTATCTCGATGCTTTCCTCCAGCAGCCATTCTAGCTATAAACTTTACATGCGCATGCCTCTCGACTAGGCATGATCAGGTCCTGGACTTCGGCGTTTACGCAAACGCCTAGGTATTATTCCATACATTGCCGGCTTCTACAACGCGGGGATAAAGAGCGCTGATTCCCGACTACTTCGTTTGCTGGCGCCATTGCGCATGGCCGCGGCAAGCAAATGAAACTTCTATTCCCATTCTTCAAAGGCGAACAGTCCCGCGAGGACTTCATCTTGTTCCTCACGCGTCAACGAATGGTAGAAGGGCAATCGAAGCAATCTGTCGGCGATGTCTTCGGTCACTGGACAGTCGCCCCCTTTGCCCTCAAACTGTTTGCCCATGTTCGATAAATGGAGCGGAAGATAGTGGAACACGCTGAGAATGCTCCGGCTCTTGAGGTGGTTTATTAGCGCCGTTCGACACTCTAACGATGGCAGTATCAGGTAATACATGTGGTAGGCTTGTTCGACGTGAGCCGGAATCGTCGGCAGCCCGACACCGTGCCTAGCCGCCCATTCCTCCAGATGCAACTGATAATACTCCCATATATCCCTTCGCCGCGCCTGCACTTGGTCGGCGAGTTCCAACTGCGCCCATAGATGAGCGGCTAGCAAGTCCGAGGGCAAATAGCTCGAGCCGACGTCAACCCAAGTGTATTTGTCTATCTGTCCACGGAAAAACCGGCTGCGATTGGTGCCTTTCTCGCGGATTATCTCGGCTCTGTCGATCATCTCATGATCGTTGATAAGCAAAGCCCCGCCCTCTCCGCATGTGAAGTTCTTGGTCTCGTGGAAACTCTGCGTGGCCAGCTCGCCAAAGGTGCCTAGATAACGTCCTTTGTAGCGCGCGAACAAGGCGTGAGCGTTATCCTCGACAACAGCTATGCCATTTTCGCGCGCTATCGCCATAATCTCATCCATTTCGCAGGCAACACCGGCATAGTGCACCAGAACGATGGCGCGTGTACGGTCGGATATCAAGCCCGGCAACTGTCTTTCATCGATATTCAGCGTATCCGGCCGTATATCGGCAAAGACCGGCGTCGCGCCCCGCAGCACAAAGGCGTTGATGCTGGAAACAAACGTGAAGGACGGCACGATAACTTCATCGCCCGGCTCAATATCCAATAAAAAGGCGGACATTTCCAGCGCGTGCGTACACGATGTTGTTAACAAGGCGCGAGCCACCCCGAGGCGCTGCTCAAGATAGGAATGGCATTTTTGCGAATATGCCCCGTCGCCGGATATATGCGACAAAGAAAGACTATCCGCAATGTATTCCGGTTCGTGACCAAGAAAAGTCGGCTTGTTGAAGGGGATGCGATAATTTGCCATAGATCTGCGAATTCTTCAGTTTCCCGAACGACTGCGTGTTTTCACGGCATATGCCGGAACCATTTGTGATACCACAACTCCGTCGACCGCGTCACGAAACCGCAACGCTGATACAGCCGTTGCGCCGCGATATTGCGTCCCTGGGTTACAACGCTTGCGCGCTTCATTCCTTGGTCTCGAAACCACGCAAGAGCATGCCGTATCATCGCCTGCGAAAGGCCTTTTCCCTGCGCTGACATCGCCAAAGCAACTAAACCTATCTTTCCCTCACTCGAAACTCTGTCCAGGTGACAAGTTACGAAACCGACGCTTTTTTGATTGACTTCGGCCACTACCACCCGATCAGCGTAATCCGAGGTAACGCTCTTGCTGAGCCAGATCTGGTACATAGTAGAGGATTTTTCATTGTTCAGAAAGGGATCGGCGAAAAACCGCGTCGACGTAAAGCTGTCCCGGGCGATTGCCGCCAAGGCCTCCAAATCACCGGCACTAGACGACCGAATGATTGCGTTTCTATCAGATCGCGGCGTCGGCGAGTCAGGAACCTTTCGTTCTAAAGTGGTACGAATATCAACGAAGATGAAGCCGTGACGCTGTAGTTCCAGTATGGATGCTTGATCGCTGGCATCCGCAAGAAAGTAAAGACAGTCTATTTCCACTTTCTTGCAGGAATCCCTCAGCAGTTGATAGGATTCTTCGTCCAGGCAGTGGATGTTGGCTCGACCGATGCGATGTCCGAAGTGACTTGTATCCCAGGGCAAGAATCTGACAAGCTGGTTTTTCACTATTGAACGGATTCCTTGTCTTCCGTTGACTGTCTAACTACGTACGCCGGTTTGTCCATGATGCGCAAGTGCATTCGCGCCAGGTATTCACCAATGATACCCAAGGTAAACATCTGCGCCCCGGCAAAAATCGATATCAGCGAGACTATAAACGTAAAGCCGGGCACCTCAAACTGGAAAGCCAAAATCTGACTCAGCAATATATATGTGAGGATTATGAGTCCAAATAAGGTCAGAAGCAAGCCTATCGCGCTGGCAAAACGCAACGGAAGGGTGCTGAAGCCAGTCACCAAATTGAAAGTATGAGTGATAAGTTTGCCAAACGAGTAGTTCGATTTGCCTAATGTTCTTGGAGCATGAGGCGTTGGAATGGCTATGAAACGCGTTGTTCCCCAAGTCAGTAAGACATCGATATTGACCAGGGGACCGTTGTAATTGGCAAATGAGTCGCGCAAGCTGGTACGGAATGCGCGGAAAGCGCTAATGCTTCGCGCCGTTTCCGCGCCCATCGCTCCCTGCAAGACCCACTTGGTTAGAATAGAAGCCAGATTACGCAATAGACTATGCCGCTGTCGTTGCGGCGTCCCGTATGCGACGTCGTAGCCTTCGCTCAGTAACTCTATTAAGCTCGGGACTTTGTCAACCGGATGCTGCAAGTCGTCGTCCATCGTCACAATTGTTTCGAAATTCGCCGCTCGGATGCCACATAACAGCGCGCTGTGTTGCCCGTAATTCCGCATCAGCCTAAAACCGCGCACCCATTCGAATTCCCCCGCCAAAGACTCTATTACCAGCCAACTTTCGTCGTCTCCATTGTCTTCAACCAATATAACTTCATAACAATTAGTCACCTGTGGAAGCGCATCGGCTAACTCCCGGACAACCAAAGCAATGCTCTTCTCGCTGCGGAAGACCGGAATCACCACGGATACAGAAGGCATCATTAGTACCTTTAGCCGAGCGTCTGCGAAAGCGAATTGAGCGCCTCGGATGCGTTCATGACCGGCTCACCCTCAAACTGGACTGTCTTTAACAGAATGCACCCTTCACCCGTCAACACCAGACTTCCAACATCGTGCCGTATCTCAACCACACGACCCGGCGCTGACGAGACATACTGACGCGGCGAAGCTGGCAATTCAGCCGACCAAACCGTAAGTTTTCGATTGTTCAAATATGTGAATGCGCCGGGATAAGGCCTGCTCGTCGCGCGGATCAGGTCGAAGACTGCTTGTGCGGTATCGTTCCAATCAATCAGACCGTCCTCTGGCGTCCATTTACATGTATATGTGGCCTCTTCGTGGTTTTGCGGCCTTTTCTCAAAGTCTCCGCTAAGAAGACTGGAAAAATTGTCTCTAACGATATCTAGGTAGGTAGTCGTTATGCGCTTCATCACGTCGGCGACAGAATCGCAGGCCCCAATCACAACCAGGCGCTGATCAACTATGTCGCCGGCGTCAACGGCTTCCACGGCTTGGAAAAGCGTAACGCCTAATTCTTTTTCGCCGTTTCTAATTGCCCAAACAGTGGGCGCAAAGCCACGGTATTTGGGCAAAAGCGAGTCGTGAAACACATATGCGCCTAGCCGGGCACGCTGAAAAACGCTCGCCGGCACCAAGTATCGCCAGCTTACCATGAGAATCAAGTCGACCGAATCATTTGCCCAAAAGCCGTCCCATTTTGATTGCGCAACGTATCGCGCTTCATTGAATTCATGACCGCGTTCAAGTACCAGCCGCTTGATCTCGGCGAAATACCGCGGTTCCCAAGCCGTCTCTTGGAAACTGAAGACAGTGAAGCGATGACCCTGCCCAATATCAAACAGTGCTTCGGCAAAGCGATATCCGCGATTTGTCGCACAAAGCAAAACGATGTGCATCTATGTTAGCCTCGGACCAGCCTGATGCATTCTATTTCAAGATTATGCTCTTGCGGCGTGAATAAACAAAGGGCGATTTCATCAAGGTATCTCAGGGCTGATTAGCGATGACACCTGCTCGCAACGCTTTCGATCCATTGGTGGATAATATCCATCCGTTTAACCACTGATTTGGTTTTCTAGCTGTAGACCGCTATCTTGACCTTCGGCAAAGGGTGCTCTGCACACAATGATCAGTCGGCGCGCGCCACCAAAGTGATAGCGAAATGTCGCCGGGGGCGTCTTGGTAAATTGGCATTAGCGCACTTGGACCTAACAGACCGATTCAAGCGCCCTCATTCTGTGATATAATCGCGCGATTAGACTGATCGAGCCAAACGAAAAGGAGACCTTTGAAAGATGGCTTACGAGCGAATATCTGCGCCAGCCACCGGCGACAAGATCACATTTTCCAATGGCAGAATGAATGTTCCGGACAATCCGATTCTGCTGTTCATTGAAGGTGATGGCATCGGTTACGACATTATGACCGCCAGCAAACGCATCTGGGACGCGGCAGTTAATAAAGCATACAGTGGCAGCAAAGCAGTCTCCTGGATGGAAGTCTACGCTGGCGAGAAAGCGGCCGGTGTCTACGGCGGCAATTACATGCCAGAAGAGACCTTCGATGCTTTTCGCGAATACAAGATCGGTATCAAGGGTCCTTTAACGACGCCCGTCGGAGGTGGTTTTCGCAGTCTAAACGTCACCTTGCGCCAAGTGCTTGACCTGTATAGTTGTGTGCGCCCGGTACGTTGGTTCAGTGGCGTACCCAGTCCCTTAAGACATCCGGAAGACGTCGATGTGGTCATCTTTCGCGAGAATACCGAAGATACCTACGCGGGTATCGAATACGAATCCGGCTCTGAGGAGAACAAGAAGTTAGCGGACTTTCTCAAGAACGAATTGGGGGCCACGAACTTTTTCCCTGATGCCGGTCTGGGCATTAAGCCGATCAGTCCCTTCGGCAGCAAACGCTTGATACGCGCTGCCATTCAATACGCCATCGAGCGCCGCCGCAGCAGCGTAACACTGGTTCACAAAGGCAATATCCAGAAGTTCACGGAAGGCGCATTTCAAAAGTGGGGCTACGAGTTGGCTCGCGAGGAATTCCCCCAAGAAACAATCTCCTGGGACGAGGTGGCCGACAAACACGATGGACAGGTGCCCGACGGCAAGATTCTGATCCAGGACACCATCGCCGATATCATGTTCCAGAAGATGCTGTTGCGCCCCCGCGAGCACGATGTCATCGCCACGACCAATCTCAACGGCGACTACCTCAGTGACGCGCTTGCGGCCGAAGTCGGTGGGGTCGGCATCGCTCCCGGCGCCAATATCGGCGACGAGATCGCCCTATTCGAGGCCACCCACGGCACCGCGCCGAAATACACCAACAAAGATATGGTCAATCCGGGTTCGCTGCTCTTCAGTGGCGTAATGATGTTGGAACATCTGAACTGGTTTGAGGCGGCTGCGCTGATAACTAAAGCCTATGAAAAGACGATCGAACAGCGCTGCGTCACTTATGATTTCGCGCGCCAAATGGAGAATGCCACCAAGGTTGCCACGAGCGAATTCGCAACGCGCATCATCGAAAACATGGATATCGTCTAATCTGAAACAAGACGAGGGTGGCGCGAATCCTCGCCACCCTCGTCTTGTTTTCGACCGCTACTCCAGTCCGAAGAGCCAAACGAACTTCCAAAAGCGCTGTCGTCTCGGCGCGCCCCGCGCTTAGTTCGCCCCTTGTGGAGCGCCGGCCAAGCTGAGTTCCTCCGCGAAATGACAAGACGTCCACTGTCCCGGGGACACTTCACGCAAGGACGGTTCTTCGTCGCGGCAGATCGCCTTTGCATAGCGGCAGCGCGGGTGGAAATAGCAGCCTGAGGGCGGGTCAGCCGGATTGGCGATTTCGCCAGGCAGAATAATGCGTTCCTTCTCGACATCAGGATCGGGGGTCGGCACAGCGGACAGCAGGGCTTCGGTATAGGGATGTTTCGGGAAGAAAAACAGTTGGTCGCGTTTGGCAACCTCGACTATCTTGCCCACGTACATCACCGCGACTCTGTCTGATATGTGCTCGACAACACTCAGGTCGTGAGCGATAAACAGATATGACAGGCCAAATTCTCGTTGTAAATCCTGCAGCAAATTGAGTATCTGGGCTTGTGTCGAAACGTCAAGCGCGGATACCGGCTCGTCCGCAACAATAAGGCGGGGATTGGTCGCAAGAGCCCTGGCCACGCCGATGCGCTGACGCTGTCCGCCACTGAATGCGTGCGGATAGCGTCTTAGGTGCTTGGCCTCGAGGCCGACAATCTCCATCAAATACGCCACACGATCTTCCAGTTCTTTGCCCCTTGCCAAATTTGCCAGTTTAAGCGGTTCACCTACGATATCCAGAATAGTCCAGCGTGGGTCCAACGAATAGAAAGGATCCTGGAAGATCATATTGGCCTGTGGTCGGACGACGCGCAATTCTCGGTCGCTCAACTGCGCCATGTCGACAACCCGGTCCTCAGCGATCTGAAATTGAATCGAACCTTGCGTCGGTTTGAGCGCGCGCAAGATGCAGCGGCCAACTGTCGTCTTCCCGGAACCGGACTCGCCTACCAGTCCCAGGGTCTCGCCAGGCGCGATCTCCAAACTAACATCGTCGACCGCCTTTACCTGACCGACAACGCGTCGCAGGAAGCCCTTTTCTACCGGGAAGTATTTCTTCAGTCCCTCCACCTTTAAGATGGGCACATCGCTCATAGAACGGCTTCCTGTCGCTCGTCATGCAGAAAACAGCGCGCGAAGTGATTGTCTTCAATCTCCACCAGCGCCGGCATGGCAACATCACAAGCTCCCTCTATGCGGTCCGGACAGCGCGCGCAAAAGCCGCAGGCAGTGGGCAAATCAATTGGCGTCGGTACGGTCCCTTCAATCGTCTGCAAGCGAGACGTCCGCTGCCCAATGCGCGGCGTCGACGCCAACAAACGGCGTGTATAGGGATGCAGAGGGTTGTGAAATATATCTCGCACCGAACCATGCTCGACGATCTGTCCCAAATACATCACCGCCACTTTGTCGCATATCTCCGCGATGATCCCCAAATCGTGCGTAATGTAAAGGACCGCCATATTGAATTGCGCTTGCGATTGCGCGATCAAATCGAGTATCTGCGCTTGCACTGTAACGTCCAAGGCCGTGGTAGGTTCGTCAGCGATTAGCAGCCGCGGCCGGCAGGAAAGCGCCATGGCGATCATGACTCGCTGGCGCATACCGCCCGAAAAATGGTGCGGGTATTCCCCCATGCGCTGAATGGGATTGGGGATCCCGACCAGATCAAGCATTTCCAACGCGATCTCATAGGCTTCGCGCTTGTTGCGCGTGACATGCAGCCTCACCGCTTCGGTGAGTTGATTGCCGATACTGTGGATTGGCGACAAGCTGGACATCGGCTCTTGGAAGACCATCGCGATCTCATTGCCGCGAATTGCGCGGATCTCCGAACCTGATTTGTCGAGCTGAACCAGATCTGTTTTCCCGCCCAGCTCGCCAAAAAAATTGATGCTGCCGCCGACAATCTGTCCCGGACTTGGTACCAGACGCATCAATGACTGCGCTGTCACGGTCTTGCCACAACCGCTTTCCCCGATAAGACCGAACATCTGCCGCTCGGCGATTGTGAAGCTGACGCGATCAACTGCCTTAAGCCTGCCTTCGTCAACATGAAAATGCACACTCAAGTTGTCCACATCGATGATCGATTGCGCCTGCTTCCGCGCCTCTGGTGAGCCGTCCATTACTGTCCCGTTTCATCCGCGTTCCAGGCGGCGACCCGCACGCCAACCTGGTGGCTTGTTAAGATTTTTCGCTCTTCCCCGGGGTCGAGCCAGAAGTAGCTGTCTTCACAACTGAATTCGTCAGAGCGTTCTGGACAGACGAAGTGGACGCCGACCGCGGGCTTGTCTCCCGCATTGCTGATTGTCAAATGACCGTGATCGTCTCGTCGGAGGCGAAGCTGAGTCCGCGGCGAGTCAAACAGACATCCTTGAATGGAGGCGTAATTCAGCCAATAAAAGACACGATCCCGCAGCCCCTCAGCCGTAAGGATCTCCGCAACGATAAACAAGGGGCGATTCCAGGTTTGGTCCGCGTCCAGGCCGAAGTCGCCCAGGCGGCGGACAGGCTCGCCCGAACCAAAACCTGTGTATGACTGTTGTTCCAGCAAATGTAAATCACTGCCGAAGGCGCGGACCCGCACCTCCCACTCCGTCGAGGCAAGAGCGCCTCTGTCGTCCAACAGATAAACCGGGAAGCTCGCGGACACGCCCACCAATGACAATCTGTTGAACAAAACGCAGGCGTGCAGCGGACGATAGGCCTGACGCAAAATGTGATATGCAATCTTGGGAACGCCATACCAGTCTACCGTCGCCCAGGAGGCGGCGGGATTGTTATCGGTCAGCTTGTAATAGCAAACGCCGGTCGCTTCCGGCCAGCGCGTTCGCGCCAGCTCGAGCGTATGCCGCATGCCGGTTGCTTGCGCCATTTGCATGCCGAGGATGAAGTTCCTTAGCGAGTCGTTCGGGACAAAATCGGCGACATACTGCGACATGATCGCCTGCTCGGCTTTAAGATTAAAGACCGGCATATGATGGGTGAAACCACTGTCGCTCGCCGGTGGCCAAGCCTCCAGTTCGTCGGCGGGCAAGTAGCGTTCAACGCTCTCGTAATTGGGCGCCGATGCCAGCCCGAATTCGCCGATGAAAGGCGCGGACAGCGTAAAATTGTACGCAAGTGGTTGCCGCTGCCAAAAGACGTGGTAGCTGTGAATGCTGCCGCCCCAGGGTTCGCCGCGGTGGAAAGCGCGGGTGCCGTCCAGTTCGTAACTTATCCGGCCCATCATGTCGATCGCCTCGCCGAAGGGCTCGCCTGATTCGTTGCCCCCGCCCCACATCACCAGCGAAGGATGATTGCGCAGGCGAATGGTATTGTGGCGCACGGTTTCTTCCAGGATGTCGTAGGGCTGAATGCGGTGGCTGTTCCAGGCGGTAGGCCATTCTTGCAAAACCATTATGCCGCAGCGATCCGCCACATCATAAAATTCCTCCGTTTCCGGCATGCCGCTGCCCCAGGCGCGCAGCAGCTGCATGTGCGAATCCCGCGCCAAATGCAAGAAACGCTCGTAACGATCACGATCAAAACGCAGCAATGCGTCCAGCGTGCACCAATTTGCGCCTTTGACAAAAATCGGCTTTCCATTGACGACGAATGTCCAATTGTACAGTTCCGGATCGGGTCCGTCGGGAAGCGGCGCCATTTCAATGCTGCGGATACCGAAGCTGAAGTCCCTGCAGTCAAGCGTCTTGCCTGCCGAGACAAACGACAGTCTCATGCGGTATAAATCGGGCTGACCATAATCGACCGGCCACCATTGTCTGGCTTCCGGTATCTTCATCTCGAGCAGAACGGATTGCCTGCTTCCGGTCGCTTCCACCTGGTAATTGAATTGACAGGCATTTCCCTTGAAGTTTTCCGGTTCAATCGTACCCTGTAGACTGCCGGACAAGCTGGCGCCGCTGCTTTTCAGCGTTGTGTGAAGCCGGACGACGCCGGCGCCAGCCTCCATCGTCGCCACAAAGGGATCTTCGATGGATACGTCGGGCTGCTCTCGCAGCGTCACCGAACGCCAAATTCCCAGCGTGGGCAAATCGATGTAGTGCCAGCCGTAAATGTTGTTGATGACAGCCGTATCCAGCCAACCAACGTTCATCCCAAGGAAAAAGTCGTTGGGTTCGCCGCTGCTGATGCGAACCGGCACGGGATCAAGCCGAACGACGATCGTGTTTTCGCCCTCGACAAGACAGGAGGAAACGTCAAAATTCAGCTCGGCAAACATCCCTTTGTGATCGCCCAGCTTCTCGCCATTCAACCAAACCGAGCATGAATCGCAGATCCCGCCAAAGACAAGCCGCGCATTTGCGACTTCCGCGGGCCGCTCGAAGCGGCGCATGAGCCACCAGGTCTTGAAACTCTCTTTCTTGGCGATCTCGTCATTCCTGCCGACATAAGGATCCGGTATCCTGCCCGCCGCGAGCAAGGCGCTATGCACACTGCCGGGCACAAGGGCGGGAATGGCATCCTTCCAAAGTCCCGAAAGTCGTCCCTCCTCCGTCCCGCCTTCCGCCATCAGCCACTCGCCATCGAGAGACAGGCGGGTGGGACCATTTACATCCCTGAACTTGCCGGGTGAAAGCGCTACCATATCGGCTTGACCACGGACTGGAGACGGAGCGGGTCCGAATAATTCGCGGTCAACCTGGTCTAGGCTTTTCAATTCACCCATTGTTTGCCTCTGTTCACGCAAACCGCGTCGCTCATGCGACGAGACGGCTTACTATTTTACGTGAGCGCGACAGACCTTTTCGCCGGTTACGCGCCGAGCGGCTGCATCAGTTTCAAAGCGAGTAAGGATCGGCCGCGTCGCGCAACCCATCTCCGACAAAGTTGAACATCAAGATCGTTACAATGATGAAGACGCCGGGAATGAGCTTCCAGGGCTGGTGCACCAGCGCCCCGAAATTCATCGTATCTTGCAGCAGCACACCCCAGCTTACGCCCGGCTCCTGCATGCCAATCCCGATGAAGCTCAGCGCCGTTTCGCCAAGAATCATGCCGGGAATCGCCAGCGTCAAAGTCACAATCAAGTGACTGGCGAAATTCGGCAGCAAATGCCGCGTGATAATATACAGGTCGCTGCCCCCCGCCAGCCTGGACGCGACAACGAAATCCAAGTCTCGCAGCGAAAGCAGCTTGCCGCGCACAACGCGAGCCAAGCCCGTCCAACCCACAATCGACAACACTATCGTGATTGCAAAATACGTATGCGCCACCGGCCACTCTCG
The DNA here is from genome assembly GCA_011525385.1 of Chloroflexota bacterium. GTDB lineage: Bacteria > Chloroflexota > Anaerolineae > Aggregatilineales > Phototrophicaceae > UBA6055. The sequence continues at coordinate 41,995 of WTGF01000053.1, read as the reverse complement.
TGGGATCGCGGCCGAGAGCACCATCCAAAGCGGCAAGGTCGGGATGGCGATAAGCAAGTCGATGACGCGCTGGATGATTTCGTCAACGATGCCGCCAAGATAGCCGGAAATGCCCCCAATCAAACAGCCGAATATGAAGCTGATGGCGACGCCCCCCAAGCCCACAAAAAGCGAAACGAGCGCCCCGATGACCGTGCGCGAGAACAAATCGCGACTCACCGAATCGGTGCCGAAGAGCGTGATATTGGCGCCCTCGTCGACGCCGAAGAGGTGTAGATCAAGCTTGAACAAGCCCAGTATCTCGTAGGTTTCGCCGCGAACAAAGAAGTGAATGGGGTACTTCTTGTCTTCCTCTTCGGTGTATATCTCGCGAAATGTCTTGGGATGGAAGCTGCGTTTGCGCGCGTAAACGTAGGGCTGAAACCTGTTTTCTCCTACCCCAAAGTGGATGACGCTCGGCGGCGCGTCCTTGAAACCCTTCAGGCGCGTATAGGGCCGGTAAGGCGCGATGAAATCAGAGCATATCGCCATCATGTACAGCGCAAATAATACCGGCAGGCCCAGCCGAGCCAGCCGATGCCGCCAGAAACGACGCCAGATCAACTTCCCGCGCGACATATACTCGATGGAGTCGTCCCTCTTTTCGCGGGATAAGCGTTCTGGCGAAAGCGCACTGCTCTTTTCTGGTACTTCCATCCCGTAACTCTATACCCTTCTTTGACAATCGGCTCACAAGGCCTCAGTCATAACGAATCCTTGGATCGAGCCAGACTAACGCAATATCGGAAATCAGCGTTCCGATCAGCGTCAAGGCGCTGAGGATCATAATGATGCTGCCCGCCAGATACATATCCTGTCGCAAGACAGCCGTCAGCAGCACGGGTCCGATAGTCTGCAAGTTGAGGATTATGGACACCAGGGCTTCCCCGCCGACCATCGCTGGCAGCAGCCAGCCAATCGTGCTGAAGATGGGATTAAAGGCGATACGCACCGGGTATTTCCAAAGCAGCCGCCTTTCGCTCAAGCCCTTCGCCCGCGCCGTGACCACATATTGCTTGTTCAGTTCGTCCAGCAAATTGGCGCGCATCACGCGGATCAAGCCCGCCGTTCCCGCCGTGGCAAGCACCAGCACCGGCACCCAGACATTCTTCAACATGTCAATGATCTTGGCGATCGACCAGGGCTCGTGGCGGTATTCCAGGGAAAACAAGCCCGTGACGGCATGACCGGTTTGCGCGAAGACGATCCACATGATGATGATTGCGAAGAGAAAATTGGGGATAGCCAAGCCGATAAAACCGATGAAGATCGACAGATAATCCATGAGTGAATACTGATGCGTCGCCGAATAAATGCCGATCGGGATAGCGATCGCCCAAACGACGATCGTCGAAACGATCGAAATGATCATCGTCGCCGGCAGCCGTTCCATAATGATGTCGGAAACCGGCTTGTTGTCGTAGCTGCTGCCGTAGGAGCCGAAGGACCTTCCCAGATCGCCATTGACGATGAAGTTGCGCATCCAGCGGAAATACTGCGTGGTCAGCGGTTGGCCCAAGCCGTAACGCTGTTCGAGGCGTGCAATCTCGGCTTCGTCAACGACCAGACCTTGACTTTCCAGTCTCAAAACATAGCTGCTCAGGTAGTCGCCGGGGGGGAGCTGGATAATGATGAAAGAGATCATCGACAGCAGGACCAGCATAGGAATAAGAATAAAAATCCGGCGCACAATTATGTAAAGCATTTATTTCCCCCGGCTGGTGGCTCGCCTTACGCCTCTAAACTGAACCACCGGTACCGTATCGAATTCGGTTGAAATTAAATCAACTCATTTCACCGCAATTGCGCAAAGAACTTGGAGAGCAACTATACCCTTGGCTTTTTCTCGATGGTCTCGGTGTTCTCGGTGGTCAAAATTTTCTGTTTCAACCGAAAAGGATACACTACCGAACCACCGAGCCGCCGAACAATTTGACTTACAGCCTCTCATTAAGGATAATAGCACACATGACCTGCAATGGCACATTTGCAGGCCGGTCCCAATGTCCACGTTTGAGCGAGCAGAGTCTCTGCCAAAGGAGAACCACATGTCATTTCCATTTCGCAAACTATTGCTTTTCTTGATTGTGTCCCTATTGATCATAGGTCCGGGCGCGCTCTCCGGCATCACGCAGGACTGTATGTATAACGAAGCGCCTATGCTGGCGGAGATGGTCGCCGCCGGCGACTTGCCGGGCGTCTGCGACCGTTTGCCGGATAACCCGCTGGTTCTGTCCAGTGGCGTCCTGCTGCCCGAGTCATTCGTCGTGCCGGAAATCGGCGTCTACGGTGGCGAACTCCTCATGACCTGGCAAAACAACGTGGTCATGAAAGAAACGCTCTTCAATACGCAGAACCGTGATGACAACACGCTGGCGCCGAATGTCATTGAAGAATTCACCATCAGCGACGATGCCAGCGAATACACCTTCAAGCTGCGCGCCGGGCACAAATGGTCCGATGGCGCGCCCGTCACAACTGAGGACGTGCGCTTCGCCTACGAAGACGTGATCAGCAATGAGGAGTTGCGCCCCGCCGTACCGACCTATTTGCGCAGTGGCAACGTGCCCACCGGCGCCCCGGCAACGCTCGAGATCCTGGATGATACCACCTTCAAGTTCGTATTCGACGGACCCTATCCCGGTTTTGCCGCCAGTTTGGTGAGCCTGGGTACTGGCTACCTCGACATCATCAAGCCCAAACACTTCCTGGCTCAATACCATACCGAATATGGCGACGCCGATGAAATCGCCGCCGCGGTCGAAGAAGGCGGACTCGCCGGCTGGTTTGAACTCTTCAACCAGATGGATGTCAGCGGCTGGTCGGAGAACAGCCTGGCTGCCATCGGCTTCCCGCAGTTGGGTCCCTGGGTCCGCGTCGAAGGTCCGGAAGAAGAAGTGGTGACCAGTCGCAATCCCTATTACTTCGCCGTCGATGCCGATGGCAATCAACTGCCCTATCTCGATGGACGCCGCGCCGTTATCAATCAGTGGGGGATCATGGAAACCGCTGAATTGATGATGTTCGCCGGCGACGTCCACTACTTCTGGACAACCAGCCTGGCGAACTTGCCGCTTTTCATCGAAAACGAGGAGAACGGCAACTACGCCACCCATGTCTATCCCAACAAAGACTCGCGCATGTTCCACATCAATCTCACCTTCGCCGACGAAACCTGGCGGGAGGTCACCTGGGACAGCCGTTTCCGTAATGCGGTGATGCTAGCGATTGACAGTGAAGACTTGATCAATGCCATCTACTTCGGTCAAGCCAGTCTGCCGACCATCGCGCCCAGCGATTACGATGTCGACGCCGCTAACGCGCTGCTTGACGAGATGGGCATGACGGAACGCGATGCCGATGGCTATCGCCTGTCGCCGAGCGGCCAGCCCTTCTCAATCATGATCGAAGTCGGCGCCGGCGGCGGCGATTATTCCGACCCCGCTCCCTTCTTCGTCGATTACCTGAGCGATGTCGGCATCAACGCCGACTTCCGCAATATCGATAGCGCCTTGCTCGGCGAACGCCGCGCCTCGAACGAGATGCAAGCCGGGATCAATTGGAACACGGCGCCGCTCTTCGCCGCGCACACCTTCCCCGATTACATTCCCAACTACAATTGGGGCCCGCTATGGGGACAATGGTATGCGGATAACGAAACGGGCGAGGAACCGCCGGAATGGATTAAGGAACTCTACGCCATCCATGAAGACCTGGTCAGCCACCCGCCCGGCAGCGAGGGCTTCATCGCCGCCTCCGCCGCCCGGGATGCCTGGCTCTACGACAACGTGCCCTTCTTCACCCATGTAGAGAGTCCGGGTATCGTTCACATGTGGTCAAATTGCATTGGTAACGTGCCCGATGGTCCCTTCCATCACGGATCCTGGTCGAGCCACAAGTTGATCTACATGATGCCTGACTGCTAACTAAGGGCGCGCTGCAACCATTTAGTCAAGATGAGGGCTGGGAGATTCCCCAGCCCTCATCTTTTTCGGGTCAATGGCGCCCATGTCCTTTCCCGCTAAATTGCCAGCCGCTTCGCTACTGTACTGAATTCGGTAGAAATCAAATCAACTCATTTCACCACAATTGCGCAAAGAACTTGGAGAGCAACTATACCCTTGGCTTTTTCTCGGTGGTCTCGGTGTCCTCGGTGGTTAAAATCTTCTGTTTCAACCGAAAAGGATACCCCGGCTATCCCGCGCTTGCATTCCAGGCTCCAACTGTCAGCCCCTCAGCGCTGTTCACCTCAAGAGTTGCGCTCTCGCCGGCATCCAGCCAAAAGTAGTTGTCGGAGACTTCAAAGATATCGAGATGCCCGGGCCGCGAGACGTGGACGGCCACCGCGGGCAGCGAGCCCGTGTTGGAGACGACTGCCTTGCTGCCATCAACCTCCAAACGCAAGGCGCTCCGCGGCAGGTTGAACAAGCTGCCCTTGTCCGCCTCGTAATTGACGAAGTAAAACGTGCGATCCGCCAGCGCGCCCTCTTTCCACACTTCCGCCACCACAAATAGCGGGACTGTATCTGTCTGCGCATAACTCAAGCTGAAATCGCCCAGCGCATGTGGACTTGCGACGCCGCCTCGTCCCTCAAAGTCCGCGCTCTTTATCAACTGAAGTCCCCCGTCATAGGCTCGGACTAGCACTCGCCAGGAAGCGCTCGCCAGCTCCGCGGCGTCATCCAGCAGATAGACCGGCAAGTCCAAAGGCGTTCCCATATTGTTCAGGCTCTTGAATAACACACAGGCATGCAGTGGCGCAAAGGAATCCTGGAAAAAGTAGTGGCCGATTTTAGGCGCGCCATACCAGTCAACACAGGCCCATGACGCCGCCGGATAATTGTCCGTCAACTTGTAATAGAGGGCGCCCGTGCTCTCTGGCCAGCGGCAACGCGCGCGCTCCAGCGTATGCCGAATGCCCACAGCTTGTGAAAGCTGCGAACCCACCGTGTAGTCTTCCAGAGTACAGTCCGCCGGAACAAAATAATTCGCGTATTGCATCAAACGAGACACGCCTTCGTACTTGTTAAAGACAGCCGTATGGTAGGCAAAAGCGCCGTCCTCGCGCGGCGGCCACAAGTCTTGCTCGTCCTCCGGCAGGTAGCGCCTGAGGGATTCGTAAACCGGGCTGCAAGCCAAGCCGAATTCGCCAAAAAAGATCGACGTCATATTCAAGTTGTGATCAAGGTGCTCGCGCCCCCAATAGCAATTGTAGTTGTGCAGGCTGCCACCCCAGGGCTCGGCGCGGTGATAGGGCCGCGTATCATCCAGTTCAATGCTCAAGCGGCCCATCATGTCGATCGCCGGTCCGAAGGGCTGGCCGGATTCGTTGCCGGCGCCGTACATCGCCAGCGAGGGATGATTGCGCATGCGCAGGGTGTTGCGTCGCACCGTCTCTTCCAGCATTCCGTATGGCTGCGTCACGTGGCTGTTCCAGGCTGTTGGCCATTCTTGCATCACCAGGATGCCGTAGCGATCGCATAGATCGTAGAAATCGTCCGTTTCCGGCATGCCGCTTCCCCAGGGGCGTAGCATCTGTATGTGCTGCATGGCTGCCAGCTTGATGAAGCGCTCATAACGTTCCCGGCGGAAATCCATTAGCGGATCAAGCGTGCACCAGTTGCTGCCCTTGATGAACATTGGCTCGCCGTTGATGAGGAAGGTCCAATTGTACAGATCCGGCTGCGGTCCCTGTGGCAGAGGCGCCATCGCAATCGTACGCAATCCAAGCGTGAAGGAATGAACGTCCGCCTCTCCGCCACCGTCAGGCAAAAATGACAAGGTGACCCGATAAAGATTTTGATCTCCCATGTCAACCGGCCACCATAATTTGGGATCGGGTACCCCGAATCGCAAAGACTTCTTGAGCGCAACAGTATCGGAATCGACCCGATACTTGAATGAGTATCGCCTTCCAGCGAAGTTTTCCGGTTCGACGCTGCCGGAAAGCATTCCCGACCATCCTTCGGACTTACCGACAAACCGAAGCGAAAGCTCAACAATCCCGGCTTGAGCATCTACCGTCGTGGCAAATGGGTGCTCCAGTCGTACTGGCGGCTTGTCCCGTATCGACACCGACCGCCAAATGCCCAGCGAGGGTAAATTTGAATAGTGCCATCCATAGACGTTGTTGAATACCACCGTTCCCATCCAACTCCCGTTGTTGTCCGGATTGGTGCCGCTGGGATTCCACGATTCAAATGGTATGGGTTCGAGCCGAACGATCAGCGTATTGTTCGCCCGCAGGAGTCCGGCGATATCAAAATCGGGGCCGCCGAACATGCCCTCGTGGCCGCCCAGCATCTTTCCGTTGAGCCAAACTGTGCAGCGGTTAGCGACGCCCTCAAACATGAGCGCATCGCCTCTGACCTTGGCCGGACATGGGAAATCGCAACGCATCCACCAGGTTTTGAAGCTCTCCTCGCGCGCGATCGCCTGGTTAAGCCCAAAGGTTGGATCGGGAATGATGCCGGCCGCAACCAGTGCTGTATGCACGCTGCCGGGAACATTGGCCGGGATCGCATCGCTCCACTGCCCGCCCAGCCGATCAGCAAGTTTGCCGCCTTCCGCCAATTGCCAAGGGCCATCAAGTGACAGAACTTCCATCCCTTGTGGATGGGTAATAGGCGAATCGTCCAAGGCCACCAATTCCGCTTCATCATCCCAGGGCGTAAACCGAGGCGCAAACTCCTCGCGCTCAATCTCGTCCAATGACTTGGGTGTATGTCGTTGCGCCAACTCGGTATCCGCCAATTCAGATTCGCTAGTCATTTTATGCTCCAAAGTCCTTCGCTTTACCTACAGACCATATAACGTGTTGCCAAAGGATAAGATACCGCATATCGGCTTCCAACGCACACTGCGCCAGGAAGTGTATCGAAGTCGGTTGAAATTGAAATAATTCATTTCACTACAAATCCGCAAAGAACACGGAGAGCAACAATACTGTAAGATTAATTATTCTCGGTGCTCTCGGTGTCGAAGGGTTGTGTCTACGCGCCCCTCGGTGGTTAAAATTTCCTGTTTCAACCGAAAAGGATACACTACCTGACATCGGACAAGATTCGTATTCCCACGGTCAGCTTGGTTACAATATCAAAAGCCCCGCGCAACTGATCCCAAAGCGAGCGCAGTCATGAGCCAATCTTTGGACAGAGAACAAGATCGCGCTTCTCAAGGCGTTTACACCGAGTTGACCAATCGCCCCGAGCGCCTTGCCTGGTATCAGGATATGGCCATAGGCATGTACCTGTATTGGACCGTTGATGCGGTCTTCGGCATGGTCAACGCCCATTCGACCATCGGCGCCTCCCGCGACTATTTGAGATCTTATTTCACGCAACTGCCCGCGTTTTTTGATCCGAAAGACTTCGACGCCCGCTGGTACGCCAAGCTGGCCAAGCTCTGCGGTTTCGACTATGTGACAATCGCGGCCAAGAATCACAATGGTTTCTGCATGTGGGACAGTGCCACGACCGACTTCAATGTCATGAATACGCCCTTCGGCCGGGATATCGTCGGCGAATACGTGGCGGCGCTTCGAGAAAATGACTTGGCGGTCGGCATGTACTTTTCTCCCGACGATGCCTGGTTCCAATGGGGGCGCGGCAAAATTCCGGCGCGCGCCCTGGATTACGCCAATCCCGAGCATAATCCCGAACTTCTTGCATACGATAAGGCGCAGGTCCGCGAACTGCTGGAAAGGTACGAGCCGGATATACTCTGTTTTGACGGATACCGTGACGCTACACGCTCTCTCGTAGAATACAGTTGGCGCCTGCGCCCGGACCTTATGATCACAAGAGGCGGCATTGTCACGCCGGAACAAGAACGCCGCGAAGACCTTCGCGGTCCCTTTGAAGCGCATTACACGATAGGCAGTCAATGGCAATACAAGGCGGGCAACGACCGCCTGAAGACCGGCCGCGAACTGATTGAGCTGCTGATCGACATTCGTTCCCGCGGCGGCACGCTGCTACTGGCGGTGGGCGGTCCCGATGCCGACGGATTGCTCCCGCGCCACATGGATGATCGCGTTCGTGAAATCGGCCTCTGGAACTTCGTGAACGGCGAGTCCATTCGGGAGGTTCGTCCTTGGCACGTCTCGCGCGAAGACGCCCTATCATACAGTTGGAATGAAGCCGAAGGGACCGTTTACGCATTTGATAGGGGCCCTGCGCTGGATCTGGGTGAATGGCGCACGATATACCTGCGAAGTGTGCGCGCCACAGAGCAGACAAATATCGAAGTATTAGGACAGTCCGGACGGCTGCTCGAATACCGCCCGGAGGTTAACCCGTCGGCGCGCTGGACACAACATGATCGCGTCCTCGAGATTTCCTATTGCCGGACACAGCGGCTTTACAACAATCAGAAATGGCCGAATCCACTGGTGATCAAGATCAGCGCTGCGGAAAAGGGGCTCATCAACTAGGTTCAAACAGCCGCTCGGCGCGTAACCGGCGAAAAAATCTGCCGCGCTCATAAAAATAACGTGCCTTTTCCTTGCATGAGCAAGGGGGTGTGTTAAATAAGTGGTGCAATCAGGTTCATCCCTAGGCGCCCGTGCCCTTCGCATTGTCCGCAAGTTCGTCGGCGTACAATAACAGGTGAATACGAACAAAGTGTCACGTCATGCAAAGCGATTCCAGCCCACCATCTGCCATTATTGAGGGTGGATTCCTGCTCACCAAAGATATCAATCGGCGCGGATTGCCATTGAAGCCGATCCTCGCTATCTGCACCGCCGCGCTCATCTTGGCGATTGCCACGCAGCAAGCGCTGCTGCTGGCGCCTGTTGTCGTTCTCACGCTGCTGGTTTGGGGCGCCTGGAGACTGGACAAGAGGCAACGCATTGTCCGATTGAGAATGGACGAAAGGGCGCTGTCGATTACTGGACATGGCTACGACATTCTGCTGGAGCCGCCATTTCGATTCAAGACGGGCGTTCAGCGTATTCCGCCCCAAGGCAAAGAAGATGAGACTTGCTTCGTAAGAGTCGTGATTGATGTCCGAGGCAAACCGCTCGTTTTGGAAGAGCAAGTGCTTGCCGGTCGTATGCCCCCGAAGCTGGACGAGATCCTTGGTTTGTCGAGCGCGCTTGGCATCGCCGAACTGACCAGTCGCACGCCCTTTCCCGGTACGCTCTGGTCCCTGATCCAAGCCCTCGACTCGCTCGCGCTTGATCACGATACCGAACAACTCGACACGGATATCGCGACGCTTTTCCAGCTCGGCGAGCGGCAAATGTCAGAGCGAATCTTTTCGCAGGCCATAGAGACCTTTACCTCTATCATTCGCTTGAGCCCTGATTCCTCGCTTGCCTACTACAACCGCGGGGCGGCGCGCTATTCTCACCGCAGCGAACTGGAAAAAGCCGTCAGCGATCTTGAGACCTCGCTACGGCTCGAGCCGGATCAATACCAATGCTATCGTATGCTTGCTCTGATCCATGCTCAACTGGGCCAGTGGGTTGCCATGCGCGACGACTGCACCAAGGCGATCCAACTGCTCCCAAATAGCGCCGAACTCTTTAACCTGCGAGGCAGCGCCTGTTATCGCCTGGGGGACTACGATTCGGCCCTCGAAAACTTCCAGCAATCGATCCGCCTGGATGGAAACCGCTACGAGGCCTATTACAATCGGGGATTGGCCAGGCAGCAATTGGGCTTGTTGAACAAGGCTCTTATTGACTTCCGGTATGCGCTACAACTGAATCCGGAATTTAGCGCCGCCAGGCGCAGAGCTATCAGCGCCGAACGGCGACTGAAAGGGTTGAACGCCACGCAAAGCGCTCCATCGACGGGCGCGGCGATCACGGAAGCCACCCGCCCGGTAGAAAATAGCCTGGATAGCCTGAATAGCCCTCGTGAGCAAACTGATACACGCTAGCCCAGTGATGAAAACCACTCCTGGAGCCGGCGCTCCATGCCATCGCGCACCTTGATGAACGAGCGCAGCACGTCGTCGTGTTCGCCGCTGACTGCGGCCGGATCCGGGAAACTCCAGTGGATGCGGAGGGCCCTTCCCGGGAAGACCGGGCATGTCTCGGCCGCGTTGTCGCATACGGTGATGACGTAGTCGAACTCCGTTTCTAGGTACTTGCCGAGGTGATCCGAAGACTGGCTGGAAATATCAATTCCGCGCTCCCGCATCGCCGCAATGGCGTAGGGATTAACATCTGATGGCTTCGCGCCGGCGCTGCAAACATCCGCGCGGTCCGCTGCCAATTCTCGCAGCAAGCCTTCCGCCATCTGTGAGCGCGCGGAATTCGCCGTGCACAGAATCAAAACCATAAGTTTTTGCGTCGACAGACTCATCTAATTCAATCGCCCGCGATCAGGCATCGCGTCCGGCGGACGGCGGCTGGTGGTGAAAATCATGCTGTACTGCGAAATCCGGCGCGAATCTGCTGATCAAAGACCCGCAGCAGACGGTCAACTGCTCTTGATTCAACGTATAGAAGCGCTGCCGACCCTTTTGCCGTATATGCACCAAGCCTGCTTCTTCCAGGCATTTTAGGTGATGGCTCACCGTCGGCTGCTTCACCTTGCCGCCAAGCACATCCACCAGTTCACTGACACTAAGCCATACGCAGCACAACTCCAGGCAAATCTCCTGGCGCGTGTCGTCACTTAGCGCTTTGGCGAAGTTCACGAGATCTATGCTCATGCGCTAACTATGATCGATCATGTCCGTCAGGTCAAGCCCAACTGCGGGCTGAAACGCGGGAATAGCATGCCGTACTCTCCAGCCTTACCTGCGCTAGTCGAGCCGGTCTTGCGTGGCTGCGAACCATTGCGATACAAACAGGGCGACCAGCGCCAGCACGATCAGAATGAGTCCGGTCCAAATCGCCGCGCTGATGTCGCGCTCAAAAACGCTGTAGACCAGCAGAGGCATCGTCTGCGTCCGGCCTTGTAAATTACCGGCAAAGAGAATAGTAGCGCCGAATTCCCCCACAGCGCGCGCCCAGCACAGTATCATGCCTGACGCTAATGCCCTCCATGCGATCGGCAAGGTTATGTACCAGAACATCTGCCAGCCATATGCGCCATCCACGCGGGCAGCATCTTCCACCTCGGCCGAAACGCTGGAGAAACCGACCTGTGCCGAACGAATATAAAAGGGCGCGGAAATGAAAAACTGCGCAATGATCACCGCAAGTATCGTAAAGGGAATGACAATGCCGGCATCGGCAAGCCAGGCGCCGATAAATCCACGGCGACCGAAGGTTATGAGCAGCGCCAACCCCGCCACCGCGGGCGGCATGACAATTGGCAATTCGATGAATAGACTTACGATGCGTTTGCCAGTAAATTCAAAGCGAGACAGCACATACGCCAGCGGTGTTCCCAATAGCGCCGCCAGACAAACGACGGCCAACGTCGAGGCAAAGCTCAGCAAGGTCGCCGTCAATATTGAGGACGATTCCGGCAATCCCTCCCATGCGCGCGAGCCTAGGCCGTTGAGGACAAGCACGAATATCGGGATAGCCAACAATAAGAACGCAAACGCGCTGACTGCAACGAGCAGCAGCTTGTCAGCTTTCAGCTTCCAGACCTTCACAAGGCGCTACTTCCATTTCGTTTTCTATGGGATTGTCTTGGCCCGTTTCTGCCCTGGGCTCGGCTGTGGCCTCATCCGCCTCTCTTGGCGGCGAACAGAATCCGAAAGCGCCCAGAATCGATTGACCATCATCAGATCTCAGAAAAACAATAAACGCTTCGGAAAGCTCCGGTAAAGCAGTGTCGTCCAAGACCGCGACTGGATAAGACGCTATCTGATTATGGCGGTCCTCGATGGGAAACCTGATCACATCGTCTCGAACTTCGTCCGTCACGTCCGTCTGGTAGACGATGCCCGCATCCGCTTCGCCCAGGGCAATGCGCGCCACGACCTGCCGAACATTGCTTTCTTCGGAGACGAGATTCTCCAGCGCCCGTTTGGCAAAGTCGTCTCCGTATTCATCGTTATGCGAAGCGAGCATGGCGTTTGTATAGTCTCGAATGGGCGTGCCGGTCACCGCCAGCACAAGCAAAAGCCTCTTGCTGCCGAGATCTCCAATGCCGGCAATTTCCGCCGGGTTGTCAGCCGGCGCAATCAGCGCCAGCCGATTCGCCGCGAAGGATTGTACCGCGCCTTCGCTGATGCGCCCGTCCGCAACGACCAGATCCATTTGCGCGCTGTTGGCGCTGGCAAAGATATCCGCCGGCGCCCCCGCCAACAACTGAGCCGCCAGTTTTGATGAACTGGCAAAGTTCAAAACGATATCCGTCTCGGGGTGATTCTCAAGGAATACTGCCGCCAATTCTTCAAAGGCATCGGTCAGGGACGTAGCCGCATAAATCGTCAACGTCCGCTTCTGCTGACCTTGACTTGAGATTATGGATAGGGACAGGGCGACAATGACAGAGACAGTCCGCAGACAACGACCCATACGCATGCATGCTTCCTCGAAATTAGACCGTTATTATGCACGATGCAAGCGATATGAGAAGGGACTTGTCGGGGTTCCCGCAGCGCGGCTGCCTGGTCCTTGCGCGCCTCGAATACCCGATTTTCGACTCGCTGGCGGACGCCCGACCGCCCGTAATCCGACGACTTCTCAACGCTCGCTTGTGCCCGGCATTTTTTCGACTAACGTTAGATCATATTGGTCATAGAGGATATCGTGGCATACGGCCGACGCGCGGGACCGCCATCCTGGTTTGTGATTTTGCTTGGCATTGCCATCGTTTTTGGGCTTTATTACTTGTGGATTGGCCTGCGTAGTTTTATGTCCAGCGGCCTTACCGTTGTCGAGTCTACGCGACAGGCCATTGAACGGACCACCGCTACTGCCGTCAGAATCGTGGAACTGCAATACCTTGCGCCGACTCCCTTGCCCACTTATACGCCGGTGCCACCCTGTCAGGAATTCGTTGTCATCGTGCGCAGCGCCATCGTTCGCGCGTCCCCATCCACAGACAGCCGCATTGTTGAGGCAATCAAAGAAGGCGAGACCGTCTGCGTGATCGCCAAGCAGCCCAATTCCGAATGGTACGTCCTGGACAAAAACACCTTGACGCGCCGCCTTGAACCGGTCTATATGCACGAAGACATCATACGAGCGCTCTATCCAACCGACACGCCAACCCCTACCCCGACTGCGACGCCGTCCGCTACCCCGACCGCGAGCTTTACGCCCAGCGACACATCAACCGCCTGGCCGACATTACATCAGGCGACAAGCACGAAACACGTGATCGCGCCCGTTCCCACGCGCACCCCCACTGTCGCAAGCATCAACCTCTAGCTTGCGGTGAATTAGGCTTGCGCTATACTAAAATTCAATCTGACATATGTTCTAAAATCTACCCTGCGGCAGCGAAAGGGATCGGGCTTGGCTGCAATTGTTGAAGTCATCGTCGGCATGATCTTCGTGTATATCTTGCTGAGCATTCTGGTAACAGAGACAAACTCTCTGTTGTCACGGGCTACGCGACTGCGATCGCGAAATCTCCGCAATACCCTGGATGGGATCGTACAGGACCCGGTGATGCGCGCAAAAGTGTATACGCATCCGCTCATCCAGCTTGTCAAAGCGGATCCGGTGATGCCGAACCAACGTATCACCGAGGTGGAAGCGCAGAAAATAGCCAGCGGCCCGATAGGGACGGTCGACTGGATTGAACCGGCGACCTTTGTAGATGTTGTATTGAAGACCGTGAAAGTTGAATCCGACCAGCAAATGTTCGGCGACTTGCTCAATATCATTGACGGAATGCCGGCCGGCCCCGAACGGCGCGGGCTGCGCCTCATGGTCAACCGCGTCATGAGCACGGGCCAAGGCACGACGGAGTTGCGGCAATCGCTGCGATTTGTTCAACATAGGCAGGTTCGCGGCGCGCTGGCCGATGTCTTGAATCAGATAGACGATCAGATTGGTCAACTGGGTCTACAGCCCACAAATGACGCCTCTGTGATGGCAGGCGTGCTCCAGAATGACAATCCCTATTTCAGAAGCGCGCTGTCGGCGGTCATGGCCAGCGCGCAGTCCGTGGATGAGGTCCGCGCCAACCTGGAAAACTGGTTCAACAGCGCGATGGCGCGCGCCAGCTCCAGCTACGCAGCGAAAATGAAGACCTTGTCCGTCGTCGTGGCGCTGGCTATCGCGCTGACGGTCAATATTGACACCTTGCATATCGCCCGCACCCTGTGGGAAGATCCAATCAGGCGCGAGCAAATCAGCAGCGAAGTGAGTTTCTCTGTACAAAGCGGACAGTTGCAAACCGAGGTCAATGACGCGGCAGAAGATGACCAGGGCTTTACTGCAAACCAGGCGCAAACCGCCGCCGGCGCCGAGGATGTCATCGGGACGGGAGCGGAACTGGCCAACAGGCTGCAAGATATCCAGAATCTGCGCTTGCCCATCGGTTGGTTCATGGAAGATCTCAGCATCTATTCCTCCGATCATCCGGCGCGCGGCAACCCTAACAATCTTTGGAATTACCTGCCCGAAAACAATCCAGACGGTTGGCACCTGCTATTGCTCGGCAAATTATTGGGTATTGCTGCTACCGTCATCGCCGCGGCGCAAGGCGCGCCATTCTGGTTCGGTATCGTCAACAGGATACTATCTCGCTAAGGCGATCTTGTTCCCGCTCCTTATAAACCAATGAGGTGGCCGAGACTAATTGAATTCTAATCCGGCGCCAATCAGCCGGCTACATGCCCCTGTTTTCGCGCCTTTGCCTCTCTGTCAAAAACCGACAGCGAGCCGGTATGTTTTTTTGTTAAAAACTCTCAATTGACATACCATCGACACTTCCTACAAAATAGGATTTAGACTCGTCTGCACATTTACAGTCAAATAGAAATACTAAGCTTATTCACCTATACACAGGCAGAGGTTTCATCGTGATACAAGTACTGGTCGAGTTGGCGGACAAACGCGGTTATTTGACTTATGAACAGATTATTGAAGCGCTTGATGATGATGGAGACGACCGCGTCGCTTTGCGAAAAATATTGTTCGAGTTGGACGAGCTTGGAATAGAACTTAGACGAGACAGCGACGCTCCCCGATCGAAACACATCATAGAGCTTATCGAACAGGACTACGAAAACCGCGACGCCCCCCAAGATTCGGCAGTAGCGGATATCAGCGCAATCTCGTCCGACGACCCCGTCGGACTTTATTTTCGTCAGATGGCGCAAGAACCGCTGCTCACCGCTGCTGATGAAATCGACCTGGCGAAACGCATTGAGCGCGGGCTAAAGGCGCGGCACAGGCTTGAACAGCCCGATGTCCTGGAAAAGAGCGACCGTTGGCGCCGCCATTTGCGCCGGCTTGTTTTCGACGGGCAGTGCGCCCGTGAACACTTGGGACGCGCCAATACACGTCTCGTAGTGAGCATCGCCAAACGTTATATGGGCCAAGGCCTGCCCTTCCCCGATCTGATCCAGGAAGGCAATGTCGGTTTGATGCGGGCGGTTGACAAGTACGATTACTCCCGTGGCAATCGGTTTAGCACTTACGCCACTTGGTGGATCCGTCAGGCCATCACCCGCGCCCTGGCGCAAAAAACGCGCACGATCCGTATCCCGCTGCATATGACCGAACGCATCCGCCAAATGTACCGCGCCGCTCAAGACTTGGAACAGACCTTGGGCAGGCGTCCAACCGCCGAAGAAATCGCGGCCGCGATGGAAGTTGCGGCCGAAGCAGTACGTGCTATGCTGGATGCCAGCCAGCATGCCATCGCCCTGGAACGACCGGTTGGCGACGACGGCGACAGCGAATTTGGCGACTTTATCGAAGACCAGGAAACCATAAGTCCGGTGGATTCTGCCACGCAAAACCTGCTCGAGGAAACCATAGACGAAGTGCTGGCCGAATTGACGCCGCGCCAAAGTCATATTCTGCGCTTGCGATTCGGGCTTGGCGGTGGAGAACCACATACCCTGGAAGAGATCGCCAATAAATTCGGTTTGAGCCGCGAACGCATCCGTCAGTTGGAAAAGGAAGCGCTGCGCCGCCTTCGTCATCCACAGCTTGCGCATAACCTGCGCGATTACCTGGGTTGAATTACGCTCCAAAATTAATCGTGAAACGAGCCGACCAGTCTTGCGTCGGTTTTTTGTCTAAGGTTCAAAGCCCAATGTCAAACGATTTCCAAAGATTGCTTAGCCAACGCACCTTGAGTATGCAGAGCAACGCCATCCGCGAGATTCTCGCGGTCGTTTCCCAACCCGGCATGATATCCTTAGCCGGGGGAATACCCGCTCCGCAAAGTTTCCCCCTTGAAGACCTGTACCGAATCAACGAAACAGTGCTCGATCGCTATGGCGCGGCTGCGCTGCAATACGATCTGACAGAAGGCTTCACGCCCTTTCGAGAAGCGCTGGTGGACTATCTTTCAGCCAAACAAGTGGCGGCCAATGCCGAAGACATTTTGGTCTTCAACGGCTCGCAAAGCGTCCTGGACACCCTGGCCAAAGTATTGATCACGCCGGGCGATTATGTGGCGCTGGAATCCCCCAGTTACCTGGGCGCGATCACCGCCTTCAACGCCTACGAACCGAGATACGTGAATATAGAAACTGATGACGAGGGCATCATCCCCGAATCACTTGTCAACGTCTTGGAAAAGCGCTCGGTGAAATTCATTTATCTTGTTTCTACATTTCAAAACCCCACCGGTCGCACACTCAGCGCGAGCAGGCGTCGAGAAGTGGCGGAGATCGTCAAGCGATTCGAGGCCCTTGTCATTGAAGACGATCCCTACAGCGATCTGCGTTATCGCGGCCAGCCTATCGCGCCATTTTTCACCTTCGCGCCAGAAAATACCGTCTATGTCAGCACGGTCTCCAAAGTCTTTGCGCCCGGGCTTCGCCTCGGCTTTTGCATTGCGCCCAAGGCGATCCATCACTGGATGCGCATCGCCAAACAAGGGGCGGATCTGCATACCAATACCTATGCGCAGGCGCTAGCGACCGAGTACATCCGCGGCGGCTACCTGGACCGGCAATTGCCCAAAATCATCGACCTCTACCGACCGCGCCAGGAAGCCATGCTCGCTGCCATGGACCAGTTCATGCCGGAGGTCTATCGCTGGACCAAACCGGAGGGCGGCATGTTCATCTGGATCGACGGTCCCGACGGACTTGATGCCGAGGAGATCTATTGGAAAGCGGTCGATCAAAAAGTAGCTTTTGTCCCCGGCAAGTACTTTTTCATCGATCAGGAGGCGGGGCTGGGCACCATGCGCCTCAACTTCACCATGTCGGATGAATCCACCATCCTTCGCGCGATCGAAATCCTGGCCCGCGTCATACGCGGGCACAGCGGCGACTGAACACTTCACATTCGGCCCGTAGGCGCTAAACTATCTCAATGCCTGAAGCGACCGGCGAACTCAAACAGCGCCCAAAGAGGCTTTCCGGACTCTGGACCCTGGTCCTGCCTTTCTACTTGCCTGCCCTGATGATCACCTTGGGCAACGGCCTCCTCGTGCCCATATTGCCCCTGTATGCCAGCAGTTTTGAAATCGGTTATGGCTTGATCGGGCTGATACTGGCTGGAGAAGGTCTGGGAACGCTGGTCGCTGATGTCCCCACCGGCATGCTGCAACGGCGTTTTGGCAACAAACAGGTGATGATGATGGGCATAGCCTTGACGATGGTTTCCGTCACCCTGCTCTTTCTTGCGCAATCGGTCTGGGTCGTTCTCATGCTGCGCCTTATCGCCGGTTTCGGCCGCGCTATGTACACCGTTTCGGCGCACGTTTACATCACTGACAACGTCAAACTGGAACAGCGCGGCAAAGCCATCTCCATGTATGGCGGCACGCACCGGCTGGGCGGCTTTCTGGGTCCGGCTGTCGGCGGCATCGTCGCCGGCCTGCTCGGTCTGCGTTTCGGCTTCCTCTTTTGTGGCGCCGTAACCGCGATCGGCGTACTTTGCGTCGCGCTCTACACGCGCAATCGCGCGGAAGATTCCGACGCTGCTGGCGCCCCTCATGGTCACCAGTTGCCCGTTTTGACCGTACTGCAGAGCAACTATCGCGTGCTGGCGTCGGCGGGCACGGCGCAAGTTTTCGCGCAGATGATCCGCGCCGGCCGCACCGTGATCATCCCCTTGTTCGCCGCCGAAATGCTTGGTCTCGCGGTCGACCAGATCGGGCTGATCGTCAGCCTCTCGGTCGCGGTCGATTTCAGCTTGTTCGTCGTGGCGGGTTGGCTGATGGATCGCTTCGGGCGCAAGTTCGCCATCGTACCCTGCTTCGCTATTCAGGCCCTAGGCATGGCGCTGATCCCGCTGACCTCGACCTTTGGCGGCTTGCTCTTCGCCGCGGTAATGATCGGCGTCGGCAACGGTCTGGGCGCTGGATCCATGATGACGCTCGGCTCCGACCTTTCGCCAATACAGTCGCGCGGCGAGTTTCTGGGACTCTGGCGCTTGATCGGCGACCTGGGACATACCGGCGCGCCGCTGGTCGTCGGCGCCATCGCCGATATCCTGGTGCTGACTTCGGCGGTCTGGGTCATCGCCGGCTCCGGGCTGGCGGCCGCCAGCATTTTCCTGTTCTTTGTTCCGGAAACCTTGAAGCGAAAGCATCCCATTGCAGCGCCCTCCTGAAGCATCCTATCCTGTCTTCAAAAAGGCTAGAAGTAGTGCCAAGAAAATAATGAGAAACAACCGCATTTGTAGCGAGAGTTCTGGATCTAATCCAAATCCCGTTATTAGCGCTCCCCCTCTCCATTGCAATGGAGAGGGGGCCGGGGGGAGAGGTTGTGGTGGACAGATCACATTTTCGCATGACTAACTTGGATTCACTGAATCCAGTTCCCGCTGTCAGATGCCCCGCAAACTGAACTATCTGAACGTCAGTTGGCCCCTGGATTTCACCAGCTTGTTTCCTGAGCAGCGAGCGCTCCTGGTGGAAATCGGCTTCGGCAATGGCGACTATCTCGTTAACCTGGCGCGGACGCGCCCCGACGCCAATGTCATCGGCCTGGAGATCTCCAGCCAGGCCATGGACAAAGCCGAGCGCAAGATCAGCCAGCTTGGGCTGCGCAATGTCCGCCCCATTCATTCGACGGCGGAAACGGCTCTGGCGCACTTGCTGCCTCCCGAGTCCGTGACCGAGTTTCACATCAATTTTCCCGACCCCTGGTTCAAGAAGAAACATAGCCGCCGCCGGCTGATCAAGCGCGAGACCGCCGACATGCTCGCAAGCCGCATGGTAAAGGACGGCACGCTGCTGCTCGCGACTGACATCCTCGCCTACGCCGAACTGGCGCATGAGACTCTTTCAAGCAGCCGGGGCCTCAGCAATACCCTTGGAACGCCCTGGGCCCGAGACTTGCCCGGCCGCTTTCGCAGCAAATACGAAGCCAAAGCCTACCGCGAGGGTCGCCGCGCCTACTTTTTCCTCTACAATCGCAACAGTACGGCGGTCGCCCATCCCGCCATCATCAAGGAGTTGGACATGCCGCACCTGTTCTTGTACTCGCCGCTCGATGCCGCCGCGCTGGTGGCGCGCTTTGAAACCAGCCGGGGCCGACACGGCGATATTCACATCGCCCTGCTACGCGCCTATGCCGACCCCCGCCGCGACGCCGCCGTATTCGAGGTCGTGATCGAAGAACCGACGATTGAGCAGCATACGATGATTTCGCTGTCTCCGCGCGAGCGACCGGGGGAGTACATTGTGAAGATGACGGGGCTGGGTCATGCGCGGCCGACTGCGGGTATGCATCGGGCGGTGGCGGCTGTCGGGGACTGGGTGGCAACTCAGGATGAGGGGGCGCGGGTGCTGGAGCGGAAGCTGCGGGGGTGAGTTTGCCACAGAGTCGCAGAAGTAATTCCAAGAAAATCATGCAACAAATTGCAAGATGAATGTAGGGGCGAGCCTTGGCTCGCCCATCGCTCCGGCTAGGTTTTGCGGGCAACCCGCCGGGTCGCCCCTACCCCCGACTATTTTTTTGGAGTTGCATGACTTTGTTGATCCTACTGAGGAAAACTACCTATGCTACAATGGCGCCCGCGCAGGTGGGCGGGGATGGCGCGAATGACGTACCAGTTGGCTTCCTGGAAAAGCACAACCCGGAGCAGTTTGAGACAATTAGTGCTAATGACATCAGGTTGAATAAAAGTGTCGCGGTCAAGAAGCACGGCGTGACTAAAGGCAAAGATGGGACCATAGATGGCAAACCCAAACATGTTCGGATTGTCATTAAGCTGAGGAAAGACACATGATGAATAATAGCAGAAAATGGCAAAGGATTCGGGTTTTCGATACTAGCGCAGAGAATGATGCTTTAATTTGGTTTAAGTATTGGCGGCCGCCCATTGAAACATTAATGAATGGGTCAACAGATAATTATTATGCCGCAATGCTTTTGATGTATCCGTGTATGGAAAGGGTTTATCAACTGAACTCAGGAAGAATTGGAGAAAAAGGATTAACTGGTGATGTCTTGAAAGCTTTTTTCCCACCCGAAGAAGGGATTGACAACAAAAAATATAACGAACTCATATCTAAAGTAGCTAATAGTATGAGACATGGATTAACACATGACGCATTTGTTAGAGAAGAAGTGGAGTTATGGGATGGGGTAAGTTTGTCGTTTAGTTCAGGAATAAGTGAAGATGAATCTCAGGAAGATGCGACAATATACGCTGAGATTAATAAAGCCATTAACCCCAAAGTTGACGGAAAGGTTGTTGTCAATGTCAAGCGCTTGTGGGTAAGCGTTAAGACTACCATTGATAGTTACTATACATCCCGTAGTTATCTTCTAAGATATCCTATGCAAGATACTTTTCATCAAGTCTCGAATGAGGCTTTTCGGGACGCAGTGGAATCTCTAAGGAAACGTGGAATGTTAAAAGAGAATGAAGAATGAAAATCGAACTGATAGACCTCACCATTCGCAACCAAGTCGCTCGCTACCATGACGACGGCGGCGCGCTTGATATCCGCCCACCCTTCCAGCGCGAATTCATGTTGACATTTCTCACAGGGAAGCCGACCATAAAACGCCTTGGTCAGAGGGCGGCTGCAGGAGCATTTGACGTTCAGTGTCTGCGCGACCCGCTGTAACGCCCGCAAACACAGACAATCTCTTATCTTTCTCTGTGCTCTTTGTGTCCTAAGTAGTACCAAAAAAATAATGCGAAAAATCTTATTTGTAGCGAAAGTTCTGGATGTAATCCTAGTCCCGTCGAATGCGCTCCCCCTCCCTGATGCTTCGGGGAGGGGGCCGGGGGGTGGGGTTGAATGAATACATTTTCGCATTCTTATTGCTTACTTGGAATTACTTCTGTGGTTAATTTTGTTGCGTAACTTACTCGCAATGTCCGAGAAAAATCATCGAAATAACAGAATAGGCAATCCCACATGCCCCAAACCACCCGCCACAAACTCCCCAACGGCCTGACCGTCATCCTCAAAGAAGTCCACAGCGCGCCCATCATCAGCTGGTGGGTCGGCTACAAAGTCGGCAGCCGCAACGAACCCACCGGCAAAACCGGCATCTCCCACTGGGTGGAACACATGATGTTCAAAGGCACCGAACGCTTCCCGGCCGGCGCCCTCGACCGCGAAATCGACCGCGCCGGCGGCACATGGAACGCCTTCACCTTCATGGATTACACCATGTACTTCGAGACCTTGCCCGCCGACAAGATCGACATCGCCATGGAAGCCGAAGCCGACCGCATGGCCAACGCCATCTTTGATCCCGACGAGACCGAATCGGAACGCACCGTCATCATCTCCGAGCGACAAGGTTTGGAGAATCAGCCGACCTTCTGGCTGGCCGAGGAAGTGCGTGGCGCGGCTTTCCGCGTCCATGGCTATCATCACGAAATCATCGGCGACGAAACCGACCTGCGGGCCATGACGCGCGACGATCTCTATGAGCATTATCGCCGGCACTATTGTCCCGCCAACGCCGTGGCCGTGGCCGTCGGCGCTTTCGATAGCGCTGACATGCTGTCGAAGATCGAGAGTTTCTACGGCTCAATCGAAGCGCGGGGGGCGCCGGAGCTCTTCGCGCGCCAGGAACCCTCCCAGCAGGGAGAAAGACGGGTATGGGTCGAGCGCCCGGGCAAGACGGCCTTCTACGAGATCTGCCATCGCATACCAAACGCGGCCCACGAAGACTGGGTCAAGCTCAAAGTGCTGGACAATGCCTTGAGTGGATCGGGCGGCGCTTCCGACAACAAGACCAGCCGCTTGTATCAAGCGCTGGTGAAAACCGAGATCGCCGCCGGCGTCGGCGCAATGATCGTCCCGACCATCGATCCCTATCTTTACAGCATCATTGTGACCTTGAGGGACGAACGCAGCCCGGCCGAAGCGGAAGAAGTTCTGCTGCGAGAGATCGCTCGCTTGCAGGAGCATGGCATCAGCGGGGAAGAATTGAGCAAGGCGCGCAAACAGGCCCAAGCGGCTTTCGCCTACAGCACGGAAAGCGTCACCGAACAAGCGTATTGGCTGGCGCAGTCCTTCGTCTTGGATAAAGAAGATTGGTTTGACGGCTACCTGGATCGCTTGACCCGCGTTTCAGCGGATGACGTCCTGGATGTCGCGGAGCGCTACCTGGTTCCGAAAAATCGTGTTGTAGGCATACTGCAGCCAACCGATCCCGCTACGGAGAGGGAATAGCCATGTCGTCTTATGCAGCGAGCATTCCCAACGAAGGCAACATCAATCGCGTCGAATTTGACAATGGCCTGGTCCTGCTCGTTTACGAGAATAGAGCCGTCCAGTCCGTCAACATCACCGCCTCCCTTCACGCCGGCAGCATCTACGAACCCCCGGAGCGTAGCGGCTTGGCTTCGTTGCTATCAAGCGCGCTGCTGACCGGTACGCGGCAGCGCGACTTCGACCAGATTCACGCCTCCCTGGAGAGTATCGGCGCGGAATTGAGCATGCGCGGGCATATACACAAGCTGGGGCTATTTGGCAAGGCTTTGGCGGAAGACCTGCGGCCTCTCTTGGAAACGGCGAACGAGGCCCTGCGCTATCCCACCTTTCCAGCCGAGCATTTTGAACGCTTGCGCGGCGAACGACTGACCTGGCTGCAATACAGCAGCTTCGACACGCGTTACCGCGCCGGCAAAGCCATGCGACAAGCGCTCTACCCGGCCTCTCATCCCTATCATTACGGCACCTACGGCGACGAGACGACCATCGCGGCCATCACCAAAGCGGACCTGTCCGATTTCCATGCTAGTCATGTTGGTCCTGATGGCATGATCATGGTGCTTGTCGGAAATGTCGATACGGAAGACGCCCTTCGAATGATCCGCGAGACCCTGGGCGACTGGCGCAATCCTGAGCAATCGGAGGTCGCGCGCGCGGATTTCCCTGACGCGCCCATCGCGACGGAACGGCAGACGGTCTTCGTGCCCGGGAAGACGCAATGCGATATCAGTATGGGCGCCCTGGGACCCGCCCGCGCAGCGATGGACTATCTGGCCGCGCAAATCGCCAACAGCGTTTTGGGCGAATTCGGTATGATGGGCCGCATCGGCAAGAGCGTTCGCGAAGAACAGGGTCTGGCATATTATGCCTATAGCCACCTGGGCGGCGGGCACGGTCCCGACCCCTGGATCGTCAGCGCCGGCGTGAATCCCGACAATGTCGAAAAAGCCATCGACAGCATCCTCTCGCAGATTGAACAATTGGTCAGCGAACCTGTTTCGGACCAAGATTTGGCGGACAATCAAAGTTACTTCACCGGTCGCCTGCCCCTGCGACTGGAAAGCAACGAAGGAATCTCCTCGCAGATCCATGCCATGGAAAGCTACAACCTGGGGCTCAATTATCTGGCGGAATACAAAGATATGATTTACCAGATCAGCAAAGACGATGTGCTGAAGGCAGCCCAACGCTATCTTGATCCGAAAAACATGGTGATCGCCGTCGCCGGACCGGAGCCCGATAGTTCAGGGTCCTAAAAATCGCAGCCGCGAGAAATGAAGGATGCGTAAGGACCTGCTCAAGCTGAAGAATATCGGCGAAACCTCGGCCGACTGGCTGATCGCCATTGATATTGATTCGATAGCGCAGATTGAAGAGCTGGGCGCGGCAGAGGTCTACAGACGATTGCGCGCGCGCTTCCCGGTCAGCAGAAACATGCTCTGGGCTTTGCAAGGCGCGCTGATGGATCTCCCATACAATCAACTTCCCCGGGACACCAGGCAGGCCCCGCTTGACGAACTGCAAGACTAGCCGCCTCCCCCAAAGGACGCTGCCTCAATTGCGCGAAATTTGTAGACACACGCGCGACAATGCCGCCGCCCACGCAAAATACCTTGCATCCCGCGATGTTTAGCTCCCCCTCCCTGATGCCTCGGGGAGGGGGCCGGGGGTGGGGTTGGCTGCCCGCAACGTAAACAGGGGCGACCTATCAGGTCGCCCGAAAATCACCGAAATAAATTCAGGTTTTGCGACGATTTCGCCCCCGATGAAAAGATCTCCCCTCGTCAATTTTAGACCGGGGGCGCGCCTGGAAAATCCGATAAGCGCCATATTTGCCACGCCCAATCAAACAACGCTCTCTGGCAGTGCGCGCCATCGGTAGTATAATCGACACTCGGAATAATCTCTGTCAGCTTAGGTAGCTTGCGGAAAAGATAATCTGGCCATGGCTGAAAAACGTGTGGTCATCACTGGAATGGGTCTTGTCTGCCCCTGCGGCAACAATGTCGACGCCGCCTGGGCGAATATTCGCGCTGGCAACTCCGGCATCGACTGGATCAGCTTGTTCGACACCGATTTGGTTGAAAACCGCGTGGCGGGAGAAGTCAAGGACCTGGACCTGATCGCCAAATTCGGCAGGCGCGAAGTGCGCCGCATGGACCGCGCCCAGATGCTGGCGCTGGTCGCTGCCGAAGAAGCCCTGAACGACGCCGAGATCACGATCGACGATGACAATATGTATGATGTCGGCGTCGTCGTCGGATCTGGCATTGGGGGCATCGTCACCGTTGTGCAGGCGCTAAAGGGCTTCGAAGCCAAAGGGCACCGCGGGGTAAGCCCGGTCATCGTGCCCGCCTTGCTGCACGACGGGATCAGCTCGCGCGTGTCCATGCACTTCGGGTTGAAAGGTCCCAATTACAATATCACGGCGGCTTGCGCGACAAGCAACAATTCCTTGGGCGACGCTGCCGACCTGATCCGTATGGGTCGCGCCAAAATGATGGTGGCCGGCGGCAGTGAAGCCTGCATCATGCCGATGGTCATCAGCGGCTTTAACAATATGAAAGTCTTGACAAATACCGAGGACGTTCCCGACAAAGCGGCGCGCCCCTTCGACGCCAATCGCGACGGATTCGTCGCGGCCGAAGGCGCCGCTTTGCTGATCCTGGAAGATCTTGACCACGCGCTGGACCGCGGCGTGCATATCTACGCCGAGTTGACCGGCTATGGGCACACCTCGGACGCCTTTCATGTGACGGCGCCTAATCCCGACGGCGTCGACGCCGCGGAAGCCATGCGGCGCGCCCTGCGCGAAGCGCGGCTTGAACCGGACGGAATTGACTATATCAATGCCCACGGCACCGGCACGCAACTCAACGACAAGAGCGAAACCCTGGCCATCAAGCTGGCGCTGGGCGAGCAGGCCTACAACATTCCCATTAGTTCGACCAAATCAATGACAGGTCATATTCTGGGCGCAACCGCGGCCACCGAAGCGATCTTCGCCGTCAAGTCGATAGAAGACAATTTCATTCCACCGACTATCAATCTCGAAACACCCGATCCGGATTGTGATCTCGACTATACGCCCAACGTCGGCAAATCATATCCCATCGACCACGTCTTGAGCAATTCTTTTGGTTTCGGCGGACACAATACCGCTGTTGTCATCAGCCGGTATCAGTGATTCACAGCTCTCAATTCGCTACGATCCGCGCCAGAATCTCCTCATAGGCCCTATCCGCCAGCAGTCGAATCTCGTCATCGCTTCGATCTTGTATGGGATGCGCTACAAAGTGCGCCGCCGGCGCGAAACCAAGGGCGGCGCCCTGCGCTTCCGCCGCTTCAACAAACTCGCTTGAGGCGATGAACACACCGGGAATGCCGCGCGCTTCCAGGTCACTGATGTCATGCACACTGCACGACGTACAGGATCCTCAATCAGCGAGCGCTTCGATCACCACGTCGCATTCGCGCGCGATCTCAAACTTGAGATCGGCGGGCGCTACGCGCGTAAACGTCGGCTTTTGGTAGCGCCGAACCGCGATGCCGCCGTCGCCCAGATGCTTCTCCAGGCGATCGAGGAAGACATCACCCCGCGGTTTCGAGATATCCAGCAACGCCACAGTTTTGCCTGCCAACTCCGGCAATCGCGGCAATTGCTCTCGTCGCGCCGGCTGCAATTCTCCTGTTGGATCCAATATGGTGGACATTTTGCGCTCCTTTTGCTCTAAGACAACATCAAGACTTGATCGCCACTGTTACCGGCGAACTACCTTTCGCTCCGGTCGCAGTCCAGCCGCCAATCACCGCAGACCACATGCCGGCAGAACCGCCCGTGTGGACAATTAACAGTCCATCGGGCGCAAACTTTGTCAAACGGCGTCCCGCATAAGGTTCTGGCATGCCCTCGGCGATGCCAGAGGCGCCGCGTATCAATTCCGCGCCGTCGAAGGTCAGATATTTGTCAAGTTCCTCGCGGAAGCGCGCTTTGTTCCAGCCCGCCTCTCGAAAGACGCGCATGTGCTCCGGCGTGACAATTAGAAGCGCGCTGGAGGCGCCAAAGATTTTGCCGTGCTTGACCGTTCGCAGGGTCATGGCCAGGCTGCGCGTCAGGGACTTTGGCTCGCGAGACTTTTGATCGGCGATGCCGTGGACGCCGTCGCCGGCGAACAATGTCACCGTCGATTGTTCCCGCCGAAATCCTCTTTCGACCGCCAGCGATTCCCAATACGAGTCATGTTCGCGTTCAGGAAAACAGAAGCCGACTTTACCCGGCTGCCCAAGCGCCGCGCGATCGACGCCCCCGGGTTTGCCTCCGCCGACATTTCGGATCACCAGTTGCAGGGCGCGCCCAATGGTCGAATTGGCTCGGTTCCCCTGCCCCAGCGCATTGGTGCTCCAGTTCATGCCGATTTCCTTGATGATCGGGCCGTTGACGATGATGATGGGGCCCGAGAAAAAGGTCGTCGCCAGCAACCCATGCATACAGAATTCGTCGAGGCAAGCCGCTTCCACCGCAGCCAACACAACCGGAAGATATTCGGGTTTGCAGCCCGCCATCACTGCGTTGATGGCGACTTTCTCCACGGTGCAAGGCGCTTGATCCGGCGGGATCACTCCCACTATCTCGTCCGGCGCGCGGCTTGTTCCGCCCAACATACGCGTAACGCGATCTTCGCTCGGCGGGACCACCGGCAAGCCGTCGGACCAGCCACGCTCAAACATGAGTTCATGGACGTCTTCCATCTCGGCTACATCAATGCGCCGCGCTTGCAGAACCGTGTCGCCAAACCTGTAGGCCAGCTTCTCCAGCATGCCAGGCTCAACTGTCCTGGAACCACAGCCCGGGCTGAATTCGGGAAGATCCGCCCCCAGCGAAGGAATATCGGTCAGGCGGCGCCAGTCCTCCCGGGACCAGCCGACAAGGCGTTCCTGTTCGACGCCATCTTGGCATGTGATCAGCGTGGGAACCGTTTCGATGTTCAAGTGATAAGACAGTTCAAGTTCGCGATCGTCTTTCACATCACGGACCCCCGCCGGGAACTGCGGGTCGTCCTGCGAAATCACACGCAGCGCGCGCGATTGTTGTAGTTCAGCGATTGCGGTCTCAATCAACTGGCAGGTCTTGCAGTCCTTCTTCACTACCAGCAGAAACCCGCTGTATCCTTGAGGGATTGGGGTCATGGACTATGCAGCCAACTCCTTTTGGCAGCCATTGTAACCTCTACCCCTGTCCTTGGACAAATATGAACCGTCGTTTGCAAACAGCAAAAATGGATTTATCC
This sequence comes from Chloroflexota bacterium, assembly GCA_011525385.1. Classification (GTDB taxonomy): domain Bacteria; phylum Chloroflexota; class Anaerolineae; order Aggregatilineales; family Phototrophicaceae; genus UBA6055. The sequence goes on along the minus strand of WTGF01000053.1, from coordinate 13,962 downwards.
TGATTCTTGAGGAACGGCTGCAGCAAATACCGGATGGTCATCATGAAACTGGGCGATATCTTCAAGGAAGGATCGGACGCTCGCAAGCGCTTTGCCCAGTTTTATGCTGTCTTTGCGATTATAATCATCGTCTCGGTTCTTGTTCTGCTGGCGCTCGCCACGCGGGGATAGGCCTTTCTATTCGTAGTCTTCTTTTCCATCCGCCCAATATGCTTCCAGCGATACCCCCAAGCCGTCGGCTATTCGATTGACATAAGCGTAATATGCGACTACTTGCGCGATATCCAGAACCGCCCGGTCGCTGAAACCAAGCTCTTGCAATGCGATGACATCGTTCTCGGTCATTTGCCAGGGCCTGCGCGTCAACTTGGCCGCGTAATCCAGCATCTGTCGATCAGCCGGGGTCAATTCCGCCCCTCGATAATCAAGCTCAATCTGCGCTGTCCAATCTCTATCCCCAGTCAACTGACGGAGGTTCCTCGCGTGGTGTAGCAGTCAGTATTTGCAGCGGTTAAGGGCGGACACGACTACACCGATCATTTCACGCTGAATTCGGCTCAAAGGCGAATCGCCGTACATCAAGGTTTTGTATAGATGCAGATGATCAACTAGCGAAGCCGGATTCAAGCTGTGAATCTTCATGATGTGATCGACGTTTCCGGAAGCCGGATCAGCGCTGCGGCGGTATGCGCGCTCCAGTTCCCCGCTGGCGCGCTCTTCAGAAACAGTCTCGATCCAGGCAATGGTTCTTCGTGTCATGTCAATTTTCGAATCCTTCATCACGCGTTCGGCAGGCGCTCAAGCATCCACAAACAATGAAACGTCCAGTTTCCAAGCCAAATACAAAGCATGAAAAAACGAGATGACCTCGCGAATACCCTGATGCCCTGTAGAGACCGCTTCCATTTCAAACTGGAATCCTTCGCGTATAGTCCGGTCAAATGACGAAATCTCCTGGATTTCCGAGGCTTCCAGGTCGCGTTCAATCGCGTCAAAGAACAACAAGAGTATGCCCGCATGATTTGGTATGATGCGATCGCCAACGCCAAAAATCATCTCAAGCGCCTGATCGCCCGTAACACGAAGTTCGCCCAAACGCCTCTGCGGAGCTTCCGGCGACAGAAAATAAGTCCGCTCGCCACCTTCGTTTTGCTTGTCGAGTTCCCGCAAAGCCCGTACAAATGAGCCGTCGTAGCCGAGTCGCTGTATGCCCTGTTTCAACAGCAGCCAAACCAGCGGCTCGTCAGGCACTGGCAGCCGATCCAGCAACCAGGCTTCTGTTTGCGCGCTAATGGGATACTGGATAAAACCCATGCAGCCAAAGGGAGAGCCGCTTCGATTCGCTGGGCAAGCGGAGCAATGATGGGCATGGACATCCAGCGCGGCGGCGTGATCCAGTAAATCCTGTACAACGATCAACTGCCTACTTGGATCTTCGTCCAGCGAACTGCGGCTAAACTCAAAGCCCATTTCGGATGGAGGACGCTCGTCGCCGGCTTCTCGAAACCATTGGATGACGGTTTCGGCGCGTTCCTTTTCCTTGATGCGCTCCAGAATTCCTTCAGGAGTCAAATGGCGTTTAGGAACACAATCGTATTCAATGATGAAATCAATAGCCACAAAAGTGACCTCCCTCAAATAATCTAGGAGTATGGCAGGGCGCCTGCCGCCAACGGTTCATCCTTATCGATTCGATGACCATCGACCATATCGTTCTAAGGCTAACAAGACATTGATAGTTGTCATCGGCCACCATTGCCGCAAGTTATGTTGATCAACCCAACAACCGTCGTCCGCCTGGGACCCTTCAAGGACATCAAGGTATTCTACCAGCAAATCGGCGGGCAATGCTTTCGCGATTATCGAATCCGGTGTCGGCGCGAAGGCGAACAAGGAATCGTACTGGCTTTCTGGCGCTGCCTTGGCGCATGCAAGCACGTTATCTATCGTCGCCGAGCGATACAGTTCCAAGTCGGGATATTCATCAATAGCGAAAAAGAAATCGACAGTATGGTAGGCCATAAACAGCCATTCGTTAGTTCGGATGCTCTCGAGCGTATGCCTTTCCGCGACCCAGCGTTTGGTCTTCCTCACCAGGGCAGGCTCGGCGCAATCGAAGTGTATCAGGTTCGCGACAATGCTATCCGGCATCGTTTGACCGCCCGCTTCCTGCCACCAGGGCGCGAGGGGATAATGCCGCGTCTCGGGCGGATTGCGCAGATTCCCCGCCTCGTCCATCTGGCTCTCGACCCAGTCGGAAACACCGTCGAGGATAGCGCCAGGTTTGATGCCCGTATGTTTCATTACACTGAGCAGATACTCCAACGCTAGTGGATGCGAATGCGGCGTTTTGATGTCATGCTCGAAGCCGTGACCAAATCCGCCGTCGGGATTCTTGTAACACATGATGATGGCCGCTACCCGTTCTGCACTGCCGCCAGCAAATAGATAGTCGAACAAGGCGCGTTCAAACAGCGTGCCATGCTGATGGACGAAACTGCTTGCCTTGCCAATATCTATGGACATCGTTGATTCTCCTTTTTGGATGGCGAAGTCAGCTGACTCACATGTATTGGCGCACAATGGCAAGCAATTCACGCGCGCGATGACGAAAGGTATGCTGCTTCAAGACTCGCTCGCGCGCGGCCCGGCCGATAGACTCCCGCGCGCTGTCGTGGCTGAGCAAGAATCGATAGCGTTCGGTCGCCTCTTCGCCGGAATTAACAATGATAATTTCTTTCTCCGGCTCGAACCAGGTCTCCAGGCCCAGGTAGGGGTTGGCGACGACGCATGCGCTCATTGCAGCCAACTCAAACGGGCGCGATGAAGACGAACAGGTTACGTTGGCGTGCGCGTCCCGCGTGATGCAAAGATTAAGCTTGCTGCGGCATACGTATTCGCGCAGCTTGCTAAAACTTAGATATGGCAATTCTTCGCAGTTGCCGATATCGCCCAGGTTGTTTCCGCGCACAGCAAACCTTGCATTGATCAGTTGACGGGAGGGCGCGCTTATCATCTGATCAATCCATTCCGAGCGATATTCGCGACCGTGCCCATAAAAGAACACGTCAATGTCTTGCGTTACAACTGGCGCCCGGCTGAACACCTCGGGATCAGCGCCATACCACACCGTATGCACATGTTCGACGCCGAGTTGCCTCAAAAGCGCCTCTCCCCCGCTGCTGTTGCTTATGAAGGCGGTATATTCCTTCACATCCGCTCCCTGGTAGATACGGAAGCCAGACGCGAATCCCCGCATATTCGGCAAGCTGGCCGGGACATCGCCATCAAAGTAAAATACCGGCACGTCATACTTCCCCGAGAGATATCGGGGTACGCCCACCAGGTGATTGAGCGGTACTGTTAGAAACAGCAAGGCGTCAATATCGGGATTGCGCTTAAGAATCCCTTCCAGATGTCGACGCCAAACCGGCGCGATGAACGCGCGCGCTGCGCCGCGTACCGCTTTATCCGACAGGGATTCGTGGACCGCTCCGCCCGGATTCGCTCGCCCCCAGCGCCGGACGAAACCACGCAAAGAACGAAATGCATCCCCTTGCCAACGGGCGGGATTGTCTTCGCATCGCCACCACAAACTTTCGACCGGCATGCCCTGGTACGGCGCCGCGATGATGTCCACGCCCAGTTCGTACAAGCCCTTGAGCAACTGCCACCAGGCGGGTGTGGCGCTATATGGCTGGGTAAGATCCAGCGACGAAACAAGCACTAGCAGCTTCACGACTCTTCCCATCCTGCGCTAGACTTCAAAAGCGTATGGCGATTCGCTGTGACAGCCATTGTACATCAGGCGCTCGGCGCCAGCGAATTGGCCGGTCGCGCTCACGAGCGGGGTTGCGCTATCGCACTTGCCCGCGCAACAGAGCTCTGCCAGGAGCAGCCGCTTACGCAGAGCAAACGAAGCAACTGAGGGAACCGTCAAGACTTGCTGTGTCCATCGGGCCGGTGGCTGTCCGCGCCTGGACTCACGACATGTTCGAGTCGGATTTCGACCTTGGACGCAATCATATACTATTAGTAGACCTGATTTCATTTGTAAATACAAATATACATGGCGGTATTCCTTGAGTATAATTTAATGTAACGTGTGCTCAGCACGACAGTGTCCATTTGTATAGGAGATTCCACGATATGAAACGCCTGTTTCTCGTATTCACACTATTCGGTCTCCTCGTCACATTCGGTGCTCCCGCGCTCGCGGACGGGCACTGCATGGACGCACTCGGCTGCGTCGAGGTAGGACCAGATGATCCAATCGTTATCGGCGCCATGCTTTCGGTTTCCGGCGCAACTTCCTTTTATGGCGAAGACTCGCGGGGTGGCGTCGAGTTGGCGATTCTCGGCCGAGATGGTATGCTGCTCGGTCGTGATATCGAGTTTGTTGTTGAAGACAGTCTGTGCTCAGCTGAGGGTGGTCAAGCCGCAGCGCAGCGCATGGCCGCCGACGAAACCATCGTTGGTATCATCGGAACAACATGCTCGGGCGCCGCGCAAGGCGCGCTGCCTATTATCAGCGAAGCCGGCATGCTCATGATTTCGCCGTCGAACACCTCGCCAAGCCTGACCAACGACGACCGCGATGCCGGCGGCACTTACTTGCCGGGTTACTTCCGCACGGCGCACAATGATCTATTCCAGGGCGCCTTGGGCGCGCGCTTCGCCGTAGAGGTGCTCAAAGTCGGTTCCTTGGCGACCATCCATGATGGCGATCCTTATACAGAAGGCCTGGCAGTCGTCATGGCGAACACCTTTGCCGGATTGAATGGCGAAGTGGTCTTCCAAGGCGCCGTTAGCAAGGGCGATACCGACATGTCAGCCATTTTGACCGAGATCGCCGCCAGCGCTCCCGATATCGTCTACTTCCCGGTATTTGTTCCGGAGTCGGAGTTCATCGCATCGCAACTGGTGAACACGCCGGGGCTGGAAGAAGCCCTCATGATGACCGCGGACGGCAGCTTCTCCGCGACCTTCGCCCAGAACACAGGTGATGCTGCGGTTGGCATCTACATGACCGGACCGCATGTTTCCGGCGACGCCTATGATGCATTCATCGCGACCTGGAGAGAGGAAATCGATGAGGCGGGTCCCCCCAGTGGATTCCACGCCCATGCTTATGATGGCGCCAATCTGTTGATGGACGCGGTCGAAGCGGTCGCCGAAGAAATGGACGACGGCACGCTCGTCATCGGCCGGCAGGCGCTGCGCGACGCTCTTTCCTCCGTCGAGGCTTACGACGGTTTGACCGGTTCGCTCACTTGCCAGGCAACGTCGCCATACGCCGGCGACTGCGCCACTGGTGATGCCTTGGCTGTCTTTTCAATCACTGCGGCCGAAGTCACTGAGGGCAACTGGCCGCCGCCGATCGTCTGGACGCCTTCAATGGCATCCGGGGGCTAGCGACAATCCGCCAAAACCTGAAAGATCGCTTTAGTTAGAAGAACAAGCCAGAGGGCAGCATCCCTCTGGCTTGTTCTTGACGGATGAGCATACGGTTTCAATGGCCCAGGTCAGCCTTACGTCATATCCCGGTTCTTATCTCCGTTGGCGACTCCCTGATAATCACGGGGATCACAACAGTTCACATGAGGTGAATAACGGTAATGAAAAAAACGATTGCGTCCTTTCTCTTGCTCAGCTTGATCAGCGTTCTGTTTAATCCTGTATCGGCTGAAGATGCTTGTACGGATGATTTGGGCTGCGTCATCGTCGCCGAGGATGAACCCATCGTCATTGGCGCCATGCTCGTCCAGTCGGGCGCGGTCACATACCTGGGCGATGACTCGCTCGGCGGGGTCGAACTCGCGATCATGGACCGCGACGGCGAGTTGATGGGACGCGAGATCGAGTTGGTGGTAGAGGACAGCCTTTGTTCTGCGGAAGGCGGGCAAGCTGCGGCGCAGCGTTTGTCCGCGGATCCAACGATCGTCGGCGCCATCGGCACAAGTTGCTCCAGCGCGGCGCAAGGCGCCATGCCCATCATCAGCGACGCCGGCATGGTGATGATTGCGCCCTCAAATACCTCCCCCAGCCTGACCAACGAAGATGTCGCAAGCGGCGGCTCTCACCTGCCGGGCTACTTCCGCACCAGCCACAATGGCTTGGTCGAGGGCATGCGTAATGCGGAATTCGCGATAGGAATCCTTGGATCCAGCACGCTGGCAACCGTGCATGACGGCGATCCCTATACCGAAGGGCTGGCCCGCGTTGTCGCCGATACCTTTGCGGACCTGGGCGGCGAAGTTGTCTTCGAGGGCGCTGTCAACAAGGGCGATACCGATATGGCGTCGATCCTGACGGAAATCGCCGTTTACCAACCAGATATCGCCTACGTGCCCTTGTTTGAGCCCGAAGTCAATTTTTTCGCGGCCCAAATGCAGCACATCGCCGGGTTGGAAGATACCGTTATCATTGGAGGCGGCGCGAGCTTTGTGGCGGGATTCCCCGAAAACACCGGCGAAGCGGCTATCGGAATCTTCGTTTCCGGACCCTTGGTGACCGGGGACGCCTACGAGCAATTGCTCCTCCGCTGGGAAGAAGAATACGGCAGCAGCCCGCCAAGCGGCTATCATGCCCACGCCTACGATGCTACAAATCTGCTTCTCAATGCCGTTGAGACTGTCGCTGTGGTCTCCGACGACGGCAGCTTGATCATTGGCCGGCAAGCCATTCGCGATGCCATCGCCGCTACGGAAGATTACCCGGGCTTGACCGGAAGCTTGACCTGCCAGGAGCAGTCTCCCTTTGCCGGCGATTGCGCGCCGGGTACCGCCCTGGCGATGTTTGAGATCACCGAGGCGGAGGTATACGACGACAATTGGCCGCCGCCGGTTTTCTGGAGCTTTTCGCAAAACGCGTCAGAGTGATTTCGGACTTGCGAGCCAATTGCCTCATCATGATGTAAACTAGCAGTATCTGTAATTTTCTGCTGTTGCTTTCCCGGGTCGACAGGTCGTGCCTGCGTGACTGGTGGGGGGATTCCTTGGCTAACCAGTTCCCTTGAATCGGTTAAAGAAAGCGATGCTGCATATGTTCAAATGGAAAACTGACGAATTCTCGTGGGTCGACTTCACCATTGACGTCCTGCGCATTCTTATCGTGCTCGCGATCGTCGTCGGTTCCTGGAACACGCTATCCGAAGGTCGTATCTCATTCGCTCAATGGGTGAACCTCTTCATTGCGGGCCTTTCTCAAGGCAGCATCTATGCGCTGATAGCGCTGGGCTATACGCTTGTCTACGGCATCCTGCTGATGATCAACTTCGCGCATGGCGAAGTATTTATGGCCGGGGCCTTTTCTACCGTATTCCTGGCCGAGGCGCTCAATCGCACCGGCTTTCTCAACCAGTCGCCCGTACTTGCCATATTGCTGATGATCTTGTTCGCGGGCTTGGTATCGATGACTGTGGCGATCTTGCTGGAGCGCATCGCCTACCGTCCCCTGCGCGGCAGCCCCCGTTTGGTGCCGCTCATCACTGCCATCGGAGCCTCCTTCTTTTTGCAATACACTTTTCGTGGTCTCTACGGTTCGGGCTTCAAGGCCTATCCACAGGTCAAAATATTGCAAGGAGTGTTTCAAGTCGGTTCCATCAACATCCCAAAAGTACAGATCTTTGTTTTCCTTTCGGCGCTCGTTTTGATGTTCGGTTTGTATTGGCTGGTGGAACGGTCGCGTATCGGCAAGGCGATGCGCGCGGTCTCGGAAAACAAAGAAGTCGCCCGCCTCATGGGTATCGACATTGATTGGGTGATTCTGTTTACCTTCGGCGTCGGCGGTTTCCTGGCCGGCTCGGCCGGCGTTATAAACGGCATGTTCCGGCCGCAGGGCGTCAATTTCTTCATGGGTTTCATACCCGGAATCAAAGCCTTTACCGCGGCTGTCCTGGGCGGCATCGGCAATATCCCGGGCGCCATGCTTGGCGGCTTGTTCCTCGGCGTGATCGAAGCGATCGGCCCCAATCTGGTTCTGGCCGGGCTTGGCATTCCTGGCGCCAATCAACTTAAGGATGTGATTGCCTTCACCATGCTGGTGCTGGTTTTGATCTTCCGCCCGCAAGGCATTCTCGGCGAACGCCTGTCCGAGAAGAAAGCGTAGGGGATAGCGATCATGGATCTCAGCGGGTCGCAGACAAGGCAAACCATCACCCTGGGCCTGCTTTCGGGCGCCTTGATTCTGTTCACCGGCGCCGTTGGCATGATAGCCGCCTTTCATGAACGCGAAATCGTTAGGGATTTCATCACGCTGGGACAATTGGTGCTGCTGATTACGCCATTCATATTTGGCTATACTGCCGCCAACCGGCTCGGAATGACTGGCGAAGCTCCGATCGTCGTGCTAGGCGGCGGCATCATCATCGGATTGCTAACCGCCCTGCCCACCACAATAATGCTGCTCTTCAATTCGGATGAGTTTCGTTTTCTGCTGGATTGGTCTCTGCGGCTAGCCCCATTTGTGATCGCGACAGCAATTGCCTGGCGAATGCATCGACAAAATGTGGAGACCTTAACGGTGATCGGCACTTGGCTTTTGGTCGCCGCGCTTTTGGGCATTGTGACGTTTTCGCTGGCGCTTATCTTCGAGGTCAAAGGCGAACTGCGCTCGGTCTTGGTTAACATCAATCGAGACTGGGTGGATGTTGTAACCTTTGATCATCGCAAGGAACTCATGAGGGGTATTTTTATCTTTAGCCTGGCGTCAGTTGCTACCGGATTTCTTGGATCTCTGTGCTATTACGTCCCAAGAATACCGCGCCGGGCTCTGTTTTACGGTCTGTCAGTGACCTTGCTCGTCGGCGCTTTCGGCGAGACGGTTCGGCTGGTCCTGCAAGAGAACCTGGAACGCGATACGCTCAACCAGCTTTTCCGCCGCGATACATTGCGGGGCAACGCCGCGCTCGGCTTGCTTGTACTTAGCACTGTCATTGGCTATCTGTGGGCTGCATTCGGGGATCGAGCGCGACAAGGATTCCATAACCTGGGCGGACAACAACGCCAAACGACGCAGATGATCGGAACAGTCCTTTTTGTGGCGCTTCTGCTAATGCTGCCCTGGCTGATTGGCCGCACGCTCAGCGACGTAGCTGTCACCATTGGCTTGTTCGTCCTGATGGGGCTTGGGCTCAATATCGCAATCGGCCTGGCTGGTCTGTTGGACCTGGGATACGTGACCAACTATGCGGTGGGAGCGTACATCCTCGCTGTCATGACCTCCATAGGGCCATTGGGTCTGATGAAAGGTACCTTTTCATTCTGGATGGTCATTCCAATCGCCCTGCTGGCCGCGATGTTCGCCGGCTTTATCTTTGCCGTTCCTGTACTGCGAATGCGTGGCGACTATTTGGCGATTGCGACTTTGGGCTTTGGAGAAATCATCGGGAAACTGGCGATCTCCGACTGGCTCAAGCCATTGATCGGAGGCGCGCAGGGCGTGCAGGCTATTCCCAAGCCGATCTTTCTCGGCACAGAATTGAAGAATCCGGAGCAATTATATTATATCGTCCTGGTCGCATGTCTGATCACCCTGTTTGTTTCGATTCGCTTGAACAATTCTCGTACCGGGCGGCAGTGGATGGCGATTCGCGAAGACGAAGATGTCGCCACCGCGATGGGCATAGACACCGCGCGCGCCAAACTGCTGGCCTTCACGTTGAGCGCCGCCACCGGCGGCGTTGCCGGCGCGATTTTTGCGGCAAAAGTCGGCAGTGTCTTCCCGAACAGCTTCACCGTATTCATCTCCATCAACGTATTGAGCTTGATCATTGTTGGCGGCATTGCCAGCAATCCGGGTATCGTGGTGGGCGCTGTGGTCTTGATTGGCTTGCCGGAGTTGCTGCGCGAATTCTCGGATTTCCGCTTCCTGTTGTATGGCGCGCTGCTAATCATGATGATGATCAACCGCCCGCAGGGATTGATTCCCACGAAGATTGTCACGCACGAGATACGAGCCGGCGTCAAGGCGAAAGCCGCAGCCGGCGATTAAGCCCCGAGGAGAGTTACGTGGCAGAAAAGCCCAAACGCCGACAGAACAAGATCCTCGTCGCCACCGGAATGACCAAGCGCTTCAGCGGTTTGGTCGCCGTCGACAATCTCGATTTCTATATTCCCGAAGGCTCTATCGCCAGCATCATTGGGCCGAACGGAGCCGGCAAGACGACATTCTTCAACTGCATCACCGGGTTCTACCACATCGACGAAGGCGAACTGATTTTTGACGGAAACCGTATTGACGGCAGATCACCCGACCAGATTACGCGCTCGGGAATCGCGAGAACATTCCAAAATATCCGCTTGTTCAACAATATGTCGGCCATTGAAAACATCATGGTCGGCCAGGAGCCGCACCTCAAGTCGACTTGGCTGGGCTCGATCCTTGGGCTGCCTTCAACGCGGCGCGAAGACGACGATACCGAAGAGCGCGGTCGAGAACTGCTGCAGTTCGTCGGCCTCGAAGGCAAAGGGGACATGATATCCAAGAATCTTTCTTACGGCGATCAGCGGCGTTTGGAAATCGGACGCGCGCTCGCCAGCAAACCCAAGCTGATCTTGCTGGACGAACCTACCGCCGGCATGAATCCGCGAGAGACCATAGAAACCACGGGTTTCATCCGGCGCTTGCGGGACGAACTGGGCATCACGGTTGTATTGATTGAGCACGATATGCGGGTGGTCATGGATATCTCGGAACATATTACCGTTCTCGACTATGGCCGCAAGATTGCCGAGGGACTGCCGGAAGAAATCCAAAACAATCCCGACGTCATCGAAGCCTACCTTGGACGCGGCGCGGCCGCCAGCGCCGGCAAGAGTCTGGCTAGCTAGCGACAGGCAGGAAGAGGACATGGCGCTTCTAGAGGTCAACGAGATCCACACCTATTATGGCAACATTCATGCGCTGAAAGGTATTTCTTTCGAGGTTGATTCGGGGGAAATCATTGCCTTGATCGGCGCCAATGGCGCTGGGAAGACAACGACCTTGAGAACCATCTCCGGATTGATGGAACCGCGCGACGGCACTGTGCGTTATGACGGCGAAGATATCTCCAGTACCCGGGCCGATCTGCTGGTGTCAAAGGGCATTTCAATGGTGCCCGAAGGGCGCGGTGTATTCGCAAAGCTGACTGTCGAAGAAAACCTGGACATGGGCGCCTATACGCGGCGCGACAAGGGAATCAAGGACGATCTTGATCGCGTCTTCGAATTGTTTCCCCGCCTGGAAGAACGCAAGAAACAGTTTGCCGGCACCATGAGCGGCGGCGAACAACAAATGCTGGCTATCGCGCGCGCCTTGATGTCCAGTCCTCGCTTGCTCCTGCTTGATGAGCCGTCAATGGGCCTGGCGCCCGTCCTGGTAGACGGCGTCTTTGATACCGTGCAGCGTATCAAGAAAGAAGGCGTCACGATATTGCTGGTGGAACAGAACGCGCACATGGCGCTGCAAATCGCGGACCGCGGCTACGTTTTGCAAAGCGGCGAGGTCGCCCTTAGCGATACTGCCGCGAACTTGCAGCAAAACGAAACCGTGCAGAAGACCTATCTGGGCATCGACTAGACGAGCCGGAATCGCATTCGCAAGTCATCATGTTCAGCCCTCCTGAACGGCCCCAAGATCCGCGTCTTGAAACCATTTCAAAAGCCAAACTGACCGAGATCGCGCGCGGGGCGCTCGGCGACTCGTCAATACAGTTGCGGTCCTGGTCTCGTGAGCCGGTACATGGCGGCTTCGGAGGCGCCAAAGGCGGGACAGCGATACATCGCTTTAGCAGCCGGACTACTTGCGAGAAAACCTGGTCAATCATTCTCAAAATCCTCTATCGCCGCCCTGACGAAGATCAGCGATCGCCTTACTACTGGAAGCGCGAATACGAAGTCTACCGCTCGGGCCTGCTGGACGACCTGCCGACAGATTCCTTCGCTACTCCGCAAATCCATGCGCTGGAAGACTTTGGCGAATACTGCTGGATCTGGATGGAAGACATCGTCGACTTGAAGCTTGAGTGGACCCTCGACGACTACCGCGCCATCGCGCGTCGGCTGGGCCGGTTCAACGGCGCCTATCTGACGGGTCAAAGGCTCCCTGACTATGAATGGCTCAGCCAGGCTTGGCATTGCGCCATCGTGCCGGCGCTGGCTGATAGTTTCCACAATCTCGAATGCTGCCTGGAAAACCCGCTGGCTGGCAGAACATTGCCACACAAGGCGAAAGCGGGGATTCAGGCTATTTGGCGGGAACGCGCGACCTTTATCAAGGCTTTAAGCGCGCTACCAACGACGCTGTGTCATATTGACGCCTTTCGCCGCAACATCTTGCATCGACAGCAGGATGTCGTCTTGATCGACTGGGCAATGGTCGGTCATGCCGCGCTTGGCGAAGAGCTGGTTTCGCTGGTGGCCGTCAGCGCCTATCACGAAGGACTCACCTACGCCGAAATCCAGCAGCTTGACCGTGCCGTATTCACTGGATACCTCGACGGGCTGGCCGAGGCCGGCTGGCGCGGCGAGGCCAAGCTGGCAAGGCTTGGCTATACCTGCGCCATGGCGCTGCGCGGGCTGGCTGGCGTCAAGCAGGACATCGAACTGATGCTCGATACGGATTGCCATCAACAGCTTCTGGACAATCACCAGAAGCAGCACATACGCGAAGTGGCCGACTTTTACGCCGAGGTGCGGCGCTTTCGTTTGCTGGACATGGCCGCCGAAGCGCGCGAGTTGCTCAAGAATTAGCATCCGATGAAGAAGCCAAAATCGATAGCAGCACGCCCGCCCCAATCAGCGCGCCGCCGATTCCCAGACGCATTGTCAAGGTTTGTCCAAGGAAGATGGCGGCCAGCAGCGCGCCCGAGACCGGCTGCGCAAAGAAGAACAGAGACGCGATCGTGGCCGGCGCCAGCGCAAAAGCGCGGTTCCACAGCAGCAGGGCAATGGCTGTCGAGACGATACCCAAATATGCGACGCCAAGCAGCGCGCCGGCATCCAGCGGGCCGATGGGCTTGGTTGACAGTTCAACAATGCTGGCCGGCAGCGACAGCGCCAAGCCGCCGAGCAATCCGACGGTCGTGATCGTCAGCGTATGGGGCCGATGCCGTAGCGAGACGCGCCGCACCAGCACCGAATAGAGCCCCCAGGTCAGCGCCGAAATCGCCAGGAAAACATCGCCCAAGAAGGTCTCTTCCCCGAAGTTCGCCCCCGCCGGATCCAATATCACAATCAGTCCCGCGCTGGCAAGAACCAGCGAGACCGCTCGCCGCGGACTTAGCCTTTCCTTGAGCAGGAGCGCCGCAAACAGAACAACAAAGGCCGGCGACGCGCTTGTCACCAAGGCGCCATTGACCGCCGTTGACAGATCGGTACCCAGGAATTGGGTACCGAGGCTGAGGCCCAAACCGATAAGACCGACGATTAACAGCTCGCGAAGCAAGGGCGGCGCCGGCAAAGACCCGCCCGCGCGCCGGAAGATTGGCCAGAGCGCCAGCAGCGCCAGGAGAATGCGCAGGCTCAACAAGGTGAAGGGAGGGATCACGGTCAGCACGACATCCGATACAACATACATGCCGCCCCAAATGCTTGCGGCGGTGATGCCGTAGAATGTCCCGCGCAGCAAGTCCGTTCTGTTCATAAGCTCCGTGTTGTCGGCCTCCCGCATCCAAGGCAGTCATCATATCGTATTACCTCGCTGTCATGTAGCCGCTGCGGCGAAAATGTCCCAGGCATGTCGCGCGCTGGCAAAATCGTAAGCCCCCTTGGCGCCCCCGCAAGTCCCCCGGGAGCGCCCCGCGGCGTCCCCGGATTTCCCCAGATTTTGAGGGGGTGGAAGGGCTGGAGGGCGCGGTATTGCTGGGTTTTAGATTCACCACAGAGGCACAGAGGCCACAGAGAATTTTTGGCGGGCGACCTGATAGAGTCTGTTGAAATACAGCCCTCATCCCCCGGCCCCTTCTCCCACAAGGGGAGA
>WTGF01000025.1 GCA_011525385.1 Chloroflexota bacterium | reverse complement strand
GGGCCGGGGGATGAGGGGTGTATTTCAACAGCGACCCGGAGGGTCGCCCCTACTGAATTCGACTTTGATGTCGCCCGCAAACTGAAGACATCGTCTAAGTCTTTCTCTGTGCTCTCGGCGCCTCTGTGGTGAATTATCGCTTTATGACTTACTTCTGTGCCGCTATTGCGCGCCCACAGCGACCAACCCCGACGCCCGAAGCCAGCCGGCTGCCATATTTGCCTTTCCCGGCTTTCTTGGCGCTGTTTCGGGGTCGGCGCAAATTGTGGATATCACCCTTACAGCGCCTCTTAGTCTCGTGTATAATGTTCAGCCCTTGAACTATTGTTCTGGCCAGCAGATGTCATAGGAGTTCACATTGGTTCATAAAAGTGAGTTCACCATTGAAGGCTTGCGCGAATACAATCGCACAAGCGCCGTTCGCTGGATCATGTCGCATTGCTTCGAGCACAAGCTCTATTTCTTCGTCGGCCTGGTGGGCTTCGCCTTGACTTACATCGCCTTTTCGGGCGCGCGCGTGATGTTTGGCCGCGGCGCGGAGCTAATCATCGGGGGCGGGGACGCCGGGGCGGTGATCGCAGTCAGCCTCGCCGTCTTGGTTCTGTCGGTCTCGGACGGTCTGTTTTCGCTAATGGGATCGATGGCCATGGTCATCCTGTCGACGCGGGTCGAGCGCGATTCGCGGCACGAGCTCTACGCCAGCCTGCTCGGCAAGAGCCAGACCTTCCACGACCAGCAGCGCGTGGGCGATATCATGGCCCGCGCCACCGATGACGTGCGCCAGCTCAATTTTGTCATTCACCCCGGCATCATGTTCATGTTCGATATGGTGCTGGGTTTCGCCGTGCCCATGATTTACATCGCCGCCATCAATCTGGAATTGCTGCTGGTGCCGATCATCTTCGTCATCAGCTATGTCATCGTCGTGCGGCGATATATGCGCCGGCTGGAACCGGTGATGATGCAGCAGCGCATGCAATACGGCACCCTCAGCGCCCGCCTGGAAGAGACGATCAGCGGCATCGAGATCGTCAAGGTGGCGGCGCAGGAAATCGAAGAGCGCAAGAAGTTCAAGCGCAATGCCTGGAAATACCGCGACTTTTTCGTGCAGCAAGGCAAGATCGAAGCGGCTTATCTACCGCTGCTGATGTTCGGCATCGCCTTCGGCTTCTTCTTCTTGCACTGCCTGAATATGTACGAGCGCGGCATCCTCGGCATCGGCGATATCATCGCCGTAGCCGGCCTGATGCAAGTGCTGTCCTTCCCGGTCTTCATCTCGCTCTTTTCGATCAGCATGATCCAGCTGGGCCTCGCCGGCGCCCGCCGCATCCTCGAGTTGATCGAGCAGCGCTCCGATATTGATGAAAACCTGGCCGGGTACAGCGCCGCCGTGGAAGGCGCGATCAAGTTCGATAATGTGACCTTCAAATTCCACGGTTCCACCGTGCTGGAGAACGTCTCCTTCACGGTCGAGCCCGGGCAGACCGTCGCCATTGTCGGGCAGACTGGCTCGGGCAAGTCTACGCTGACGCAATTGGTCAGCCGCACCTACGATGTCAATGACGGGCGCGTCCTGATCGATGGCGTCGATGTGCGCGACTGGAACCTGGATCGGCTGCGCTCGCAGATGGGCAAGATCGAGCAAGATATCTTCCTCTTCTCGCGTTCGATCGCCGAAAATATCTCCTTTGGCGTTGCCAACGCGCCCCAAGAGCAGATCGAAAATGCCGCCAGAGAAGCGCAGGCGCATGACTTTATCCTTTCCTTCAATGAGGGCTACCAAAGTGAAATCGGGGAACGCGGCGTCATGCTCTCCGGCGGCCAGCGTCAGAGGCTGGCGCTGGCGCGCGCCTTCCTGCGGCAGCCGCGCATCCTCATCCTTGATGACTCGACCAGCGCCATCGACAGCGCCACCGAAGACGAGATCCAGCAAGCCATGCGGCGGGCGCAAGAAGGACGCACGACCATATTGATCACGCATCGCTTGTCACAGATCCGCTGGGCCGATCGCATCATCGTCTTGGAAAACGGCCGGGCAATTGCCAATGGCTCGCATGAAGAATTGCTGCGCAGCTCCGAGCATTATCGGCGGATTTTCGCGCGCTATGGCGCTGTGGAAACGCCGCTTGGGCAACTGGCAGCGGAAGGAGGAGCATAATGGGCTTCATCATGGACGGCCTGGACGCCGAAGAATACGATCGCAAATACTCTGATTGGCAACTGGTCAAACGAATCCTGGGTTACTTCAAGCCGCATCTGTGGAAGATGATCGTTGTCGGCCTGGTGGTCTTCCTCAGCTCGGTCATGGACCTGATTTTACCGGTGGTTGTCTCGCAAGCGCTCGATCAATTGCAATTCACGCCCGAGACCTTCGACCCAATCGGCACGGCCATCATATTGGGCATTGCGGCCAGCGCCGGCTGGGTGGCCAATATGGTGCGTCAGTGGCTGTCGGCGGAGGCCGTCGGCGATGTCACCCTTGATTTGCGCGAAGACGCCTTCAACGCCGTGACCGAGCGCGATATGTCTTTCTATGACCAGTATCCCACCGGCAAGGTGGTCAGCCGTGTGCTGTCCGATACGCAAGCCTTCTCCGAGACGGTGCGCCTGAGCATCAACCTCATGAGCCGGCTGCTGCTGGTGGTGCTGCTGATCGTCTACTTGTTCACCGTCAACGTCAACATGACCTGGATTTTGATGGCGATCATCCCCTTCATCACGTATACGGCGCTGAAATTCCGCACGGTGGCGCGGCGGACGGTGACCAATTCGCGGCGGCAACTGGCCACAGTCAACGCGCATATCCAGGAGTCGATCAGCGGCATCGGCGTCGCCAAAGCCTTCCGCCGCGAGCAGATGATCTACGATGAGTTCAAGACCGTCAATCAGGAATCCTATGAGGTCGAAAAGATCAACGGCTTCGTCTTCGGCAGCATCTTCCCCATCTTGGTGACGATCGCCGGTCTTGGCGTAGCGGCGGTGGTCTGGTTTGGCATTAACATGGCGCAGCAGGGCGTTCTGACCGCCGGCCAATGGTTCCTTTTCATCCAGGGTATGGGCATGATTTGGTTCCCGCTGACGAGCATCTCGTCTTTCTGGAGCCAGTTTCAGTTGGGCTTGGCGGCGGGAGAGCGCGTTTTCGCCTTGATCGACGCCGAAGCAGTGGTCAAGCAGAAGGCGGATGACCCGGTGAAGAACCTGGCCGGCGAGATCGAATTCGTCGACATGAACTTCCACTACATCACGGGCGAGCCGGTGCTGCAAGGCTTCAGTCTCAAGATTCCTCCGGGCGAAACCTTGGCGCTGGTCGGCCATACCGGCTCGGGCAAGTCCAGCATCGCCAAGTTGATCAATCGCTTCTACGAATACCAGAGCGGCGATCTGCTCATCGACGGCCAGGATATCCGCTACTTCAACTTGTCCAGCTATCGCTCGCAACTTGGCGTGGTGACCCAGACGCCCTTCCTCTTTGACGGCACAGTGATGGATAACATCCGCTACGGTAAACCCGAAGCCAGCGATCAAGAAGTCATCGACATCGCCTACAAAGTGGGCCGCGGCGACTGGCTGGTGAGCCTGCAAGAAGGGCTCGACACGCAAGTCGGCGAACGCGGCGGCAACCTGTCCATGGGCCAGCGCCAACTGGTGGCCATCGCGCGCGTACTGCTGCAAGATCCCGCCATTTTCATCCTCGACGAAGCCACTGCCAGCGTCGACCCGCTTACCGAAACGCTGATCCAGGAAGGCTTGGACACGCTGATGGGCAAGCGCACCTCCATCGTCATCGCCCATCGCTTGTCGACCATCCGGCATGCGGATCGCATCATCGTGCTCGATCAGGGCGAGATCATCGAATCGGGCACGCACGATCAACTCATGCTGGACGGCGGGCACTACGCCAATCTTTATGACAGTTACTTCCGCCATCAGAGCCTGGAGTACATCGAGCGGATGGCGGGCTAGCGGCGCGCGCTCTGATTGCAATCGCCCGGACCAGCGTGTACACTTTGTTTGAGTGATATGCACACCGTAATAGAGACAGAGGAATTTGTTCGCCGAGCAAAGAAGCTAGGGCTATCCGAACAGGAGATTGACCTGATCAAGCTGGTAGTGGCGAACAATCCCAGCGCTGGCAATGTTGTGCAAGGTACCGGAGGTGCCCGTAAAGTCAGAATTCCTGCCAGGGGCAGAGGCAAGAGTGGCGGTTATCGCGTGATTACTTTCTACACTGGGGTCGATATACCTGTCTTTTTGCTTAATGTTTATAGCAAGGGCAGTAAAGGTGACCTGACCCAGCGGGAGAAGAATTCTTTCAGGAATACGATTTCGACGATAATGCGAGACTACGGAGAGTGAACAGGATGAGTGAGTTTGGCAAAAGCCTCCTAAAGAGCGCGAAGCAAGCTGCGGAAATCGCCGCGGGCACAGCCAAGCCCGGCACCTATCGCATCACCCAGTATGATGATGACGGCAATCCGACTGTCATCGCCGATTTCAGCGAAGAGTTTCTGGCGCAGATAGACGCCGAGATCGCCGCTGAGCAAGAAGCGGAAAAGGAACAGCCCAGCCAGCAACAACGCGCCCAAGCGCGCTCTGGCTAGCGCCATGCGATATGTTGTTTTGGTGCGGACGAATGCCTGTGCCTTAGCTAGCTTCTTCCCTTAACCATGTCGGGAGTTGGCGAAAATGGACGAGATTGCGACGCCGGGCATTACCAGAACGCCGGGCGTTCGCGGCGGCAGGCCTTGTATTGCCGGGACGGGCATCCGCGTCACGGATATTGTCACCGCAGTTCAACTCGAGTGCAGCCGCGACGAAATCGCGCAGGATTTTGAGTTAAGCCTTGAACAGGTCAATGCCGCGCTCGAATACTACCGAGTCAACAGCGCGGCGATAGATGCAGACATGAAACGCCAAGACGCAAACTTCGCAAGGCTTGTCATGGCCGGCTATGGAAGACCGCAGTCTCCGGTTCTACCTCGATGAGTTAATGCCTGGAGCGATTGCGGAGCAGCTTAACCGAAGAGGAATAGACACAATAACGGTTCGAGACTTGAGCCTGCAAGGTTATCCAGACGCGCGTCATCTACAATTGGCGCATGAACACGGCCGCGTCCTATGCACATTGGACGACGACTATTTCAGCCTCCTCAGTGATGACGCTGCTGATTCAGGCATTGTCTTTGGCTCTCGCAAAGACCGTCGAGAAATCGGAACTTCGGTAAGGTTTCTTACCTGGAAGCATCAAACATATAGGCCCGAAGACATACGCAATCGCGGCGACTATCTTAGAATCGTTCAGGTATAGAGCTTGCTCAAAGCCTGTTCTACAATTGTGCCGGAACTAGCGCTTCGTCAGGAAAACACATGTCACTTACCACCCTCACCGACAGCAACTTCAAAACATATATCGGCGACTCTGCTGCGCTGGTTTTGATATCCGATGGCAGCGACAAGCTGCGAAGCGACTTCAAAACCGCTTTTGACAAAGCGGCTGACGAAGAAGAGGGCATCGTCTTCGGGCTGGTGGATCCGACCGTCTATGGCGACTTGAGCGAGCGTTTCGATTATCAGAAGCGCGCGCTGTTAATTGGACTTTATCGCGGTGAAGTCCGGTTTCGGCGTTCCCGCCCCTGGGCCAGCGACCTGCCTGATTACCTCAGTCAGTTGAAGGATGCCATTTCCGCCGATCTGCCGCCTGAGTCTCGCGAGGCGGCGGCAGAAGAAGCGGAAGCCGCGCTTGTCCTTGATAAACCGATGGACGTAACCGACGCCAGCTTCGAAAAAGAAGCTATCCTCGCCTCGCACGAGATGCCCGTGCTGGTCGACTTTTGGGCGGAATGGTGCGGTCCCTGCCGCATGGTAGCGCCCATCCTGGACAAGCTGGCGGGCGAATACGCCGGGCAGATCCGCGTGGTCAAAGTCGATACCGATGCCAACCCGGCGCTCGGCCAACTCTTCCAGATTCGCAGTATTCCCACCATTGCCGTCTTCAAAGCGGGCAAGCTGATCTTCATGCAACCCGGCGCTTTACAAGAGCCGCACTTCCGCCAGTTGATCCAGCAGGCGATCGAGGTGGAAGTTCCCGCCGACGAGGCGGCGGCGAGCGCTTGATGCTGCGCCCCCTGTTATAGTGGATGCGCTACCGGCGTCGAGTGGCTTGTCTAGCCAAGCAGTCTGGGCAACAGCCACTCGCCCGTCCCCAGATCAAAAATGAAGTAAAGGCACGGGAAAACCTCGCAGTTCATCGTCATCACTTTGGTACCCGCCGGATTAACTGCGATTGGATAAAAGTCCTCGGGAATATTGCTGCGATCAACATCGGGAAACTCTCGGCCATCATCTGGAGTTGTCTCCGATTCTGGCAGCGTGTCCTGTGCTTCGACCCGGTCTCCGCTTAAGAGATCGTAAGCGGTCAACTCCTCCCTCCACTCCCAGGACGGCTCCTGTGAAATCAAGGCAAAAGTCTTTATATGCAGTTGCTTGCCTGTTGAATTGAATTGCACCCGGTTGCGGGAATTGTTGTCCGGAAAATGATGGGCGAAATAAAGCGCTCGCTGGCCAAATCCGATTGACATTGGATCAACATCCCAGATGCCGATATGATATTCACAGTTCTCGTCATGACACTGTGGATTGGCGTCGGGATGCGCTCCCTCGATGTAGTCCATGTTGTTCTGCTCGACGACGATCAAATGCCGAGCGTCTGTGTCCAGAAGCAAACTGTGAAACCATTTGCGTTCGAGCTTGATGCGCAACAAGGATGCGCCGAAGTCAGTCGAAGATAGATCTAAATCCCATAGCTCAATCTTGTCCGCGCTGTGGATTGCAAGAAGAGTCGTGTCCTTCGGCCAGATGTATGCCTGCCCCTCCACTGCCGTCATCGTCTGCCAAAGCGTCGCGCCAAATGAATCGGACGACAGGTCAGTATCCACCAGTTTGAACCAAGTCTTGCAGGTATCACAGTAGCGCTTGCCATCGTCGCGCAGCTTCAGCAAGGCCGTAGCAGCGTCGTCGCTCCACAAAAAGTCCACAATCGTCTTGCCGCCGAAGTCGACTTCAGTGAGCGCCTCGCCAACGGTCTCGGATTCTGGATTGATATCGACCAAGGCGAGCCGTTCTTCCGCCCAAGTGAAGACCAGCGCTTCGGCCGTGATGACCTTGTGAAGGTTTCGGTTCAATCCGTGTGGATGAAAAGCCTTAATCACGTATGAATAGAGCAGTTCACCGGTCTCGGCCGACCAAGCTTGTTGATGGACATACTTGTCCCGGCGCTGCGGATAGGCGCGTGTCAGGATCAGCTCGCCATCTTCGGACCAATGCACATCGGATATGTAGGCATTCGGAGCGACGAAATATTGATCCGGGGCCCAGGTCATGATGGGACGATGATCCAGTTCCAACAGCAGCAAGCCATCGCTGTCCCGCCAGACATAAACATAGGGGCTCCATCCCCAGGTGGCAAACTGCTCGCCGTCAGCGCTCCACAACGCGCGATTCATGCCCTTGTGTTCTGGGCCGTAGATGTCCTTAGCAAAGGCGAAACTGACATTCAGCATCAACAAGGCAAGCAAAAAAACCAGCCGCATAATGAAACTCCTAGCCAATCTCGCTACCGGTCAGCAGCGCCAGGCTCTG
This sequence comes from Chloroflexota bacterium, assembly GCA_011525385.1. Taxonomy (GTDB): domain Bacteria; phylum Chloroflexota; class Anaerolineae; order Aggregatilineales; family Phototrophicaceae; genus UBA6055. The sequence continues at coordinate 9,550 of WTGF01000025.1, read as the reverse complement.
CGGATCATGCGGGGGACTGAACATATTGGGCGGGTGACGATCCCGCCCATCCAGCTCGCCGATATAAGTCTGCGTGGTCCCCAAACTGGTATGCCCCAGGTTTTGCCGTATCCGCTCCAGATCCATGCCATAGTCGTAGGCGTTGCGCGCGTAGGTCCGACGCAGATCATGCGGCTTGACCGCGCGTAAAGCGCCGTCAATGCTGATGGCATAGCAATTCATGATATCGTTGACCGTCCAGGCGCCGATGCCGGTCGGACGCACGGTTTTGCCGCCGCGCCGGATGCCGCGGAAGACGAATCCGATGTTGATCTCGGCGCGCCCCAGCCAGGCATCGACATACATCAGGCACCAATTGAGCGGGCCATAGGGGATGAGCCGCTGCTTCGCTCCCTTGCCCTCGCGCACGCGCAATGAAAGTTCGCCGCCCAAATGCTGCCGCAGATCGTCAACTTGCAGCGCCGCCGCTTCCGCCGCCCGTATCCCCGTGCAGACCATCAAGGTCATCAGCGCCGTATCGCGCAGTCCGCGCAGGTTGGCGATGCCCGGCGCTTGAATCAAGGCGCTGACCTGATAGGGCTTGAGGCGCAGCTGCTCGCTGTCGGCGCTGTCCTGCTTGGAGACCAGCTTGACCGGAGCAGCCGCCGGGTGTACATCATTCATCATGCGGATGAAGAATTCGTCAACCATGGCGCGCTGCTCGGCTTCGCTGTCATCGGGGTTGACCAATTCAAAGAGCAGGTCGCGCATCTCGTTGCTGCGGGTCAGCGCGGCATAGCGTCCGCGAACCGTGGCCAAATGCGCCAGCGCAGTTTGCGGCGACAAAGTGGCGGATTTGCGCGCGCCCTTCTTGTCGACGCGAGTCCGTTCCAATAGCAGATAGTCCCGATAGGCTTGCAGATCCGGCTGATACCAACTGCGCCTGGTTTCCGCCAGCCAATCGATATAAAAGCCCAGCCGCGATTTCTCGTCCTTGCTCGGATTGCCCGGCATCAGCATGGCATAGTTGTCCCGCCACAGCCTTTGCTCTGCTTCGTCGGACAAGGTTTTCACTTGTAGATCCCCCCATTCATTCCAGTATAGCATGGCGACAGCGCCTTTTCTGGTAGTGAATCCTTTTCGGTTGAAGTATAGATCAACAACCACCTAGTAGCCGGTAGGGGCGATCCGCTGGATCGCCCGACGCGTGGAAACTGAATGAATATCGGGCGACTCACCGCTGCGCGTAGACACAGCAGTGCAGTCGCCCCTACCAAACTGTTGGTATTTTGAGCTTAGGATCTCATGTCGAGGACAGTAAAAGTATTTCAACCGAAAAGGATACAGTAGCCCTTTTCTTTAAAACCTTCGCAAAAACACTTCACTGCACTAAGATGAGCTCTCACTCGCATCGCTCGTCAACGTCCATTCTTGCAGGACAGGCCATGCCCAAGCTCTTGTTCATCGCATCGCTCTTGGTTTTCGCCGTAACATCTGCCTCCGCGCAAGACGGTGTCAGCGAGGCCATGCGCGCGCAACTTCTGGATATTCAGCGGCAGGTCAGCGAACGGCGAGAATTGGACCTCTTGGCGGAAGCGCCTTTGACCTTTCCCTCGGGCAGCGAACTGAGGGCTTTCTTACAGCGTCGTTTTCTGGAGGACTACCCACCGGAGCAGCTTGGAATAGACCTGCTATTTTTGCAGGCGCTCGATCTCGCTCCGCCGGGGCTGGATCTGGAAGCTGCTCTGCGAGATTTCTGGTTGAACTGGATCGGCGGTTATTACAACATCGTTGACGGCAGTATCAACATCGTCGTCCGCGCCGAAGATGACGCCCTCGACGCCTTGACGATCCCTCAGCAGGTGATTTATGCCCACGAAATCGTTCATGCCCTTCAAGACCAACACTTCGACCTGGAACGTATCATCGTCGATGCCAATAAGGATGGCAACCGCGATCGCCGCCTGGCCATACACGCGCTATTCGAAGGCGATGCCAATTACATCATGATTGACTTCTTGCGCCGCCTGAGCGCCGCGGACTCGGAAGCCGTCAACCGCGCCTATTCCGGGGTCCGGGAAGCGGGGTCCGATCCGAAAATACCTCCCGTTATCATTGAGGCGATAGAGTTCCCCTACCGGCAAGGCTATCTCTTCATAGCGGAGCTGGTCGCTGCGCTCGGCTGGGAAGGCGTCAACCAAGCGCTTCGCGACAATCCGCCGCAGACGACCGAACAAATCTATCACCCGCAACGCTACCTGGACGGGGAAGGCGCCATGCCAGTCAGCATGCCTGATCACGGCGAGATTGTCGGCGTCGCATGGCGGAGGGCCTATGACGGACCCGTCGGCGAATTCTTCTTGCGCCAGCATTTAGAAGTCTATCTCGCCGAGTTCCGGGCCGATGATCTCGCCAGTGGATGGGGCGGGGACCGAATGCGCGTATTCACCAACGAAGCGGATGATCGCTTGATATGGGTACTGTACCAAAAATGGGATTCGCCGCGCGACGCGAGGGAATTCGCCGGGGGCTATCAGCATCTGCTGGAAAGGCGCTATCGTCAGGTTTCCGACGACGGGCTCTGCTGGGTCGCCGAGACGACGCATTGTATGGCGCGGGTCGGCGAGAAGGAAACGCGCATCAGCGCTGCGCCGCGGGTGGAACAGGCGCTGGCGCTGCTGGCATTGGACAATTGAAGGCCCAACCCGCGACAAGTCTCACCTCACGAAAGACCGCCTTTTGGCTTATAATGCCTGCCACTGCCAGCAACGAGGGAGCAAGGCAAAACATAAATGAGCCAGGCGAACACAGCAGAAATCGGTTTGGAGAAATTTGGAGAAATCGCCCGCAACATTGAAGCGGAAGTGGGTAAAGTCATCGTCGGTCAGCACGAGGTCGTGCGCGGCGTCATCATCTGTGTCCTGGCGGGTGGGCATGCCTTGCTGGAAGGGGTGCCAGGTCTAGGCAAAACCATGCTGATCCGCACCTTGGGCGATGTTCTCGATCTCAAGTTTTCGCGCATCCAGTTCACGCCCGATTTGATGCCAGCCGATATCGTCGGCACTGACATTTTGGAGGATAAGGAAGACGGTCGTAAAGAGTTTCGCTTCCAGGCCGGTCCTATCTTTGCCAATCTGGTGCTGGCGGACGAGATCAACCGCGCCACGCCTAAAACCCAATCCGCCATGTTGGAAGCCATGCAAGAAAAGACCGTTACCGTCGCCGGACGCCGATATGACCTGCGCATGCCTTTCTTTGTGCTGGCGACACAGAATCCGCTGGAAATGGAAGGCACTTATCCCCTGCCGGAGGCGCAACTGGACCGCTTTCTTTTCAAGGTCGATGTCAAGTTCCCCAGTGTCGGAGACCTGGTCACGATCCTGGATCGCACCACCGGCGTCGATATGCCCCAAGCGGGGAAAGTCGCGGACGGCGAAGAAGTGATTGGCATGGGGCAGCTTGCCCTTAGCGCGCCGATACCGACCCACGTCAGCGAATACGTTGCGCGTATCATCGTCGCCACTCACCCCGAAAGCCCGGAAGCGACGCAAATGCTGCGCGATTATGCCCGTTACGGCGCCAGCCCCCGCGGCGCGCAAGCGCTAATAATTGGCGCCAAGATCAATGCCTTGCTGGAAGGACGTTACAACGTTTCCTTCGATGACGTGGGCGCGGTCGCCCCGGCCGCCCTTCGCCACCGCATCCTGCTCAACTTCGAAGGGCAAGCCGAAGGGCTGCGCACCGACGATCTCATCGCCGACGTCCTGAAGTCAGTGCCCAAGAAAGCGAACTAGACTATGCCGAAGCTCTCCATTCAAGAAGGCTTGCTGCCGGGCAAAACAGTAGAGGAACGCCTTGCCGCGGCCGGGCACTTGAATATTGACGCCGTCGAATTCCCCGCCGCGGACCTCGACGCGCGTTTGCCGCGGATTGCCGAAGCGCTGGACGCCAACGGCATCAAGGCCAGCGGCATCAACATGGGACGGCAAGATGGCTGCCTGTCGGCGGATGTGGCGCGGCGCGCGGCTGCCGTCGATGCCTTGCGAGAGGCGCTAACTTGCGCCTTTGATCTGGAAGCGGATTATGTCACGTTTGTGCCGCAGTGTGGCGAAACCGATCTGCCGGATTTAACACCTTACGCCTCCCCAATGGAATTGCAGAAAGAACTGCTGATTTGGCTGCTGCGCGGTGTCTCTGATCTTTGCGACGCCATGGACGTTCAGCTCGCGCTGCAACCACTCAACCATTACGAAACATCGTTCATCACGCGGCTTGATCAAGCCGTCCATTTCAGGCGCCAGGTCGACGATCATCCCAAGATCACCGTCGCCGCAAATCTTTATCACATGGCTTTGGAAGAAGACGATCTGGTGGCTGCGCTGCGCCAGCACAATGACGACATCAGCCTTGTCTACCTGTCAGAGAACAACCGGCGGCTGCCCGGGCAAGGCATTCTGCCATTCTCGGCGATTGGCGAGGCTTTGACCGAGATGGCATTCGACGGTTGGTTGGTCCTGGAAGGCCTTGAAGCAACTGACAACCCTGAACGCGCGCGCCAGAGCTTTCAGGAGTTGCCCGGGAGCATCCAGTTCTTGCGGGGAGCCGGCCTTCTTTAGATCTTTATTCCCCGCTTTTATCGCCTGAGAACAAAAAATCGCCGAGGCTTCCCCGGCGATCGATTGCAATAATAAGTATCTTCTATGGGGACGCCCCCTTGGCGCGTCCCCAAATAATTTCGCGTTGTGTCTAGTTCACTGCATTAGAAAGGCTCGCGCCCGCTTTGAACTTCACGACCTTTTTGGCAGCAATCTGAATCTCTTCTCCGGTACGCGGGTTGCGTCCGGTACGAGCATCACGTTGTTCAACAGACCACGAGCCAAAGCCAACCAGTGCAATCCGTTCGCCGCCCGACAAACCTTCTGTAACCGAATCCACGAAGGCATCCAGCGCTCTACCGGCGTCTGCCTTGCTCAGACCCGATTTCCCTGCGATTGAACCAATCAATTCAGCTTTGTTCATTTTAGTTGCTCCTTAAAGTAAATGCTGATGCGGTAGTATAACACATTTTCGCCCCAAAATAGGCATTGTTTTCCCAATTCTCAAGAATATACGCTGCCTTAGCAAGTTTCTAAGATTTAATCAACGCTTAACAATTCGTTGCCGACTTATTATTGCCTTTCAATTAGTAAATTGTGTGAGAAAAGTATCGACCTCATGCCGCGTAGGCAAGGCCGTTCGGCCACCTATGGCGCGGCAATTCAGGGAACCGACCGCGGCGGCGAAGCGCGCCATCCGCGGCGCCTCCCAGTCTTCCAGCAGCGCAGCCATGAATGCGCCATGATAGGCATCGCCGGCGCCCGTCGTATCCACCACATCGACTTGAAACGCGGGAATATGCCTCGTTCCACCTTCCCAAGAAAGCACCGATCCGCGAGCGCCCAGGGTAACCGCGGCGATTGCAGCGCCGTCCGCGCAGAGGGCTTCCGTGACAGCTTCCGGGGGGCGGCCGGGCATCCAGGCCTCTGCCCACTGCTCGGGCACGATCGGCACATCGACATAGGGCAGGACTTCCTTGATGATCGTGTATGGTCGCGCCGGATCTAACACCACCTTCATGTTCGCTTCCCGCGCCCAGCGCGCCGCTTGCAGCGTCAGCTCGCTGACATCGTCGATGAAGAGGACTTTGGCGGATATTATGTCCTCCCGTGTGATCTCGCTCAATGCGATTGGTCTGCCGGTGGGCGGGCGCGTTATGATGCTGCGGTCGCCGGTCCGCTCATCCACCAGTATCAACGAGACATGCGACTCGCCCCCCGCGCGCGCGATCAGCTTCGAACTGTCGACGCCCTCGCTTTCCAACTCCTGACGAATGTACTGCCCGGCGGCGTCGTCACCGACGAGCGCGATGATCTTGGTTCGCGCCCCCAGGCGCGCCGCCGCCACCAAGGCGCATGATGCCAGACCGCCCGGCTGGCGCAGGTAGATGGAGGCTTTCATATTGACATTGTTGCCCGGCATATGCGGCACCGTCATCAAATGATCGACCGTGCACACGCCGATGCCGACGATGTCAGGCGCGTTCGACATTAAAAGCCGCCCTTCAAAGATGAATCCGCGTCCATGTTTTTAACTCATAACCTGGCTTGTCGCAATTCCAGGCCCCAAAGCCAGGACAATCGCTTCAAATTGTTTTTTCACCACCGAGGACACCGAGAGCACCGAGTTTAGGGTCGTTTGTCGACTTTCCCTCTAATTCCATCAATTGAATATGGCAACATCGCCAGCGAAACTTCATCTGTGGCTGAAAAGCACGCCTGAAATATGATATGAGCTATGAACTTTGCTTTTCTCGGTGTTCTCGGTGCCCTCGGTGGTTAATGATCAGTCCAATTTCGTACCATGTCAGTCGCCTCATTTTGATGCAATTGCCCTGGACCCCATAGCTTGTGGCTTGGGAAAAGCGCCCCTGCTCCGTTACAATTCGCAGACCGAGTCGAGTCTTAAACCAGGAGGAAATGCCAATGGAAACACGAACCGATATCATCGCGGTCATCCGCAACTTGCCCGCGCAACTGCGCGAGAAAGTCAGCGGCTTGACGGTCGAGCAGTTGACCACGCCTTATAATGCGGGTGAATGGACAATCGCGCAGAATGTCCATCACCTGGCGGATACGCACATGGTCTGCATCCGACGCTTCAAGCTCATCCTCACCAGCCCGGAATTTCATTTCACGCCTTATGATGTGGACGCTATCGCCGAATATCCCGATGCCAAAGACGCCGATATCGAGCATTCGCTCAAGATCCTCGACGGCTTGCAAGCGCGCTGGGCGATCTTGCTGGAAAACCTGAACGATGAAGAATGGGGCAAGATTGGTTTTTCCCAGCGCGGCGATCTCAGCATCGAGGAAATAGCGCGCATCTACGCCCAGCACGGGCTCAACCATCTGGTTCAGATTCAGGACGTCTTCGACTGCATGCCCGCATGACAGCGACCTTTTTTGTCATTGAGACCGCGCCCCAATTTGATTTTCGGGGGACGGTTTTCAGCCACGGCTGGTACATGCTGGCGCCCTTTTCCTGGGACGAGGAATCGGGGGCGCTTTCCACTATCTACCGGACGGCGGCGGGCGCTGTACTGAGCTTGGAGTTTAGCGCAACCAAGCATGGCCTCCGAGTCGATTTGCCCGACGTGGACCGGCTTGGGGCAGACCTGCGACAGGAAGTGGAGTCACTTGTCCGCCGTATACTCAGCCTGGACTGGGACTTGCGCCCTTTCTACGCTGCCATGCGCGACTTCGATGGCTATGATTGGCTGGAAGCGGAAAAGCGCGGTCGCATCCTGGCAGGCGGGAGCCTTTGGGAAGATTTGGCCAAGGTCTTGCTGACGACCAACACCAGTTGGGCGCAGACCGTGCAGAACTGCGCTCGGCTCTGTCAACTGGGTACGCCGCATCCGTCGCTGCCCGGCCGCCACGCCTTCCCGGGCGCCGGGCAAATCGCCGCGCTGGATTTTGATGTTTTCGCGGAGGCGCTGCGCGGGGGCTATCGCAACGCCTATCTTTACGAACTGGCGGGCAGAATCGCCGGCGGCGAACTGGATCTCGACGCCTGGCCGCGGCTGGATAGCGACAGCCTGCACACAGCGGTGAAATCGCTGAAAGGTTTTGGCGACTATGCTGCCGGCACTATCGCGCGTATGGCCGGTCACTTTGACAAGATCGCCATCGACAGCGCCTGCCGCGAGATGTACGCGCTGCTCCACAACGACGGCGTCAAAGGCAGCGACGCCGACATCGCTCGGCATTACGCCGCCTTCGGCCCTTGGCAGGGCCTGGTGATGTGGATGGATATCATGCGCCGGCCTTCTTGAACGAGCGTCGCTCAAGTCCCTGTGCGCGCATCGCGAATCAACCCGATATAAAGCGCGCCACATCTCGCTTGAGCTTGGCCAGCGATGCTTCGTGCAAATACATCATGTGGCCCGCCTCGTATTCCTCGATGATCACATTGTCGCGCAAGCTGGCATCCAAACCCATGTGGCTCAATGAGTAGTATGCGGCCTGGAATGGCGTCGCCAGGTCATAATAGCCCTGCGCGACCAGCACCTTCATGAAAGGATTCTTGGCGAAGGCAGTTCGCAGCCCCTCGCTGGTATCGGGAAACTGCCCGCCTTCATATTTCCAGTTTCGATTCACTTCGGAGTTCATGATCTCATAATTGAGATCGGTCCGGTAGCCGAGCGCCTCCCGCACGTACTGGTTAAAGGTCGCGCTGTACGGTGGCGTGATGGCATGCGACGCCGGGTCGAAATCGTATGTCTGCCCTTCCGCCGATGCCATGATGCCGACGAAGCGCGCATCCAGCCGCCCCACCGCGCGCTTGTCATCGCGCAGCAGTTCCTTGCAAAAGCTCAAGATATTGATGCGCAGGTCAGCGCCCAGAATGAAGCGTTCGCTCAAGCCGGTGTAGCGCGCCAACTGCGCCGCGATCGCCCCGCGCTCCTCTTCGCTTAGCCGGTCGCCTTTCGCCAGCGCCACCGTGTAGTCGCTCTCCGACCAATCCGCCACTTCGCTCAAGAGTTCCCGCAGTTGCCGCGCCTGCAATTCCTCAGCGAGCCTTCCGTGATAATGCGCCGTAGCGCAGTAACTGGGCAGGAATAGCGTATAAGGCAAATCATTCGCTTTGGTGAAACGCGCTGTCTGGAAGTTCATGATGGTGGAGATCAAGACCACGCCGTTGAAGGCGATGCCGCGGTCGATCAGGTGCCCGGCCAGTCCAGCGGCCCGGGTGGTGCCATAGCTCTCCCCCGCCAGGTACAGCGGCGAGGTCCAGCGCCGGTTGCGCGACAAGTACAGTCGAATGAATTCGCCCACCGCCTCCAGATCCGCTTCCAAACCCCAGTATTTTTGATTGTCATCGGGATCGCTGGCGCGCGAGTATCCCGTGCCCACCGGGTCGATGAAGACCAGATCGCCCAGATCGAGCCAGGTATGGGCATTGTCAATCAGGCGGTAGGGCGGCGGCGGCATGAAACCCTCGTCGCCCATGTCGACGCGCCGCGGACCCAGCGCGCCCATGTGCAGCCAGATCGACGCCGAGCCCGGTCCCCCATTGAAAACGAAGATCAGCGGCCGTTCCGCGGGATCAACCTCGCCCTCGAGGGTGTAGGCGGTGTAAAACATCTGGGCGGCGATCTTGTCGCGCGCGTCCTTGAGCGGCATCTTGCCGGTCGTCGCACTATAGGATAAGGTCGCGCCGTCGAGTTCGAGCTGGTGCGAGGTGATGACGGGAGCTTCTTCTGTGATTTCGGGTTCGGGTTTAGGCTTGTCGTTGCTGTCGGGCATGTTGCTGGCGTCTTTCTACTGGCTTCGCTTTGAATCAGACTATAGCGTCGCTGGGCGATATGCGGCAATAGCAGGTTCTTTGGTACTGTATCCTTTTCGGTTGAAATTCTTTTGCAGTCCTCGACATGAAAACCTAAGCCAAAATACCAACGATCTGGTAGGGGCGACTCGGTGAGTCGCCCGATATTCATTCAGTTTCCACGCATCGGGCGATCCAGCGGATC
>WTGF01000016.1 GCA_011525385.1 Chloroflexota bacterium | reverse complement strand
TTCAGGGCGATTATGTTTATATTGACACTTCACGCAAGGTAATATAGCATGGCTCTCCTTACTGAAACTTGTCAACGACATGTGATTTGCCAAATCAGTCCAGCGGCTTTTGCCATTCGCCCTGGCCCTCACTACTTAGCGATGCTTCAAGCCTACTTTGATGAATCGGGGCACCCAGCGGATTCTCCGGTCGTGAATGTGGCAACCGTCGTCGCCCCGCTTGAGAATTGGTGCGCCTTTGAGGATGAATGGCAAGCCGTCCTTGACCGCTACCAAGTCCGTGGTCTCCATATGAAGCACTATGCGCAGTTTCGCGGCGATTTTCAGGGGTGGACCAAAGACAGACAAAAGGAGTTTATCCTCGAACTCTTGCCGATTCTTCATCGGCATGCGGTCTTTGGGTTTGGGTGTTCGTTGCCAATGGATGACTGGAAAGCAGTCATAGCCGACGCCTTCCCTCACTGGAATCCCCTCGCAGTTCTGTTTCGCTGTTGCCTGGATGCACTTCAGTTGAATCCTCAGCTTTCACAAGGAGAGCCGATTGAGTGTTGGTTTGAGGACAATCGTGAGATTCGCGGCACGATCAGCCAGGCGTTTGATGACTGGCGTGATGAGTTTGAGCAAAACGAGCGGTTTCGATCGTTCGGTTTTACCAAGAAAGGCGATATTCACGCTCTAGAGGCGGCAGATTTGTTGGCCTATGAAGGACGGAAAGAAGTCTGCGAGGGATACGTGAAACAGACTGGGTGGCGAAATCGGAAACTCTATCAGAGCATTGATGCTAGCATGAAATTGCACTTTTGGGCCATCACCAAAGAGGGGTTGCAGTCGTATCTTCAGGCAGAGTTTCCAGAAAAGGGAGCGGCTCCCCCCAGCGAAAGCCAAGGGGAGCCGAGTGCCGAACTGAGGAGTCACGGATTCGGCAGGGAAACATTATAAGGCTTATGGTTCCTCATCGGCGTAGCGGGCCTCTTCCTCGGCTTGCGCTTTGGCTTCCGCATCTAATTGCGCTTTAAGGCGGGCATACTCCGCTTGCTTTTGAGGCGAGGCGGTGTTGTCTGGCTTCAGGACCAGACGAACGGGCGAGGGGTATTCCACCGCTGCACCGCTCATGCTGTCCACTATCAAGCCCACACCACCGCCAAAGAGAATATTGCCCGCTAGGCCGTCCGCCGTGCGGGATTCGACGATCACCGTAGACGACTCAAATCCCTCATGGTCGCACCTAAGCGTCAGAGGGCCGTTGCCCTTCTCCACTGTGGTTGAAACGGGGGTATTCGCCCACGCATACGAGCGGCCAGCGGCATCGGTGCCGCGACACTGCGAACCTGGTGCATTCAGCACCTCAACGGTCAGCAGTTGGGACGTCCCTTGGGTGATCGTGGCGCAAGCGGCCAGGAGCAGTACGGCACACAGGGCCAGGATAGCAACTGAAACGGACTTCATAGTACACCTCTTGATTAGAAGATGGATCATGCCACCCGACTAGACATAGCCGGGCCGGCCTAGCTCTACAGGCGAGAGATTCCCTGCGTATTTACCGTTGGGTATTCCTCGATCCGCTCTGGTGATCAAGCCACAGCCGACCGAGACAGTTCTTGTATTTCACAGGCGACCCGACAACGGGCAACCTGTAGAGCTAGACAGGAAAACTATGGCAGGGGAAACCTAGAGCGTCAACCCTAACGATTGGCTTTATTGGAAGGAGACGTAGTTGTAGCGTTTGACTTAGATGGAGCCAGAACCTTCTTCACGGCCTTCTTAAATTTTCCGAGGTCGGCGTGTTCGAGTTCTTTGCGGAGTTGGTCGTCGGCGTCTTGTGTCGCCTTCGTGATCCCCATGCCGGTATTGTAGGGGTTTCTGTGGGGCTTGTCTACCGGCTGCGCGTCGTTAGTAACTCCGCAAAGGCGTTCGGGTTCTTTCGCATGTTGTGCCGGTAGGAAAACTCGTTGAGGTACAGGGGCAGATACGCTTTGCTCACATGATGGAACGAGCCGATAATCCCGCGTTTGAACAGCGACCAGAAACTATCCAGGTTGGCCGTATGGACATTCCCGCGCACGTACTCCCCTTTGTTATGGGAGACGGATTGATGAGGGATGCCTTGCTTTTTCAACCCCCGGTAGCCCGCCGCCTCATCGGTGGCGACCAGGGACACGTCATCGGCAACAGTCTCATGCACAAAGCGTTGCAGGGTGGCTGCATCGGCCCGTTCAATGGCTTTGGCGATGACCATGCCCTTTCGAGCAATCGCGCCGATGACGGCCACCTTGCCAGCGCCGCCCGTAATGCCGATCCGTTTCGATTTGTGGCGGTTCTTGTCCTTCCCGCCCACGTAGGTTTCGTCAACTTCGACTTCGCCGGTCAACGGCAACACGTCGCCGTGCATGGCCGACCGCCAGCGATGGCACATGTACCAAGTGGTCCGGTAATCCGATCCCGAATGTTCGCCGAAGATGACGCGGTGGAGTTGCAGCGCACTCACGCCTTTCTTGGCAACCAACATGAGGTAGCCGACCTTGAACCACAACACCAACGGAATCTTGGTGTCCTGAAAAATCGTCTTAGTCAGAATCGAAAAGCGGTAGCCGTTCTTTCCGCCGCAGTCCGCATTCTTGCAGACCCAGTGAAATGGGCGGGCCTTCAAGGTGTAAATCTTTTCTTTGCGGTCGCAACGCGGGCAATGTACCCCATGGGGCCAACGCGCCTCTGCGAGAAAGGCTTTGCACTCCGCGTCAGTTTGGAATTGCTTGTCAAAGGTGTCGATGGTCTTCATGGTCGGTCCCCCTTGCGTGTTTGCGTCTCAACGTTTACAAGAGGAATATAGCAGATCTAGTAATAAGTGTCAACAGAAACATAATCGCC
>WTGF01000051.1 GCA_011525385.1 Chloroflexota bacterium | reverse complement strand
TGGAGCCGCTGATGATCTCGAGCACGATCCTGACCTTGGTTTCCGGGCTGTGCTTGCGCTGTCTCGCCATGCCCCTTACTCCCTTCCTTTCACACTAGTATACTCTCTCAACTAGGTGTCCAGTTTTTCGAGACCACTACAGCTATCCCCCCCCCCCCCCGTATACATACTGTATCTATACTGTTACTCAAAAAGGGGCAAGATCAGGGCAAATTGCGAGCATTTGAGGGCAACTTCCCGGTATTTAAGGGCAACCTTGGGGTATGGGAGACGAATTGCGCTTCATTGAGCGCTCGCGCCTTGACTGCCTGTCGTAAACTGTCCGCTCCTCGCGCAATTCCATACCCGCGTTTCAGGCGCTATAATGAGCCGCATTTCAAGCCGATGATGGATGATGACGGACGATGACGGCAGCGAATCACAGCCCGCTCTTTGCCGAATTTGATCGGGTTTCGCGGGGCGAATGGATCGCGGCGATTGAAAAATCCCTGCGCGGACAGTCCCTGGATTCCTTGATCAAGCGGGGCTATGAAGGCATCGATTTGTCTCCCGTCGCGACAGCGGAAGATCTCGATGGCATTTCCGCTTGCGAGGGTCTTCCGGGTCAATATCCCTACCTGCGCGGGACGCGAGCGGCCGGCTACCGTGAGCGTCCCTGGCTCATCGCGCAGGAACTTGATCTCCCCGACCCGGCGGCATTCAATCAAGCGCTGCATGATGCCCTGGCCAACGGACAGACAGCCGTCGTTCTCGGCTCAAGCCCGCGCATTGAGACGATTGCCGATCTTCAGACTGCGCTCTCCGATATCGACTTGGACCAAGTACCATTGCTCCTGGCTGACGGCGCTCGCGCTTTGAGCGCCTACCGATTGCTCTGCGCCGCCCTCCCGGAAGATACGCTTGCGCGCCTGCGCGGCTGTATCGGCTATGATCCGCTGCAAAGGCTGGCCCTAACCGGCGCCGCGCCCAGCGACATCTTCGCGCGGATGATCCAGCACGCCACGGACGTCGAGCAAAAGTCGCCGCAGCTCGGATGGGTCGCTGTGCGCAGCGACGTCTATCATGACGCCGGCGCTAGCGCAGTGCAAGAGTTGGCGATCGCTCTGTCGACCGGGGTCGCTTATCTCCGGGAGATGACCGCCCGTGGTCTGGACGTCAGTCAGGCCGCCGGAAAGATGCACTTTTTCTTGAACATCGGCGAAAACTTCTTCGTGGAAATCGCCAAGCTGCGCGCGATAAAGATGCTGTGGTCGCAGGTGGCGCGCGCCTTTGGCGCCGACGATGAGGCGCAAAAAATCCATCTACATGCCCGCTGCGGGAGCCGAAACAAATCCCGACTCGATCCCCACAGCAATATTCTGCGCGCGACCAGCGAGGCGATGGCGGCTGCCATCGCCGGCGTCCACAGCGTCAGCGTGCCGCCTTTCGACGCGCCGCTCGGGGATTCGGACAAGTTTTCGCGGCGGATCGCGCGCAACCTGCAGTTGATCTTGCAAGATGAATTGCACTTGACCAAACTTATTGATCCGGCTGGCGGCGCTTGGCACATCGAAAAACTGACCGACCAACTGGCGCAAGAGGCCTGGAAGATGTTCCAGGATATCGAAGCGGATGGCGGAATGCTCGCGGCCTTGCAGGAAGGGACGATACAAGCGGGTATCGCGGCAATTGCCGAGCGCCGTCAAAGCGACTTGGAAACGGGCGCTGCCGTACTCGTCGGCGTGAACGCATACCTCAATCCCGACGAAGTGGACCCACCGCCGCGCGAGGGGGCGCAGCTGCCAGCCGACGACTTTGCGGACGCAAGCGCTATCACCGCGCCACCCTTGAGGCCGCTCCGACTTGCTGAATCTTTCGAAGCGCGGCGCCAAGCCGCCGGAGCCGAGGCATGAGTACCTCCCCGGATTTCACCAGAATCGCCTACGACCCGGGGGCGCAGCCGCCGGACCAAGACCTGTGGCGCGCCCAAATCGAAGCGGAGACGGGGGGGCGCGCCGACGCCCTCGATTGGCAGACTCTGGAAGCGATCAATATCAAGGCGCTGTACACGGCTGCCGACCTGGAGCGCGTCGACCACACCGGATTCGTCGCCGGCATTCCGCCTTTTTTGCGCGGACCCTACCCGGCGATGTACGCCGTCCGTCCCTGGACTATCCGTCAATATGCCGGTTTCTCCACGGCAGAAGACAGCAATGCCTTTTACCGGCGCAACCTGGCGGCCGGACAAAAGGGCCTTTCGGTGGCCTTTGATCTCGCCACCCACCGCGGCTACGATTCCGACCACCCGCGCGTAGAAGGCGATGTCGGCAAGGCCGGCGTTGCGATCGACAGCGTACTTGATACCAATATCCTCTTTGATGACATTCCCCTGGACCAGATGTCGGTTTCCATGACGATGAATGGGGCGGTCTTGCCCATCCTGGCCTTTTACATCGTCAGCGCCGAGGAACAGGGCGTCCCGCCCGAGCAACTGACCGGCACCATTCAAAACGATATCCTCAAAGAATATATGGTGCGCAATACCTACATCTATCCGCCGGCGCCATCCATGAAGATCATCTCGGACATCTTCGCCTACACGGCGGCATCCATGCCGAAATTCAACAGTATCAGCATCAGCGGTTATCATATCCAGGAAGCGGGGGCCACTGCCGATATCGAACTGGCTTATACCCTGGCGGACGGCTTGGAATACCTGCGCGCCGGCCTGCAAGCCGGGCTGGATATCGATAGGTTCGCGCCGCGTCTGTCCTTCTTTTGGGGCATCGGCATGAATTATTTCATGGAGATCGCCAAGCTGCGGGCGGCGCGCTTGTTGTGGGCAAAACTGGTCAAACCATTCGATCCACAGAATCCCAAGTCAATGGCTTTGCGCGCGCATTGCCAGACCTCGGGCTGGAGCCTGCAAGCCCAAGATCCCTTTAACAACGTGGTTCGCACCTGCATTGAAGCGATGGCGGCGATCCTCGGTCATACGCAATCGCTGCATACCAACGCCCTGGACGAAGCGATGGCGCTGCCGACCGATTTCAGCGCGCGGATCGCCCGCAACACCCAGCTATTCCTGCAACAGGAAACGGGCATCACCGATGTGGTCGATCCCTGGGGTGGATCTTACCTGGTCGAGAACTTGACTCACCAATTGGCAAAACGCGCCTGGTCGCATATTCAAGAGATTGAAGCGCTGGGCGGCATGGCGAAAGCCCTGGAGACCGGCACGCCCAAGATGCGCATCGAAGAAGCGGCTGCGCGGCGTCAAGCGCAAATCGACAGCGGTATCGAAAGCGTCATTGGCGTCAACAAGTACCGGCCAACCCGCGAAGATTCCATCGAAGCCCTCGAAATCCTCGAGGTCGACAACAGCGCCGTGCGGGAAGCCCAAATCATGCGCCTGCGGCAACTCCGCCGCGATCGCGACGAGGCGAAGCTTCGCTCGGCGCTTAACGAGCTGACGGCTTGCGCGGAGACCGGCGAAGGCAACTTGCTTGCATTAGCCGTCGAGGCGGCGCGGGCGCGGGCGACCACGGGCGAAATCTCGCTGGCGCTGGAAAAAGCCTGGGGCAGGCACAAAGCGCTGGTCCGCTCTGTCACCGGCGTCTATAGCGGCGAGTTCGGCGATGCGGAGGAATTCGCCGCGGTAAGGCAGTTGACCGATGCCTTTGCGCGGGACGAAGGGCGTCGCCCCCGCATCATGGTCGCCAAAATGGGGCAAGATGGCCATGACCGCGGCGCCAAAGTAATCGCGACCGCCTTCGCTGATATGGGCTTTGATGTGGATATCGCGCCGCTCTTCCAAACACCGGCCGAGGTAGCCAAGGCTGCGGTAGAGAACGACGTACACGTCGTCGGCATCAGTTCGCTGGCGGCCGGTCACAAGACCTTGCTGCCACAACTGGTCGCTGAGCTGGGCAAGCTGGGGCGCGACGAAATGATGGTGGTGATCGGCGGGGTGATTCCCGCCCGGGATCACCAATTCTTGTATGACCAGGGCGCGTCCGCGATTTTTGGTCCCGGCACGGTCATCCCGGCCGCCGCGCGAAAAGTGCTGAAGGAATTGAGCGGGCGCCTCGATATGGCGCTTTGGTGAGACTGCCCGTGCCCGGCGCTGTCGAAGAAAGGCGTATTCGCGAAACGAAGATCTAGCGCAGTTCCATCGCTTCTCCGGCGCGCTTCAGCGCCGAGCCCCCTTCGTCCATGGACATTAGAACGGTGGTTTTGCCACCGGATAAATATCCCAACGCGTTCATCGCCAGCACGTAGGCGGCCATGCTTTCGTTGTCCGGCATTTCCACCACTGCGATAACGTCGTACTCGCCAAAGGCGTACCAAGACTGATGCACGGCACCGCCAAACTCTCCCGCCACCTTGTCATCCAGGTGATCAAAGGGCGATATGTGTTCCCCCATCTGCCGTTCCCAAGCTTTTGAAGTAAAGGCGAACTGCCATAAGAAAAGCGCCATTGCTTTGTCCTTTCGTAAACCGTTCACTATGTCCGCGAGCAGCCGAAGCAAATGCCGGGCCGCAAGTGACATTTTCAGTCTATACTTTATGGTTAAGTAAAGCAATTGACTGTCGACGATTGCGATGACCCAAGCGCCGCAAAGACCGATAGATTTATCAGCCCTCGCCGCCGGTGTGCGGGGGAGCGACCGCGCCGCCTTGGCGCGCGCTATCACCTTGGTCGAAAGCAGGGCTCCACAACACGCCGAAGCGGCGCAAAGGCTTTTGGCGGAAGTGCTGCCACTGGCCGGTCAGTCGATTCGCATCGGCATCACCGGCGCGCCCGGCGCGGGGAAGAGCACTTTCATCGATACTTTCGGATGCTTTCTCACCGAGCGCGGTCACAAGGTTGCCGTGCTGGCCATTGACCCCAGCAGCAGCTTGACCCGCGGCAGCATCCTGGGCGACAAAACACGGATGGAACGCCTCTCGCGCGACCAGAACGCCTTCATCCGTCCCTCCCCGACCGGCGGTGTTCTGGGAGGCGTGGCGGCGGGGACTCGGGAATCCATTCTGCTCTGCGAGGCCGCGGGTTTCGACGTGATCGTGATCGAGACAGTGGGCACGGGCCAAAGCGAAATCACCCTGCGCTCGCTGGTGGATTTTTTTCTGCTGCTGCTGATCACCGGCGCGGGCGACGAATTACAGGGCATCAAGAAAGGCGTCATCGAAATCGCCGATGCCCTGGTCATCAACAAAGCCGACGGCGACAACAAGATCGCGGCCGGGGCGGCCCGCGCGGAATTCAACCGCGCCTTGCGTCTTTTGGCGCCGGCCACGGCGGGCTGGACCACACGCGCCCACACCGCGTCCGGCATGACCGGCGACGGCATCGACGAGATCTGGGAGGTCATAAGGCAGTTTGTGGCGGGGACCAAAGCCAGCGGCGCCTTCGATGCGCGGCGGCAAGCGCAATTGCGAGACTGGCTGAGAGACGCCATTGAGTCGCGGCTGCGGGAAGTTTTCTACGCGCATCCGGCGGTGCAGGAGGCGCTGCCAGAGATTGAAGCGGCGGTGATGCGGGGCGATCTGTCCGCGCCTACCGCGGCCGAGCAGATGCTGTCGCTGATCTTGCCCGGCTGATAGCCTTGCACTTGCCGAAACCCGACGCCGCCAGTAGCATACCCCGCGATTGTCGATCGGAACAAGGAGAATAGAACAGTGATCGTCACAACAACGCCAAGCGTGGAAGGCCAGCCGGTTACGAAATATCTCGGCATTGTCAGCGGCGAAGCCATCATGGGCGCCAATATGTTCAAGGATATTTTCGCTGGCATTCGCGATATCGTGGGCGGGCGTTCGGGGGCCTATGAAGAAGAACTGCGGCGGGCGAAAGATATCGCCTTGAGCGAGATGACGGACAATGCCAGGATGATGGGAGCAGACGCGATTCTAAGCGTCGATCTGGATTACGAGACCGTGGGCACGAATGGCAGCATGTTAATGGTTACGGCAAGCGGCACGGCCGTGAGGCTCGGCTAGAACAGTCAAGCGCCGGGTTTCGCGCGGCGCGAGCCCTACAGTTGGATCTGATGTTTGCTACGAAGAAGTTCACGCGTGCGCTGAACTTCTTTCTCTTTCCGCTCATCAGACCAGACCAGGGTCTCCGCGCAGATATCCGCCAATTCATCCAGCAGGGGGCGCGTCAGATTCCCCAGCATGGCGATGACCGTGCGCCGAAATACCAGATCCTCCAGCCGCGTGACCTTCTCCTTACGCAGGATGAACTCGATTTCGCGCCGGCTATAGCCCGGATGATTTGCCAGCGCGCGGTCCTCCGCCGCGGCGATGAACATGGCGGATTCATCGGCTCGGGTGCCGTAGCGCTCGAACAGTTCGCGCAGGCGGTCAATGGGCAGTTCGCTGCGCGCCTGTAATTCGCGCAACCAGTTCAGTCGCGCCCCCTCGCCGCGCGGATAGGCGCGTCCCCCGCCGATAGCGAGGTCTTGGGTGCCCGTCCGTCGCGGCAAACCCAGGTCTGCCAAGACGCGATCGGTCGTCTCTTCGGAAAAGGCGCGGAATGTGGTCCATTTGCCCCCGACTAGCGAATATATGGGGTAGCGACAATTGCCATCGGCCGGGATCATTTCGATGCTGTGGTCACGGCTGATCTGTCCGGTGGCGCCGCCTTCGCTGAAGGGCAGCGGTCGCACGGCGGAAAAACTGAAGACGATGTGCGTGCGATCGACCCCGATCGCCGGGAAAACCTTGTCCACCATGCCCAGGATATAGTCAATTTCCTCGTCGCTGATAACCGCGTCATCGGGATCGTCAATGCGGATATCGGTGGTGCCGATCAGCACGCGTCCCAGGTAGGGCAAGATCAAGACGATTCGACCGTCGTCGTTTTCAAAGAAAATTTCGCTGTCACGGGTGGCCGCCAACAGATCGGGATGATCCAGCACCAGGTGCGATCCCTTGGTGCCGCTGATGAAACGTCTCTCATCCCGTCCCATGCGCCGGTTAACGAAGTCGATCCAGGGTCCCGCGGCATTAACAACGACTTTGGGCCTGACGATGAAGGACTCGCCCGAAAGTTCGTCGCGCAAGGTCACTGAACGCGCGTCGCCCGCGATCGCGCTCAGGTAGTTGAGGGCATGGCAATCGGGATTGCTCGCTTCCGCATCCAACAACAGCTCGAGGCAGATGCGCTCGGGATAGGGCATCCAGGCGTCGTAATAGCTGGCGGCGCAGACAATCTCGGGATTCAGTTGCGGGTATTGGCGCAGCGCCGCCGCCCGCAGCCGAAATTCATGCTTCGGCATGACGGCTTGCCCCCGCAGCAACCAGTCATAGAGCGTCAAGCCGATCTTGATAACCAGCGCGCCGCGCTCTCCAGGGCGATCGAGCAAGTTGAAGAACTTGAGGGGCGCATTGAGCAAGCCGGAGAACCAGCGAAAGACGGGGATGGTCGTACGCAGAGGCTTGGCGTAATGCGGCGCGTTCCGCAGCATGCGATCCCGCTCGTGCAGGGCCTCGTTAACCAGCCGAAACTCGCCGTTTTCGAGATAGCGGATGCCGCCGTGCAACATGTGGGAAGAACCGGCGCTGGCGCCGCTGCAAAAGTCGCCCCGGTCCACCAGCAGCGCATCGACGCCCTGTAAAGCCAAATCTCGGAAAGCGCCGATGCCGTTGACGCCACCGCCGATGATCAATACAGAGACCTCGGGATGATTCTTGATGTGTTCTAGAATCTCGTTTCGATTCATCCAGTGTCTTGATCGGGCAAATTGCAGGCGACATGTATGACGTATACGGCTTTCTTTTGCGCGTTGAAGCCGACCCGATAGGTCCCCCCAGCGATAGAGATTTCGATGGTATAGATACCGGTGGGATATATGACGTTCGACGGATGGTGCTGCAGTATGTACGGGGAGTTGTCGTCTGTGAAGCGCTTATTCACGACTTGGTCAATCTCGAGGGCTTCTTCGTCAAAGGGAAGATAGAGATTCACATCCATGTCGTTCTGCGCTGGCCCCGCCTTGATAGTCGCGATGTACATCACCTCATCGCCGTGTATCCTCGATGCGAGGGCGCATTCTGTGCCCAGCCCCAAGACGAATTGCTCTTCCGGCTCAATGATATCGT
Source organism: Chloroflexota bacterium (assembly GCA_011525385.1). Classification (GTDB taxonomy): domain Bacteria; phylum Chloroflexota; class Anaerolineae; order Aggregatilineales; family Phototrophicaceae; genus UBA6055. The sequence goes on along the minus strand of WTGF01000051.1, from coordinate 9,413 downwards.
AGGGCCCGGGCACGACATCGGCGCTGTCAACGAAGGCGGTCTTTTCGTTATGCGCCACCTCGTACCAACCGTCTCTTATACCAACAACCTCCAGAACTTCTCCGATCAGTATGCCCCATATCCAATCACAACTGCTGTCGGCGCATTCACGGAGATAACCAATCTGCTTGACGATGACGTGCCGCGGCACACAAAGCGGAACATCGTTTTGATGATAATGCAAAAATGTAAAGACATCATTGCCTATACGCATTAACTCCAGGCCGCCATGCTTTACGACCATTTCCAGAACTAGTTCGCATTTGTACAGGTAGTCGCCCGAAAGATTTCTTGTCCAATCATGTGTCAGTTCCATGACGGCCGTACCGGTTACAGGCGGGTGCTCAATTTCGCATCCGGGCGCGCGGACAGCAAAGATCTCTTCAACCGTGGATACCTTTCCGTCGATGATTATGTAGAAGGCCTCGGCATAGTCAGCGATTATCTTATCCAGCGAATCGCAATTCCATTGGTTGTTCTCACTATGGCCAACTGTCCACTCCTGCGCTGTGGCGGAATTTGCAAGCGCTACAAGGACAATTGCTATCAGGAATAATCTCTTCATGAGTTTCTCCTCATTTCATATCCTCTCGAAAGTTTTGCCTTCAGTGTCGCCAATTCATCAACATCCGCCGACTAAAAACTCGTAAGCGCCCTCTATGCGGGCATCGAGGCCAATCCGTTCGACAGCATCGCCTACTGAAACTTCGATCACATAGACGCCGATCTCCTCCAGTGGGCGGTACACTTTGACTTCGGACACATTCGGCTGTTCGAAGAGCGTGACTATGTCAATTTCTACGCCACTGCCTTGCTTAAAAGAAACAGAAGCGACGCAAGCATGCGCTTCGAAATAGTGGCCGTCCATGATCTGCAAGACCGGGTTGCCGCCCGGCGAAGTACGTTGCGCGGCGATGAACCCCGTTTCATCACCGACTGCTACTTCGTACCAAGGGTCCTTTACGCCAACTACCGACAGCACCGTGTCCTTTTCAACGCGCCTTATCGATAAGCAATCGCTTGCAGCGCATTCATGGACAATGGAAGGATGAATTGTGACGACGTGGCCTGGAATGCAGTCGGGAATCCCTGCCTGGAAGTAACTCAAGTTCGTCCAGGTAGTACCGCCGACGCGAAGGTAGTCTTGTACGCCATACGCGCCGAGCAGCAATCTCACAGCCGCGCAGTTAAACGGACTATCGCCGCTGATTGCATCTATCCACTCATTTTCAAGCGGCGATTCCAGCGCTTTGGCCGAGACATCCGTACGGACGTTGCACAGCGGAGCCACCTGCAGGTGGTATTCGTTGAATGTGAGACTCTGGCCTTGAATACGAACGAAATCCAGCTCGCCATATTCGGCCAGCGCGAGGCTGATGAAGCCGCAGTTGTACTCGAATTCGCTGTTGGCGCCTGTGACCCAGCCTTCATCGTCGCCGATTCTCTCGAGCAAATCACGCGCATTAAAGTCGGGATCACAGTCTGGCGCCAACGAGATGAAAACCTCGCTGACGCTATAGCGCGCGTCCGTGGAACCAATGACCAGCACCTTGTCGCCATAAATGGCAAAGATCTCGCTTAGCAAAGCGCAGTCGTACTCCGTCTCATTGCGATTGCTCTGTTTCCAATCCGGTTCATGCTCTGCAGTCGAACTTGTATCGGATGGATCAATGGCGGGTTGACAATTGGGGACCAGGATGGCGAAGAACGCGCTAATGCTGTAATGCTCGCCTTCCAGCCGGGCGACCGGGCGCGCGCCGAAATCCGTTGCGATAGCGCCGATCAACTGGCAGTCGTACACGGCGCCGCCACTCTTTGTTTTGACCCACTCTTGCGCAAGCGCGCCCGAGGCAGGCAGCAAAAGCACAATGATAACAATAGCGAACAATCTCATCTTTCAAGCTCCTGTCCTAAGCATCCGACGTGCCGGTTATGCGGCCGACCCGATCGCCAAGACAATCCTAGCACTAAAGTTTCGCGCCAAGACCGACGCTTGACCGACGTCGTGTGGCTCTTATTCACACAGCATAAGCGGCCCAGCGGCCAAAGATCCGAGTCGCGCCGCAACTCGATTCCCAAGCGACAACAAACAGAGCTCCATTATCCAAGTAGTTCCAAGTAAGTAATGAAAAATCCGAGTGCCACTTTTCTAATTTCTCTCCCGGCCCCTCCGCTTCGGAAGCAGTGTAGAATGGAGTTGAGTCGCCAAGAAATGCAATTTTTCGCGCGACTAATTTGGGACTATTTGGTCGGGAATCGGACTAAGATAGTTCGTGATTCGATTGTTTTACTGCCCGAATCAAGCTCTTGCCGGTCATCTCCGCCGGCTGTTCGATCTCCAGCAAATCCAGCACGGTCGGCGCGACATCCGCCAACCGACCCCAGGCATGCAAATCGTGGTAGTTGCGCGCGTCGATGACAAATAGCGAGACCGGTCCCACGGTATGATAGGTATGCGCCTCGCCGGTGACCATGTCGATCATGCGCTCGCAATTGCCATGATCGGCAGTCACAATCACGACGCCGCCTTTCTCAACTACGGCGTCGACCAATCGACCGGCGCAGGCGTCAACCGTTTCCACCGCTTTGATCGCTGCGGGCAGCGAACCGGTATGACCAACCATGTCGGGATTGGCGAAGTTGACGAGTAGGAAATCATCATCAGCCAGGCGCAAGCGCTTCAGCGTTTCACTGGTCAGTTCCTTGGCGCTCATCTCCGGCTGCAAATCGTAAGTGGCAACCTGGGGCGACGGCAGGATCTTGCGCGTTTCGCCGGGGAAAGGCGCTTCGTTGCGGCCGTTGAAGAAAAATGTCACGTGCGGATATTTCTCGGTCTCGGCGCTGTGATATTGTGTCTTGCCGGCCCGGCTGATCGTTTCGGCCAGTGTATCGCGCAGCAATTCCACCGGAAACAAGACTTGCTCCGTCAGTCCTTCCAGATACTCCGTCATGGTGATCAGATGCAAATCGTCTATCGGAGGGAACTGATCGGCGCCATCAAAGTCGCGCTTGACAAAGGCCCCCGCAAGCTGTCGCATGCGATCGGCGCGGAAGTTGTAGCAGAGCAGCGCATCGCCCTTGTCAATCGTCAGGTTATCATCGTCGCCGATCACTGTCGGTTTAATGAATTCATCGCTCAGGCCGGCATCGTAGGATGTCTGTATCGCGGATTGAGCATCGGGCGCGTTTCGCTCTGCCACCCGAAACGCCATCGCATCATAGGCCAGGCGCGTACGTTCCCAGCGCTTGTCGCGGTCCATCGCATAATAGCGTCCGCTGACCGTCGCCACGCGCCCGTTGCTGTCGACAGCGAGCCTGTCGATGAGCTCGTGACAAAAGGAAATGCCGTTTTGGGTTGGTGTATCACGCCCGTCGGTGATCAGATGCAAAATGGGATCTATGGCATTGTCTCTCGCGATGTCCAAAAGCGCGTAGAGATGATCGCTATGGCTGTGTACGCCTCCGCTGCCGAGCAAGCCGATCAGATGCAGTTTTTTGCGGCTATCTTGAACATGCCGAATCGCATCCTGAAGCACCGTGTTCCGCGCCAGTGATCCGTCGGCAATGGACTTGGCGATACGCGAGATATCCTGGTAGACGATGCGCCCGGCGCCCAGGTTGAGGTGGCCGACTTCGGAATTGCCCATCTGCCCGGGCACCAGGCCCACATGTTCCCCGGATGAATGCACAATCGCGCGTTCGCAGGTTGTGCGCCAACGATCAAAGTTGGGCGTTTCCGCCTGTGCCACCGCGTTGCCATGATCAGTTTCACGTATGCCCCAGCCGTCCAAAACGATCAGCATCACCGGTTTTCGAGCCATCGACTGTTTCCCCTGCATCGCGCGTTGTTTGCCGGGACACTTATAACACAGTTTTCTTACCCGCTGAATAAGCGCTTTGCGATTGGGTCATTCGCGCCGCGCCGATGCCAGCATGGTGAGGGCGCGCGGCGGGATGGGAGCGGATCTGTCAATCAAGCGCCCGGGATTGTAGCTGTCGTTACTTGACCCGCCGAGTTCTGGAGGCAGTTCGGGCAAGAGTTCGACGGACAGATCGTCATTGAGACGGAAGATGACGATATCACGATAATCCAAGTCATCGTCGAGGTACTGTATGCTTTTGTCTATGTCGTCTGTGCTGCAGGACCCACCCAAAATACAAAGGGAGGAATACATCGGACGGTCTTCTCCATAAAGCAGGTAGATCGCGCCGTCGAACATATTAGTCCACAACTCGGATATGCCAACTGCTGCAAGCTCATCAAGCGACATATTGGTGGCCAGAACCAGGCGAGCGTTTGAATTGAAGCGCGGAACTTGTTCAACAAGCTGCGTTAGAATGCGAGCCTTGGCATTCGCGCTTTCGACGAAATGCGCGTGTTGTACAAACAGGCGCGAAGTTGCCGGGAGCATAAGCATGAGAAAAAGGCCGATTGCAAGCGCATGGCGAAGGCGCGCGTTCTTGATCGGCAAGACTAACATGAGCAAAAGACTCGTAAGGACTACAGCGGCCCCGAAGGGAACATATATGTACATGCGCCATAGTTCAACCTGATATTTTTCGAACCACATCAGCACCGCAATTGAGGGCAATATGAACACATTACCGGCGACCAGCCACAATCGCAATTGCTTTCTCGACGGGAACATGCGCGCCTGGGAGCGCCGCGCCAGATAGACCGAGACGGTCCCGGTAAGAAAGACCGCAGCGAGCGTCGGGGCTATCCATATGTTTTGCCCCAAACTATTAAACGCCTCTTGCCATCCATGCAAGAAAGTCTGAAGGTACACCTTTCCAACGACGCCCAAGTGGTGATTAATGTTTTCGAAGATCGTTCGTTCTTGTCGTAAAGCTCGGGACAAATAGATCGCGCCGTAGAATTTTCTTCCCGCGTTGGACAACAGGATGATGTAGATAATCTGCGCCGCCGGGATCAGATACCAGATGGCGGTCAGGTTGAAGTTGCGCCAGGTCCAGCGAGGACTGCGCCACCACCAGAGAACTGGAACGAGAAAAATGATCACCAGGGCGCTCTGATAGGAAGCGACGTTGAATGACAAGGCCAGCCAAAGGCCCAGCAAACGCAATCGAGAAACGTTTCCCCTGCATTCCAGAGCGAAATAAACTGATGCGAAGAGGGCAAGCTTGCTAAACGCATGCGGTGTCGAGCGCAAGGACATCAAATGAGAATTGACTGGGTAAACCATGACAAGCATGGTGACAATAAAGGCATATAGCGGCGCAAGCTGGAATCGGCGCAGTATAGCGTAGAATAAGACCGATATGCCCCAAAGCATCAGCAGATACTGGATGTGAAAGCCGAAAAATGAAGCGGCGCTGATGGTATGAGCAAAGTAATCTGAAGCAAGTAGCCAGAAACGCGAAACTGTCTCGCGGGCTACCTTCGACGGCCTGCCTTCAAAATACGCAAGATTGTACCATGAGTCCTGTTGCCCGATGCTTTCGAAACCAAAGGGCGCATAGAGCAACAGAAGGAATGCAAATAGCGCACCCATGACAACGAAGTCTGCGCCGAATCCGCCCCGCATTCCCCGCCGCAAAGATTGCGCCGCCAGCGGGATGAAGACAATGCCCGCCAAAGCGGTGCCGAAGCCTTGCCAGAGTGGACTTATGAAAAGATTGGCAAGGCTGCTGATAAAGCCTTCGATCGAGAAGGGAAGGGCAGTTTGGATGAGCAGGCAAACCAGCAGCAGGGCCAATAGCGTCAGAACTGGGGAGGCGTTTAATGGAATCCGCTCGGCGATGCGCAGCGTCGCAAGATAGTATAGGGCTAGGAAAAACGGCAGCAGAAGGAATAACAGTGCGGCACTGGATACGACGGCAGCTGGCAAGTCGTGAATGTGCAAGCCGAGCGCGAGCGGCTCGCCATTGGCTGCTGAAATATCGAACTGCAAACTTGTGGCGTTTAATGTTGGACAAAACTCCAGCGCTCCTGACCCGGGTTTTGCGCGACCGTCGACGGAAAGCGATTGGATCCCTTCCATTTTCCAGGAAACATTCACACATTGTCTGGGCAGCAGGACCCAAGCGCGGTCCGCCCTGATGTTGATTTTGGCGCCTTCAAATGCCATATCGATCTGTGACGGCGCGCTACCTGCAATTGCCAAGGCAATTAGCAAGAGCAGCGCCGCATTTAGCAAAAGCAAAAACAGGGAAATACGGCTAAGGACTTGGCGTCGTCGCAACTTTTTCAACAATGCTGGGCTCCACCGCGTCATGGATCCGCGAATGCGCGCCGGCCCGAGGCCAGCATGGTGAGGGCGCGCGGCGGGATGGGTGCGGATGCGTCAATCAAACGATCGGGCTTGTAGCTGTGATTATCTTCGCTGCCTAGTTCCGGGGGCAACTCGCGCAGGAGTTCAACCGAGAGGTCGTCGCGGAGATGGAAGAATATCACATTGCTGTAGTCTGCGTTTTGCTTCAAATGAAAGGCTTGCGTCGTATATTCATCCAGAAAACATCGCTTATCTATGATGCAGATAAAGGCGTATTTCAGATGCGGGTCCTGATATACCACGCGCAGGGCATTCAGGAATGCTCCTGTGCGGAACTCCGATAGGCCTTTGACTCTTAGTTCAGTCCCGAGCATCTCGGTTACGAGGATAATATATGCATCCGGGTCTACAGCGGGCGCCTGCTCTACGATCCGCAGGAGAATCAAAGCTTTGTTGTTCGCGCTGTTCACATAATGCGCATGTTGCGCATACAGGCGGGCAAGCGCGGGAAACATTGCTATCAGACACAGACAAACGACAATGGCTATGCGTATTTGATGCTTCTTGACGAGAGAGGCGGCGAGCAGTACAGAACAAAAGACAGCAATTGCACCGCCAACAGGTACGAATAGGTACATCCGCCTCAAATCAGTATTGTATTTGTCAAGCCACATCAAAACGCCAACTGCTGGCAGAATGAACAGCGCGCCGCTGAGTAATCCCAAACATATTTGCCGTCTTGATGGGAACAATGTCGCGTTTACGTTGCGCACCAAATAGGCCGCAACCCCGCCCGTGAGCATCAGCGCGCCGATTGTCGGCGCAAGCCACGCGCTTTCGCTCAAAGCGGACAGCGCTTCCCGCCAGCCGTACCAAAAGGTCTGGCGATATACGCGTTCAATTATACTTGCGTAGTAAGTGATGAAATCAAGCGCAAACTGCTGGGGCTCCAGAGCATTTGAAATCCAATTGCTGCCGTAGAATCGTCTATTGTCCAGATCTAAAAGCAGAAGGAAGACAATTTTCACAGCAGGAAAGAGATACCAGATCGCCGTCAAGTTGACATGTCGCCAGGTCCATCGTGGTCTGCGCCGCCACCACAAGAATGGAATGATAGCAATGATGGCATAGCCTGCTTCATATGACCCGATGTTCAATAGCAACGCTAACCAAAGACCTGCCAGGCGTAATCGGCTTGGATCTTCCACAAACTCCAAACAGAAAAATACCGCGGCCAATAGCGAGAGCACTCTGAAATTCATCAAGAAGTGCCGCAATGACATCAAACCCGTATTGACCGGATATACCATGTATAGCAGCGTCGTGAGGAAGGCGAAGAGCGGATCGACATTTAGTTTGCGCAATATGCCGTAGAAAAGTACTAAGTTTCCCCAAAACATAAAGAAATTGACGAGGTGGTAGCCGACGAACGATTCGGAGGCTATGAAATATGCCAGAACGTTGGGAACGATTAGCCAGAAGCGTGAAACTAATTCGGGACTGACGCCGAATTGAGCTTTTTCCACGTAGGCTCTGAATACCCACTCTTCCCAATGACCGACGCTATCGAATCCAAATGGGAGATACAGCAACAGCATGAAAAGAAAGAACGTCGCTATAGCGACAAAGTCTTCCCGCGATCCCTTCTTCAGACCCTTTTGCAGTGATTGCCCGGCGAGTGGAATGAAGACAAGCCCTGACAACAAGAGGCCAAAAAAGTGCCAAGCCGGGTTGCTGAAAACACTGCTCAATCCCTCTAGCAGGGATTCGATACGGAACGCGCTGCCTGTTTGGCAAAGCAAGCAAGCCATCAACAAAGCCGCGCCTGCCAGAAAATGCGTCAATTCAAAGCGCATCGGCGCGCAAATGCGCTCGGTCACAAGATAGTAAAGCGCGAGAATAAGCAGATTCAGAATCGCCAGCAGATACAAACACTTGACCAACTCCAACGGGAGATAGCGAATATTGAGTGCGAAGTTCTGCTGGCCGCCATTGGCTGCAGCAATTTGAAAAGTTAGGCTTGTAACTTGTAACGAGGGACAATATCCCATCGCGCCCGAGCCAAATTTGCTATGACCATCGACATAAATCGTCTTTGTCCCCGCCATGTCCCAAGTGATTGTTACGCAATCCCATGGCAGCAACGCCCAAGCGCGGTCTGCCTTGATATCAACAGTTGCTCCGCCGAACTCGGTTTCTATGCGGGGCGCTGGACTGTTATGTATCGCCAGAGCGAGCAGAACAAGCAGCACAGCAATGAGGACCAGCAGCGCGCGTGCTGTGGGCGAAGGGGGCGACAAACGTGGTCTGGCATACATGCGAACTTGTCTTTTCTATTGGGAACTACGTACCTAACGGACATGACCGCCCTGATAGAGTTGGCAAAGGCATAGGCTGTGATGTGGACTTTTCCTCTAATGTAAGTTCGGGACTAATCTGTAGACTGTCAAGAAATAGTTTTATCTCATAGTATAGAGCCTATTATACTAATAACAATGTACTACCATTATAGGGTAAATCGAGAGAACTATGATGTCGTTTCCTCTAAGAAACAAGCAAGTTTCTTATGTCAAGTTCCGGTACTTGTGAGGTTGCTTAGTCAAAGAGGCGGGAACAGGGAGGCCGGGGATTTTTGCGCGCATAGACTTATGCGCGGCCTAGTGCGTTTTTCGCTCCTCTGTCCCCATCTCATATATTGACCAAAGGTATGCGAATAGCCCAAGTACAAGCTGAACACAGGGAACAAGAAGGGTTGCGCAATATTTGAAAAGCGCGCCAGCTCTGTCTATACTTTGTTTATATAATTATGAGACTTGCTAATGCTTGAGAAATAGCAAAAAACATACCCGCCAGTATCCACAGAAAAGCAAAGAAACTAGCGCGGGCTTGTTTTTCAAGTTAACGCCCGAAACGAAGAACCGTCAAAAAGCCCCCCTCACAATATACCGCAATTCAAACCACAATCTATCATCCGGAAGGAACTATATCAGGGCAATCGCTTCAAATTATTATTCACCACATTGGCACAGAAGTAGGACCAACTAAGTTATGCTAATGCACTCCAAAATAAAAGTCGGCGGTAGGGGCGACCCGGCGGACTCTGTTGAAGAACCGCCTAGACCCTCACCCCAAACCCCT
>WTGF01000101.1 GCA_011525385.1 Chloroflexota bacterium | reverse complement strand
GTAGAACTCGCGCTCTACACGACCAATCTGGTCGCCCGCGGTCGCATCTATAAGCGTCGATTCGGGCGAGCCACCGGCTCGCCCCTCTGTGCCTCTGTGGTGAATCTCTCCGCGCCTCTGTGGTGACTACGAATAGCCAGCGATTCCCCGCCGCTGGGGGCAGAGCAATCGCACCAAAACCAATATATGCTGAATGTCACATAAATCTAATGAAATGTAAGGACGATACTCAAAGTCGCCCATGCAAAAGGGACGCAAAATTGCGGGCGTTTCAACGAAACGCCCCTACATTGCCCCCTTTTTTGCAGATAAGAGGTCAAATCTCGGTGCCCTCGGTGTCCTCGGTGGTTAATTTAAATTCTCCGCCCCTCTGTGGTGAATCCCCGCCCCTCTGCGATGACTACGAATAGCCGGCGATTGCCCGCCGCTCAAACCGAGCGCTTTTGCGCGAATCCGCAACTTGTGATAAGATTTGTTGCGCCTGACCGAAAGGAGGGTATCGTGTCCAATGGTATAAAGTTCGTTTTCTTACTGTCCGTAATACTTATCGTCATGTTCTCGCTGACCTTCGCGCAGGACCTGCCGTTTAATGCCGAGGTCATCGTTGAGTCCGCGCGCATGCGCTGGGGGCCGGGTGCCGCGTATTCTGTGCAGCACTATGCCGGTCTCGGGCATGTGCTGACCATACTGGAAGCCGATACCGAATCGGACCCGCCCTGGACCTGGTACTACGCCCGGACGCCCTCGGGCGTGCAATCCTGGATCCGCGGGGATCTGGTCCGGCGCGCCACCGGCGCCGCGGCGGTGGTGGACCTGCCCACCGGCACTTACCCGGTGGTGGAGAATAACCTCTGCAACGATCCGATCTACCGGCGCTGCCAGGACGGCACCGATCACGATCTCTGGACATCCGGCTATTGGGCGCACGACCGCTACAATCACTGGGAAACCGGCGGCTGGAACCTGAATGTCGTCTATCACAATAATCCCTGCAAATCGGATCGCCTCTGCACCACCCGCGAACAATGGGACGCCGGCGCGATTGAGGCGGTGCCGATCGCCGGTTCATTGACGCCCGAAGCGACTTGGACGCCTGTTGTTATCCGTGTCACGAGCGAGGTCGAAATCCCGACGACTTGGCAGACGCTCACCGTTTCGGGAAACAGTGTAACGATAGCAGGCAATCCAGTTCCATTGTACAGCCCTCCCAGAGAAATGAGGAGCGGAACCGACGGATCGATTATCGGCGGCTTCAGATTCAACAGTGAATCCGTCCGTGTGACCTGCCAATACTGGCACAATGCTGATCTTGCTCCGGGTGCCGACCCAGTGGAGTCGAGCAAATTCTCTGTTTCAAGTTTCAGGGCTGAAGAAGATGCGGACAAAGTCAATTGCATCAGCGGCAACATCCAGGAAGAGAATGTAACGCAGCGACAGTGGGAGATTACATTAACCCGGTCATACAGCGGCTCGGGCCGGATCACGGGCGTTTCCTGGACTTTGACAGCGACAATCCGTGCTGATTCAGACCCTGAGACGATGAATACAGATTTGCAAGCATACCTTGAAGAAGTGCGAACTAACTTTACGAAGCCTGACCTACGCAACCAAGACAGTACCAATCCATATGGAGTCGAAGATTTGGACAGCAGTCTCATTAATGCCACTGGCTGTAGCGGAAGAAGGACGCCGCCGGCGGAGGTGGATCTGGAAGAGCGAAGTGTCATACGCTACGAATACACTTGTAACGTAAGAGCCGCAGAAACTAATGTGGGGACGACACTCAAATTCAATTTCACGCATGACAGGACAAGAGGATTCTTGCGGGAGACGGCCACGCCCAGGCCTACAGCTACTCCCTAAGAAGCCGGGGCATGAACATGAAGCGACATTGCTCGAACTGACATAGCGCATGCGCGCTTGCCAGCCGGACCTCGCCGCAAAACAAATCTGAATACAGCGCCCGGGCAACTGTCCCGGGCGTTTCCGCGCTTTTCGACATCAAAGACGCTGTAGGGGCGAGCAATCTGCGCGCCCGCGATTGATGCGAGGTGCGCGGGATGGTACGGCGGGCGACCTGATATGTCGCCCCTACGGGTTCTGACATAAACGAGGTCTGTAGGTGCTCGCCCGCCGCTGACGTGGATTCACCACAGAGGCGCAGAGCGCGCAGAGAAAAACCCGCAGAGGGTATTTTTCGGGCGTCATCAAAGTCGAAATTCGTAGGGGCGAGCCTTGGCTCGCCCGCCGCTGACAGGGATTCACCACAGAGGCACAGAGAGCACAGAGAATATGTTTCGGGCGACATCATATGCCGCCCCTGCATTTCATTATATTTCTGTGACATGCGACATATATCGGCTTTGCAGCGATTGCGCTGGCTCTTCAAAGCATAGCTATTGTTTGTTCGCGGTTAATATGCTAACATAGGCCTAACTTATTCGCGGGATGAAGCCGACATGGAACAAAACAACATAAACGACAAAGTAATTCAGAACGAAAACGCCATTTCCGAAATTCGCGGCAAATGGGACTCGCTTGCTACGAAGGAGTTTGTCCGCGAGATAGTTGAAAAACAAACGGCTGTGATCAACTCTCGCTTTGACAGGCTGGAAGAATCCATATCCAAAGAACAGTCATGGCGCAACAAGGCGGCCGGCGCTGGATTGGTTATCATACTCATACTTTCAACGATTGGTACTTTTCTACCAGTTTTCACAAAATAGGGAGGACTGATGAGGGCAAACCTAAGTCCCCCCGTCACCCCTACAGGAACCATCAAAGTTTGAAAATGGTGGGGCGAGCAACCTGCTCGCCCGCCGCTGCGCCCTCTGTGCCTCTGTAAAACCAAGTTAGTCATGCGATTTTCGCGAACTAACCCCCCATCCCCCGGCCCCTTCCCCCACAAGG
>WTGF01000024.1 GCA_011525385.1 Chloroflexota bacterium | reverse complement strand
CCCTCCCTCTTTATGGGGGAGGGGTTTGGGGTGGGGGTCAAGGTAGTATTTCAACAGACTCAGATTGGTCGCCTCTACTATTACTTAGATTTATGCGACAGGGGAAGTCGGTCCGCCCGCGTACAACGCTGCGCGCAGACAGATTTCCCGTCAATTCTTTTTGATAAACCGCGTCGCTCATGCGACGAGAAGGCTTATTATTTTCTGTGAGCGCGGCGGACTCTTTCGCTGCCGCCGAGCGGCTGCTAGGATGTGGGGCAGTTCCCGCCGCTATTCCGGAGTTCGTCGTGGCGCGCCGCTTGCTCTTTAGCCTAATTCTGTTTCAGATCTTGAGCCACCTGTTCTGGCTGTCGCCGGCGGCGCATTCGGGCCAGTTGGCCATCCCCTGGATGATGAATCGGGGCAAGACGCTCTTCGCCGATATCTGGGAGCAGCACGCCCCGGGCAGTTCCTGGCTGGGCGCCGCCGCTCAAGCCCTGCTGCCCACTGTTGATCCGGCGCTGCTGATCAAAGTTCTCAATACCGCCCTGGTTGTCGCCTTGACGCTGTTGATCTATCACCTGGCGACGCGGCTGAGCGGCAAAACCTCCGCCGGCGCGCTAGCCGCGCTCTACTGGGTTTGGTGGGAGCCCGTCTACGGCAATATCATGCTCTATTTCGATACCCTGCTGGCGCTCTGCGTCCTGCTTGCTTTGATCGTTTACTATCACGCAGAAGGACGTCCGACACACAAGCAAATCGCGTTGACAGGGGTCCTGATGGGCGCGGCGACGCTCTTCAAGCAGCATGCCTGGTTGGCTGTCGCTCTCGTCGGCTTCTGGCTCCTGTTTACAGGAAACCGCAAGACTCTTCTCGTATACGCCTTGGCGGCGCTGGCTTTGCCCGCCCTACAATGGCTGGCGCTGGCGGCGGGCGGCTTGTTCGACAGTTACATCTTCTGGAACTGGACATTCAACCTGCAGGGCTTTATGGATGGCGTGCCGCTGGACGGCGATCTCTTTCGCAAGCTGCTGCTGGGCAATTTGCTGGTCTTTCCCTTCGCCTTGCTTGCGCTGCGGCGGGACAAGCGACGACTGCTTCTTCTCCCGCTGGTTTGGCTGGCGGCGCTGACCGTGCTTTATCCGCGCTTCGGCGAGATCCACGGCATGGGGCAGCTGCCCTTCGCCACGGTGATGTCCGGCATGGTTTTGGCATGGACCTTGCCCCAGATTGCCGATCCACGTCAGTGGCAAGTTTCGCAAACGGTCTTCGCCGGACTGGCGCTGGGCATCGGCGTCGGCTGGCTCTGGACCGGCGCGGTAACCTACATCCCGACCTCCCTGGGACCCGGCGCGACTTTGGGCTATGACGAGTTTGACGAAGTGGTCGCCCAACTCCTTCTCGCAAGCGAAGCGGAGGAAACGCTCTTCGTCTTGCCCGAAACCGACAGCACGCCCCAACTACATGCCCGTACCGGTCTTCTGCCGCCGGGTACCTGGATCAAGGGCTGGCGCTGGTACTTCCGTCCGGATTTTGTTTTACCGGCTTTGATCGACGAATGGGCGAAGCAAGCGCCGACCTGGGTTGTGGTCTTTCCCGATATGATCCCCGCTGGCGAGCCAGGCATTAGCCCATTGCTGGCGATTGTCCAAAGAGACTATCAACTGCAGTTTACCGTTGAGGGTATTTTCGGTCACGGACCGGCACAGGTCTATCGAAGCCCAGCATAATTCGCATGATCAGACTGTCTTCCCGCGGTAAGATCCAGTATCAGTTCTTGAGCCTGATCGTTCTGCTGCTGATGCTGTACAGCGCGAGTTTCCTGCTGGAGGCGCTATTCCAGCTTCCAGAGAATCCCCTGGCTCTCCATTTCGGTGAAGAAACGGTCAAGCGCCTCAGCGCTCGCTGCCTGTCGCTGGTGATGCTGACGGGGCTGGGCGGGGCTGGCATTACCATGGCCTCCGGTTCCCTTTCCAAGCGGATGCTGCAAGTGTTTCTGCGCGCCTGGATCGCCCTGATCATCGTCACGCTGATTGCCAGCCCCTTTGTCGGGGTCAGTCTCCTGGACGCGCTAAGTGCTATAGGTTTGCTGGCCCTGCTCGCATTGACCTCCTCCGGCAAAGAGGTTTCGGCTTTTTCGCGCGTCTGGCAAGCGGGCCTGCTGCTGGTCTGCGCGAGTTCCCTGGCAAAGCCCTTCGCGAGCTCACCCTGGGACAAGGTCCTGGATCTCTTTCAATGGCATGTCGCCTATAGCATCGCCGCGCTGGGCGTGGCTTTCTGGTTGATGACCCGTTTCAGCAGCGTTGAGAGGGACTGGGCGAACGATGGCGTCAAGATCATTGCTGTCCTGCTTTTTCTCTCGGGCAGCTTGATCAGCATCGCCGCATTGGGACTGCCGCCCCTTGTCAGCATCAGCGCCACAGCCCTGATCGTCCTCTGTTATACGATCCTGGCCGGTCAGGCCTACCGCGCGCTTAGCCTGCGCAACAATGATATGTCGCTGGCGCCTCACTGGACAGCCGTCGCGACGCTCTTTTGGCTGGTTGCCGGCGGATTCCTGGGCGCGATTAGCCTGCAAGCCAAGCTCAATCATGCCCTGCAGAACACGGCATTACAGGCTGCACAAGACTGGATAATGAGCTGGGCGCTGCTGGCGATCCTTTGCGCCTGTCTCAACAGCGTCGCCACTGAATTACGCGGCGGCAATCGACGCGTGACAGGCTTTGTGCCCCTCTGGCTGATCGCGTTTGGTGTGGGCTTGTCGACGATCGTTCAAGGTTGCCGCGGCGTGGTGGAGATCTACTTGCGCGACAGCTTTGCGCTAGAACGCGCAAGAATACTCGAGATGACCGCGCCGCTGACGCAGATCTGGATCATCTGCTTGCTGGCAGTGGCGATTGGGATCATGACCTTCGCCCTGGGCTTCTGGGCGCGGCGGCCGAAGATTCAAATGGAGACGAGTTAGGCTCTCCCTAGCCGGTCAAGCGCGCGCGGATCCACTCAATCTCCGGATAACCCAGGGTCTGCCAGGTCCGCAGCGTTTCCTCCACATCGTAGGGTACGCGTCGAAGATCAACCGTCAAATCGCCCTTCGTCCACTCCAGCAGCGCCCATTCCGCGAGACCAGGAACCCCGAAGGACAAGCCGACACTGCCCGGATTGATCACCCGCCAGACGCCGATCAGACGGTCCATCGCCAGGTGCGTATGCCCGCAAAGCGCCAATCGTCCGGCGCGATCGAGCAAAGCGTCAGCCGCTTCTTCTTCGGGGCTGTCGGGACGCAAAGCAGCGGGCTCGTCATGACCGGGGATGGCGTGGAAGCCGATCACTTGACCGTAACCCTCGACCTTCAGCCGCAATTCTACTCCCAGCAACTGTCGCAGCAAATCATAGTCGTCCCAGGTCAAACGCGCCACATTCCAGCCGTAGATGTTGTTCATGCTCAGCAGGTTATCTCGCCAGTCGGGAAAATGCGCCTCGTCACCCGGCGGAGCCAGCTTGATGCGCTCACCGGTCACCAGATAGCGATCGGTATTGCCGCCGATGACCCGGAGTTTGTCATCGCCGAGGTTTTCCCGAAGTTCGCACAGCCGTCGAATGCATTCATGCGGCTGCCCGCCCATCAGCGCCAGATCGCCCAGGCACCAGATCTGATCAAACTCGCCACAGCGCTCGATGTCGGCAAGCGTCGCTTCAAACGCCGGCAGATTGCCATGGATATCCGCGAAAACCGCCATTCTCACGAGTCGCCCCTTCCTTGCAAATGCTGACACGGTCTCAAACTACAGCCTCTTCAAAGAGTGACGCGAAGTGACGCAGTGGGTCACCCGGTTCGCGGAATAGAATTTGTTGCCGCGGCGTCAATTCGACAGAGCTCGGCATCTCCACCCGTTTTGAAGTCCAGGCCATATGCGATACGCAGTACTTGTACAAGAGCGCCCGGCGATCGTGCTCGGCATGCCAGCTGGCCGTACCGTGGGTTAATGCCTCTGTGAAAAGTACGACCGATCCGGCCGGCATTTCTGGAATGACCACGTGAGGCGATTGCTCAAAATTCTCGTCAATCTGCCGCGGCAAACGGTAATTGCTCTTGTGGCTGCCGGGAATACAGCAGAAACCGCCCAGCTCCCCTCCGGCGTCGGACAGCGCCCAAGCCACAACGATGAATCCATCATAAATCTGGTTGCTGCGGAAGGCGTAGTATTCGCCCGGCTCTACCTTCGACTGTTTAGATGTCGCACCATAATCGGCATGCAGCGCGCCATAGCTCATGCCTTTGCGCATATACATGCCGTAGAGGCGATCCAGCCGAAAGGCATCGCCCAAGCGAAAGCGCAGCACGGGCATGACCGCCGGATGATCCAGCAAGTCGCAGAAGGGCTTCCCCCAGTCGAGAAAACCCGATCCGACTGGCGCCATCCGGTCCCCCTTCATCTTGCTTTCCGGCACATCCTCAGCTGCCAGGAGTGACGATCCCAAGGTCGGCGCGCTGCCAAAGCGAGGCGACACCTCCGGCGGCGGCAAGTTTTGCTCATCAATCAATCGGTTCAAAACCGCCACTTCTTCTGAACTCAAGGCATCTTCAATGACCAAATAACCGTTTACGTCGAAAAGATATTGCGGCAATTCCAGATCTTTCATCCGATTCCGCTCCCGTCCATTATGGACTCTCGTCCGTACGCCCTGCGCGCCATCCCTAAAATACCACTTATCACTCATCGGCGTAAGACGAAAACATCTGCGGGAATGGTAAACATCGATGATATATCCTTATGGCATGATTTTATCAGAATAATCTCTGCGCCTTCGAAGGCCGGTGTGGCTACGCGCCCCGTGTCTTCGGTGGCAAATTACCTGTACTGCGCGGAACAGATGAAGTTTACCACTCTCGCATCTACTCCTCCGGGGGGAGCGGCCAAGGCGATCTCCTATGTGTATTTCCTGACTGCCTAAGCTAGAATGTCGGGAGATTTTGCCCGGCAAACTGAAGCGTTGTTCGTGAATCGACTCAAAGGCATTACGGGGCTGCCCTTCCAGTGGCTGTTGCCATTAATATTCTTTTGCCTCGGTCTGATCTACTTATACGCTTCCCCAAACTTCGAATCGCCGGACAGCATCTATCATCTTGGTGTGATCAAGTGGATCGCGGAACATGACGGGGCTTTGCCGGTACAATCGCCGGATCATAATCATCTTTATGAGCAAGAAGGCAGCCAGCCACCGCTATATTACCTGTTAATGACCCCGATATGGCTGCGCCTTGATACGGAGGACTTTGACGAAGTTTATTATCAAAATCCAATGGTCAACCTCGGTCATCCTTCGAAGCTGGGCAACCGTAATCTGATCTTTTATAAGCAGCCTTACCCACCGAATCTCACTGGTACATCCCTGGCCATTTACGTCATTCGCCTCGTCACATTGGGCATGGCGCCAGTGACCATTGCCGCCGTGTATCAATCTGCGCGGGCGATTCGGCCAGATTCAGTTGGATTCCCAATCTTGGCTACCAGCTTTGTCGCCTTCAATCCACAATTCCTTTTCATTTCCACCTCAGTGAGCAACGACAATCTCGCGGCGATGCTGGGCGCGCTGATCACTTGGCAGTTGCTTGTGATGCTGCGCGAAGGTTTTCAGACCAGGCGCAGCCTCTTGCTCGCAGCACTCATAGCGCTAATGACCTTGGCAAAGCTAAGCGCCATGGCATTTGTCGCGATCGTCGCGCTGGCCGGCATCTGGCTGGCATTGCGAAAGCGCGATCTGCGCGGGCTTGTCATTCTTGGCGGATCTATGCTCGTGTTCTGGTTGGTCATCGCGAGTTGGTGGTATTGGCGAAACCTGATGCTTTATCAGGAGTTATTTGGCACTCGTATGATGATTGCCAACTTCGGGGGACGAAGCACCACAATACCACGCCTGCTGGTGGAGGAATTTGAGGGCTTTCGCCGCAGTTATTGGGGTGTGTTTGGCTGGTTCAACAACTTGACCAGCGAATATCACTATGTCGCGATGGATGCCTTGACCGCGCTCGCTGTTGGGGGTCTCGTTGTTTATCTGTTAAAGAATCGGAAGAAATCGTATGAACTGACAGTTTGCTGTGTCCTTGGCGCCATTGTCAGCGTCGGTATGGCGATGATCATCTGGTACACCTTGCAAACTACCGCGTCGCAAGGACGCCTGATTTTCCCGTATAGCGCCGCAATCAGCCTGCTGCTGGCCTTGGGTTTGACGGCGCTGAGGATACCGGCGGGCTTGATCGCCCTACCCATGTTCGTTTTTGCTGCGATTGTTCCCTTCGTCTACATCGCCCCGCATTACGATCACCCGCCGCGCGTCGAGAACCTGCCTGAAACCGCAGTGCGTACGTTCGCGCAATGGGACGATATCAGGCTGATCGGCCACGAACTGCCAGATCTACAGCGATGGTCGGCTGGCGACGAGATCCCAATCACTCTTTATTGGCATCCCCTCGCCCAATCCGACGCGCCGCATGCACTATACATAAGTCTGCTAAATGCCCGAGGCAAAGCAATCGTTACCATCGATACGTTTCCGGGTTGGGGAACCCTGCCGACAACCTGGTGGAAAGCGGATGCCATTTATCGCGACGAGTATATCCTGCAAATTCCGGACAACGCCAAAGGATTTTCGATCGTGCAACTGCAAATCGGTTGGTATGCCTTTCCAAATGGAAGCGATATTCAGCCCATCTTGGAAAACGGAGCAACCGCTTCAACATATTTCATCCCGGTCGGCGCCTTTGTGGGAGAGTCTCACAGTGAAATAGCGCCAGAGGGCGCAACAACGACGGACACACTGTTTGGCGACAGCATCAGCCTCGATGCCTTTCGCTTCTTGCGTGGAGATACATTGGAATTGTATTGGCGACTTCGGAAACCGCTGTCTGGCGATTGGCGCGTTCTTGCAATAGTATTCGCCGAAGAGTTTCAACTCGGCCAGGCATTCGAAGTTCTGATGCAAGCGGACTCCGTACCCAAAGTCCCTCTGGTTTATCTTGACAAGGGGCAAACACTGCGGACAACCCACACCTTCGAAGTTCCAGAGAATCTTGAAGATGAGTACCCAATCTATGTAGCATGGTACAATTTCGATACTGGGGAACGTCTGGCTATTCCTTACCCAGAAAACATGTTGGAACTGCCCGCCTTCACTTTTGCTTCCGTACCGAAATAAATGCGCTTCGCTCCGCTTAGTAAGATACAGGCCATCAACAACGTCATCGGTATGGAGCAGTTGACAGAGCCGGCATTAGTCGTTATGCTCTGCTCAGTGGCCGCAGAAAGCGGAGACCCGAATGAAACACCTGACTTGTTGTCCCTGTTGTTGTCAGATGAGGTGACTTTAGCAACAGCGAACAGCAAAAGAGACTGAAACACAAGTCAACTTGCAGGAATGCGCGCTAAAGGCACCGACCGTCGGAGGCCTGTTCCGCGCGTTTTTTTGGCAAGTTGACTTTTTTGTTAAGGCGCTTTCAGCAAGGAAAAACCGGTGAACGCATGACTTTGCTAGCAAATTACCCGATAGATGCCATCGACGACGCGGAAGAAACTGTGCTTGATATCGAGCGGCAGATCGGCAATACGCCGCTCTTGAACTTCCGCCGTGTGGCACGTCATTTGCCCGCGGAGGTCAAGATCCTCGCCAAAGCCGAATGGCAGAATCCCGGCGGCAGCGTCAAGGACCGCGCCGCTTACGAGATCGTCCGCAGCGCGGAAGCCGACGGGCGCCTGGTCGCGGGCAAGACGATCCTCGACAGCACCAGCGGCAACACCGGCATCGCCTACGCCATGATCGCCGCCGCCAAGGGCTACCGCGTCAAGCTCGTCTTGCCGGAAAATGTCAGCCGCGAGCGTATCTCCATCTTGCGCGCCTACGATGTCGACCTGGTTTTCACCGATCCCCTGGAAGGTTCCGATGGCGCCATCCGCGTCGTGCGGGAGCTGGCAATGCGCGAGCCGGATACTTATTTCTATGCCGATCAGTACAATAACCCGGCCAATTGGCAAGCCCACTATCATGGCACCGGCGCCGAAGTCTGGCGACAGACGGCCGGGAGCGTCAGTCATTTTGTGGCGGGCCTGGGCACCAGCGGCACCCTGATGGGGGCCGGCCGGCGCTTGAAGGATCACAATCCCGATATCCAAATCGTTTCGGTCGAGCCGGATTCGCCCTTCCATGGCCTGGAAGGTCTCAAACACATGGAGACCGCCATTCAGCCGGGCATCTTCGATCCGCGCTTCGCCGATCACAAGCTGTCCGTGCGCACGGAAGACGCGCATGCCATGGCGCTGCGCCTGGCGCGGGAAGAAGGCTATCTGGTGGGCATCAGCGCGGCGGCGGCCATGGTTGGCGCGCTGCGCGTCGCCGAGGGTCTCGCCGAGCGCGGGGAAGCCGGCACGGTGGTGACGCTCTTCCCGGACAATGCTTACAAGTACCTCAGCGAGGCTTTCTGGCGGGCGTAGTTAGAGCAGAGGGCGGCGCTAATAGGGCATTACGCGGCGCGGGCAAGACAAGAACCTGAAACAAGCACATTATGTAGACGCTCGGCGCGTAACCGGCGAGAGCGCCACAGGAATGTGGTGGACGGGAAAATAGCTTGCCATCTCGTCGCATGAGCGACTCGGCAAATCGCCCGAAAAATATCCTTACAGTCAAGAGGGCGACCTGACAGGTGTCCTATAGGGCTTGTGCGCAAAGCGCGTCTAGGCGCGCAAGTGACAATAGCGACTGGTTGTATTGGCGGTCATCAGTCATAATGCGGCTATCCGAATCTTGGCCCAAAACGATCTGATAGTGGGCGCCATGAAAAGCCTCTACGTACTGCTGTTTCTCATGCTAGTCTCTCCCGGGTTCGGGGCAGTGACATCGGCCAGCGATGGATGCGCGGACGCGTTAGGCTGTGTCGTGATCGCTCCCGATGAAAAGATCGTATTTGGCGGCATTCTTCGTCTGTCGGGACCGCGTCCATGGACAGGCCTGGATACGCAAAACGCTTTTCAGCTTGCGGCCCTCGCGCGCGATGGCGTGCTGCTGGGGCGCGAAATTGAGCTTTTGCTTGAGGACAGCGCATGCTCTGAGGAAGCCGGCCGTGAAGCAGCGAAACGGTTGGTCGCTATTCCGTCGATCGTTGGCATCATCGGTACAAACTGCTCGCTGGCAGCAAAAGGGGCGCTGCCGATCATCAGCGAAGCGGGTTTGCTCATGATCTCGCCGTCGAATTCCTCGCCTTTTTTGACCAATGCGGACCGAGACGCTGGCGGGCTTTACCAGCCAGGTTATTTTCGCACGGCACATAACGATCTCTTTCAGGGTGAATTGAGCGCGCGCTTTGCGGTATCGGCGCTGGGCGTTGATTCTGTCGCGACAATTGATGATGGCGATCCTTATACTCGAGGATTGGCGAACGCGATGGCTGATACTTTTGCCAGCTTGAATGGCGAAGTCGTCGTCCAGGGAGTAATCAGCAAGGGCGCGGCTGACATGAGCGGGATACTTGGGACAATAGCTGAAAGCGGTGCGGAGCTTTTATACTTTCCCGTTTTCGTACCCGAAGCAATTGTCATCGCACAACAGATTGCGGATGCGCCCGAGCTGGAAAAGACAATCATGATGACGGCGGGCGGCGCCTTCTCTACGGCGCTAGCTCAGGGCGCAGGTGAGGCCGCGATCGGTATCTATGTGGGCGGACCTTACATCACGGGCGAGGCTTATGAGGCATTTGTGGAAACATGGCGGCGGGAGATCGACGAGGGGGGACCGATCACTGGCTTTTCCCCTCACAGTTATGACGCGACCAATCTGTTGTTTGAGGCGGTGGAGGCGGTCGCGAGGGAGCGGGATGATGGCGCGCTGGTGATCGGCCGCGGGGCCTTAAGAGACGCCCTAGCCGCTGTAGAAGATTACACTGGTTTAACTGGTTCGCTGACCTGCCAGGATGAGTCGCCATACGCCGGCGACTGCGCCTCTGGCAGGGCGTTGGCGATATATCAACTCACCGCCGCGGAGGTACGCGGCGGGAATTGGCCCCCGCCCGTCGTCTGGACGGCGGCCATGCTTGACGAGGAATAGACAAAGCAGGCAGGCGCGCTACGTAGCTCTTCGAACCTCGCCTGAAGCATCAAAGGGGATTCTTTTGACATTAGATGAACTTCCCACAAGGGGAGCAAGGAAACCTCCTATAGCAGAATCTTTGAATGTTTGTCAGCTTCGCAACAATTTACAGCATGTGATTGTTGATTGAAACGTTTCCCCAGCCAACTCGGCATGAGCCATGACTTAATGGACAAACCTTATACCGACTCAAGCGCAGGTCCGATGTCTTGTTCGTCATTCAGTGCGAGCCAAATCGCGACCTGCAGCGAGCGATGGCAAAGATCTTAGCCCGCCGCATCGCGATCGTAAGGAATAATCTGATCCCACTCGTCGGCGGTGGAGCGCGCCACGAAGGCCACCACTGGCTCGCTATCGCTCCTGTTGAAGACCTCGTGCGGGATGCCGGGCTCGATGAAGATGAAGTCCCCGGCCGAATTGTCCACGATCTGCTTGCAGCCATCACCATATTCATGCCGCACCTCGCCCTCCAGGATATACAGCATCACCTCGAAGTCGACGTGGATATGGGCGTAAGCCACCCCGCCCGGCGGAATGGTGGCGATATTGATCGACAAGTCCTTGGCATTGACGTTCTTGCTCGATAAACCTGTCTTGTAATGGATGCCGTTCCAATTGCGGTTCTGTCCGCCGCCGCGCAATACGCTGATGCCATCGTCGCCTTCGATTAGCGCTTTCAAGTCGCCATGTTCGCTCATTGCAGTCCTGCTCCTGTTGTCTAAACGCCGCGAGTATAGCTAAACTAGGGCATTCAATCCATAGCAAAGGAGTCCACATGACAGCAAAGATCGGCATACTGACCGTTTCCGACCGCGCCCACCGCGGCGTATACGAGGACCTTGGCGGTCCGGCTATATACGAATACCTGAGCGAGGTGCTGACCAACGATTGGGAGCCGGTAGCCATGGTCGTTCCGGATGAGTTCGACCAGATCACGGGCGCGCTGATCCACATGGCCGATGACGAGCTTTGCAGCCTGGTCGTCACCACCGGCGGCACCGGACCCGCCGTCCGCGACATCAGTCCCGATGCCACCGAAGCCGTCTGCGAAAAGATGATGCCCGGCTTCGGCGAGCTGATGCGGCAGGTTTCCTTGCAATATGTACCCACGGCGATCTTGTCGCGGCAGACAGCCGGGATCCGCGGTAAGGCGCTGATTGTCAACTTGCCCGGCAAGCCCAGTGCCATCCGCGACTGCCTGGACGCGGTCATGCCGGCCATCCCCTATTGCGTGGATCTGATCGAGGGCGCTTATCTGACGACGGACGAGAGCAAGATCGTCGCCTTTCGTCCCAAGAGCAAGTGAAGGGGGAGCAACGCCATGAAAGCACTGATTACGGGCATAAGCGGCCGGGTGGGCCCGAATCTCGCCCAGGAGATGAAGCGGCGGGGCTATGAAATCCGC
Organism: Chloroflexota bacterium; assembly: GCA_011525385.1. GTDB lineage: Bacteria > Chloroflexota > Anaerolineae > Aggregatilineales > Phototrophicaceae > UBA6055. Next base: position 6,402 of record WTGF01000024.1, on the reverse strand, counting down.
GGGCTGGTCATGCCAAAGGACCCGCAAGCGGGCAAAGTGGCGAGGCTCGGCGTCGAGATACTGGAAGCGGATTTAGCCGATGCCGATAGCGCCCGCGCGGCTGTCGATGGCATCGATGTCATCATTCACCAGGGGGCGCAGATACCGCAAGGGAAGGATCCCGCGGAGCGCATGCTTGATGTCAATACGCGCGCCACCATGAGTTTGCTGGAAGGCGCGCTGGCATCGGGCGAGCCGCTCAAGCGCTTTCTGTTCGCCAGCACCTACCAGACCTACAATCCCTTCGTCACCCGTCAAGTCAGTTTTGCTGAAGACAGTCCGCAGAGACCGATCGATATCTACGCGCTGACCAAGCTGCTGTCCGAGGAGATCTGCCTGGGTTATATGCGCGAATATGGCCTGCCGGTGACGATTCTGCGCTATAGCTCAATCAAGGCGGCCAACGAGGTGCTGGGCATGCTTCACCCGGCTTGGCTGAACTACTTCATCGACATGACGCTGTCCAAGAACCGCATTCCCTGGTTCGGCGCCGAACATATCGAGAAAACCAAGGCGATCATGAGCGAATTGCTGGAGACGCCGGATGCCGTCTGCGGGGTAAGCGACCGGGATGGCGAGCCCTGGCTGTTGGTTGTGCAGGATGTGCGCGATACGGTGGCCGGAACCATACTCGCGCTGGAAAGCGAGGCGGCCGTCGGCGAAGCCTTCAATATGACCGGACCGCCGCCCATACCCTATACCGATGCCGCGCGCGCCCTTGCGGATGCGACCGGACGGCCCTACCGGGAAGTGACGATGCCCTTCTGGCGCGGCGCGGGGGCTTCGACCGAAAAGGCCCGCGTCATGCTGGGCTACAATCCGCAATACAGCTTTGACAAGATGGTGGAGACGGCGCTGGCATACGAACGCGGCGAGCCGATCAATCAGATTCCGAACTAGGGGCAGCGACGCATCACTGGTTATAACGTGATATGAGGGCGACCAAATAGACTCTGTTGAAGAACCGCCTAGACCCTCACCCCGGCCCCCTCTCCCATAAAGGGAGAGGGGCTTAAAGGGCTCAATACGGGTCACAAGACTCCCCTTCTCCCCTTGTGGGAGAAGGGGCCGGGGGATGAGGGCTGTATTTCAACAGACTCAAATAGGTCGCCCCTGCGCAGATTCGCAGCGTCCCCAAACTGCGGCAGCACGTCCCGCGCCAGCAGTTCCAGATTCTGCATGTCGTCCATGTCCGGCCACTGCAACATGAAGCGCTCGACCCCGGCTTCGGCCCGCTCGCCAATCTGATCGATCACTTCAGCCGCTGTGCCCACGATCATTCTGCCTTCGCGCAAAGCGTCATCGCTGACCCCGCTATCGTGCAGGAAAGCGTCCAACCGCGCCTGGGTAGGACGGTACATGACCCGCGTCTTCAGCGAGAACTTCATGTCCTGTGCCGAGCGACCCCATTGGGCCAGATAACCCTCCATCAATCCGCGGCGTTCCTTGTAGGTGGCGACATTGATGAAATCCGCATTCCATTCGTCGGCATACTTGGCCGCCAGCGGCAGCGTCTTCTTGGGACCGTTGCCGCCGATCAAGATCGGAGGCCCGCCCGAACGCGCCGGCCGCGGCAGCAAGATCGCGTCTTCAAGCTGATAATGCGCGCCCTGGAACTGGCTCGGCTGGTCGCTCCGCAGCAGCCGCCGCGTCAATTCAAGCGCCTCCTCCAGCATTTTGTAGCGCGTGGAAAAGTCGTGGAAGGGGATGCCAAACCTCCTGTGCTCGCGTTCTTGCCAGCCGGCGCCCATGCCGTAGACCAGGCGCCCGCCGCTCAGGTCGTCGATCGCGGCTGCGTAGCGCGCGTTCATGCTGGGATGACGGAAGGTCACAGGCGCCACCAAGGAACCGAATTCGATGCTCTGCGTATGGCTGGCGGCATAAGCCAGCGATATCCAAAGCTCGAGCGAATCTTTGTCTTCACCGTCCGAATTGCTAAAGTGATCTGAGCGAAAGACACATTGATAGCCACAGTCTTCCGCCGTCTGCAGAATGCGCTTCCAGCGCGGCCAATTCAAGCCTTCAGGCCCTTCGATCATGATGCCAATCTGCGTCATGCGCTTGTCCCCTCGTCAATCGCTTGGGTGCCAGGATCCGTCAATTGTCGGCGTCAAGTCAACTGATGCCGCCGCCAACTGCCATCGGCGAGGATCTCGGCGATCGTCGACATGGCCGCTTGTATCTCCGCATCCGAATTGTAAAAATGCGGCGCGATGCGGATGCCGGCTTTGGGTCGAAAATCGACCTTGATATCCCGCGCCAGCAACTCGCAGGACAGCTCATAGGCATGGGGCGGATTGACCGTGACCGTGCCCGCCCGTCGCGCGGGGTCGCGCGGCGAGACAAGCTCATAACCCAGTTCATCCGCCAGTTCGATGATCAGCGCTGTTTGCCGCATCGATTTTTTGCGGATGGCGGGCACGCCGATTTGCGCGATGATATCGACGCCGGGCTGAATGGCGTGCAGCGAGGCGATGCCCGGCGTACCGTTCATCAGACGGTAAGCATCCTCGCGCAATTCCAGCTTCTCGACGTCAAAGGAGAAGGGGCTGCGATGCGCGAACCAGCCCGTCACCTTGGGATGCAGGCTCGGCAGCAGATCGGGACGCGCGTACATGAAGACGCCGCCGGGTCCGCCACAGAGCCACTTGAGCACGCCGCCGATATAGAAATCGACATTCCATTCGCGGACCTCGACCGGGATGACGCCGACACTGTGATAGCCGTTGAAAACCACTTGCGCGCCCACGCTGTGCGCTTTGGCGACGATCTCCCGCGCCGGCATGATATAGGCGCTGCGGAAGAGCACATGGGAGACGCTGACCAGGCGGGTCCGCTCGTCGATGGCGTCCAGCAATTCCTCGGTGTCGATGGTGATGCCGTCGGGCGATTGCACCATGTGGACCCGCATGTGCTCGGGCAACCAACGCCGCAGCACATAGACATCGCTGGGGAAATCCAGTTCCGTGATGACCACTTTATCGCGCTTTTCGTCGCTGAAATCCATCCCCCCAAAGAGAATGCTGTTGGCGATGCTGGCGTTCTGATGCACCAGAACGGTATCCGGCGCGGCGCCCATCAAAGGCGCGATTTTGTCCCCCACTGTCCCCGGTAGCTCGAACCAGCCGCTGCCCCAAGCCGACACGCCTTGCTCCGCCCAGGTATCCGCATAAAACTGAAGGCTGTTATAGACGCCGCGCGGCATGGCGCCCAGGGAATTGCTGATGAGATAATTGCAGCGGCTCAGAATCGGAAATTCCTCCCGCCATTGCAGCAAACTGTCCGTGGTCATGTTCGTGGCTTTCATCCGTGCCTATGGTGTCAGGATTTGTATTTAACCACAGAGCGCAGGCAGGACACAGAGGAAACCACCGCGCCATCATCAAATTGACGATAGTCCTCGCTTGCAGGTAAAATGCCCAGTCAAGAGCTTATGCGCGAGGACAGACATGCCCGAACTGAATATCAAGACCGTCGGCGGAAACGGCAACTTTGAAGAAGTCATCGCGAGCGCAACACCGGAGGTTCAAGCCCTTGCCCGCGAGGCGCGCGCCCTGCTGGCCGAGGTCATGCCCGGCATCACCGAGGTGCCTTGGGCGCGGCAGAAGATCGCCGGTTACGGCGTCGGTCCCAAGAAGATGTCCGAGCACTTCTGTTATCTCGCGCCCTTCAAAAAGCACCTGAACCTGGGTTTCTTCTACGGCGCGGACTTGCCCGATCCGCAGAGCTTGCTGGAAGGGGCGGGCAAGGAACTGCGGCATATCAAGATCCGCAGCGCCGCGCAATTGCGGCAGCCCGCCGTTCGCGAACTGGTCGAGCGAGCCAGCGGTCACCTGCCCAAGTTGAAATGAGCAGCGAAGACGCCGGACACGCCGCCGCGGCAATTGCAGAATATGACGGTAAAGGCAGCGAGAGCCTGGAGTCTATCGCCGCGGAGATCAACCCTTCATCGGCAGTCTTGCAGGCACTTTGCGACCTCGTCGGCAGCGATGAAGCGCGCATACAGAGCGCCTCGTCCTGGCTGCTGCGGCGCTATCTGGGCGCTGGAGCGACCCTGTCTCAAATGCAAACGGAGCAGGCGCTTACTGTCCTGACGGCCCGCTATCATTGGGAAGCGCGCCTGCACGTCTTGCAAATGATGGGGAATTTGACCCTTACATCAAGTCGGGTCGAGCAATTGTGGCTCGCGCTCATCGAGCAGACGAAGGACACCAACAAATTCATTCGCGCCTGGTCCTACTACGGACTGGCCGTCATCGCCGATCAACATCCGCCCTATCGTGACCGCGCGCTCGCTTTGCTGGCGGCAGCGGAGGGAGAAGACGCCGCATCGGTGCGCGCGCGTATCAGGCGGATCCGCAAGACATTCAAATGGGCGGGATAAGCGGCGCCCTCCAAATCTCGCTAGCCGCTCGGCGGCAGCGAAAAGGTGTGCCCCGCTCACGCAAAATCGCAATCGTACTCGCTAAATCAGCGACGTGGTTAACGTAAACAGGGGCAGCAGCGCTCGCGCAGTTTCGCTTTCTGCACTTTTCCCAGGGCGTTGCTGGGCAGCTCATCAAGGACCAGAACGCGGCGCGGCGCCTTGTAGGCCGCCAGTTGATGACGGCAGTAGTCGATGATTTCGGCGCTGTCTATCGTTTCACCCGGGTGCGGCACGACGACGGCGACCACTTGTTCGCCCCATTCTTGGTCCGGGCAGCCGATCACCGCACAGGCTGCTATCGCCCCGTGCTCCATCAGCGCCAGCTCAACTTCCGGCGGATAGATATTCAAGCCGCCGCTGATGATCAGATCTTTGGCACGTCCTTTGAGCGTGTAATAGCCATCCGGCTCGCGCAGAGCCAGGTCGCCCGTCCGCAGCCAGCCATCGTCCGTGAATGCCTCCGCCGTCTTTTCCGGCTGTCTCCAGTAGCCAGCGAAGACGTGATCGCCTTTGATTTGCAGTTCGCCGACTTGATCATCCGGCAGGGCAGCGCCGCTCCCGGGGTCGATGATACGCGCCGATACGCCGGGCAGGGGCTTGCCCACCGCGCCAACGCGCCGCTCCCCGCGCAGCGGATTGGAGAGGTTCATGCCCGTCTCCGTCATGCCATAGCGTTCCAGCAAGGTGACATTGAAGGTGCGCTGATAGCCAAAAAACAAGTCATCGGGCAGACGGTCGGAGCCTGATGTCAAGAGCCGCATGTTGCTGAGGTCGTAGCGTTTCTCGCCCGCCACTTGATACAAGCGGCGGTGCATCGTCGGCACAGCCATGAAGACGCTGAAACGTCCGGAGGTCAGCAAATCCAAGGTCGACGGCGCGTCGAAGGAGGTTGTGAGCACGGCTGTCGCCCCCGCATGCAGCGCGCCGTGCAGCGCCACCACCAGGCCATGCACATGAAATATCGGCAAGACGTGCAGCAGTACGTCATCATCACGCCAGCCCCAGGCTTGGTGCAGGGCGGCGATATTGGCGGTCAGGTTGCCATGCGTGATCCGCGCGCCTTTGGGGCGGCTGGTCGTGCCGCTGGTATAAAGCATCATGGCGGTTTGGTTCGGATCGCTCGGCAGCGGCTGTCCAGGGCTGGACGATCTGTCTTCCAGCCAGTCCGCGCCACTGCGCTCCGGCTGATAAATGAAAGACGTTTTTCGGTGATCGGGCAATTCGTCGGTCAAGGCATTGATCAAGGGCGCGTCTTTGGCATCGGCGATAAACACGCTTGCGCCCGAATCCGCCAGAAAATAGCGCAGTTCGGCTTCGGGATAAGCCGGGTTGAGCGGCAAGAATATGGCGCCGATCTGCATTGCCGCCAGGTGAAAATAGATGAAAGGCAGGGACTTGGGCAATTGCGCGGCGACCCGGTCCCCGCGTTTGACGCCCAGTGACAACAAATAGTCCGCTGTGCGGTTGACATGCCTTTCCAATTGCGCATACGTTACCCGCAGCAGCCCGGAGTCGCTGATCAACTCGACAGCGGTCTTTTCGGGACGGTCTCGGTAATGCTGCGCCAGCGTATCGAGAAACACTTCCTTTGCCTTTCCCCCGGTAAATGCGCCAGAAAACATTCTACCACCGGGGACACCGAGCCGCTCGGTGGCAGCGAAAAGGTCTGCCTCGCTCACGCATAATCGGAAGCCGTTTCGTTGCTTGAGCGACGCGACTTTAGTGAACAGTTCAGGAGCTTTTAACAGGCAATCGCATCAAACTGTTTTTCATCTCATCCGCGCGCACATCACGAGCTGGCTCGCAGAAGTAAGTCCAAGTAAGTAATGAGAATTGCGAAAACGCCGCTTTTTTACCCCATCCCCGGCCCTTCCCCAAAGCATTGGGGAAGGGTGACTCTACATTGGATTTGGGATTTAACTTGCTGAAATTCACGA
>WTGF01000077.1 GCA_011525385.1 Chloroflexota bacterium | reverse complement strand
CAATGCTTTGGGGGAAGGGGCCGGGGGATGGGGGTAGAAAAGGCGGCATTTGGTCCCAGTAGCGGACAAGCCTTGTAGGGGCGACTCTGTGAGTCGCCCGCAATCAACATCTCACATTTGGACGAGCCACCGGCTCGCCCCTACAGAGTTGTCGCTTTTAGAAGGATTGAGCTTGATGTGCCAATAATCTGAAATACACCCACTATATCACGACGGCTTGACGCTTGGAGCATGATTTTCTATAATATCGACATATTGCGGGTGTAGCTCAGTTGGTAGAGCGCCTGCTTCCCAAGCAGAAGGTCACGGGTTCGAGTCCCGTTACCCGCTTGTTATATTTGCGCCCACCGAACGGTGGGTGTTTTCTTGCCCGAAGAGTATTGACCCTTGGATACTACGCATTTAGAATGGGCGCGCTATTGACCCAACAACGATCCGCAAGTTGACCGAGGATTGCGCCTCGGGTTTAGGGAACTGAAGGAGAACTTTATTATGGCAGAATTTGAGTTGGCTGCCGAAGTCCGGAACGCGCACGGCAAGCAAAACCGCGAGCTGCGCAGACAAGGATTTGTACCCGGCATAGTATACGGACCCAGCAATGACCCGATTAGCGTACAGTTCCCGTATCGCGCAATTGAGGTGACCTTGATGAATGCGGGCGGGACCAATCTGATCGATATTCTCGTCGACGGCAAGGCTTATCCATCACTTGCGCGCGAAGTGCAGCGGGATGTAGTTCGCGGCGACATCTTGCATGTGGATTTCCTGGCGGTCGACGCCTCCCAGCGCATCCGCGTGGAAGTGCCGATTATCATGGAAGGACGCAGCCCGGTAGTTGCGGCTCGCGAGGGAATTCTGATCACGGGCAGGAGCGCGCTGACCTTGGAAGTTTATCCCGATGACATTCGCGACCGCATCCTCATAGACTTGTCACAATTGACCGAGCTCGGCTCGGAAGTGCTGGTAGGCGACCTGGAATTCGGTGAAAACGTGACCGTACACAGCGATCCAAACGAGATGCTCGCCAAGATTGTTCAGCCGGCCGCCGCCCGCGCCGAAGCGGAACTCGACGAACTTGAGGGCGAAGAGGGTGAAGAAACGGACGAAGATTCCGAAGAAGAAGAAGGCGAAGAAGAGTAACCCGCAAGCGACTCAGCAAGGAGAATCGAGAGGCGGTGTCACATTGGCGCCGCCTCTTTTTTAATAAACCGCGATCTGCGGTAGCCGAGCAGGTTTATTATTTTGTGTGAGCGCGGTAGCCCAAATTCGCCGGTTACGCGCCGAGCGGCTTTTTTGGGGTGATTGAGTTTATGCCCAATGTAACGCGCTGACTCGGGAGCCTGTCGTTTTGGATGCGGACGAACGCAGCTAATTGCTTCTGTTCTCGCTGCCGTTCTGTCCCGAGCGGTTCTCGTCACCAGCGGACAACAGAGTGTCAGGCTCATCTTCATCATCGTCTCGCATGATGGCGATGCCGGCAACCGCATCATCTTTTTCAAGGTTCATCAGAATCACCCCCTGCGTGTTGCGTCCGGTTTCCCGAATTTCCGACAGGCGAGTCTGTAGAACGATTCCCCGCTTCGAGATCAGGACAATATCATCCTCTTCGCGTATGCAACGCATGGCCACTACCGGTCCGGTGCGCTCATTTCGCTTCAATGTCCGCACGCCCAACCCATATCTCCGCTGCGCTTTATAATGCACCCGGTCTTCGGCGCCTTCGCTTCGATCATCGGTAGATATCACCGTGCGTTTGCCGTAACCATTGCCCGTGACGATGAGCAGATGGCTGTGTTCGCCTGTCAAGACATCCATGCCTGCGATCTCGTCGTCATCCCTCAAGCGCATCCCGATGACGCCCTGCGCTTGACGGCCCATGACACGCACTTCCTCCGCTTTGAAACGAATGCACTGACCATTGACCGACGCCATGACAATATCATGATCGCCCTTGCTCCACTTCACAGATCGCAAGCTGTCGCCGTCGTTAAACTGAATCGCCATCAAGCCGCTCGGGCGGATATAGCTGAATTCGCTGAATGCGACTTGTTTCACGCGGCCCTTGCTGGTTGCCAGCACAAAATACCCTTCCTCAAGCTCAAGGACATCGTCGGCTACGGCAAGTACGACGGAGACCTTCTCATCTCCTTCCAGTGGCAAGATGCTTTGGATGAGCAGACCACGCCTTTCTCGTAGAGTCTCCGGTATGTCGTAGGCTCTGCGAGAGTAGACCTTGCCCTTATTGCTGAAGAACAGGATCATATCGTGGCTGTGCGCGAAGAATACGTTCTTTAAGGTATCGTTGTCTCTGATCGCCATGCCGCGCATGCCTTTGCCGCCACGCCGTTGTGAACGATAGTGACGAGCCGCAACCCGCTTAATGTATCCTTGTTCCGTCAACGAGATGACAACATTTTCGCGGCGATACATATCACTTTCTTCGAGGTCGAAATTCTCTTTCTTGACCTCGGATTTTCGCACGTCCCCGTATTTCTCGGCGATTTCGGCAACGTCTTGGCGAATCAACTCCAGGATTTTCTGCGGCGAGCTAAGCAAATCTTCAAGATATTCGATGCGCGCGCGAACGGTGTCATATTCATCCTGCAGCTTTTGCCTTTCCAAGGCAGCCAGGCGCCTCAACTGCATGTCGAGTATGGCGTTGGCCTGGATCTCATCCAATTCCAAATTTGCCATCAATTGCTGCCGAGCGCTATCGACATCGGGTGAATTGCGAATCATTTGAATGACTTGGTCGATGTTCGCCACCGCTTTTAATAGCCCGGCCAAAACATGCGCGCGGGCGCGCTGTCGCTGCAAATCATATTCAGAACGTCGCACAATGACGTCATAACGATGCTCGATATAAATCCTTAGCGCGCGTTTCAGGCTCAAGGTGCGCGGTTCGCCGTTGACCAGCGCCAGCATTTGAATGCTATAGACACTTTGCAATTGCGTGTATTTGTAAAGTTGATTGATAACTCGCTGTGATTGCGCGTGGCTTTTTAGCTCGACGACAAGGCGCAAACCTTGACGGTCGGATTCGTCGCGCAAGTCGCGAATCGCTTCGATGCGGCCCTCGCGCGCCAGGGCGACGATCCGCTCTATGATGCCCGACTTGCTCACTTGGTAAGGAATAGACGTGAAGACGAGCTTCTTGCCTTCCCCGGGACCCTCTTCAATTTCGACTGTGGACCGCACGGCAACGCGCCCTTTGCCGGTGGCGTAAGCTTCTCTTAGATATTCGCCTTCTTCGCCAATGACGATCGTGGCGCCGGTAGGGAAGTCCGGACCCTTAATGAATTGCATGAGATCATCGACCGAAACATCGGCGATACGGTCGTAGTTGTCAATCAGGTAGGTGATGGCGCTTGCCAACTCCCGCAGATTATGCGGCGGAATATTGGTCGCCATACCCACGGCGATGCCACTGGTGCCATTGAGCAGCAGGTTGGGCAAGCGCGCGGGAAGAACCGTCGGTTCCGCTTGCGTTCCGTCGTAATTCTCCGCGAATTCGACAGTGTCCATGTTGATGTCTGTCAACATTTCGCCAGCGATATTGGCCATGCGCGCCTCGGTATAGCGCATCGCCGCGGGCTTGTCCCCATCCTGGCTGCCAAAGTTGCCCTGGCCGTCAACCAGCGGATATCGCAAGGAGAAATCTTGCGCCATACGAGCCATGGCGTCGTATACCGCCTGATCTCCGTGCGGATGATACTTGCCCAGCACTTCGCCAACGAGGCGGGCGCTCTTTTTGTATGCCGTACCGGGACGCAACCCCATATCGTACATGGCATAAAGTATGCGCCGATGCACGGGCTTGAGCCCGTCGCGGGCGTCGGGAAGCGCGCGGGCCACGATCACGCTCATGGCATAGTTGAGATAACTGCCGCGCATCTCTTCGTTTATCGTGATCGTGCGAATGTTTCCCGCGTTATCTTCCGGCAAATCCGAGTCGATTATGTCCATATGATGTGGCTAAACCAGATATCTGATTTGCGCATGGCTCCTTTCGCGGCTCATAGAATATCCCAGTAAATGCAAATAAGTCATGCCAAAAAAGCGAGTCTTGTAGGGGCGACCAATCTGGTCGCCCGCTGCTACTTACTCAGGACTACTCCTGCGGAGTTGCTATACGACATCACTCGCGCCTCGGGCCGGATAGCGTCGATTAAGCACCATCGATGCTCGACAAAGCCGCTTCCCCACAGGCATTTCTGACACCGTTGCGCCAACGCCATTATTGACAACTATTATAGCATGTTTGCGCCAGCAGGCTACTTCTGCGCGGGGCCAAAGTCCTGCTTCGCCAAAGCCAAGCGCCCAGAGAACGGAATCTGATTCCAAAAACTGCTCGCTGTCGCTTGCGAGCATGAGGCAACACGGATTTCTCTTGGTCCGCAGAAACAGATGAATACTTTGCTGCTTCTATTACTTGCTGAGAACATGTTTCGAAAAACGTAACAATTTGCGCCCAACTTCGCTTGCATTGGCACTACGAAAGCGATAGAATATTGTACAAAAGCAACAAGGAATCGCTGTATTTGTTGCTCGATTTGCATGCGAAAGGCTTGCAGATCACACCAATAAGCTCTTTAGTTTTACGAGGAGGAAAAAGATGGACAGCGATAAAATGAGAAGGGGGATTATTCCGGGGATAATCGCCGGTTATATATTCTTGGCATTCATCGGCGCTTCTATGGTGCCAATGATGGACGCCGAAGGCAACATGTCAATGTCAATGAACAATGGCATGCTCGAGATGGTCGGTGGCATGATTAACGCTGACGCCTTTGTCGGCTTCATCCTGCATGTCATCATCAGTGCTGTAATTGGGGCTCTCTACACGGGACTGTATGCGGACCGGGTGGACCTGGGCAATCCCTTGATGAACATAGCTGTGGGCGGCTTGATCTATGGTTTGATCTGGTGGATCATCGGCGGCAATATCATCATGCCGGCGATCTCGGGTGGAGACGTCTTAAGTATTAACTTCCAGGATCCTAGCTTGTTTGGGCATGTGATCTTTGGCCATGTCCTGGCTTTCATCGTCGTTTTGCGCGACCGGGCTTTTGGCATGAGTGACGAATAAGCGCTTGACGCTCTTCAACTTGCCCGGGCAAGTTGAGAATTAGACGACTGAACGAGGGCTGCGAATCTAATTCGCAGCCCTTTTCTATTGTCAATTGGTGTCAATTGGCTCGCTTCCAGACGCCATCAACCAGGTTGAACAGCACAAGCCTTTCTTCGTCATTAGCGCCGCCATCCGCTATTACCGTCACCCGCAACTGCGGTGAACCATTCGGCGCGCGCTTAATCACCTGATCAAGTACGGCGCGTGGGCGAAGTATTGTCCTAGTCTGATAGCGTTGATAAGCTATCTGCCAGATCTCTTCATCCCCGGTATCGTACAAGTTCAGCATATCGCTTTCAGCGCCGCTCTCTATCAAGTCCGCTTCGGTGTTTAGGCGCCATTTGACAAAGTCGCGCCAATTCAAGGGCGCTTCGTCCAGAGGCTGATCGATGATCCCTTGCAATATGGCCATGCTGGCGGCTGGAGCAAGATGATCGAGCAATTCCGCAACTTTTTCTTCCCCGTACAAGGATGCTAAGGAATCTAAAAGCGAGTCCTTGCCCTCCGCGCCCAGGAATTCCTTGACCAAATATGAGGCTACCGACAGTCGCAAATATACCGCGTCGTGCGGAAATACGACCTGTAGACCGTCTGTACGTCGACTGATCAAAACTTCCGCTAGCGCCTCCGCGACAAGCCCTTGGGCGTTCTGGTCAAAGGGCGAATCAAGTGACATGCGTCCGCTGGATGGCGACAATATCTGTAAGGTTGCTGTTCCATCTGTCGCTTTAGAGACCGGCTGGGCCGAGTCCCTTACAATGACGATCGCTAATTTGGGACTGGAATCGCAGCGAAGTATCTGGCATCCGCGGCGGGACCATCCGCCGGCAGTTTCGCTTATCGCTTGGGCGAAGCGTTCGTCGAGAGCGAAATAGCGGATGCTTGTGGCTTCGGTTTCAAGGCTCCGTTCCTCACCCCAAAACGAGAAATCGGGCGAAATGTGATACCACTTGTCTCCCAAGTTTCGGTAGAACCACACTTGCGCGTATCGTACCCCGTTTATGATTTCCTCCACGACGACTCGACCGCGCTGTCCGTCGATCTCCAGGTCCACGATCGCGCCGGTCAGGTCGACGTCATGCCTGGCCTTTAGTTCGCTGTATTCACGAAAGACAGATTGCTGTCGCTGTCGCCAGGCCTCGCTTGCGCTGTCCTGGGCGGCCAGGAAGGTGTTGATGTCTCCGATTCGCAATGCAGCCGTCTCGGCACGGACCGTTTCGCGAAGCAATTGCTCAAGTTGGCTCTGAACATCCAGGAGCCGTTGTCTAACGACTAGAACGCCAAAACTCAGTACGGCGAGGACTACGCCAATCAACATGATTAGTCGCAGCGCTCGCCGACGGCGCGCCCGTTTCGCGATCGGGTCTTCGCTATCGGACTTGTCGATTTTCTGCGATTCGACATTCCATTCCAGGCGAATACGGCTCATGCGCCGGCTCCCGGTCCGTTGGGGACGAAGATATCGCCCGCCTGAACGGTTTGCAGTCCGCCGAAGTCATCGCGCAGCAGCAAACTGCCGTCCGGCAGTACATCGGCTGCCGTGCCGACTGCATCTTCAACTTCTATGCGCGCCCCAAGCATGTTTAGCCGGCTCTTCCAACTCCTGAACAAGATCTCCTCATTTATATGTGAGTACCAGTGGTCGACATGGCGCAAAAGCGACTGCAGCAGGTCCGCGCGATCCAAGCGTCTATTGACGATGCTCTCCAGGCTGGTTGCAGTGTCCGCTAATTCGCTTCGGCTGAAATCGATACGCACGTTGAGCCCTATGCCCAGAACGACGCCCAGCGCCTCCGGTCCTTCCCAGACGACTTCAGGCAAGATGCCGGCGATCTTCTTTTCATGTACCTGTACATCGTTGGGCCATTTGATCCCGATCATTGAACAGCCTGCCTCGGCCGCCAGGTCACAGACAGCCAGGGCGCCCAGGAAATTGACCTGCGGAACGAGCCGCCTGTGTGGCCGAAGAATAACAGACAGGGCCAGCGCGGCATCGGGCGGCGTCTGCCAGGCGCGGCCCTTTCGACCGCGTCCGCGACTTTGTGCGTTGGCGACGACCGCCGCGCGGTCAGGGGCTCCCGCTTCGAGCCAGGCTTTGGCAGCGTCGTTTGTGCTGCCGATCGCTTCGTAATACTTGAATGGCCGATCGAGACGGCTCGTCACTATTGCTTTGGATAAGGTCATGTCACCATTTCTTGAGCTAACATTCTGTGCATTGTATCAGAATAAGACAGGCCGTTAGAATAGATTCGTCATAAGGTTTCTAAGCTTGCTTCACGCCGGATACAGGTCCATTTGACCTGCGGAATGAATCGATACCGAGCGGATTGGGCCTTGATTGAATAACCTCTGGACGCCCTGGCGCATGGCTTACATCAAACGCGATCGCGAACTCGAGGGCGATTGCATATTCTGCGCGCTGGCCTCTTGCGCGGAAGGCGACCGGGACGGTCTTGTTGTTTCCCGTTCCAGCCATGCCTACGTAGCCTTGAACAAGTATCCATACAACTATGGGCATGTCATGATTGTGCCTTATGCGCATGTCCCGTCCCAGGAAGATATGGACATGGAGGCTTTGAGCGACCTGGTCGTCCTGACGAACCGGTCTATGCGGGCGCTTAGGCAACTCGCCAATCCATCTGGATTCAACATTGGCGCCAATATCGGGGCGGCCGCCGGCGCGGGAATCGCCGCGCACTATCACTTCCATGTGGTACCGCGCTGGGAGGGCGATGCCAATTTCATGAGCAGCGTAGCCAATACACGAATGATTCCCGATACGCTCGAGAACCTCGGCGAGGCCTTGAAGCAGATTTGGAATGCTTCCTTCGGAGATGGTGGAGCGCAAAAGTGACGGCATCGCGCGACTGACAATTCTTCATTTTCGGTCTTAAGCGTCCGCGCTTGTAGAATCATGGATAGGGGTGAAAGCCTGAGCGCAGGTCGAGCGATCAATTGGCTGCGATTGCCGCTCGATCCTTCACAGGGAGGTATGTCGCTCGCAAGTCATGCAAGTGTATCCCTTTCGATTGAAACATGGAAACTATCTCCGAGGGGCCCGAAATCACCGCCTGCAATCGCGTCAAAACCTGTTCGCGCAGCGGCGGTTTGCCCTCCCGCCCGCAACCGCGACCATATAGTCGCCCTTTTCTCCCCGCCTTGCTCTATACTTTGATCTTGCAACACTTGCGGCCGCCGCAGAATATCTCGGATTCCTGCTGACAGCAAAAAAATATGACACCATTTGACGATCCAAACTGCAACATAAAAACAAGCCATGTAGGGGCGACCGGCGGTCAGTGTCGAAGGGCAGTGTCTACGCGCCCTACGCGACCTACGCGCTCTGACCCCTACAAGGTTCATCGCGAAAATTGTAGGGGCGACCTATCAGGTCGCCCGAAACAGTCCCCTCTGTGCTCTCTGTGCCTCTGTGGTGAATCCCCCCGTGCTGAACCTGCAACGGGCCATGTCCGCACGACCTGTCATGTCCTCAGGAACAGGCCGGAGGGTGGGGTTGGCAAAGTGGCCTGTCCTCAGCTTCCGATCCGGGGAGAGGGGTACCCCCCCCCCCCCCGTATACATACTGTATCTATACTGTTGCCCAAAATAGGGGCAAACTGAGGGCAAAATGAGAGCAAATCAGGGCATCTTCCGAGCATTTGAGGACACATTGCGCCTCACAAAGCGCCCGCGCCGAGCGACCTCGGCCCTGTTTTCCCTTAAGGATCTCATGTCGAGAACTGGCCAAAAGTATTTCAACCGAAAAGGATACACTGCTCAACAACTGAAGCGCGGCGAGACATGGCAATTGCTGCTGATTCTTTTGCTCGCCGTCGTTATGCGATTCGGACGGGGCGACCTGGTCGAATACTATCATGACGACGCCATGCTGGCGACGCTGGCCTTGGAATCGGCTGACGGGTTGCGTCTGCCGCTGACCGGCATCCTGTCATCGACCGGAATCCCCAACTCGCCGGCCAGCGTATATTTGCTGACGATTCCCTTTGCCATCAAGGCCGATCCGCGTTTTGCCATTCACTTCGTGATGCTCTTTAATGTGATTGGCGTCGGTCTGCTGTGGCTGCTGGCGCGCATGTTCGCAAATTCCCGTGTCGCGTTTGTCGCCGGCTTGGCATATGCCGTAAACCCTTGGGCCGTGCTCTACAGCAGGAAGCTCTGGGCGCAAGAAATGCATACGCCGCTTATCTTGCTGGGATTGCTCTTGCTGCTTTACGGCTTCTGGCGGGCACGGGCGCCGGGCGCATCTCGTCGGGGAGAGTTTCTGGCGCAGGTCCTTGGATTACCCTTGCTGCTATTTGCGATCCAGTTTCACTTTGCCGCCTGGTCATTGCTTCCCGCGATGTTCCTGGTACTGTGGGTCGGGCGTCGGCGCGTTATGGCGCCTGCCGCTGCGCTGGCTGCGCTGCTGTCGATTCTGGTCCTTTTGCCCTATGCCATGGGATTGGCCGAAACGCTCGATCGCGATCCCGGCCGCCTGTCAGATGCCATCGGTCGTTCAACTGCCGCGGGTATCGAAATCGATTTGGCGCCAATAGGCCATGCGATCATGCTGGCGTCGGGCGTCGGTCTCGAGACCTGGCTAGCGCCGGAGCAAATGGAACAGCTTGCGGGTCGATACCCACCGTTTTGGCGGGCCAACTTTGTTCTGGCAATCATGGCGGTTGCCGGTGTCCTTGCCTGCTGCAAGCGCTCCGGAAAGATGGCTTTCTTCCTTTCCATTTGGGCCTTGGCGCCGGTGCTGCTGCTGATACCCGGTTGGACGCCCAGCTATGTCCATTATTTGATCCCGTCGCTGCCGGCGCTCGCGCTCATGACAGGTTATGGCGTCGATTCGCTCCTTCAGCGGCTCGACGCCAAGCCCCTTGGCAAGGGACTGACTTGGGCGGCCTTGACCTGCCTTTTGGGACTGCAATTCCTGCAATGGCACGCGGCCTTGGACTTTGTTGGGGAGCGGCATATCAATTATCCCGGTTTCACGCTGCCCTTGAGCAAGCTGCTGCCGCTGCGAGATCGCCTGCGGGGAGCCGACGATGTCCTGGTCATCAGCCAGGGCATGGCCTGGAATCTACATCATGAGGTTGCCGTCTGGGACACCTTGCTTTGGGAGGATGTCAGTTGCGCGCGGACGCTGATCCCGCAAGGCTATGCGGTATTTCCCGATCATGCTTTCACTGTGGTGATCGCGCCTGATGCCCCGATAGAGCCCCGGGACAGCCTCTATGCGAAAGCTGATATGGAGATCTTTTCCACGCGCGCGGGGGAGCGCGGCTATTATGTTTTTGATTGGAATGGCCCTCCCGATTGGCAAGGCCCAAGCATAGAAAGCATTGATCCCGTATCGTTTTCCAATGGCGTTCAGCTAAGTGGATACGGGTTTCACGGGGGCCAGGTTTTTCTGGAATGGCGCTTGCCCGGCCGCCGCGTCGGCAGGGACTATCAATACAGCGCGCAACTTTATGATGAAGAGGGGGCGCGGCGAGGGCAATGGGACAGTCGCTTTTGGCATGGGCGACACTGGTGCGCCGGCGATCGTTTGCTGACGTGGGGCCCGCTCGAAATTGACGATTCGGCAAGGACGCTCAAGGTGGCGATGTATACCTTGGGAAGCGGAAAAAACGAAGAGCAGTTTTACAATGCGGAGGTTTTGGACGCCTTGGGCAATCCCGCCGGATGGGCGGCCGATATTCCGCTTGTTCAGAGCGGCTAATTGCCGTCATCGCCGGACTCCGTTGCAGCGGGGGCTGCCGGCTCGCCGGTCGACTCCTCGACCGCGGCGTCTTCGGTATCTCCGGCTTTGGCAGTCGCTGCCGCTTCTTCGGTGAGGCGGACGCTCTCCATATAGATTTCCCAGGGAACGACGAAGGAATCCAGGAAGATCTCTTGCGGCGGTTCTTCCTCGGTTTCGCCTTCAATTTGATGGCGATACTGTATCTTCGGGTATCCCAGGCCGTCATTGATATACCAACCGACGCTGACCGCGTAGTCGAGCAGCGGCCATTCTTCAGGCAACTTATGATAGGTCGCATATGTTTCTCCCCAACGCCAGTATTTTGTCGGCAACCGAGGAGGCGCATCCGCTTGCGCAATGATGTCCCCTGCTTCGTCCAGCATGTGAACAAACACGGTATAGTTCTCGGCCGGCGCCGCTTCGGCCTTCCAATGCAGTACGAGTTCGTTCAGATCGCGATCGACCAGGTAGCGTTGCAAAGTAATCGACTCGTCGAAATTCGGTTGCATGTCGCTTGGTATTTCGATAAAGCCGCTGGCGGTATCCTGCAGTCTTGCGCTAACGACCGCGCCAATATCAAGCAAGACCGGATGAATGTCATCGCCCTCGGCATTGGTCGCGATAATTGAGTTGTCGCCCGCGAGGTCTTCCCATTCTATATGCAGGTCGAATGGATATCGGCCCGTAGCCGCGCTGTGGATTGAAATCAAGTACTCATCCGCATAAATGGCGCCTTCTTCCCATTGGGAAGTGCGCAAGGCTCCGGCCCCGGGATAGGTGACGTAGTGGCCGATTGCCTGCTTGTTGTCATCCACAAAGGTCAGGAAGAGGCTATTGTCTCCTTCGGACTGTTCCAGGACCTGCCAGTACAATTTGACTCTGACCTTGTCTCCAGGGCTGTAACGCCGATCCAGGCGCTCGTAGGCTATCAAGGCAACGTCGCCAAATTCGGCATAGACCGGGCGGGCATTCTCGGGCACGGCGGTCATGGGCTCGGGCGCGGCATATTGCCCGGCGATGACCGTGAACGGCGCCAGCATGGCAGCTAGCCCGAGGATGCGCAACTGCCAGACCATCGTTTCGTGCAGAAGCTCTTTGGGAACGGCGTCGCCAGCGCGGACGAACTCCAGATTGGGCGGGCGCAAAGAAAAAACGACCCACCAGACCATCTCGACGAAGCCCACCGCAAGCACGGGGCTTATGACTGCGATTAGCGGAAAGAGTATGCGACCATCAGACGTGCGGGTCAAAGTGCTCCAATAAAGCACGCCAATCCAGAGCAGGGCGACCGTCATCAAGAGCAGCGCCAGATGCGTAAGTTCATAGCGAGCGTAGGCGAAGTCGCTGATGGCAAGCAGTTGCAGAATCAAGAATATGCAGCCGACAAAACTTAGCAGGGTCATCAAATCCAGCAGCAGATAGTATATGGCGGTGAGCTGGATATTGAGCGCGCCAAACAGACCCCAATAAGACATGCGGAATTGCTGGAATTCGGAGAACAAGTTGACCAAGCTGAATGTCATGCCGCGCGGGCCGGCGATATTAGCCATTGTCATCATGCCGAAAGGTTCATTGTATAGCTGCACATTGCGCAGGTACCACCAGGCGGCAACCAGCATCCAGAAAACCAGGATGCTGATAAAGTAGATCGCGCCGCCCCGTCGATCGCGCGTCCGGTACAGCACCAGGCCGCCAACGAGCAGGAGCATTGGCAGCAAAACCAGAGACGTCACTTTGGTAATGCTCGTCAAGGCAAAAAGCAGGGCAATGCAAAGGCTGTTGCGGGGGCGAAAGCCGTCTCGGAGGCAGCGCAGCATCAAAAGCACGAGCGCGCCGTTTAGGATCATCGCCAGCGAGTCATTGCTGACGGAGGCGCTGATAAATATGAACATCGGGTTGAGGCCTGTGAGCGCGGCCCCGACAAATGCCACCGTCGGGCGCTGCGGGGCGACGAATTCGCTGATTTTGTATACGAGAACAATGGTTCCGGCGCCAAGCGCGAGGCCAAATAGTCGAAGCAAAAGCACCACGAACCCAGTGCCTCGCAGCAAAGAAAGCGAGTCGTCGTGAATGATCAGGTTTTTGTTGCCGTAGGCATTCGGGAGGCTCGCTCTCACATAAGGATTCAGACGGCGATATTCATCGACATCATTCATATCGAAGGGCGAGGCGAGCAGCGCCGTTAGGGCATAATAAAGCGGCGGCTGACTACCGTGTTGCGCATAAACAGTCTCGTTGCCGTCAAAGACTTGTATCGGCAGGCTGCCTGCCTCCCGCAGATACTGCAGAAAGCCAAAGTGCCATAGTTCATCATTCGCTTCAAATACCGGGGTAGCTGCTGTATAGCCAAATCCGAAAATGATGTACAGGAGCAGGATCCACTGTAGAGGACTGAGCGGTATATTCAGACCGTTTAGCCACTTCCATGCCCGGAGCAATAATCTGACGAGCCGTTTCAAGACATCTTGAACTCGGGCAATCCAGGGCAAGACAGGGCGCGCTAAAGCCTGTAATTGTGCTCGCATGGACTCATTATACTCCGGTTGGCAAAAGACATGGATTGGTGAATGACCTGATCACCCTGATTGCCGGGGCTCGCGCTGAATGACGCGCAATTTGTCCTCAAATGCTGGGAAGATGCCCTGATTTTGCCCCCATTTTGCGTAACCGTATAGAAACAGTATGTATACGGGGGAGGTACCCCTTCAGAGGCGCAGAGGATTTTAACCACCGAGGGCAGCGAGAGCGCCGGGGGGCGAGCCTGCGGACTCTGTTGAAGAACCGCCTAGACCCTCACCCCAAGCCCCTCTCCCATAAAGGGAGAGGGGCTTAAAGGGCTCAATACGGGTCGCAAGATGCCCTTTCTCCCTTTGTGGCAGAAGGGGCCGGGGATGAGGGGTGTATTTCAGCAGCGTCACGCGAAACGCCCCTACATTTACCTGCGCTGGTTTACATAGATAATCCAGGCCTTGTGCGTTACACTAACAGCGTGTGAAAGCATGGATTATCGAGTTCGGTTTGGATAAAATAGCGAACATGGAAGAGTATCCGTTCGAGTTGGACGACTTTGATCCCGACGAGGACTTGATCACGTCGGAAGTCATTCATCCGGCTGTGAATGCGGCAGATCGCTCAATTGCCCGTCGCGCGAGTCTACAGATTCTCTATGAACTGGATTCCACCCGCCATCCCCTGCCGATGGTGCTGAAAGCTCATCTTCAAGAACGACCGGAATCTTATGCTGTGCGTCAGATCATCCGGCGCTTGGTTGAAGGCGTGAGCGCCAATCGGGAAGATATCGACCGGCTCATTCAGCAATACGCGCCGGAATGGCCTATCGACCAGGTGGCCATCATCGACCGCAATATTCTGCGAATCGCCGTCTATGAGTATTTGCTGCAAAAGCGCGTGACCCCGATCCCCGTGATTATCAACGAGGCGGTGCATCTGGCGCAGTTGTTTGGCGCCGAGAATTCGCACAGCTTTGTACATGGCGTCCTGGGCACCGTGACGTCGGATGAAACAGTGGAGTTGCGGCTTCAAGCTGATGAGGTGGAAACACCATGAATATTTTTGGCGTTGGCGGCGCGGAGTTGGTCGCAATCCTGGTCATCATGCTGGTCTTCGCCGGGCCAAAACGGATGATCCATTGGTCCTATGTCCTGGGTCAGTACGTCGCGAAATTCCGCGTCATTTGGTCGCAAACGGTTGACCTGGTTCAGAAGGAATTCGACGATGCGGGGGTCGATATCAAGCTGCCCAAGGAACCGCCGACGCGCCAGAACCTGAACCGCAGCCTGGGCGAAGCTATGAAGCCGATGACCAAGCCAATTCAAGACTCGATAGATGAAGTGAAGAAGGACGTTGACACCTTGCAAGAGGTTAGCGACTCCTTGAACAACAAGACGTCCAAGAAGGCTGACTCGACGACCAGTAAAGCGCCCGAAGCGGATATCGGCGCAGCGGAGAAGGAAGCGTCAAAATCAAGCGCTTCCGCTAAAACTAGGCCCGCGAAATCGCCAAAAGAGCGCGCCGCCGCGGCCGAAGCGACTCCCCCAAATATGGGTTCCTGGAGCGGCGACGGCGCCGCAAAGGCAAGCGAGCCAAATGCCAACGGCAAGACAGTTGATTTGGGCACATGGTCGACGACAGGGGTTGACGAATAGCCGCAGGGCGCGGAACCGGCGAAAAGATCCCAGGAATGTCGCGCTCACGCAAAATTGTAAGCCTTCTCGTCGCACGAGCGGCGCGGTTTACATAAACAGGTCTGTAGCATGGCGGAAGAACTGGAAATCGAGGAAGCTGAAGATGGTCACGAACTCCGGATGGGGTTCTTTGAACATCTTGACGAGTTGCGCCAGCGCTTGACGCGTGCGGTCATCTCGCTGGTCATCGGCACCGGCGTCGGTTTCTTCATCGCGGATCGCGCGCTGAATATATTGCGCGAACCTTTTTGCCGCATCCCCACGGTTGACAATTGCGAACTAACGATTCTCGACCCGACCGGCACCATCATTGTGTATTTTCGCGTTGCCTTGATGATTGGCGGCATCTTGTCAATCCCCATGGTCACCTATCAGGTCATGATGTTCATTTTGCCCGGTTTGACGCGCAAGGAAAAGCGCTATGTGCTCGCTTCGATTCCGGCGACAACGGCGCTGTTTCTGATCGGCACTGTTTTCTCCTGGTACGTCTTATTGCCGCCGGCTTTGGGCTTTCTCAATAATTTTCAGCCGCAGATTTTCGAACCCGAGTGGACCGCCGATCTCTACTTGAGCTTCGTCACGTCGCTGATTTTCTGGATGGGGGTGGCATTTCAAACGCCTTTGGTTTTCTTCTTAATCTCGCTATTGGGCTTTGTCAATTCAGCGACATTAATCCGTCAGTGGCGGGTGGCGGTCATAGGCGCGTCCATTGCGGCGGCGTTGATAACGCCGACAATTGATCCGGTGAATATGTTTCTTGTCATGGCGCCGCTGCTCGCGCTTTATGCCTTGAGCATTGTGCTGGTCTATTTTGGCCATCGCATATCCGGCATTGATCGTGAGGACTAGGCGGAAGTGGTGAAATTGTGGGTATCGCCTTTTCTAACCCCGCCCCCAGCCCCTCCCCAAAGCATCCGAAGTAGAGGGGAGTTTATCTACAAATGTATGAGGCCAGTCAGATATTTAAGATCCTCGAAATTCATCACTCCCGATTGAGTGTTTCGCTAACGCGACGTCTCTTGTTGTGATAGAATAGCGCAGTTTTGTATTTGGCTGGTCTTCGGCCGACTCGTATGCCTTGATGTGGAGAATTTGATGATAGCGGAGAAAACAAAGTTGATTGCGCCTTACGGCGGGGATTTGGTTGACCTGCTGGCGCCCTCTGATCGGCTGGCGGACAGGCTGTCCTATGCGAGGAAGTTGCCCTCGCTTCAGGTGAGCCCACGCGTGGCCTGTGACTTGGAATTGCTGGCGGTGGGGGCGTTTTCGCCCTTGCGCGGATTCATGAACAGGGCCGATTTTCAGTCCGTTCTGGATACGATGCGCCTGGGCGACGGTACGCTTTTCCCCATGCCAATTACTTTGCCGGTCGGCGCCAAGGAAGACATCCAGGTAGGCAGCGATATTGCCTTGCGCGACAGCCGGAACAATATCCTGGCGATCCAGCATGTGGAGCAACTCTATGCCTGGGACTTGGAAGAAACGGCGATCAAGGCTTTTGGCAAGTTCGATACGCGGCATCCGATCATCGCTGAAATGCACCGCTGGGGCAAGTTGAATATCGCGGGGGAGCTGGAAGTGCTGCGGTTGCCGCATCATCCGGACTTCGCCGAATTGCGCCGGACACCAGCCGAGACGCGCGCGGTTTTGGAAAGTTATGGCCACGACAACGTGGTCGCCTTCCAGACGCGCAATCCACTGCACCGCGTACACGAAGCCCTGACCAAACGCGCCGCGGCCAGCGTAGACGGAGTGCTGCTTCTGCATCCGGTTGTCGGCATGACACAGCCCGGCGATGTCGATCACTATACTCGCGTCCGCGTTTACAAGACGCTCATCGACAACTACTACGAAGAAGACCGCAGCCTGCTTTCGCTGTTGCCGCTGGCGATGCGCATGGGCGGACCGCGAGAAGCGGTTTGGCACGCCATCATCCGGCGCAATTATGGGGCCAACCATCTGATTGTCGGGCGCGACCATGCCGGTCCGGGCGCCGACTCGCTGGGCAATCCCTTTTACGGTCCCTACGACGCGCAAGACCTGGTCTTGGAACATGCGGAAGAATTGGGCGTTAAACCGGCGCCCTTCACCGAAATGGTCTATCTGGAAGATGAGGACAGGTACGAAGAAAGTTCCAAATTGCCGCAGGGCGCGAAAGTGCGCAAGATATCCGGCACACAGGTGAGGGAAGATTACCTCGGCAAAGGCGTGCCGCTGCCAGCCTGGTTCTCTCGTCCGGAGGTGGCGCGCATCCTCGCGGAGACTTATCCGCCACGGCATCGGCGCGGGCTGTGCCTGTGGTTCACCGGTCTCAGCGGTTCCGGCAAATCCACCACGGCGGAGCAAATCGTCAATTTGCTGATGGAAAAGGGCCGCAACGTCACCGTGCTTGACGGCGATGTGGTGCGGACGCATTTGTCCAAGGGCCTGGGCTTCAGCAAGGAAGACCGCGATACGAATATCCGACGCATCGGTTTTGTCGCCAGCGAGATTGTACGTCACGGCGGCATGGTAGTCTGCGCAGCGATAAGTCCTTATCGCGCGACGAGAGAGAACGTCCGCAACCGCGTGGGCGAGGGATTTATGGAGATTTACATGGCGACGCCGCTCGCTTATGTCGAAGCGCAGGATGTCAAAGGCTTGTATGCCAAGGCGCGGCGTGGCGAAATCAAAGGCTTTACCGGCATAGACGATCCTTATGAGCCGCCGCTGAATCCTGATTTCGTATTGACCGCGGAAAACACCACGGCGCAAGCGAATGCTCGCTTGGTCGTCGATCGCCTGGTCGAGTTGGGGTATGTTCTGGCTGATTAGCTGGGGTGGTGGTTTCGGGTGACCTGATAGACTCTGTTGAAATTCTACCCCACCCCCCGGCCCCCTCCCCGAAGCATCAGGGAGGGGG
>WTGF01000033.1 GCA_011525385.1 Chloroflexota bacterium | reverse complement strand
TCAGGGTTTGTATTTCTCCGTCTTAACCCACTATTCTGCTGTTAATCTGCACTCGTCCCAATTTATGGGACAAAAAAGACGAGAGCAACTATCTCTCGCCCTCAGTGTCCATAATCTAGCTACTCACTTTGGTCTTGTCAAGACCTGTTTTTCGACTCTTTTCCGACAGCATCATGCCGCGCCAGGGCTCGACTTAACTGTTCAGTTGCCACGCCGACCTACCTGCCTGGCAAAGAGAAGGCGGATCACCACCATTGATAAGCCGGATCGTGGATGTTCTCGATCAACTCTTCAAGCCAGGTAATTAAGTGAGGCGCGAACACTCTCGAGGCTTCAAGCTGGATAATCGTGCATTCCAATTCCCGTTCCACACCAGAAGACAGGGTCGAGTTCGTGAGATTCTGATGTCCGTGGCAAGCATCATGAACGATTGAGCTCGCGACAAAGAGCCTACCGGCAGCTGCTAACGATGTGGTTATGCTGAATGAAGTGCCCTGTGTACCACTGCCCGACACATCTGGCGCCTCTCTGATTTTCTTAAGCCCGTCCATAACATACTTGTACCACTCTGGCGCCTGCGTCCGCAAGACATCAAGCGCTGCGCTGACCTGGTCGATAAAGGTCTCTGAACCCTGGATGATCAGACTGTCTACAGTAAGATACTGGGGCGAGCCACATTGCCCGGTATCATCTAGCACCCATTTCCCAAATAACCAGTCTCCCGCAAGCGTGCAATTCCAGCCCAATTCACAGCAACTTTCCGCAGCGCTCGCGGACACTTGCGACTCATCACATTGATTGTTCTGGGCAGCCCAATATCCGTTTGTCCATTGCTGGTCGGTACTACATTGCCAGCTACCGAAACAGCAATTGTCAAGTTGATTTGGCGCATTGCTCGCGGGCTGTGCCGATGATTTTTTTTGAGATCCTGTAGGCACTGCGCATTGCCCGTTTTGAAAAGCCCAATACCCGTCCGCCCATTGCTGGTCGGTATTGCATTGCCGATCGACAAAACAGCAATTGTCAAGCTCACTCGTGGTCTGAGACAGCCCTTGGTCGTTGCCTTCAACACGGGTGTATCTGACCCAATCCGCCATCCAGACGTCGCGGCCATTTCTATTGATCTTCAGCCAACGGTTAAACTCGCCGATTACATGCAGGGTCGCGCCTTCAGGCACCGTTTCGATTATATCGCTCCCAAGGCTGGACAACGCTCTCAAATTGGTCTTGTAAGCAACACGAATGAAATACTCCTGTGCCGCAACCGCGCTGCAAAGCACAATCATAGCTACCATGGTCGCCAGGGCCTTTAGCTTCACTGTAAAACAACACCTCCACCCTCGGTCAATTACAAGCGCCATTTGAGAGATTCCGTTGTTAACAGGAATGCAACTCAGGCATTTACAAATATCAAACCAAGACTCTGAACGATCTGTATTCTCGCCACCTGCCGATATGAATCGAGCGCCTAGGGTGGCGCCGAAGCTAATTCTTGCAGGTCTTCCGCAGGTTGTTCCGCAGATTTCGTTTTTGGACGATCCCCCAGAATATCCTTGACGTAAATCTCATCCACAAGCACAGCCACGACCGCACTCAAAGGCACCGCCAGCATCAAGCCGAGAAAACCAAAGAAAAAGCCGAAGATGATCTGGCCCAGCAGAACCAGAATGGCCGGCATATTCATGCGCTCGCTGGCGAGAACGGGGCTCAACACCTGACTTTGGAAAAAAGATACGCCG
This sequence comes from Chloroflexota bacterium, assembly GCA_011525385.1. Taxonomy (GTDB): domain Bacteria; phylum Chloroflexota; class Anaerolineae; order Aggregatilineales; family Phototrophicaceae; genus UBA6055. The sequence goes on along the minus strand of WTGF01000033.1, from coordinate 1,226 downwards.
TAAACAATCACGACCGTCCAAATGATATTATTCTCCGCTTGCACTATGGCTGCAGCGACAGCGGGAATCAGAGCGACCACCGGTCCAAAGTTCGGGATAAAGGACAGTACGCCCGCAAGCACGCCAAGCGCGACCCATTCCTGTATGCCCAACATCGCCAGTCCTAATCCAGTACCCAAACCGACGACGATCATAGAGACACCCGTGACGCTGAGCCAGGCGCGCAAGGTGAGGTCGATGCGACGCAGGATGGCCCGCAAGCGATTGCGATACCACTTCGGTGTCAATTTGATAATGCCGTTCACATAGAGTTCGGGCTCAGCAAGCAAGTACATGCTAATGAAAAAGATGATCAGGATGCTCAAGAGTGTATTGGCAAGCCCACCCACTACCGGCAATACGGATCCGCCCACGCGTCCCAGGAGGTCAGTGATCTGCGATACAACCTGGTTGACCAATTCGTTATTGAACTCGAAATTCACCAAGTCTTTCAAGAAGGGAAACTGTTCAGTCAGCGCTTCGCTGTTAATGACATCCTGCGCTCGTTGCAAGGCCTGTGGCAACACCCGGTCGGTCAACTGCGTGAACTGGGTAAGGATGGTGGGCAGAATGGAACTTCCGATCAACGCAAGAACAAGGAAAAAACCAACGACACTCACAAGAATCGCCAAGATTCGATTCATTTCGAACCGGTCTACCAAAAGACGAACTGGCATGGTGAACAACACGACCAGAATCACTGCGGCGAAGGTAAGCATTAATGTGCCGCGAATCTCCCAGGCAAACAATAAACCAAGCGCGATCAATATGGTCGCGGCGATATTGCGCAGCCCTACGTTGACAAAGCGGGAGTCCCCCATACTCATAGACTCCCCCTAGCGATGTCGATTTGCAAAAAACGTCTACAAGTGTTCACGAGTCAGCGCTCACGATTTGCATACCAACCGAAGGAGATTATAACACTTTAGTCGGGCCCAAGCGACTATGTTCGCAAACGGCACAATGCAATCGCACCAGATTTTTCTTAACCACCGAGGACACCGAGGGCCGCGTAGACACTGACCGGCAGCACCGAGATATAACCGCTTATCTGCAAAAAAGGAGGCAATGTAAGGGCGATTCTGTGATTCGCCCGAGATTTTGCGCTCCTTTTACATGGGCGACTTTGAGCGTCGCCCCTGTTTTCTTTGCCAAGAGCCACTTTTGAGCCCAACATGATGCTCATC
>WTGF01000018.1 GCA_011525385.1 Chloroflexota bacterium | reverse complement strand
GGGTTGGGGGATGGGGGTGAAACTATAGCAGCAAATCCCTCAAATTCACGCCGGGCGTCACCATAGGCTCGATATTGCCACCGGCTGAGGTCATGATCAGCGTGATGCCGGGCCCATAACCCGCGCGCGGACTATCGCCCTGCGCGATAACGCCGATGCCAACCGCATCCCGCAGATAGCCGTGATTCCAACTGCTGTCGTAATCCGTCAAGGCGACGACATCGCCCAGCCGCAATTGATCCAGGCCCGCTTCTTTGACCGCGTCTCTGTCGGCAGTCTGAATATGAATTGAGCCGCCATCGCTGACCAAGCCCGCCCCAGCGCCCAGCAAATGCGGCGGCACTTGCGCCACAACCGGCACCGAAAGCTTGCCCTCCGCGTTGGTCGTTACTTCGAGGGCATCGACCAACTCCGGCGAGCAGCCCTTGAGCATGATATCGGCATGGTCATCGAACTTGAGTCCCACTCCCTCCGCTTTGATGACGATCTTGTCCCCGATGGCCAGCTGCTCGCGCACATCCGTATCGAAGTGGATAATGACATGCTCGGAAAATCGTCCCGTCTTGCCGGTGACCATGCCGCGCGCCCGCTGCGCGTTGCCGGTCATGACGATGGCCTCATTGCCCACGCAGGACAGGACGTTAAGCCCGCGATTCCCGGTGGCGTCATTGAGCATCACGCTGACGCCGGGATGGACGCAGTCCGCCAACCAGCCATAAGCCGAATCGCCGATGGAAACGTTATAGACGATGCTGCCATAAGCCGGCAAAAGGAAGGGACTGCCATCGGCCGCCAGGGAGTAGGGCATGGCCGGCAAGGGCGGCATGCGCGGCGGCGTGATCACGCCTTGTACGGATACACTGACAACTTGCTGGGCATTGTTTTTCGCGCTCATGATACCTTCCGAATGTTCAAGTAGTTGGCAATATTTGCGTCCGGGTCGATCACCCACTCGATGCAGGGTTCGTCGCAAGTCATCAGCGTCAGGATGCCGGGTCCATGCCCGGTCATGATCGAATCGCCGTGAATGCACAAACCGATAGTGACGGCGCCCGGCTTATAACCGCGCCCAAAGCGATGATCGGCATGGTTCACCACGACCAGATCGCCCAGCCGCATCTGATCAATGCCGAGCTCGGCCATGAGCGCGCGATCGCCGGACATCAAGTCCTGGTCGACGAAGTCCGGATTCAACTCGGCGCCCGAACCCATGATCCGAATTGGCAACTCCATCGTCACCGGCACCCGGATCCTGCGCGCGTCAAGCGCCTCGATCGGCAAGCTGTCGATCAGCTGCGGGCTGCATTTCTTGAGCGTGATATGCGGGTAATCGACCAGTTGCAAGCCCTGTCCTTTGGCGCGGATCTGCACTGCGTCGCCGACGCCGATCAATTCGGCGGCTTCCGGCGGGAAGTCCACCAGCAAGCGCGCATGCTCCCCGGTGACGATGCCCTCGGTGCCTTTCGCCAGGCCGCTCATGACAAAAGCCTGGTTGCCCATGCAGGTCAGGTAATGCATGGCATAGTCGGCATCGAGATCGGGATGGGCGATCGACGCCCCCGGCTCCAGATGATCCGCCGCCCAGCCAAAGGCCTCATCCCCGACCCGCGCGTTGTAAATCATGCCGGACATGCCCGGCAAGATCGTGGCTTCGCCGCTGGCATGGGGTATATATCCCCGAACCGTCGGCTGGCTCACATAACCGACCACGGCCATTTCCACCAGTTGCTCGGCATTTGTCGCTAATCCCATGAACAATCCCTTCTCGCGCTAATCCGGCGCGTCCGCTCTCCCTGTCATTCACATGCGCTCTGTACTTGATGACCCCCTTGCTCAGGCAAGGAGCGGGCTTGTCATTTTCCGTCAGCGGCTCCGAGGATAGCCGCGCCCACATTGTCGACAATCAGTAATTGCCGAGAATGTAACATATCTCGTGGAAAAATACAATCGAACCTTCGCCGCGAGCGCGCATTTTGGATTATCGGCGATAGAACAGCAAGCATACCGAGTGCGCCAATAATCTTGTATCAATAGTTCATTTTCTTTGAGGTCTCAGTAGGACCATGCAACTCCAAAACAGTAGTCGCCGGTAGGGGCGACCCGGCGGCAAAACCTAGCCGGAACAGTGGGCGAGCCAAGGCTCGCCCCTACAGTCACCCTGCGATGTATTGCACGACTTATCCTGTCTTGCTTCTGTGTCTTTGCGGTGAAAGTAAACGCGAATTTCAACCGCAAAGGATACACGACCCTATAATCCGCCTCTTTGGCAGTTTGCTTGACAGCCGTGGCCCCTATTCCTATAATCGTTGCAGCCCGGCTATCTGGTCAATCAATGCCAAGCGCTTGCGGTTGGCTCGCAAGTCTAGGCGGCGAGCCCTTGCTCAGCGAGTGTAGAGAAGCTGGTGACAATTGCACAATCGACCTGCATGGGCGAGAGCTTGAAGGAAACCAAATGGAACCGATTCAGACCCTGCCACTGCGAGAACGTGTCATCAATGCGCTTCGCGACGCCATCGTGAATGGCGAATTACTGCCGGGGCAGGCTTTGGTCGGTACAGAACTGGCCAACCAGATCGGCGTAAGCCAGGCTACCTTGCGCGACGCCATCTATGCGCTCAGCCTCGAAGGCTTGGTCGAGACGGTGGCATATCACGTCTCAACAGTCAAAACGCTCTCGAAAAAAGACATCGAGGATCTCTTCAGCGTCCGCAGCATGCTGGAAAGCTATGCGATACGGCAGATCGTGGCGACCGGCCAAGCCGCCGCCGCCGTGAGCGAACTCTATGCGATCTGCGACGAGATGGAGGGCGCGGCCGAACAAGACAGCTTGACGGATCTCAACCGGATTGACCGCATGTTTCACGATTCCTTGATCGACTTCAGCGGTAATCAACTGCTGGGTGTCTTGTGGAATAGTGTGGCGCAGCGCGTTCAGCAAGTGCTATCCCTAAGCAACCAGCAGCAAGGGAACCTGCGGCAAATCGTCCTCAATCATCGCGAGATCGCGCAGGTCATCGAGAACGGAGATGCCGAAGCCGCTGTCGGCCTAATGAATACGCATATCAGCTTCGTCGCGGACGAGATCTGCGGCAATTGGCATCAAATTGCTCTGGGTACAAACGGCGGACAATAGAAGTAGGACCAACTAAGTTATGCTAATGCACTCCAAAATAAAATTCGTCCGTAGGGGCGACCCGCACAACCTAGCCGTAGAGGTGGTCGAGCCAAGGCTCGCCCCTACAGTGACTTTGCGATCCGTTGCACAACTTACATGCACTTACTGAGACAATAGAAGGGAAGTCCCAACATGGCCAATGCGGTCGAAACACACACAATATTGGTTGCCGATGCAGGATACGAGGCGGCAATCACGGACCTTTCAGGCGAGTTTCCAAACTTGGACATACTTGGCGCCAGCGCCGACGCCGATGCAGCCGCGCTGGCGAGCGACAAAATAGTCGGCCTGATCGCCGATACGGCGCCGATCGACAAAAATCTGCTGGGCAAGATGAGCAATTTACGCGCGGTATTGAAGCTGGGCAGGAGTTACTTCAATATCGATGTCGATGCCCTGCGCGGGCGCGGAACTCATTTTGGCTGCGTCCCGCGCAAGGGTCCGAACTGCGTGGCGGAACTGGCGCTGACGCTGATCATGGCCTTGAGCAAGGATTTGATCGTCGGCAACGAGGCCGTGACAATGGGCGCCTATCGCTACCGCGGCATCAAACCCGAGTTGACCTCGCAGCGCAAGATCGCTTTCCACTGGATGAAAAACGAACGCGTTCACGAAGTCACGGGCAAGACCCTCGGCATCATCGGCATGGGCGAGATCGGCTGTGAACTGGCGCGCCGCGCCAGCGTCATGGGCATGCGAAATCTCTACTACAAACGCAGTCCGCTTTCGGCCGAACTGGAAGGGGTTTTTGACGCGGGTTATCGTGATCTCGATGACCTGCTGCGCGAGAGCGATTACGTCTGTGTGGCCACCCCGCATACGGCCGAGACCGACGGAATGATCGGCGCCCAACAGATTGCGCTGATGAAAGAAAGCGCCTATCTGGTCAATATCGCGCGCGGCGGCATCATTGACGAAGACGCGCTGATCGCGGCCCTGTCCGAGAACCGCATCGCCGGCGCCGGTCTTGATGTCTTTACCTACGAGCCCTTGCCGCCGGAAAGTCCGCTCTGCGCGCTGGACAACGTGATCCTCTGTCCGCATATCGGCGGCGGCACCGGCACCAATCGGGTTATCGAGTTGGGCGCTGCTTTGCAAGAGATGAGTCGGGTTCTGAGCGGCTAGGCAAAGCTAGGGCGTCGGCCGATTCAAGCTCGTCAAGAATCCGGCGATGAATGCCGCCTCGCCGTTCTCCAGACGGACTTCGTACCAGCCGCCTGAATCATCAATAACCGTGATCGCCTCCCCGCGATCAGCAGTATCGACGATGTCGCAGTTGGTGGAGCCACAGGAGCGGATATTGACATAGCTGGAAGCAGTGACGTAGTAAGTTTTGCTTGTGACTTCTGCGCTTTCTTGTGACTCCCCCAACACCGTCCCATCGTTCGCGGCTGTAGCTGCAAATTGGTTTATCCATGCGGCCAGGCGCTCGGCGTCGCTGTTTACACTCTCATAAAACGGGTTTGCCGCCTTATCCACACCGGCGGTTCTCAGCGCATACATTGCCGGAGTATCAGCGGTCATTTGAATAATGTGCAAGGCGAACTCTTGGGCTTCCACGCAACTCGGCAAGAGTGGCAAAGTCGCCAGACGCCAATCTTGCAGTTGCTCGATATACTCAAGCAGGTCCGCGCCGATTTCCAGATCCGCGTGGCTGGCATGCAAGTCTCGAAAGGCTGTGGCGATGTCGTGCAGCGAATTCAATTGCGCGCTGGAGCAGTTCGGCGCGCGGCGATCAATCGGCAGCTGAAGCAGTCTCTCGTCCGCGTCCTCATTGACGATGCGGAACATTTCTGCCTGCAATTCGTTGAGGCGAGCCACTTGGTCATTGTTATATTTGGGATATGGGTTGAGCGACGCGCTTAGTCCCAGCGTTCTCAGCGCCGTTAGCCCAACCGAGTCGCCCAGGATTTGACCGATTAACAAGCCGCTTCGCACAGTCTCCTCGCACGATAAGGCGTCCGAAAGAATATCGCTGCGCAAAGTCGGAAATGTGTCAAGATGCTCAAGCAGCTCATTGATTGTTTGCGAAGAATCAATAGAAAGATACACATCTTGAAAATGAGGAATCGTTAAATCCAGCGTGTGACGCAGTTGCGCATAAGAACAAGACGGGAAGCCCTCGTCCCTTGCTTGCGACACGGGCAAACAAGATAGCATGGCAAAGAGGCTGAGTAGAAGGATTCCGCGCATGACGGCGCCTTTCAATCTAAATGCGAACCAGACGTATCAAACATAGCCGGCATGCGAGCAAAACGAGTTTAGCGCCGAACTTATGGCTAGGGCGCGTTCATACTCATCAAGAAGCCCGCGATATACGCCGTCTCGCCATTTTCCAGACGCACTTCGTATCAGTCTTTGGAGTCATCGATTACCGTCAGCGCTTCGCCGTTTTGGGCGCTGCCGACAATCGCGCAGTCCGTCGAGGCGCAGGAGCGGACATCGGCGTAGGGTTTGGCCGTGACGAAATATGTTTTGCCGGCGTTTCCCGATGCTTCGACAAAATCCTTCATAATGGTCTGATCCAGAAACGCCAGCCAGTTTCCCAATGCCCTGAGCATGTAAGGATTGTCATCTGTATCTATACCGGACAAACTCAGCGCAAAGGCCGTTGCAAAGTCACTGGCAATCGTGCCCATTAGCACGCCAAGTTTGACGGATTCGCGGCAAGCCGGCAGGCTTGTCCAAAGCTCTTTCCGCCACTGGACATGTGCTTTGCCATACTCGAGCACATCGCCGCTCGTTTGAATCTTCAAGGCCGGTCCGACCAATAAATCCTCGAAATCCCAAGCGATATCATCCAGAGATGCCAGTTCGGAGGCGGTACATGCCTCCAAGTTGCCGTCGTCCGATTTCAGAGGCTCGCTCCATCCTTCACTATGGACATAGGCGTAAATCTCGTCAAAACGCGTCGATCCACGCTCAGCCTGTCCCTGATAGAGATTCGCATCAGGCGATATGCCGACGAGTTCCAAAGCCTGTGCCGCCGCGATATCACCGGCAAGCTGGGCCACGAACCAACTGACCTCGACCGCTTCCGCGCAATGCGGAACCAGTGCCCAGATGCTTTGATCGGTCTCTTCGTCAGCAAATGCGAGCAAGTCACCTATCGATTCCAGTTCCGAGGCGCGCTTTATGACGGAGTCATGTACCACAAGACGAATAGCCAGCAGCGAGGCTTGAAAAGCTGAACAGGCGGACAGATCGCTGCCATACACCCGCATCAGGGCGATGCCCTCGCCAGCTTTCACGGTACTGTCGTCCTGCCTTTGCGCGCCTGCCGCATCGGAGCCGTCGCCGTTGTCGATCAGGTCACCTGACAGAGCCGTAAAGGCATCCATGCCAGTTTGTATCGCGTGCCCATAAAGTATTTCCTCTGTCGCCGCGCCAGCAAATTCCAGCGCGCGCGCTGATACGAAGTCACTGACGATTTGCCTCATCATCAGTCCCAGTTCCAATCCCTCCGAACAGCGAGGCAGATCCGACCAAAGCATGTCGCGAAAAGTGATGACCTCATCAACAAAGACCAAGAGCGCGTCAAGGTCGCTGCTATCCATTGATTTGGCGACAAGTTCGCGAAACGTCGGGATGATAGTGCTATGAAGCATATCTATATCAACAGTGGAACATTGTTCCGCCCTGTCTTGGCGGGAGGCGGGCCTGCTGCTGTTCTGGTCCGCCAGTGAGGCGCGATCATCTTTCAACCACCGAGCAGCGCGTGAAATGTCTTGATCCCAAGTGTCGGCAAAGGGATTTGCCACACGAGAGACATCCGACTGCACAAAAGCGTAAAGTGGTACTGCGTCGTCGGCAATCTGGGCTAAAATCCAGCCGAATTCAAAGTTCTCCAAACAAAGCGACAGTTTAGGAAAGACGTTGTTCCGCAAGCGAAGGTGCGTCTCGCTGTAGTCGAGCAAGCCCTGCAAGGTGGACAAGGTACGAAACGAAAATATGAGATCTCGATACGGTGGAAACACCGCCTTATGAACCACATAGGAATCCTCGACAGAACAGGGCGGCAATTCATAATCTTGCCCCTGGGACACCGGCGCTGCGACTATCAGGACAAACAAGGCAAGCAAAAGAAGACTTCGCATTTCGTTTATCTCCCATTAACTCCAAATTGTTCGAAATTGTGTCTTCGCCCAGTTTGATTTGCAGTTCGCCATTGGCGCTTCGCATCGTTATGCCTCACGAAAACGCGGAATCATATCCCGGTCTATGGCTTCAATCACCACCGGAATAATCGTATCCGGTGGCGGGCCAAACGCGCCGACCAAACTTGGTCGAAATTCCAGTTCCCGGCGATTCGTGACAGCGGACGATTAGTCGCCGGGCCGAACGCTGCTGGTCAGGAATCCCGCGATGAACGCCGGCTCTCCGTCTGCCGTCCAGATCTGATACCATGACCCGGTATCATCGCTGATGATAAGCTCGGACCCATATTTGGCGCTGCCCACGATGCTGCATTCTGTGGAACCGCAGGAGCGGATATTGGCGTAGGGATTCGCGGTGACGTAGTAAGTTTTGGCCTTTTCCACCGAATCGGATAACTCGAGCAATTCGTCCCGGCGCGCGAAAAACCAGTCCATATCTTCACGAATCTGTTCGAGGTAAGGGATGTCCTCGGCGGCCGCACCGGCATTATCCATCGCGAACATTGTGACAAAGTCGCTGACGACGTCGCGGATCACCAAGCCCACTTCCAAGGCTTCGGCACAGCGCGGAATCTCCGCCTTGAGCGCGTCACGGAACATGATCAGTCGGTTAACCAGATCGAGAAAGTCGATTCTCGTTTGAACCGACATCGCCACATCCGTGAATTCGCGGAAATCGGGTTCGACGATCGCATAAAGATGCAGGATGTCTGCATCGGTGCAGGTCGGCGGGTCTGTTTCGGATTCGGCGTCCGATTCTTTCCATTCCCCAGTTTTGATCCATTGCGTGATTTGCTTATCCGCAGCGGCATGCTCGGTCAAGGCGTTGATATTGAGTTCCGTAAACGGGATTGCTTTGCGCGGCATATCATCGAATCTCATCGCGAACCAGGTGACAAGGTCACTCAGTTCTTGCGAAAGCAACCAGACATAGTCGAAATTCTCCGCGCAGAGCTTGACAAGGGGCAGCATGGTTTCACGGATGTCGAGCGCGAGCCGGCTGTAAGTGAGCAGATCATCCATGTTCTCAACGGACTGCATTGTGTCGAGCAATTCATGATAAGCCTCGGCCACACGGGCCCAAGCCTGGACTTGATCGTCAATTGTACAGGCGGGCAACTCACCGGATCGTCCTACTGCAAGCACGCGCGACAACGACTCCGACGATACGATTTCCCCGGAAGCCGGCATTGCCTCTGACAATTCAATCAGGCTGCGGGTCCCTTGCGCGACGGGCCGCTCAAACGGGTTTGCGCCTTCAGGCACACCCGCGACAGCCAGTGCTTGCAGCGCGGACAAATCGCTGGTCAACTTCGCGACCAGCAGGCTGATCTCGATGGCGTCGGCGCAGTCTTGCAAGCGCAGCAAGGTCTTGTCCCGCCACGCCAATTGCCCGCCGATTGCCGCGAGCGTCTTGCTCTGATCTTCAATCTTCAGCGAAACAACCTCAAGCGCCTGCAGCTCAAAGACAATGTCCGACAATTCGTCTTCCGACAGCGGCGAGCAAACTGCGGGTTTAGGTTTTGGCGCCGTCGTCAGGCTTGGATCAATGCTCATCGCAGCCACCACCAGGCCCCCCAAACGCTCGTCATAGCTGGGCTCGATGATCAAGAAAGGATTCTCGCTTTCCGGCACGCCGGCCAGTTCCAGCGCAGTCCGCCCGACCAATTCGCCGATCAGTCGAATCACCGACAAGTGAACCCTGTGCGCCTCCCAACAAGAGGGCAATCGCGCTAGCTCATTGTCGCGCCAATGCAACTGCTCCACGGCGAATCCGATCAGTTCGTCCATGGTCGTGATGGAGGCGCCGCTGGCCAACTGAAATTTGATGACGAGATCAAGTATCGGCTTCAAGTCCTCATTGTCGCAGGCGGAGAGGCCCGATTGCTGGCTCTGGATGACGCCGGTGAAGAAGAGCAGGGACAGTAACGAGATGAGTAGCTTTTGGGTCATGTGATGACCTCCATTTATCACCGCTCTCCGCGCAGTCTGTTTCAAAATCGTCTCCCTGGGAAACCGACGGCGCAAAACTGCGAGCAGCTTTACGATAGGCTCCAAGTCTGTTGCCTATCAAGTTATATCGAATACGGGCATTCGCTAATTGCCCGGACGATCCTTGCTGGCGAGGAACCCGGCGATGAACGCGGTTTCACCATTCTCCAGGCGGATCTCATACCAGTCTGCGGAGTCATCAATGACCGTGATCGCCTCGCCGCGTTTGGCGCTGCCGACAATCCTGCAATTGGTGGAGGCGCAGGAGCGCAAGTTGGCAGCCGGATTCGCCGTCACATAATAGGTCTTAGTCTCGGTCGGCTCGCTTTCCAGCAGATCAGCCAGGATCGTCCGGTCCAAAAGGCGGGTCCAAGCCCCGAGCGCCTGCAGCATGTAGGGATTGTTGTCGCTATCAACGCCCGCCACCTGCAAGCCAAAGGCCACGGCAAAGTCCGTAGCGATGACATTCATCATCAAGCCCTCGATCAGTGCGTCCTCACAGCCGGGTAACTCTCGCCAGATGCCGTCGCGCCACTCGATATGGATCTCGCTGTAGCGCAGTAAATCGTCCAGCGATTCGATCTTGAGCGCGGCGCCAACCAGCTCGGTCTGGAAGTCCGCGTTGATCGACTCCAGCTGCGCCGCTTGCCGGGAATCGCACGCGGACAATTTACCAGCCTCCGACGCCAACTCATCCCCCCAGTCTCTTTCGTCCAGCCGGGCCTCCAGGTCCTTTTTCAGATCCAGGCCCAGCAAGGCGCGCTGCTGATAAACATTGTCGCCCGCTTCGGCTCCAGCCAACTCCAAGGCTGCCGCCGCAGCGAGATCGCCGGCCAATTGGCTCATGAACCAACCAATTTCTAGGGCCTCAGCGCATTGCGCCAGCCGCTTCCAAAGATCGGCCCGCCAGCTTATCTGCTCGCTGCCAAACGTCTGGAGCGCTTCCAACGTGTCCGACGACTGTGCTTTCTCGAGAATGGTCCGGAAGTCTCCATCGCCAATTGGAAAATAGGCCTGAACCAGCGAACATCCCGGGAAGTTGCTGCCGTAGGGTCGCAAGCTCCGCTCGACGCTGGGTGCAGGCGCGCTCGCCGCCAGCCACTGCTCGACCAGACCGCCGCCATTAGCCACCGGTTCGACGAAAGGATTGGCATCATTCGAGATACCGGCCGCCTGCAAGGCGAAAAATCCGCCAGTATCGACGTTGAGCAGCAGCATGTGCAAGACCCATTTGAGCGCTTCTGCACATTCGGGCATGTTCGTCAGCGCCTTCACGCGCCAATCCAACTGCTTCTCAATATAGGGAGGCAAGTCACCGGCGATTTCAATCGTCTGTCGCCCCTCGTGTACAGCCTGGAATTCCCTCGCCAGGTCCAACAGCGCGGCGACTTCGTCTTGGTTGCAAGTCGGCAGATCGTCCGGCTGCGACGGCGACAGGTCATTGCGTTCGCCGCTTTCAATCAAGTCCGCGACTTCTACAATATACTCGCCGAATTCTTCGACGACTTCTACCGAGCGAGTAGAGTAAGGAATGCGATCCCGAGGAAATCTGGCAAAATGCAAGCCCAAAACAGACACGGTGTCCGCCCCCATTTGGCTCATCAATAGGCCAAGTCTGATGTTCTCAACACAAGTCATCAGCGACGGCACTATGTCTCTTCGCCACTGCAAATACGTCTCGCCAAACTGCGCCAACTCCGCAGTTTCCATTTCGAGGCTGACTGTTTCGACCAAATCCAGAAAGTCCGGGACGACCGTGTAACGAGAATAGGTCAATTCTGCCCAGGAACAAGCTGGGAACCCGGCCTCTTGCGCGCGGGAATACGGTACGATGATGAAGATCAAAAACAGGATAGTCAACAGCTTCGCGCGCATGACGAGTCCTCCTAACTATGGCAACATCCAGCAGTTCTTATTTTCATTGGGCGGCTGAGCGCTTTGACCAACTGTGTTCAAATGTCCGTTCCTCAGCGGTTCGCGACGGTAAGTGACTATCCACCTGGCCGAACGCTGCTGGTCAGGAATCCCGCGATGAACGCCGGCTCTCCGTCTGCCGTCCAGATCTGATACCATGACCCGGTATCATCGCTGATGATAAGCTCGGACCCATATTTGGCGCTGCCCACGATGCTGCATTCTGTGGAACCGCAGGAGCGGATATTGGCGTAGGGATTCGCGGTGACGTAGTAGATCGGGTAGGTGCGAAGATCGCCTTGGTTCAACGCGGTGATGTAGGGCAGCTTCATGATAGACGCCCAATTTCGGACCGCCTGGGTCCGGTAGGGATTGTCATCGCCCAATTCGCCGGATGCGTCCAAGCCTACCGCTGTCGCGAAGTCGCTTGCTACCACGTTCATCGTCACTACAACCTGCATTGCCTCGATACAGTTGGGCAATTCCGACCAGACGCGCTCGCGCCACTCCAGATGGGCTTCGCTATAGCGGCGCAGGTCGCTTCCCGTTTCGACGTGAAAGGCGATTTCCATCAAGTTGTTTTGAAAGTCAATCACGACTTCGTCTACCGTTTGCAGTTCATCGTCGCTGCAATCCAACACTTCCGTGGATTCGTCGACCAAGCCCTCCGGCGGGCTCAATCCGCGTAGCATATCGCCTACGATGCCCAGGTTCTGCGCGCCCTCGAGCTTCGCCTCCGAATAAGGATTATCCCTGACAATACCGCCGAGCCTATAAGCGAATGACGCCGCGAAGTCCGCAGATAGCTGGTTCAGAAACCAGCCGATCTCCATGGTTTCGCCACACAGCGCCATACGCGACCAGATTAAGTCTCGAAACTCATTCTGTGGTTTGCGAAACTCGAGCAAGTCCTCAACCGTGTCCAATTCTGTCGCTAACAGAAGATACTCGGGGTGCCTGCCAATGCGGCTCGCAAACGATTGGAACTGCGCGACGGAGCAAGTCGGGAAATTGCTGTCATAGATCGGCAAGGACAGGGCAGAGCTTTCTAAATCTTTGGCAATCAGGTTATCAAGCAGGCTCGTCAGGCGCGCGACGCCTTGCGCGACTTGCCCAATCGCGATGTTCGAGCTGTCTTCCACTTTCGCGAGACGAAAGGCATGCAAGGCGAAGGTATCGGCTATCAAACTGTGGATCGACACTTCAATGTCAATCGCCTCGGCGCAAACAGGTTGCTGCAACAAGTTTTGACGCCGCCATATCACCAGTTCTTCAATATAATCGAGTACCTCGCTTCGTCCCTCAAGATCTTCGTGGCCAGCGTGCAGCGCCTGGAAGCCCGAAATCAAATCCATGAAAGACTCTCGCGCCGCCCCGGTACACGCGGGCAATCCGTGACTCGAGGAATACGAGACCCCTTTCCGAACACCCTCATCAACCATGTCATACAGCTCGTCCTGAAGCGCGTTGAAGCGCGGCACATCTACATGGAACGCCTTTTCCAGGGGATCGAACAGCCTGCCGACGCCGGACCTTTGCAGCGCCTTTGATGCGAGAAAATCGCTGTCGATCTGGCTCATGAGAAAAACGTATTCGAAGTTTTCGGCGCAGGTCAGCATATTGGACAGAGCCTCGTCGCGCCAATTCAGCAGTTTCTGATAATTCTCCAATAGATCGTCAACGGATCGCGTGCCTTCGATCGCTTCGTACAGGGAATGGAAGCGGTCTACCGTTCTGTTCATAACGATAAGAAGATTGCGCTCCGAACAAGCCGGCAAGCCGCTTTCCTGGGCGAGGGACAACCCAGCAAGCAAGAGCGCCGCCATAAGCAAGAGCAACTGTTTTGCGGACAAGACAAGACTTCCAAACACCGGAACTATCCTCCCCACCCGATTCCAGGCCTCAGTTTTGCAGATTTGTCGGCGCCATGTTACAGCCTGCAGGGCAACAATCCCCCACAAAAGGCATCACATGCCTCACCAGAATAGCGATACTACGCGCTAGTTGCCGGGAGGATCCTTGCTCATCAAGAAGCCAGCGATAAAAGCTGATTCGCCGTCCTCCAGTCGAATCTCGTACCAATCTTTGGAGTCATCGATTACTGTCAGCGCCTCGCCATTTTGCGCCGTCGCCACGATGTCGCAGCTTGTGGAAGCGCAAGCGCGGATATTGGCGTATGTGTTGGCCGTTACATAGTATGTTTTGCCGCCCGGCAAGGCATTGTCGGCCTCCTCCGCTCGCGCCAGGAGCGATTGCCTCATTTCAGTTATCAATCGCATATCGCGCTGCAATTCCAGCACATAGGGATTACGCTCCAGCGGTGGTTCCGATGCCTCCACAGACATCAGCGCCACCCAGTCAGCCGCGATCTGCCGCATGAGCATGCCGATCTCCAGCACCTGCTGACAGCGCGGCAGTTCTCGCCAGATCCGGTCGCGAAAAGCAAAAGACTGATCAAACAGCTGGAACAGGTCGGCGAAGGTTTCCAGGCTATACGCCGCGTCAAGGAAGGATCGATAATCGGGCAAGAGATAGCCAACGACAAAAATCACTTCCTCGTCCGAACAAACAGCGAGCTCTCTTGCATCCGCCCCAGGTCCCGACGTGCGTTCAATACCGGCCAGGTATTCTTCTGTTGTTTTCAGCCAACTTTCGATGCTCTCGAATTTCTCAGCGGCCTGCGAGGAAATCGGGTTCCGCGCGCCCCCGTAACCATACATATCCAGCGCGAAGCGCGATATAATGTCGCCGAGAATCTGCCGCGACAGCCAGGCGATCTCAAAGATCTCTTGACACAGCGGCAGCCGCGCCAGCGCGCCGTCGCGCAAGCTGATATGCGCATCGCTGTACGCGATCAAATCCGCCTGCGTGTCAACAACCTGGGCGCTCATTACGACATCCATCACCTGACCAATGACCACGCCATGCGCCGCCGCGATCTCCGCCGAACTGCAAGCCGGCAGCTCGCTGCCCTGGCCCAGGGTGAGTACCTTGGCGCCCTCGTACTCCGGCCGCGTGAGCCGGAGCCCATCGCGCCAGCTCCCCAAGCTGCGCAGCGCCTCTGCGACGGACGCGGCATACGGGTTGTCTTCCTCCGCAATACCGGCGTAATTGAAGGCGTACAAAGTTGCCGAATCAGTCGCGAGCCTGTTCAAGAGGAAACCAAGCTCGATGGCTTGCGCGCATTGCGGCAGCTGCAGCATCTTGTCTTCGCGCCATGCCAGCATATTATCCAGCGAATCGATCCATCCTTCCCGGTCTTGCCCCACGGCCGTGTTGCGCCGAGTCGACTGGAAATCCCTTACCAGTTGATCCAGTATCTGATTCTCTTCTCGCGAGCAACGCGCGACCCCGCCAGCCTCCGGGGATCCTTCCTCTTCGCTATCCTCGCCCATCAGACCCACTGAGAGCTCTGCCAGCCGTCTCTCATCGATCCGACCGTGTATGACATAGGGATTTGCATCGTCGGGAAGGCCCGCAAACCGGAGCGCATTGTATCCAACGAGATCGCCCTCGAGCATGAATTCCTGCCTCTGCGCGCCAATCGCTGCGGCGCAAAGCGGCAAGAGCGCGAATTTCGACTCCCGCCTGTCCAGTTGCGATCGCCCATTTTCAATCAAATCGTCAAGCGTCGCGCCCCGAGCGCTATCGATATCCAACAAAGAAGTCATCATCATGAGGATTTCAGTCTGGCTGCACTTGGGGAATTGGCTAGATTGTCCAGTTGCCACTGGCGCAAGAATTAACGAGAGCAAAAAACTGAGCAAAAAGGATTTTCGCATTATGACGCCTTTCCATAAAAGCAGATTAGCCACATTACATCATAACATAAGGAGTTAACAAGATACAAACGTCTATGATAATGGATAATTAGCGTTCCTTGTAACGCGGTATCACATCGCGGCCGATAGCATGGATCGCCCCCAGAATATCCGGACCCAACGGTGGACCAAAGCTGATATGCCGCGCGCCCATCGCCGCCAGCTTCTCCAATCTTTCGACCAAAATATCCGTCGTGCCGGCGATGCCGATGCGCAGCATCTCAGGCCTCACCATCCGCCGCGCTCCCTCGATATCGCCTTCGAGATGGTAAGCGCGTCGAATCGGCTCGAAGTCCTGTGGCGTCAAGCCCAGTTGACCCAGAATCAGCGGACTCATGGCATGCCCGTAATAGGCGATCTTGTCGGCCAGCACAGCCTCCGCCGCTTCTTGATCGGCAGAGATTGAGCACCAGATACAAGCGGCGAGGTCAATCTCGTCCAGGACGCGGCCCCCTCGTTGCAGGCCCCGCTCGACATGCGGCAAGATGTTTTCATAGTGCTCGGGCGGGAAGAGCAGGGGCAAGCCGCCGGCGGCGACGGCGCCGATTTCTTCCAGCATCTTCGGGCTCATGGCGCCCAAATAGATCGGTACGCGGCGGCGGGCTTCAAAGCGTAGCCAAGCTTCTTCCGTCCAGCGCAGGACCCGGCCGGCGCTCGCGGCGTTTTCATTGGCCGTCAACTTGTTTATCGCATGGATCGACTCCACGATGCGGGTGCGGGGCAAGTCGAAGTCCAAGCCCAGCCAGCCGATGAAATCCTCGGCGCCGCTGGATATGCCCAAGTTAAATCGGCCGCCCGACAGTTCGTCGAGCGTGGCGGCGAACATGGCGATTTCCGCCGGGTGGATCGTATAGGGATTGAGTATGCAAGTGCCAATCTCGATGCGTTCGGTGGCCGTCGCGACAGCGGAAAGTATCACCGGCGCGCTGCGCAAAAAGAGGTCGTTGCTCACCCAGAACTGATCGAAGCCGGCGGCCTCGGCTGCCTGAGCATAGGTCACATAGTCCCGCGCGGGCAGGTCATTGTTGAAGCGCAGGCTGAATTTCATGATTGGGAATCAGCGATGATCGCTTCGGCTTCCATTTCCACCAGGTAGTCGTCGCCGACCAGCGCCTGGATATAAAGCAAGGTATTGGCCGGGCGGATATCGCCGAAGTACTTCCCGTGCACCGCGGCCACCGCTTCCCAATCGGCCCCAGGCGTCAGATAAATGCGCGTTCGCACCACATCCGACAATCCAGCGCCGGCTTCAGCCAGCGCGCCGGCGATCTTCTCGATGATGAACTCGGTTTGCGCGCCGGCATCGCCGATGCCGACGACCTCGCTCGCGCCGTCGGTGGCGGTTGTGCCGGAGACATGTACGACATTGCCCAGCCGCACCGCGCGCGAATAACCGGCGATTTTTTCGTAATGCGTTCCCGAAGATATATTCTGTCGCGTCATGATTTACCCTTGATTCGGATTCGGACGAGTAGAGATTAGCGGCTTTTGCCAATCATCACCAGAACGACGCCCGTAATGATCACCAGCATCGCTAAAATGCCGGTGCCCGTGACCGGTTCCGCCAGAATCCAGGCGCCCAGAATCACCGCGATAACCGGATTGACGTAGGCGTAACTGGTCGCCAGCGCGGGACGAACCGTCCGCACCAGGTACATATACGCGCTGAAGCCGACCAGCGTGCCAATAACCGCCAAATAGATCAGCGTCGCTGTCGACAGGGCTGAGGGATCGGCGGGGAATTGTTCGCCGCGCATGAAACTGATCATTGTCAAAGAAAGCAAGCCGCCGATCATCTGGCAGAATATCGCCATAAAGCCCGAAGGCAAAGTCAAGCGGCTGCTCAACACCGTACCGAAAGCCCAGAGCATGGGACCGATCAACAAGATCAAGGCGCCCAGGGGTTGGGCTTGCATGCCGCTTTCCATATTGAGGATAGCCACGCCGCAAATGCCGATTGCCAGACCCAACACTTCGACTCGGCTCGGGCGCTGACCGAAGAAAAAAGCGATCAAGGTAGCCCAGATCGGTACCGCGCCCACCGCCAGCGACGCCAGTCCACTGGTCACGCCCACATCCTGCCCCAGCGCGACCATGCCCGCGCCGGCAAACATTAATGCGCCGGTCACAGCCGCGTTGAGCATCAAGCGCAGTGTGGGAAAATGCGCCTTGCGGGCGCGCAGCGCAAGAAACAAGATGGCGACTGAAACGGCCAGGCGTATAGCCGTGAGCATGAAGGGCCCATAACTTTCCAGTACGATGGCCGCGCCCAGGTAGGTCGAGCCCCAGATCAGATAAGTCACGCCGAGGGCGGCCGCCACCCGAATCGCCGGGAATTGAAGCAGGAAAAAAGGCTTTGGCAGTGACTTGATCGCTGTCATGCCTGGTCTATGCGCTCGCGTTCGCTTGGAACAAATATCCGGCAGGTCCGCTTCAACGATTCGACAGCTTCCGCGCTAAAGCCAGCACCTCAAGGGCGCAGCCCCAAGACAAAGTGAAACCGATTGATCCATGTCCGTAATTGTGAATGACAGTCCGCCCGTCGGAACGTTTTTCCGCTTCCAGACGCACCGCCGCCCGTCCCGGACGTATCCCCACCGCAGTGCGTATGATCGCCGCGTCCGTCACCGCCGGCTCGATCTGCGAACAGCGCTCCAGAATATCCCGGCTCTGTGCCCGGTCGATCTCCTGACGCCAACTGTAGTACTGGTAAATGCCGCCGAGCAGCACCCCGTCGTCGCGGGGAAAGAGATAAGTATCGTCGCTCGAGCGCATGGTGCCTGTGCGAATCTGCGGCGCGTCGATGAGCAGCGTTTGTCCGCGTATCGGGAACACCTCGGGGTCCGGCGTGACATATTTGGCCCAGGCGCCGGTACAATTGACCAGTAGCCCACTGTCGTCCGCGAGACCGTCAAGCGACGTCACTTCGCGAACGTCCAGTTTTCCGCCCGCCCCCAGGAACTGCTCCTGCAAGTTCTGTAAGTACCGGGGCGGCGCCACGATCGGTACATCCATTATCCAACCGTCCTGGCCCTTCGACGGCAATTCATCAGGCCGCATGTTCGCGAAGAAGGGTAGCTTGTCTTTGAACCAGGGCAGGCCGACTTGCTGAGGAAAAAGCTGGCGCATCCGCCGCAAACCAACCCCGCTATCGGCGCGCGTCGCCAGCTTCAGAAAATGCGCAAGCGAATCATCCGCCCATCGTCGCGAGCGACCCGCTACGCTGCCACCCGACCAAACAGCGCCGGCCGCCGCCGATGCGCTCCCTTGCGGCGGATCGCGCGTCAGGATGCGGACATCAAAACCCGCCAGCTGCAGATTGAGCGCCGCGCTCAATCCAGAGACGCCAGCCCCAATAACCGTCACTTCAGCCACGTTTGATCACCTCGCTCCGGCAAGATATCAGCAAGACAAAGCCCTGCCGCCCAGTGCCGATTCTAGCACAGAACGCCCGCCTCGCGCGAAGGGCGCCGCACCGCGCCCGAATGAGCCGCGGGTTATACCCTTCGCTTGAAGTGCTTTTAGCCAACCCTCAACACGAGGTCCTTAACCCAGAATACGATCGGTCTGGTAAGGCTTGTCCGCTACTGTAAACTGTACCTAATGCAAACCAGAATAATATCGAAACGATACAAGATAGATGGTCAATCCTTGCCAAGACAACAAAATACAACGATATACGGAATAGTTAGCTGTATAGTATCGGGTTATCATGGTGTCATCTCGAAGTGCGAAAAGGAAGCA
>WTGF01000065.1 GCA_011525385.1 Chloroflexota bacterium | reverse complement strand
ATTACATGCAATTTACCGCAAATCGATTCGTCCCTAAACCTGTCGTGTCCTCAGCCACAAGGAGGGAAGGGGAGCGGACATGTTTTCGTCAAGCTCAATACCGCCAATTAATCTGTATGTTTATGGCTATTTTCGGGCGACCTGATAGGTCGCCCCTACAGATTTCGCTAACAATGTACCTTGTAGGGGTCGGGGCGCGTGGGTTGCGTAGGGCGCGTGGACACAGCCCTTCGACACTGACCGCCGACACAGCGGTTCGGTCGCCCCTACCGACGACTGTTATTTTGGAGTGCATTAGCATAACTTAGTTGGTCCTACTTCTGCGTCTAAGCGAAGCTAGAAGGTCAAGCGGGCGTAGTGCTCCAGTTCGAGCAAGCGGTTGTACTTGGCTAGTCGCTCCGACTGCGTGATTGAACCGACTTTGATGTAGTCGCCCGCCCAGCCAACCGCCAGATCGGCGAGCCAGTCGTCTTCGGTCTCGCCGCTGCGCGCGCTAAGGACCACATGCCACCCCGCTGCTCTCGCCAGGCGCAGCGCTTCGGCCGCTTCGCTGAGTGTAGCAATTTGATTGACCTTTAGCAGCAGGCTATCGGCGGCTTTTTCTGTGATGGCGCGACGGACGCGGGCGGGATTGGTACAAAGCAGATCGTCGCCCAATACCATCACGCGACCGCGCAAACGCTCGAAGAGCGCCCGCCAACCATCCCAATCGGTCTCGTCCAAACCGTCTTCGACACTGACTATTGGGAAATCGCGACGCCATTCGTCGATACGATCCGCCATGCCCGCGCTGTCCAGTCGCTCGCCATCCAAATGATACGCTCCGTCTTCAAAGAAGTGTGACGCAGCCACATCAACCGTGAGCGCGAGGTCGTCGTTCGGCGAATAGCCGGCGGCCTCGATCGCCCTCACCGCTTCGAGAAACATCTCTTGCGAAGAGGCAAAGGGTGGCGCCAAGCCGCCTTCGTCGGCGGTCAAGAGTCGCATTTCGTATTTGTCTAGCAGGCGTGTTGCAGCAGAGCGAAATACATCCGAAACTACCCCAAGCGTCTCGCTCATTGTAACGGCGCCGGGCACGACGACCTGCACGTCCTGAATGGCGACTTGCCCGCCGGCATGAACACCGCCGCTAAAAAGATTGATCATCGGCTGCGGCAGGCGCGGGACTGTTCCGGCGATATCGGCAAAGTGCTGGTAGAGTTCCACTCCCCGTTGCGCTGCCTGGGCGCGGGCAAATGCCATTGAGACGCTCAAGATTGCGTTGGCGCCCAGACGTGATTTGTTGTCCGTGCCATCCAGGTCAATAAGGCAGCGGTCGAGCGCTTCCTGAGATGCGAAGTCTCTGCCGGCGATGGCGCGGTTGATGTGTTGGCTAACGTTTTCCGCCGCTTTCAGGCAGCCCAGGCCCGCGTAGCGGGCCGGGTCCCGGTCGCGGAGTTCAAGCGCCTCGGCCGATCCGGTGGAGGCGCCCGAAGGCAGCGATGCCCGTCCGAGCTTGCCGTCGCTCAATTCGCAGTTCGCCAGCAGGGTAGGGCGGCCGCGGCTGTCCAGTATTTCGATGGCGGACACGCTTTTAATCCGGCTCATCATGGCGGTCCAAACGCTCTCGAAAAGCATCAATCAATTCAGGTACGGTCGCGATGTCCCGCTGGATCAGTTCCAGGACGATCCTCTTTTGTCCCCTGCGATGCCGCTCGTCAAAGTATTCCAGCGGCGACCTGCCGGCTACGCGCGCCAGCAGGCAAGCCAGAGTGTGCGCGACGGCGGAGGAGCCCATGCGTTTGGCAAGATCCGCGTCAAGATCTGCGGAATAAGCGCGCCAATACTCGGCCGCCATCTCAATGAAGCGCGGACGATTGGCCCGCAGAAAATGTGCTTTGCTCAAGAAATGCGTCATGGAGAAGCCAATATCAAAGGCTGGGTCGCCAAAATGAATGACTTCAAAGTCCAGGATAACGAGCTTGCCCTGATTGATCAGTACGTTTTTGGGACTGTAATCGCCGTGCACCAGCGCGAATCTGCGCTTCCTGGTGTCTTTGATCAGGTTTTCGAGAAAGGCTCGCGCCCCGGGAACCTGAGTCGCGGTATAACCATAGTAGGGTTCCAGCCGCAGTTCTTCAAAAAAACGGACTTCGGCGAATGCGCTCCTGATTTGCGGATGGACTAGAGCAGCGTTGTGGATCTTGGCCAGCAGTCCTCCGAAATCTCGCGCGAGTTTGATGGAGGTTTCTCCCCCTAGCAGCAGCGTTTTCCAATTTTCATGTGGGCGAGGAATGGCGGACATCGCCAGGATATGCTGTCCTTCGTCTACGAAGACAAGCTCGGGCACGTGACCCGCGATGAGTTTACCCAAGCAACTCAAGCCCGCCGCCTCGCGCTGCACCCGCTCTGGTGCGCTGAACCAATCGACCTGCACACGCAGCTTCGCCAAGGCTTGTTTCATGACCCAGTCGGGCTTGTGGTCGAATTGAACCCACACTGCCCGGTTGGAGACACCGCCCTTGAGGGCGGTGAATCGGGGGCTATCGCTCGCGTCGATTCGGTCGTTTTGCCGCAAGTAACGCAGCAACTGAGCCGGATCTTCGATGTTCAGGTCGTCCACCACAGCAAATGCCATACCAGTCTTAAAAGCCGCTCGGCACGTAATCGGCGAATTTCGGCTACCGCGCTCACAGAAAATAATAAATCCGTTCGGCTAACGCAAATTACGGTTTATTTGAAAAGAGGACACAGAAGTAATTCCAAGTAAGTAATGAAAATGCGGAGATGCCGCCGTTCTACCCCATCCCCGGCCAATGCCTCCTCGGTCCCCCGGCTCACGGGGGAAGTATCCCGAAGCTTCGGGGAAGGGTGACTCGTCGTCGCAGTTGATATTATTGAACGACTTACTTGGATTCACTGACATAGATACAATTCCTTACCGTTCGTCCCTGTCTATGGTACTCGTCATTTGCTTGCACTTGGTGAGAATGATAGACTCGCGCGACTAGAGCAAATTGCGGTTTGTTGTGAGCACGTTCAATGTATATCGACGAGGCGCGCGCCGATGATGTCTCGCCGCGGTTTGATACCCAATCCCGGCGCGCTTGACGCGGACATGCGTCCGCTATCGCGCTGTGGCGCGCCTTCTGCCGTGCTGACCGTGACATAACTGTTGAAATCGGTCGCGGTGAAGAGAAATTCGGTGGGCGTGCTATGCGCCAGATGCGCGATAGCGGCGGTGGTTATGTCGCCGCCCCAGCTATCTTCTATAGTCATGGCGACGCCCATTGACAGGCATAGATCCCTTGCCAGCCGCGCCTTGGTCAAGCCGCCGAATTTGCTGATCTTGATATTAACGACGTCCATCGCGCGATCGGCATGCCCGCGCAAGAGCATATCGATATCGTTGACCACCTCGTCCAGGACAAATGGATGAGACGTTCGTTGACGAATCGAGAGACATTCTTCGTAGGTCAGGCAGGGCTGCTCAATGTAGACATCGACATCATCGACCGCTCGTACGACTCTGGCCGCCTCGTGCATGAGCCAGCCGGTATTGGCATCGGCGATGAGTTTGTCGCTCGGCTCCAGCAGATCCGAAACCAGGCGGATTCGTTCAATGTCCAGTTGAGGATCGGCGCCCACTTTCAGTTGAAAGCGGCGATAGCCTTCGTCGCGGTATCCGGCCACTTTCGCCGCCATTTGGTCGGGCGACTCTTGAGAAATAGCGCGGTACAGGACGAAGTCGTCGCCGCAGCGGCCGCCGAGCAATTCGCAGACGGGCAAAGCGGCGACTTGACCCAGGATATCCCAGCAGGCCATGTCAATGCCCGACTTGACATAGGGATGGCCCTTTAGCGCGGCGTCCATGCGCCGGTTCAGGACATCAAGCTGTAGTGGGTCGCTGCCCAGCAGATGCGGCGCGAGTTCCTTGATGCCGGCGCGCACGCCTTCGGCATAGGCGGGCAGATAAAATGGACCAAGCGGACAGACTTCTCCGTAGCCGCTCATGCCGCTGTCGGTTTCGACTTCGACTATGGTGCTGTCGAAGACCTCGACGGACTTGCCGCCCGACCACTTGTAGCTGCCTTCGTGTAGGGGCAAGTCGACTTGGTAAGCAGCGATACGTTCAATTCTCATCTTCTTCGCGTCTCCCTCTTATAGATATGTGGCGCAGGGACGACTGACGGTCAGTGTCTACGCGACCCCGTGAGTCGCCCGCCTTTAGTCTACCCCCCTCAATCCCCCCATAGCAATGGGGGGAAGCTTGTTTCGACGTTGCATCAACGCGAGTATTCGGACAAGTGTGGATAACTGCGGATTTCAAGCGCGGGCACGCTACGTTAGCTCCCCTTCTCCGTTGCTACGCTGAGGAGCGGAGATCTTTACGGCAGGCGTGAAATCGCCGCAAAACTTGAAATTATTTCGGTGATTTTCGGGCGACCTGATAGGTCGCATAGGGAGCGTAGACACAGCCCGCCGACACAGCCCGCCGGTCGCCCCTACAATTTTCGCCATAAATCAGTCGGCGTGGCGGGCGGATATGCCGCCGTCGATGACGATTTCCGTTCCGGTGATAAAGCTGGCGGCGTCGCTGGCCAGAAAGGCGACAAGCGCGCCGACATTTTCCGGCGTGCCGATACGCTTCAACGGATGTAAATTGTTGACGCGTTCTATCTCGGCAACCGGGTCATCGGCGCCGGCAAAATGCTCAAGCACCGGTTTCGTGCGCACCCAGCCCGGGCTGACCGCCACTGCGCGGATATTCTTATGCCCCCAATCGAGCGCCAGACTGCGCGTCAAACCCAACAAGCCTGACTTGGCCACGTTGTATGGGAAGAAGTTGTATGCAGTCATGGTGGCGTGGACGCTGGCGATATTGATGATGACGCCGGATCCTTGCCGCGCCATGAGGGGCAGGGCATGTTTGCAGCAGAGCCAGGCGCCGCGCAGGTTCAGGCTGAGCGAGGCTTCCCATTCATCCACGCTCATTTTTGAGGCGTCATAGTGTTGGTTGGCGCCGGCGTTGTTGACCAGGATGTCCAGCCGGCCAAAGCGCCCCAGATGCGCGGCAATGCCGGCTATGATACTGTGCTCGGAGCGAATATCGACAGCCGCGAAAATCGCATCGCGGCCAGCCTGCCGGAACGCGTCGGCGGTCGACCTGCCCGTTTCCTCGTTGATCTCGGCGATGGTCAGGCTCGCTCCCTGGGCCGCCAATTGTTCGGCGATGCCACGGCCGATGCCTTGACCGGCGCCGGTGACGAATGCCGACTTGTCTTTCAGACGTTCGCACATCATGAAGTCCGCGAATCTGATAGCGTTTCCCTGTGGCTATGACGATAAATCGGCGCTGACCCTTTGTCAACAACTGGTCAAGAGCGCAGGTTCTGGCTTTGACAAATGTATGGAGGCATGTTAAAAGACTGTGTGGTGGCGTTAGCCACACTGTTCGTGAAATCTTAGTCGCTACAAAAGGGAGTTTGTAATGCATACAACGCTAGTTAGCCGCATATTGCTTATATTTATGGTTTTGCTATTGCTAGTCGCGCTGCCGCTTTCCGCGCAGGACGATGGCGAGGTCCAGGAGCTGGGCACGGGCGAGATTGAAATCAACTTTTGGAGCGGGCTGGGCGGAGACGATGGCGCGTCGATGACCGCGCTTGTTACGCGATTCGCCGAAGAGAACCCGGAAGTGACGGTCAATTATCAGGTCTTGGGCTGGGGCACCTTCTTCGACAAGCTGTCCGCGGCTATCGTCGCGGGCAGCGGCGGACCCGATCTGATGACGCTCTGGCATTCGGTTGTGCCGCAATACGCTTTACCGGGCCATATCCTACCGGTGGCGGAGACCATGTTTGATACCGGCATGCTCGACCGCGATGATTTCAGCGTGGCGCTGCTGGATTCCATCACATTTGACGGCCAAGTCTTCCCGGTGCCATTCGACAACTATGGCGTCGGCACCTACGTGAACACCAATGTGTTGGAGCGCGCCGGTCTGTCAGTTGACGACCCGCCGGAAAACCAGGAAGAGTTCCTGGAGTATCTGCGCTTGATGACATTTGATGCCAATGGCAATAACCCGGGCGATGCCGACTTCGATGCCGACAACATTGAGGTTTACCCGGCATCCATCGGCTGGAAGCGCACGACCGTGACGCCGGCGCTCTATCAATGGGGCACGGATGTCGTCACGCCGGCGCCCGATGCCGAGGTGCTGATCGACAGCGAAGAAGCCAAAGCCGCCGTTCAATTCATCCATGACTTGATCTTCCAGCATTACGTCTTGCCGGGCGAAGGCGAAGACGTGGGCGAGATGATGGTGAACGACAAACTTGGCTTGTCTATTGGCGGCTCCTGGGCTTACAACTTTTACAACAGCCAGGAAGAGCAGAAATGGGCATTTTGGCCCTATCCGCGCATCGGGCCAGAGCGCGGCAGCACCATCATGTGGTCGCATACCCTGGCCGTCAGCGCCAACATCGACCAGGATACGCTGGAGGCAACCATGCGCCTGATCCAGTTCCTGTCGGACAACTCGCTGGAACACAGCATCAGGACAGGCATGCCCTCCGCGCGCTTGTCGATGCGCACCGAGGACCTGGCCGAGCAAATCTGGAGTTACGGCCCCTTGACCACGCAGATGGCGGCCGAAGGCGTTCCGGAATATCAATCGGAGCGGTTCACCGAAATCGAAAACATCATGGCCGCCACCTACTCGGCTATCGCCTCCGGCATGCAAGACGTCGACTCGGCGCTGGACGACGCCGCCAACCGCATCCGCCGCGCGCTGCGCTAGGCGCCGGCATTTAACTGCTGCAGACTGGGAGCTTCATCAGAGCATGAAGCTCCCGCTTTCCTGTTACTTCTGCTTGTGGAGTAAACTGCGATGACTGCCAGCGCCCAGCCTTCCGCCGCCGGAGAGGCTTCTCGCTGGGCGTTGACGCCCAAGCGGCGCGAGGCGATCGTCGGCTATCTCTTCCTGGCGCCCTACCTGGTCTTCTTCCTGGTGTTCCTGGCTGGTCCCGTCATCTCGGCGTTCGTCACCGCCTTCGTGGAGTGGGAGCTGTTGCGCGGCACTTACCGTTTCAATGGCTTGGAGAACTTTCAGTTGATGATGGAGGACGATCTCTTTTGGATCGCCATGCGCAATTCGCTCTACTTCGCCATCATGACCACGGCCGGCAACACGGTGGTGGCGCTGTGCGCGGCGCTGGCATTGAAGAGCATCCGCCCGGGCCATACCTTGTTCCGCATCATCTTGTACGCCCCGGTCGTGCTTTCCATCTCGGTCATTGGCATCGTCTTCCGGCGCCTGCTATCGACTTTTGGCTTGGTCAACGCGGTGCTGGAGGCGGTGGGTATCGACAGCGTGAACTGGCTGGGCGACCCAAATATTGTCATCCCGTCGATGTCGCTGATGACGATTTGGTGGGGCTTCGGCTTCCCGATGCTGATCTTTTTGGCGGCGTTGTACGCGGTGCCGGAGCCGCTCTACGAAGCGGCGCGGATTGATGGGGCGGGGCGCTGGGCGATTCTGACGCGCATCACCTTGCCGCTGATTCGACCGGCGCTGCTCTTCATCATCGTCACCCAATTCATCGCCCATATCCAGGTCTTCGGACAGCCTTACATCCTGACGCAAGAGGGCGGGCCCGGCTACTCGTCCTATACGATTGTGCTGCACATCTACCGCACAGCCTTCCGCTATTTCGACATGGGCTACGCCGGCGCGATGGCGCTGTCCCTGGGACTGGTCATGTTCATTTTCGCCCTGCTGCAATTCCGCCTGCTGGGGCGTTACACGGAGTATTAGTCACCGGCCATGCAGAGCAACGCTTCGATAATCTGGCGCAATCGGCTGACGAAGGTCGTCACTTACGCATTCTTGATCACATTGGCGCTGCTGGTGCTTTTCCCAACGGTGTGGATCGTGGGCCAATCTTTCATGCCCGAAGAGCTTATCTTGAAGTGGCCGATTCACGTCCTGCCGCCAGAGCCCACCTTGGCTAACTTCGACGAAATCCTCAACACGAAACTGTCGAAGCAAGAATTGTCGGTGCTGCGCTGGATGTTCAACAGTGTTTATGTCACTTCTGCCAGCACGCTGGGCGTCTTGCTGGTGACGTCGATGGCGGGTTACGCCTTCGCCCGTTTGCGCTTCCCGGGCAAGACTGTGCTTTTCTTTGGCTTGGGCGCGTCCTTCCTGGTTCCGGGCATTATGCTGCTGATACCCAGTTTTATGCTCATGCGCGCTTTGGGCTGGATTGACACTCATCACGCGCTGATATGGCCGCCGCTGGCTGGCTTCTTCGGCGTCTTCTTCATGCGCCAGTTCTTCCTGGCCATCCCGAAGGAGTTGGCGGAAGCGGCCGTCATCGATGGCGCCAGCGCTTTCGGCATTTACTGGCGCGTGTTCTTGCCGCTGTCGCGCCCGGCGGTGGCCACGCTGGGCATATTCACCTTCCTCTTTATTTGGAACGACTTCACCTGGCCGCTGGTGGTGCTCAATTCCGACGAGATGCGGACCTTGCCGGTGGGGCTGGTGGTATTCATCGGGGAATACTGGAGTTACCAGGGCATTGTGATGGCTGGGGCGGTGTTGACTTCGGCGCCGGTGTTGCTGGTTTACATTATTTTCCAGCGGCAGATTACGCGGGCGGTTATGGCGACTGGTTTTGGGGGGCGGTAGCGTTCCCCCGGGATCTCAGGCGGCTGGTTGTTTGTCGAGCCAGCGTTTGTCGACAAGCAGCGCGTAGTCATCGTATTCTTCGAGATCAAGCCCCGCTTGAGTCAGTGCCTCTTCTTGCTGCCGCTCCCATTCTGAGTAGGTGATGCCCAGCCGCGCAATGCCTTCCAACTCAGCTCTAAAGCCTCTAAAGCCTTCGAACTTTTCGATCAGCAATTCCGCGTAAGCAATTCTATCCGCCAGAGTCGGCAGCTTCGAATTCTTGGGATTGATGTCCTTTATCGCCTTATCATTCCAGAAATCCTTTCGATACGCATTTACGACTTTCATACACACATCATCGGTCTTGTCGCTTTGCCATGCCTTATCATTGCGATGCAGCCAATCTTCTATCGCAATAACGCGGTACAAATCCGCTTTTTTGACGGATTTATGAAAAAAGCGGGCGCGATGATAGCCCAAGCATTTACCCACGAGCTCGTTGACGCACTGCTCGTAGAAACTTGAGTTTCCTTCCAAGTGATTCCTGGCGCTGCTGAGCTCGTCCAGTTCCAGATGGCAGCGAACGAGCAGGCTGTCCATGTCCATGGCGTGCGCCAGAGCGCTTACCGTCTGCTCCAGTGATCGCGATTTCTTGAAAAGTTCTTCGAAATCGTGCAGCAGGAACTGCCGGACTTCATCAAAGCGGTCTATCGCGTTATGGGCTTGCAACTCTTTGTTTTTGCGCTTTTCCATGCCAAAGGCGTTCTTGGCGGCAAGTGTTGCCGCTTTGAGCTTCGCCTGACGGTCCTTTTCAAACTCTGCCCCGATAGATTTGTAAAGAAGTTCAATCTTCGTTTCAAGGTCATTCAATCGCTTTGTTAGGACAGCGTGAGAAAACATTGTGGCAGCCAGATTGAGTACGCCTATGCCACTAGAAATCGTAATCAAAGTTTCTAAGCGCACCATCTGCTGCATAATGCGATAGTGGGATTGGGCTGTTGCCGCGATATTGACTGCACCCATCAAAGTGTTCATCAGCCCGCCTGTGTTAAAGTTCAGTAAAGAATCAAGCAAGCCCCCAGCCGGGCTGGGATTGCTGGCCAGCTGCCCGCCTTCGCGCAACCAGGAAACGACTTGCTTGCTAGTTGCATCGACGATAACTCCGCCAACGCGCTCCAACTGGCCACTCGCCAAGCCCGCCGCTATTTTCAGCGGGACTTCCAACATGACTTGAATTTCCAGCATCGAACCCTCCTTTTGTCCTCAACAATCTTACAAAGTTGTCATGTTTTTTCAACTGCGTTAATCTACATCCACCAAGCAATAGAGCTTTATCGCAAAACATTTGACAGGGAGCCACACTATGTCATTCTACGACAAGCTAGACCCCGAAATCGCGCACGCCATCAACGATAACCCGGCAGAGCGCTATATCGCCATCGGCGATGACCCGCCCTTAGGGCGCGAGATGACTTTGGCGCGCAACCGCGAGGCGCGCGCCAACCTCCCACCGACCGATGTAACTATCGAAGAGTTGACCATCCCGGGTCCCGATTGCGATATTCCCATAGTCATATACAGGCCGCCGGGTCCCGGGCCGCGCGGGGGGCTGAACTGGATGCACGGCGGCGGCTATATCGTGGGTGAAGCGCGCGATGACGCCCCTTGCATTGAATTCGCCGAGTTTGTCGGCTGCACGGTTGTCTCGGTGGATTATCGTCTTGCGCCCGAATCGACCTACAAAGAAAGCATCGCCGACTGTTTCGCCGCGCTAAACTGGATGGCCGACAATAGCGACGAGTTGGGCATAGATAGCGAACGGATCGCCATCGGCGGCCGCAGCGCCGGCGGCGGCTTGACTGCCGGTTTGGCGCTCTATAATCGCGACAACAAGGGTCCCGATCTCGCTTACCAATTGATGATCTATCCCATGATCGACGATACCCATGATACGCCGTCGGGACACGAAGATACTTGTCCAACAACCTGGAACCGGGATGTGTCTATGAAGGCTTGGCGAATGTATCTGGGCGATGAGTACGGCACGGACAAGGTATCACCGTATGCGGCGGCGGCGCGCGCGACGGACTTGACGGGATTGCCGCCCGCGCTCGTCATAGTTGGCACGCAGGATTTGTTCCGCGATGAAAACATCGATTATGCGCAGCGACTGATGGCGGCTGGCGTGCCAACGGACCTGCTTGTTTATGCCGGCATGTTTCACGGCGTCGAGATGAGTGTGCCGGACGCGGAAGTCAGCAAGCGCATGCGCATGGGATACCTCTCTGGTTTGCAGCGCGCGATCGGCTGAGTTTTATCACGAAGCATGGATTGCTGAAAAGAATAGGGCGTCGCTGTTCAGAGGCGCCCGCGCTTGAGGATTCTTGTTCGAAACCGAGTTGCCAGTCGTCAAATGACCCCGGAAGGACTCGAACCTTCAACCTAACGATTAAGAGTCGCTTGCTCTGCCAAATTGAGCTACAGGGCCATGCTGCAAGGAGCGCATTATATCGGTTCGTCCCCCGCCATCGCAAGGGTTAAGTGGACTTTGCCGGTGACAACTGTGCGCATCGCCACCGGGAAGCCGACCTTATTTGAGTCGGATTAGTGAATTTGCTGCTAAAATTGAAGGCAGTGTAGAAACTGGCTTGTCGCCACAAATAGACATTTGTTTTGAAATGGAATCCAGGCTTATGTCGAAAAAGATCCTCATCATCGGCGGAACCCGCAACATGGGTTATTACCTGGCCAAGCAGCTTGCTGAAAGCGGCGCTGACCTGACTTTGCTCAATCGCGGCATCACCCAGGACGACCTGCCACGCTCCATCCATCGCTTGCACGCCGATCGCACCGACAGCAAGCAAATGCGCCGCGCGCTCTTGGCGAAACGCTTCGACGTCGTCGTTGACTTTGTTATGTTCCGTCAGGAGGAAGCGGAAACAGCCATAAACATCTTTCGGGACAATGTCGACCATTACATTGTGATCAGCAGCGGGCAGGTTTACCTGGTGCGCGAAGGACTTGAGCGTCCGTTTCATGAAGATGACTATGAAGGTCCTGTCATTGACGCGCCTGGGGAGAATTCCTACGCCTATGAAGAATGGCTCTATGGCGTACAAAAGCGCGAGGTGGAAGACCACTTCCGCCGGGAGTGGCAACGCTCCAAGTTTCCCTATACCTCCCTGCGTTTACCCATGGTCAACAGCGTACGCGATCAATTTCATCGGCTTTACAACTATTTTCTGCGACTGCGGGACGGCGGCGTTTTGCTCCTTCCGGAGGCGCCGAATTTCGCCCTTAATCATGTCTACGCGCTGGATGTGGTATCTGCGATCAGGCGTATAATCAAAACTGGCGAAGGAAAAGGCGAGGCCTTTAACATCGCCCAGGATGAACACCTTGGCCTGGATGAATTCTTGTCGCTGATGGCAGCAATCATGGGGGTTGACCTTCACGTATTGCGGGTCAAGCGCACGGAGCTGGAGGCAAACGGATTCCTGCCCGATTGTTCTCCTTTCAGCGAGCGCTGGATGAGCGCGCTGGACAACGGCCGTAGCAAGGAGATATTGGGGATCCGCTATACGCCGCTCCCCGAGTATCTGGAAATACTGGTTCGGCACTATCAAGCGCATGTTATCGCTCCGCCGCTCACCTTCCGCAGGCGGCGCGCGGAATTGTCCTTTGCGGAGCAGTTCCTTCAGCACTGAATGTATTGAGCGCTATTTGCGAGCCTGATGTTGCTCACTGGAAGAACATCAATCAAGCGCGTAGAGTTTCTTTTCGCAATGGTATTATCGGCTTGTTAAGCTTTTTGTTAGCAATTCCTGGTAGCCTAAAGGACGTCCGTATTAAGATGTGGGGGCGCGTATGAAGTCATTTGCAAAGCTTGTCCTGCTCTTGTTCGGCTCGCTGGTCGTCATGAGCGGATGTTCGGCGGTTTCCTCGATGCTGTTTGGCGACTCCAAAGACGCAGCGGCAAAAGCGCCTGCGTCATCTAGCGACACGTCGGCAGTAGTGGAAGAAGAACCGGCGCCGGTAGAGGAGGTCATCAGCTTCACGTTTTACGATTCCTTTGCCAATTGGTGACCGACTTGTCGGCGTAATGTGCCCGTCGTGAACGGGCTGCAAGAGACCTTTAGCGATCGAATCGAGTTTGTGCTGCTTGATCTGGATGACGACAGGCAAGACGGCATCCGGCGTGAATTGGGCATTACCGCGCAAGCGCAATACGTCCTGGTTGGCGCTGACGGCGAAATCGTGCAGAAGTGGTTCGGGGTATTGGACCAAGCGAGCGTAAGCGCCGAATTGGAAACGCTGTTGCAGACATAAACGAATTTGCGCAGGAATACTTGAACAAGACAAATGAGCGTGCGCCAGCATCAGCGGTCCGCGCAGCGCAGCTATTTCGATTGAATCAGCAGGCTCCACGACGAGCGGATCTGAGGCTATTTGGCGGGCTGCCGCGCTACAAATCCAACTCGGATTGATATAATCGAAGGACATCCCTTGAGCGAGATCTTGTACGTCGTTTGGAGCTTGATGTGGACGCTGGCAGCCGCGCGGCGGCAGCGAATAGGTCACAGGAATGTCGCGCCACGCAAAATAGGTTGCCTTCTCGTCGGACGGGGGACGCGGTTTACATAAGCAGATGCCTGTTTTACATTGCCGTCACCCTGGTAGTTGGCGCATGCAATCTGCGTCGCCCCGAAGTCACGCTTACGCTTGTGCCTATAGAAACCAGAACCCCGGAGGCGACTGATCTGGTGGAACTACCGACGGAAACCAGAGTTGCGGAGAAACTTCCCACGCCTACCGCTCAATCTTCGCCCACAGATATCGATCTACCTGCGATCACTGACACTATCGCGCCCAGCTTAACAACAATGGCACAACCGACGCCGACGGCTAGCTTCGAGCCGACATCCTCTCCTACTAATCAGCCCGCCCGTACCGAAACGCCAGTCCCAAGCGCTACGGAGACGTTTCCGCCAAGCGACACGGCTGAACCCCCTGTCACTGATAGGGCTGTTCCGTCATCGACCCATACTTCTGTGCCGACGGCGACGCTGAGGGCCAGTCCCACCAGAATCTTGCCGCGCACGGCGACAGCGACTGAGGCCGCTGCGGGGGAGTCCGACGAGACCGCGACGCCGACAACCCTTCCTGAAATTGTCGTCCGCTCTGTAGGGACTCCAAGGGCTGAGGCGACTGCCAGCGCGCTTTTGCCTACCTTGACGCCTTTGCCGACCCTTGATGAGACCGAGCTTGCGCGGCTCATCGCAAGTCCTGTCCCACAAGCGACGACGCTGGTAACCTGGACAGCGGTACCAACTGCGTTGCCCTCTGCAGCGCCGGTCGCATCGACGCCCGTCCTGGCATCGGCAACCCAAGGCGCGGACCGCTTGCCTGCCAGTACGCAATTGCCGTCGACTTCTCAAGCCCAATTTGGAGCGGCGACCTTCACGCCGACTCGGACGCCGACGCGATTCCAACCGACCGTCGCCGTTCGCCAGGAGCTCATCGTCGAGCAAATACCTCCGCCGGTCTTCGCGCCGGCGTCCATCAATACTGCCGGCGCCTCGGTTTATCAATACGATGTTGGCTTTGATCAGCCCTTCAACTACCAGGATCTGCAGTTACGAGGCGGGGTCGTGCTCTTTTCGCCCAATCCCGCTGCGCCCGGCAGTTATTTGCGCACGGATCAACTCGGCATGTTATGGTACCGGCCTATCGGCGCCGCGAACGAAGGGGCGATGCCATACTCGCCCTTCCACGAGGGGTATGGGGTCCCGAGCAGCGAGGTCAACAAGAATCGTGTCGTGGAGATCGATTGGTCGGCGGACGGCACACAGTTCAGCTTCCGAATTGATCCGCCGCCGGACCAGGACACTGTCAATGCGGGTGTTTGGTTTTGGCAGCCTTTGCGCGAGACCCCAACTGATCCGACCTATGCGGTGATCCGCGATTGCGCGACGGACGCTTATTTATCTTGTCAACTTGTCAATCGGAGCAACGCGCAGAACTGGAAAACGATCGATGTCGCCTGGTCGCCCATCCGCGGACGCAGCGATATTCTGCTAACCCTGGAGTTGACAGCGGAGGGCCGTCAAGCGCTCGCAGTTGTACAGGCCGTGCGGGATGACGACTACGCGAAACAAGCGCCGGAGTTCTTCCGCTATGACTATGGACACTGGAATCCAGACGGCAGCGGTATCGTTGTCAGTGGTCGACGCGCCGATGGGCGGGTGATTATCGCCCAGGTCAACAGCGACTTGCGAGGAGAGCGCCTTGTCTTTGACGCCTCTTCCGCCGGACTGTGGGTGCGAGATGCCGCGCGCCGCCCCAACGGTCAGATCGTGGCCCTGGGTCGGCCGGGTGGTCCCTACGACAATGCGCCGGTCTCGCTGTACAATAGTGCGGGCTTGCGGCTTTCCGGCCCGATCGGCGACGCCGCGCCGGAATCTATAAAATGGTATTCGGACCGCAGCGCGGTGGTGGTAACGGTACATGGGCGTCAATACACCGTAAACGTTGACGGCGGTCTCATCACGGACAGCGCGGATCTGGCACGGAATCCCGCTTTTGGGACAGGTAATATCGGCGCCGCTCCGGTTCCGCACGCGGTCATAGAGAATAGCGAGTATTACCCGGGTCAGCAATTACGCGCGGTGCAGAACCTGAATTTGCGAGCGGGTCCGTCAACAAGTCATACGATTATCGGCGGACTATTTGCCGGTGATTATGTTGCCATCCTCGCCGGGCCCTACGACAACCAGGGCTATCGCTGGTGGCGCGTACAGACGGCCAGCAACGCGCTGGGCTGGCTTGCCGGCGCCATAGGCGGGACTCCGACCATCAGACCGTGACGCGAGCCAAAGTGTGACATCAAGGGCGTGAACTTGGAATGCGAATACCAGGCGATCCTATTTCCGACAATCTGCCCGACAATCTGATGGAAAGCAATCCACTGGTCAGCATCGTGATCCCGACCTTCAACCGCAAGCGCTTTGTTTGCGAGGCCATCGACAGTTGCCTGGCGCAGACATATCAAAACTGCGAAGTCATCGTGATCGACGACGGCAGCACGGATGGCACCGGCGAGCATCTGCTCGGGGAATATGGCGGTCGCATACGCTACATCCGCCAGGAGAATCAAGGACCGGCGATAGCGCGCAATCGAGGCATTTGGGAAGCGCGCGGCGAATACATTCATTTTCTGGACGCGGACGATCAGCTTGCGGCGAACAAGGTAGAAACCGGTCTGGGCGTATTTCTTCAGCGTTCGGATATTGATGTGCTGCACACCTATTACCAGTTTGTCGCCGGCGACGGGCGCACTCACATCGAGACCTCTCCTTTCCCGAGTTTTTCTCATGACATCTTTTGCGAATTGCTGCGCCTGACCGGCAACCACATATTAATCAGCTCCACCATGATCAGGACCGAGGTACTGCGTGAGATCGGCGGCTTCGAGGACGATCCGGAATACCGCAGCGCCGAGGACTGGGATCTTTTCCTGCGATTGGCGTCAAAACACAAGTTTTACGGCATCAATGATCGACTGGTATATCGGCGAATGCACGGCGATATGCTGTCCGATGACCGCTTGCAGGGGGCGCTTGGGCGCCTCAAGACGGTGGAGAACGCGCGCCATTATGGTTGGGAACGTTGCATGAGCGCGGAGGAGTTTGATCGTAAGTTGGCCGCTCGTCATCATGTCGTTGCGGTCAATTGGTGGAAACTCGGCAATCGGGGGAAGGCCAGTTATCATTTTCAACGCGCGGCGGATTTGTATCCGCGTGAAGCGCGACAACGGCGCCTGTTCGCTTGCTTCAGCAGGTTCTTGCCGCATCAGTCTATGGATTGGACGATTGCTCTGGTACGCGGCATTAAAGGGATAGTGAGACGCGAACGTCGCGGTTGAGCGGGACTCGCAAGAGCCGGGCTTGTTTTACGCATCTTGCATCGATTCACGGAAAATGCCGTATAATTTGTAGGATGGCGCATTTTGAGGGAAGGCGATGTCGACGAAAACCGACAGCTTGCGCTACGATATCGGTGAGTTGCTGAAATCCGGCAGTTTCCACGAAGTGGTGGATCGCTGCCATGTTGAGTTGACGATGGCTCGCCGCGAGCGGCACTATAGCATTGAGATCATCGCGCTTTTGGGTCTGGCGCAAGCGCAGTGTTCCTTGGGGCATTTTGACTTCGCCCGCGACTACAGCAACGAGGCGATCGAATTGGCGCGGCAGATTCGCTCCAGCGGCTTGACAGTTGACGGGTTGCTGGCGCGGGCTCGCGTTTCACGCGAGGGCTATTTCCAAACCATGGAAGCGTATGAAGACTATCGCAGCGCCGTCGACCTCACATATGACGCGGGCGATATGCGCCGATATGCTCAGTCGCTTTTGGGGCTGGGCGAAATCGCCTCCAACCCCGGCGATGCCAGGAAACATGCCTGGAAGGTGATCGATATTGCGCGCGAACTCAAGGACGCGTCGTTGGAAGCCCGCGCCGTTCTCATGTTGTCGAATTCTTTCATCCGCGCGGGGCAGTACAGCAAAGCCAATGATGGTTTGCTGATTGCCTTGCAGAAGGCGAAGTCGATCAGGGATCGGCTGCTGGAAAGTGTCATCATCGGGCAGCAGGGATTGGTGCTGGCGCAAGACAGCCAGAGTTTCGAGAAAGGTTTGGAACAGCAGTTGACCGCCCTGGAAGTTGCCCGCGGTATGGAGGCGATATTCCACGAATTTATGCGCTTGTACACCTTGGCGATGACCATGCTCGCCGCGCGGGACTTCGACGAGGCGCGCAATTATTTCGATCAAATGCTGGCGCTTTCGCAAGATGTGGAGCACAAACCCTACGAGATGTATACCTTGGGCATGCTCGGCCAGTGGCAAGAGATGCGAGGGGAATTCGATAGCGCAATATCATATTTTGGCAGAGCCGTGGAACGAGCGCGCGAGGCGCATAACCCGGCTTACGAAGCGCGCTACTTGTATGCCATAGGCGCGGTCTGCCAATCGCAGTGGGACTTCGCGAGCGCCCGACGTCACTTCAGCGAGGCGCGCGCCATCTACAAGTCGCTGGATGATGGGCGCAACGCGACCCGCGTTGGCGCTTCAATTGTCTACAGTTATCTCTTGGCATTCGCCTCGCGTATTATGCGCTTGATCGGTATGGGGCGTGACGATCCCGCCTGATTCGCGGCTTCCGCTTTTCTTGCTGCCCTATGGGCAACACAAGTTGGGCGCTTGAGGATTCGCTGAGGCCTGCGATCAAGTCTCCAATTGTCCCGCGCGCCACCTGGCAGTGAGCGTAATCGAAGGATAAAAAACCAGCGGCGGCAAGCTGTCGCGGCTGAACCAGCCGACTTCGTCGGCGTCATCCCCGGCACAGGGTTCGCCTGACAGTATTGAGGCGCTGTAGGCGATGACGATATCCGCCAGGCCGTCGTCTTTTCTGGGGAAGACTTCCAGCAACTTGTCGATTCGCACTTGCAGGGAGGTTTCTTCCAAGGTCTCGCGCGCGGCAGCCTCTTCGGGCGCTTCGTCATAGTCGACGAAGCCGGCGGGGAGCGCCCATTTGCCTTTGCCTGGGTCCACCGCTCGCCGAATCAGCAATACCTCGTCGTTCCGCTCAAGGAAAACGACGACGGCTACTTTCGGGTCGAAGTAGATCGGCGCCTGGCAGTTGAGGCAATAGGGACGTTCGCGCCCGCTGTGGCGCCGGCGCACGAGCGCCTTGCCGCAAGTTGGACAGAAGTTGGCTATTCGCGTCATGAGCGAATCCTGGGCAATCGCAGCATATTAGTTTAACCACAGAAGTAAATCCAAGTAAGTCCTGCAACAAATCGCAGGGTGATTGTAGGGGCGAGCCTTGGCTCGCCCACCGTTCCGGCTAGGTTTTTCGGCGACCCGCCGCGTCGCGTAGACACCTACCGCCAAATGGTCTCCTTTTTTGCATGCAAGCGGTTAAATCTCGGTGGTCAAATTAGCTGCTGCGATTTCCTTGCATAAAGACCTGTTTGCCATTGACTTTGCCTATGCCGCTTCGTACACTATCGAACCGCAAGCCGGAGTGGCGGAATTGGCAGACGCGCACGACTCAAACTCGTGTACCTTCGGGTGTGTGGGTTCGACTCCCACCTCCGGCACC